>NZ_JACHCX010000001.1:620248-691495 GCF_014207295.1 Streptomyces sp. AK010
GGTGGGAGAACCCCTCGGATGTGGCACCGGCGGCGGGTTCTCCGAAGGCGCTACGGCTCTGCGGGTGCTGTCGGGCGGGCCATCCGGTCTCGCGGGCGACGGAGCCGGGGCGGCCTGAGGGTCCCGGGGCCGGGTCGGGTGCGACACCAGCGGCCGCCTCTCCGGAAACGCCTCGGACGACCGGGTGGTGCCCGCCGGGCCCCCCGGCCTCCGGGTCGGCAGCGCCGTACCGGCCCGTCGCCCCTGCGGTCGAGCCCGTGCCGCCGCGCTGCGGAGCGCCAACCGGCGATGCCGTCCCGGCACCACGCAGTCCGGCGCCGTCGCCCCACCCCGCCGGGGGCACACCCCGCTCTCCCCACTCCACGGGGACCACCCCCCGCTCGCGCCGGTCGACGTGAGCCAGCCGTGCCCGGAGCTCCTCGCAGCGGGCCGCGGCGCGTTCGTGGTCGTCGCGTGCCCAGGCCAGGTCCAGGCGCAGGGCGTCGGCCTGTTCGGGGGTCGTGGCCGAGGTCAGGTGGCGGGCGAGGGCGGCCTGGCGTTCGGCGGCGTACTTCTGGTCGCGGAGCATGACGTCGAGGCGGTCGCCGAGGGCGTCGCGGCCCCCGGGCCGGGTGTCGTGCACGGCGAGCGCGGCGGCGTGCAGGGCGCGGGCGAGCTCCGTCTCCGGGCCGGCTCCGCCCGGGCCGTACTGCCCGGTGAGGTCCTGCAGCAGCGCCTCGACCACGTCCCAGGGCGGCACGTCACGCCCCTCGAGGCAGGCCCGCATGCCCTCCGGGTCGCGCTGCCAGAACACCGCGCACCAGCCGCCGGACGGATCGAGGCGTGCCAGCAGGCCGTCCAGGTAGGTCACGAACTCGCCGACTTCAGCCGGGAGTTGATCCGCCGCCATCGCTCAACTCCCGTGAGGCCGGAGCATTCCGCCCCGTAGGCAACACCAGTCGTGTTACGGACGTGCTACGGGGAGTTTTCACACGCGGCGCGGGTTCCTCAGAGGGGCACCAGCACGCATTGCCCGGCCAGATCGTCCATGGACAGCCCGAGGACTCCGGCCAGCGCGGCCACGGTGAAGAAGGCCGGGGTCGGGGCCCGGCCGGTCTCGATCTTCCGGAGGGTCTCGGCGGAGATGCCCGCGCTCGCCGCGATCTCCGTCATGCTCCGGCCACCACGCGCCTCACGCAGCAGTTTGCCGAGCCGCTCGCCGCGTTCGCGCTCTTCGGGGGTGAGAGGGGTGCGCACCATGCCCCCATTCTAATACCGGTATAATAATTGGCATGGTGGAGCTGAAGACAGACACTTCTATCGACGCGATGCACGAGGCGGGCCAAGTCGTCGCCCGGGCCCTGACGGCCGCACAGGAGGCCGCCGACGTGGGCGTATCCCTGCTGGAGCTGAACGAGGTGGCGCACGGCGTGCTGCGCGAGGCGGGCGCGACCTCGCCCTTCCTGGGATACCGGCCGTCCTTCGCGCCGACCCCCTTCCCCGCCGTCCTGTGCGTCTCGGTCAACGACGCGATCGTGCACGGCGTCCCGACCCGCTACCGTCTGCGCGACGGCGACCTGGTCTCCATCGACTTCGGCGCCGAACTGGGCGGCTGGGTCGGCGACTCGGCGCTCAGCTTCGTCGTCGGCACCCCGCGTGAGGCGGACCTCCGCCTGATCGAGACCGCCGAGCGGGCCCTCGCGGCCGGCATCGAGGCCGCCGTCGTGGGCAACCGGATCGGCGACATCGCCCACGCGATCGGCACGGTCTGCCGCGGCGCGGGCTACGGCATCCCGGACGGCTTCGGCGGCCACGGCATCGGCCGCCGTATGCACGAGGACCCCGGGGTACCCAACGAGGGCCGCCCGGGGCGGGGCATGCGGCTGCGGCACGGCATGGTGCTGGCGATCGAACCCATGGTCGTCGCGGGCGGCACGGACGCCTACCACGCGGCTCCCGACGGCTGGACCCTGAAGACGAACGACGGCTCCCGCGCGGCCCACGCGGAGCACACGGTGGCGATCACGGACACGGGACCGAGGATCCTGACCGCACGCTGACCGATGCCGGATTTACCCGGATACACCCCAAAGGTGCCCCTCGCCGACGATCGTGCGAAGGTGTTCTACGAGCGCGCCCCAGGTGTAACCGGCTGCCACCCGGGTTACCCGACCCCGGCACGTCGACCAGCGAGGGCGTCCCCCGCCCGCGCGCCGGGGACGCCGGGAACGGAAGGCCCATGAGCAGCGGCTTCACCAGCCCGGAGGGCTACGGCTCGGATCCCTTCGGAGAATTCCTCGCACGGTTCTTCGGCGGACCGCGTCCCGGTCCCCGGCAGATCGATCTCGGGCGGCTGCTGAGTCAGCCGGCCCGGGAGCTCGTCCGCGGCGCGGCCCAGTACGCCGCCGAGCACGGCAGCCGGGACCTCGACACCCAGCATCTGCTGCGGGCGGCGCTCGCCACCGAACCCACCCGCACCCTGCTCAGCAAGGCCGGTGCGAATCCCGACTCGCTGGCGTCGCAGATCGACGACCGGTCGGGGCCGGCCCAGCACGCCCCGGACGACGCCCCGCCGCCGACCGCGCTCTCCCTCACCCCGGCCGCCAAGCGGGCCCTGCTGGACGCGCACGACATGGCCCGGGCCCGCGGCTACGGCTACATCGGCCCGGAGCACGTGCTGAGCGCCCTTGCGTCGAACCCCGACTCCGCCGCCGGGCACATCCTCAACGCGGCCCGCTTCGCCCCCTCCGAGCCGTCCGAGGCGCCGGAGGTCCCCCAGTCCGAGCGCCCGCGCCCGACGAACACCCCGACCCTCGACAAGTACGGCCGTGACCTCACCGAGCTGGCCCGGCAGGGCCGGATCGACCCGGTGATCGGCCGGGACCAGGAGATCGAGCAGACCGTCGAGGTCCTCTCCCGCCGCGGCAAGAACAACCCGGTGCTGATCGGTGACGCGGGAGTCGGCAAGACGGCCATCGTGGAAGGGCTGGCACAGCGCATCTCCGAGGCGGACGTGCCCGATGTGCTGCTCGGGCGCCGCGTGGTCGCCCTGGACCTCACGGGCGTGGTCGCGGGCACCCGCTACCGGGGTGACTTCGAGGAGCGGATGAACAACATCGTGGGCGAGATCCGCGCCCACTCCGACCAGTTGATCATCTTCATCGACGAGCTGCACACGGTCGTGGGCGCCGGATCCGGTGGCGGCGACGGCAGCTCGATGGACGCCGGGAACATCCTCAAGCCGGCCCTCGCCCGGGGCGAGCTGCACATCGCGGGCGCCACCACGCTGGAGGAGTACCGCCGCATCGAGAAGGACGCGGCGCTGGCCCGCCGCTTCCAGCCGATCATGGTGCCGGAGCCGACGCCCGCGGACGCGATCGAGATCCTGCGCGGCCTCCAGGACCGCTACGAGGCCCACCACCAGGTTCGGTACACCGACGAGGCCCTGGTCGCGGCCGTGGAGCTGTCGGACCGCTACCTCACCGACCGCCGCCTGCCCGACAAGGCGATCGACCTGATCGACCAGGCCGGTGCCCGGGTGCGGCTGCGGGCCCGGACCAAGGGCACGGACGTACGGGCCCTGGAGCGGGAGCTGGAGCAGCTGACCCGGGACAAGGACCAGGCCGTAGCGGACGAGAGTTACGAGCAGGCCACGCAGTTGCGCGACCGGATCGTGGAGCTGAAGCAGCGGATCACCGAGGCCGGCGGCGACAGCGAGGTCGACGAGGGCCAGGACCTGGTGGTCGGGGCCGAGTCGATCGCCGAGGTGGTGTCCCGGCAGACCGGCATCCCGGTCGCCAGCCTCACCCAGGAGGAGAAGGACCGTCTGCTGGGGCTGGAGGAGCATCTGCACCAGCGGGTGGTCGGCCAGGACGAGGCCGTGCGGGTCGTGTCGGACGCGGTGCTGCGTTCCCGCGCCGGGCTGGCGGCCCCCGACCGGCCGATCGGCGGCTTCCTGTTCCTCGGCCCCACGGGCGTCGGCAAGACCGAACTGGCCCGGGCGCTCGCCGAGGCCCTGTTCGGCAGCGAGGACCGCATGGTCCGGCTCGACATGAGCGAGTACCAGGAGCGCCACACGGTCAGCCGGCTGGTCGGCGCACCGCCCGGCTACGTCGGCCACGAGGAGGCGGGCCAGCTCACCGAGGTCGTGCGCCGTCACCCGTACTCGCTGCTCCTGCTGGACGAGGTGGAGAAGGCCCACCCGGACGTCTTCAACATCCTGCTCCAGGTCCTCGACGACGGCCGGCTGACCGACTCCCAGGGCCGCACGGTGGACTTCAGCAACACCGTCATCGTCATGACGAGCAACCTCGGCTCCGAGGCCATCACCCGCCGGGGCGCCCAGACGGGCTTCGCCGCGGGCGGCGCCGACGCGGACGAGGAGGCCCGCCGCGAGCAGATCCTGCGCCCGCTGCGCGAGCACTTCCGCCCGGAATTCCTCAACCGCATCGACGAGATCGTCGTCTTCCGCCAGCTCACCACGGAGCAGCTGCGCCGGATCACCAACCTCCTGCTGGACCGCACCCGGTCCCTGGTGCAGGACAAGGGCATCACGGTGACCTTCACCGACCGGGCGGTGGAATGGCTGGCCGAACGCGGCTACCAGCCGGAGTACGGCGCCCGCCCGCTCCGCCGCACGATCCAGCGCGAGGTGGACAACGAACTGTCACGGCTGCTGCTGGACGGCAGGGCCGACGAAGGCGGCGAGGTGACGGTGGACGTGGAGGACGGGAAACTCATGTTCCGGACGCAGAGTCCCGCAGCGCCCCGTTAGGGGCGCGGGGCCATGTCGATGTGCGACTCCCGCCCCGTGGGCGCGACCAGCCCCCACGCACCCCCACACGGCCGTCAACGCGAGGGCCGCACCACCATCGCCGACCCCCCACCCCGCCGCACGGTCTCAGCGGCTGCCAGCCACTTGCCGCCCGGCAGCCGCTGCACACCGGTGGCCGCACCGATCTCCGGGTTCGCCTTGAACGAGTGCCCGATCGCCTCGAGCTGCTTCCTCAATTCGGCGTTGTCGTACAGCCCGGGCTCCAGCTCGGTCTGCGCCGCGTTCCGCTGACTCGCCCGGGGCGCCGCGATCGCGTCGACCAGCGGCAGGCCCCGGTCGACGAACCCGGTGAGCGTCTGCAGAACGGTCGTGATGATCGTCGCGCCACCCGGCGACCCCAGCGCCACCACGGGCTGGTGGTGCCGGTCCAGCACGATCGTCGGCGAGATCGACGACCGCGGCCGCTTGCCGGGCCCGGGCAGGTTGGGGTCGTGCACGGCAGGGTTCGCCGGGGCGAAGGAGAAGTCCGTCAGCTCGTTGTTGAGGATGAAGCCCCGCCCGGGGACGGTGATCCCGCTGCCGCCGGTCTGCTCGATGGTGAGGGTGTAGGCGACGACGTTGCCCCACTTGTCGGCCACCGTCAGGTGCGTGGTGCTGTCGCCCTCGTACGTCGTCGGGGCCGCCTTGTCCCCCGAGCCGCAGCGCGCGGGGTCGCGCGGGTCCCCCGGCGCCACGGGACTGGTGAGCACCGCGTCGTCCTTGATGAGGCACTCGCGCGAGTCGGCGAACCGCTGCGACAGCAGTTCCTTCGTCGGCACGTCCTCGAAGGCCGGGTCACCGACCCAGCGCCCCCGGTCCGCGAACGCGATCCGGCTCGCCTCGATGAAGCGGTGCAGGTACTTCGCCTTGCTCGCCTTGGGCAGGTCGGTCCGCTCCAGGATGTTGAGCGCCTCACCGACGGTCGTACCGCCGGAGGAGGACGGTGCCATGGAGTAGACACCGAGGCCGCGGTACGCGGTCCGGGTGGGTGCCTGGAGCTTGGTGCGGTAGGCCGCCAGGTCCTTCGCGGTCAGGTCGCCGGGCCGGGCGTTCCAGCCCGAGTCGGGATCGACCGGTGGCTTGTCGACCGTGTCGACGATGTCCTGGCCCAGCCTGCCGCGGTACATCGCGTCGACGCCCTTGTGCCCCAACTCCGCGTACGTGCGGGCGAGGTCGGGGTTCTTGAAGGTGGAGCCGACGACGGGAAGCCGTCCGCCCGGCAGGAACAGGTCGGTGGTGTCCGGGAAGTAGCGGAAACGGGCCTCGTTGGACGCCGTCTGCGAGCGGAAGGTCTCGTCGACGGTGAAGCCGTCGCGCGCCAGCCGCTCGGCCGGCTTCAGGACACTGGCGAGCCGCTTGCTGCCCCACTGGTCGAGCGCCGTCTGCCAGGTGGCGGGCGTGCCCGGCGTGCCGACGCTCAGGCCGCTGCTGACGGCGTCGGCGAAGGCGAGGGGCTTGCCGTTCTCGAGGAACAGGTCCTTGCCGGCGCTCAGCGGGGCGGTCTCGCGGCCGTCGATGGTGCGTACCGTACGGGACTTGGCGTCGTAGTACACGAAATAGCCGCCTCCGCCGATGCCGGCGGAGTAGGGCTCGGTGACGCCGAGCGCGGCGGCCGTGGCGACGGCGGCGTCGACGGCGTTGCCACCCTTCTTCAAGACCTCGATGCCTGCGGCGGAGGCGTCGGGATCGACGCTCGAGACGGCACCCCCGTAGCCGACGGCCAGCGGGGATTTCTCACCGCCGGCGCTCTGTGCGGCGGGTGGCGGCGCCGCCGCTCCCACCGACACCACCACGGCGGCCGAAACCGCCAGGACCGTCAGATTCCGCGCGACAGGGCGACGCATCCGCACCTCCAGTCAAAGGCCGTCCGCGCAGCTTAATTCATCGCCATGGCCGCGTCAGGCAGGCGTCGAACACTGGTGCGTCGGGCCCGCTACCATGCGCGCCCATGAATGACGACGTGCGCAACATCGTTCTGGGTGTGGTCGCGGCGGGCATCAGTGCCGCGCTCGGCTGGGTGGCCCGCACCTACCTGTGGCGGCGCAAGCTCCGCCGGAAGCAGGCGTTCTTCGGGCTTCCGGACAACTCCGAGTCCCTGCTGGTGGTGAACCGGGGCGCGACGGGACCCGAACTCGCGGTGATGCGCTACGACGTGTTCGCGCTGCTCGAACTCGCCGCGCTGATCAAGGACTGCAACGCCCACGCCCAGATACTCCCGCACGACACGGCACGCCAGGGCTTCGGGGAGCGCACCGAGTTCTGCGTGGGCGGCCCGGCGTCCAACCGCCGGATGGCGGCCCATCTGTCCTCCCTCCTGCCCGGGGTGCGGGTGAACGTCGACTCCGAACCGGGCCCGGATCGCGGCTCGTTCCTCGTGGGCACGGAGCGCTACCGCGTGGAGAACGGCAGGGAGGAGTACGCGCTGCTGGCCCGGCTCACGGCGGAGCGCAGCCAGAACACCCGTCCGGTGTTCCTGTTCTGCGGCCAGACGTCGATCACCAACCAGGCGACCACGCGTTACCTGGCCCGCAACCACGAGCGCCTGACCCGCAAGTACGGCAACAGCTCGTTCGTCCTGCTGCTGAAGGTGATCAACTCTCAGGCGTACGGCCCGGACGTCGTCGAACTGGTGGAGGACGTGACGCGGCCCGCGCAGACCCCGCTGCCCGCCGCGACCCCCGCCGCTCCACGCAACTCCCACCGGTCCTCCTGAGTTCCTCCACTGCTCAACAATCGTTACTGGCACGTAACTTACCGACGGGTTACCCCTGGTAAGAGGCTGAGGTTACCTTTCGGTCACTTTGCACTTACACGAGTGAGGAGTGACCGTGGGACCCCACCGCAAGGCCCTGCGCACCACCGCCGTAGGCGCCGTCTCGGCGACCCTGGCCGCCGGCACCGCCCTCGGATTCGCCCCCACCGCCCAGGCGGCCCCGAACCCCGTCCGCTTCGTCGACATCGCCGGCGACGGCGGCACCGTCCTCAAGGCCAACGTCGTCACCCCGGCCGGGGCCCGCGACAGCGACCGCTACCCGCTGCTCGTCATGCCCACAAGCTGGGGTCTCCCCCAGGTCGAGTACCTGGCCCAGGCGCAGAAGCTCGCCGACTCCGGGTACGTCGTGGTCACCTACAACGTGCGCGGCTTCTGGCAGTCGGGCGGCGAGATAGAAGTGGCGGGCCCACCCGACGTCGCCGACGCGTCGAAGGTCATCGACTGGGCGCTCGCCCACACCCCCGCCGACGCCGGGCACATCGGCATGGCGGGCGTCTCCTACGGCGCGGGCATCAGCCTGCTCACCGCCGCGCACGACAAGCGGATCAAGGCGGTCGCCTCGCTCAGCGGCTGGGCCGACCTGATCGGCTCCATATACGCCGGGCGAACCCAGCACCTCCAGGCCGCCGCCCTGCTGGACGGCGCGAGCGTGGTGACGGGCCGCCAGAGTGCGGAACTCCGGCAGACCTTCAACGACTTCTACAGCTCCAACCTGGCGAAGGAACCGGAGCTCATCGCCTGGGGGAAGAAACGTTCCGCTGCGACCTATGTCGACCGGATCAACGAGAACGGCGCGGCGATCATGCTCGCCAACGCCTGGGGCGACAGCGTCTTCCCGCCCAACCAGTACGCCGACTTCTACGAGAAGCTGACCGGCCCGAAGCGGCTGGAGATGCGGCCCGGAGACCACGCCACCGCCGAGCTGACCGGCCTGTTCGGACTGCCCAACGACGTCTGGAAGGACACCGGTCGCTGGTTCGACCACCACCTCAGGGGCGAGGACAACGGCATCGACCGCGAGCAGCCCGTCCAGCTCAAGTCCCGTTCCTCCGGCGGCTACGAGGGCTACCCGGACTGGAAGTCGGTCGCCGCGACCGACCGGAAGATCGCTCTTAAAGGCACGACCACGATCCGCGCGAACGTGAACTCGGGTGCGGACGGCGGTGTCGTCTTCCTGTCCAGCATCCTCGACCAGGCGGCCCAGCTGCCGCCGATGGCCTCGATCCCGCTGCTCCCCCGCCGCTGGGCCGCCGTGTGGCAGTCGCAGAAGTCGGCCACGGCCGGGCAGGTGCGCGGAACGACGAAGCTGCACACCACCCTCACCCCGACCAAGGAGAGCGGCACCCTCGTCGCGTACCTGTACGACGTGGGGCCGCTCGGCCTCGGCAAGCTGGTCACCCACGCGCCGTACACCTTCCACGGGCGCACCCCCGGAAGGCCGTTCGGCGTCGACCTGGAGCTGTACTCCACGGCCTTCGACGTCCCGGCCGGGCATCGCCTCGCCCTGGTCGTCGACACGGTCGACCCGCTCTACATCGAGCACAACCCGTCCGGCGCGCAGCTGACCTTCTCCTCGCCGGCGAACGACCCGTCGTACGTGTCGGTTCCGCTGCGCGAGCAGTGATCTCCGGCTGCCGCCGGACGGGCCTGGCCGATGTGAACCGCCGCCCCCGTGGCCTTCGGGCCGTGGGGGCCGCACCCGGCGGGAATGGCCCCGCGGACCGGGCGGGCGGTCTGCTCTTCCCCGGCGGGATCGGCGGCCTTCGGCGAAGTCCCCCTCTCCGACAGGGATGAAGGGCACATCGTAGTCGAGGTCCGATCCGATGAGCCGTCCGGTGCCTGCCCGTTCAGTGCTTGAGGATCTTGGAGAGGAAGTCCTTGGCGCGGTCGCTGGTGGGGTTGGTGAAGAACTCGTCAGGGGTGCGGTCCTCGACGATCCGGCCGTCGGCCATGAAGACGACGCGGTTGGCGGCCGAACGGGCGAAGCCCATCTCGTGGGTGACGACGATCATGGTCATGCCGTCGCGGGCCAGTTGCTTCATGACCTCCAGCACCTCGTTGATCATCTCCGGGTCCAGGGCCGAGGTCGGCTCGTCGAAGAGCATCGCCTTGGGCTCCATGGCCAGGGCGCGGGCGATGGCCACCCGCTGCTGCTGACCGCCCGAGAGCTGCGCCGGGTACTTGTCCGCCTGGTCGGCGACGCCGACCCGGTCGAGGAGTTCACGGGAGCGGTTGTCGGCGTCCTCCTTCTTGCGCCCGCGCACCTTGACCTGCCCCAGGGAGAGGTTCTGCAGGACGGTCTTGTGGGCGAAGAGGTTGAAGGCCTGGAAGACCATGCCGACATCCGCGCGCAGCCGCGCGAGGGGCTTGCCCTCCTCCGGCAGCGGCTGTCCGTCGAGGACGATCTCCCCGGACTCGATGGTCTCCAGGCGATTGACCGCCCGGCAGAGGGTCGACTTTCCCGACCCCGACGGGCCGATGACCACGACCACCTCTCCCCGGCCGACGGTGAGATTGATGTCCTGCAGGACATGCAGCTCCCCGAAGTGCTTGTTGACGTCACGCAGCTCGATCAGCGGCTCGACGGCCATGCTCAGCCCTACTCACTCTCAGCTGTGTGGTGGTTGCCGCAACGTATCCAGGCAAGATCGAACTTGTCGGGCGACACGCACTTTTCGATCATTAGCCGTATTTACGTCTGACTTTGGGCCAAAGGTTGTGGCCATGGGGCTCACGACTCCGCGACTTCCGCGTACAGCTGCGACAGCTCGGGCACCCCGTACGCGGCCCACTCGTGGCCGGAGTCGACGACGTCGAACTCGCGGCCGGAGTCCAGGCGTACGACGGGCTGCCCGTCGGGACGGATCTTCCAGGCGGCGCCCTCGACGGTGCGCACGATGACGCTGCCCAGGTAGAGACCGGCGTCGTTGCCGAGCCAGGTCAGGGTGTCCTCGTCGTCCCGCCAGCGCGGCAGGAGCTGGTCGAGCGCCTCCAGCGAGGCAGCCGTGTCGTCCAGCCGGACACCCGCCCGGGACGCCTGGGAGCGGAGCAGTTCACACTCGGCGAGGAGTTCCGCGATGCCTGCCGGATCGGGGACCCCGACCTTCTGGCGCCGGTTGCCCAGGAAGGGGATGTTCATACGTCCAGCGTGTCATTCGTACCGCCGTACGCACCACAGGGCGCGCGGACCCGTCGATCCCGGTCGAGTTCAGGCCGAGTTCACGCGGCGCGCGTTGACGGGTCACTCCTGCCTCCCTAACTTCACCGTGCGTCTTGCGTCTCGTCCGTCGTTGCCTCTGCGGTTCCGTCCCTGCGTTTGGTGTTGTCGCGTCGTGTGTGAGCGGGAGGAGTCGGCCGTGCGCCGATGTGTCCGGGTGATCCTTGTCGTCCTGGCCCTGTGCGGGTCGCTGGTCCCGGCGGTGGCGGCGCATGCCGCCGGGGAGGGACGGGCCGCGCCGGTGCCGCTTGAGCGGCTGTTCGACAACGTGGCCGTCAGCGACGACAGCTCGCCCGGCCGAGCCGACTTCGACGGCTCCGGCGCATCCCTGCCAACGCGGGACCTCAGCGCCGCGGGCTGGACGCCCGGGCGCGTCCTCACCGTGCAGGGCGCCCGGCTGACCTGGCCGAAGCGGCAGCCCGGGGAGCGGAACAACGTCCGCGCCGCCGGGCAGGACGTCCGGGTAACGGGGCGCGGCGACGCCCTGGCCTTCCTGGTGGCGGGCACCGCCGGTACCGAGGTGGGCGGCCCGGGCACGGTCACGTACGCGAACGGCACCCGCTCCGGGTACCGGCTGACCGCGCCCGACTGGCTCACCGGGCCGCTCGCGACCAAGGCGGTGGCTCTGCCGCACATCAACACGCCGGGCGGCCAACTCGCCCGGCAGGCCCGCCTGTACGTCGTGACGGTGCCGCTGGTCCCGGGCCGCGCGGTCACCTCCGTCCGGCTGCCCAGCGCGGCCGGTCTGCACGTCTTCGCGGTCTCGGTACGGACCGCCACGCAGGGCTGGACGGGCAGCTGGGTTACGGCCACGGGGGGCTACGCCGCCGTGGGCCCCTGGACGGACCGCACCCTGCGACTGGTCGTGCACACCTCGGCCGGCGGGCCCCGGGTGCGGGTGCGGTTCGACAACACCTTCGCGGCGGCTCCGGTACGGATCGGGAGCGCCACGGTCGCGGTGCAGGCGACCGGCGCGGCCTCGCGGAGCACACCGGTGGCGCTGTCGTTCGGCGGTGCGGCGGGCGTGACGATCCCGGCCGGGACACAGGCGTACAGCGATCCGCTCGGCTTCTCTGTCCCGGCGGACACCGATCTCCTGGTGAGCTTCCATCTGCCCGGGACGGTGGCCGCGGCGCCCGTGCACGGCCTCGCGCAGCAGCGTTCCTACGTCAGCGAGCCCGGCGACCACACGGCGGACGGCGCCGCCGGGGCGTACACCTCGGTGATCACCCGCTGGCCGCTGCTCGCCGGGGTCGACGTGAGCGGCGGGCCCGGGTCGGTGGTGCTGCTCGGGGACTCGATCACCGACGGGGACAAGTCGACGATGGACGCCAACCGGCGCTGGCCGAACGTGCTGGCCGGCCGGCTCCTGAGGCAGGACGCCGTCCCGCGCTACGGCGTGCTGAACCTGGGCGTCTCGGGCAACCGCGTGGTCACCGACCGGTACCCCGGCGACGGGGTGTCCACGGACACGGCCGGGGTGAGCGCCCTGCACCGCTTCGACCGGGACGTCCTCGCCCAGCCGTCGCACCGTACGGCCGTCGTCTTCGAGGGCATCAACGACCTGCGGTGGGGCACCTCCGCGGAGCAGGTGATCGCGGGGCTGCGGGAGCTCGCGGCGCGCGGGCACGCCCGGGGCCTGCGGATGCTCGCGGCGACGATCCTGCCCTGCGAGGGCGAGGCGCGGTGCACGGCCGCCGTCGATGCCGAGCGGGTCGCCGTGAACGCGTGGATCCGCGACGGCGAGGTCTTCGACGGCGTGCTCGACTTCGACGCGGTGGTCCGTGATCCCGGGCGGCCCGCCCGGATGCTCCCCGCCTACGACAGCGGGGACCATCTGCATCCGGGCGACACGGGACTGGCGGCCCTGGCGGACTCGGTCGACCTGCGGCTGCTGCGGCCCCGGGGCGACAGGCCCTAGTCCAGAAAACCGATGAAGATCTTGCTCCGGCCGCCGGGATCGCCCCGGATTGCCGGTAAATGCCAATCGCCACGAACCGGTGCTAGCCGGGCGCAATCCCAAGATCTTCAGGACACTCCTAGACGTCCAGGTCCACGACCACGGGCGCGTGGTCGGACGCGCCCTTGCCCTTGCGCTCCTCGCGGTCCACGTACGCGTCGCTGACGGCCTTCGCGAAGGGCGCGTTGCCGTACACCAGGTCGATGCGCATGCCGCGGTTCTTCGGGAAGGAGAGCTGGCGGTAGTCCCAGTACGTGAACGGGTGGTCGTACTTGAGGGGGCGCGGGACCACGTCGGACAGGCCCGCCTCACGCAGGGAAGCCAGGGCCGCGCGCTCGGCCGGGGTGACGTGGGTGGAGCCCTCGAAGAAGGCCGGGTCGAAGACGTCGTCGTCCGTCGGCGCCACGTTGTAGTCGCCCAACACCGCGAAGGGGCGGCTGCCCGCCGCGTCACCGGCGACGGCGGCCTTGAGCGCCTCGAACCACTGGAGCTTGTAGGCGTAGTGCGGGTGGTCCACCTCACGGCCGTTCGGCACGTAGACCGACCAGACGCGGAGCGGGCCGCAGGTCGCCGAGATGGCGCGGGGCTCCACCGAGCCGTCGAACCCGGGGTCGCCGGGCACGCCCTTGACGACGTCCTCGATGCCGACGCGGGAGAGCACCGCCACGCCGTTCCACCGGCCGGTGGCGTGGACCGCCGACTCGTAGCCCAGCTGGCGCAGTTGCTCCGACGGGAACTGCTCCTCGGCGACCTTGGCCTCCTGGAGGCACAGCACGTCCGTGCCGCTGCTCTCCAGCCAGGCCAGGAGCCTCGGCAGGCGGGCGGTGATCGAGTTCACGTTCCAGGTCGCGATGCGCATGCCCCACAACCTACCCGGCGGGTCTGACAACGCCGTCCCGGCGTCAGAGGTCCGCCGACGCCCCCGGGGTGAGCCGCAGGTGCTCGGAGCCGCCGAGCTGTCCGATCTGCCGGTCGTAGATCGGGCGGGCCAGGTCGGTGAGCAGGGCGTCGTGGATGTCGTAGGCGCGCCGCGGCTTCAGCTCGCGGACGTAGTCGATGACCTCGGAGATCTTGCTCCAGGGGGCCATCACCGGAAGCAGCAGCGTCTCGACGGGGTGGTCGGGGACGGTGAGGGCGTCGCCGGGGTGGAAGACCGTGCCGCCGTCGACGAGGTAACCGACGTTGGTGATGCGCGGGATGTCCGGGTGGATCACCGCGTGGAGCTCGCCGTGGACCTGGACGTCGAAACCGGCGGCGGTGAAGGTGTCGCCGTGGCCCACGGTGTGGACGCGGCCGGGGAAAGCGGCGGAGATCTTCTCGGCGACCGCCTTGAGGGTCCAGATCTCGGCGGCCGGATCGGCCTCCATCGCGGCGCGCAGCCGGAGCTCGTCGAAGTGATCGGGGTGCTCGTGGGTGACGAGGATGGCGTCCGCGCCGAGCGCTGCGTCCTCCTCGCTGAACCCGCCGGGGTCGAGGACGAGTGTCCGGCCGTCCTTCTCCAGGCGGACGCAGGCGTGCGACTTCTTCGTGAGCTTCATGGTCTCCATCCTCCCTCGGGGCCCGTGGGCAGGCTCACTCCTGCGGCGTGGTCTCCTCGCGGATGACCTGCTGGGCCACCTTGAACGCGCTGTTCGCGGCGGGGACGCCGCAGTAGACGGCCGCCTGGAGCAGCACTTCCTTGATCTCGCCCGGGGTGAGTCCGTTGCGCAGGGCGGCTCTGGTATGGAAGGCCAGCTCGTCCAGGTGCCCACCGGCGACCAGGGCGGTGAGGGTGACGCAGCTGCGGGTGCGCCGGTCGAGGCCGGGACGGTCCCAGATCTCGCCCCAGGCGTAGCGGGTGATGAACTCCTGGAAGTCCCCGGCAAACTCGTCGGCCTGCGCCAGCGCCCGGTCGACGTGCGCGTCGCCCAGCACCTCGCGGCGGACCTTGATCCCCGCGTCGTACGGGTCGGGCCGCCCCTGCGCCTGCGGCGGTACGGCGACCGGGGCGATCTCGGCGACGGGCCCGGTCTGCGGGGGCTGCGGCGGGGCGGTCGACAGGACCGGCTTGAGGGCGACCGGGGGCAGGACGTTCTGGCCGGTGGAGGTCTCGAACGCGGGCTGCCAGGCGGTGGAGAAGTGCCGCACCAGCAGGTCGGTGACGGCCGCGGGCTGCTCCACCGGGACCAGGTGGGAGGCGCCGGGGACGACGGCGAGGCGGGCGTCCGGGATCCCCGCGACCAGCGTGCGGGCCTCGGCGGGGCCGGTGATCTGGTCGTCCGAGCCGACCAGGACCAGGGTCGGCACACCGACCCGCCCGAGCTCGGGACGGACGTCGAACGAGGCGAGCGCCTCGCAGGAGGCGATGTAGCAGCCGGGGTCGGTGGTGCGCACCATCTGCACGGCCCACTCCGTGATCGCGGGCTGCGCGGCGGCGAACCCGCCGGTGAACCAGCGCTCGGGCGCGCTGCGGGCGATGGGGTCGAGGCCGTTCGTGCGGACGATCACGCCCCGCTGCCGGAACTCGTCTGCCGTGCCGAAGCGCGGCGAGGTCGCGATCAGCGCGAGCGAGGCGAGACGCTCCGGGTGGCGCAGGGCCAGCTCGATGCCGACGGCGCCGCCGAGCGCACAGCCCGCGTAGCCGAAGCGGTGGACGCCGAGCCCTTCGAGGGTGGCCAGCAGCCGCGTGGTGAGGTCACCCACCGCCCCCGCCGGGTACGCGGGGGCGCCGCCGTGGCCGGGCAGGTCGAACCGGAAGACGCGCCACTGCTTGATCAGCTCGGGGATCTGGCGGTCCCACATGTGCCATGTGGTACCCAGTGAGGGACCCAAGATCAGGACCGGAGCGTCTTCTGGCCCGTCAAAGCGGTATTGCAGGGTGTTCGACGGTGTCTCACTCACGCCTCAGACCCTCTCACGTATCACGAAATCTCACACAGCCCGAGGAACCCGACGGCTCCTGACCCTCTCGGCGCGGCACGTCCGGCACTGCCGGAACCCTCGGGGATCCAGATACGAGTTCTCCGATGAGTACGCGTGGCCGTGGGGACAGTGCGTCCTCCTGGCTCGCGCGCTCTCCCAGTCCCTGCGCCGCAGAGCTTCCTTCTTTGGCACGGCTTCCAGGTGGTCTCGGTTGCAGCAAAGCGTAAAGTGCCGTCCCCAAGGATCGGCATGACGCACCTGGAAGCCCTCCGGAATCTCACCGACCAACAACCTGAACACCACACGGTGGACAAGCTGTGTCTTTCCCTCGTAGGAGACTTGGCCGTAACCTGACTGCCCCTCCCCGTTGCAGCTACCGGTCCACAGCCAGCAGCCGGTCTCCGGGCCCACCTCGATCTTGGCTGCCATACGGCTGGGCAGGTCGCTCGGTCGGTAGGCCGCCTGACTCACGCTTGCCCCTCAGTCGCAACACCGTGCAGGCCATCCCACGTGGTGGCGGCTTCGCGAAGATCCTCTACGTCGGGCTTCACGTACCACTTCTTGGTGGTCTTCACATTCGTGTGTCCAGCCCACCGCGCAAGGATGTGATCCGGCACGCCGTTGTTGGCCAGGTACGTGAGGCACGACGAACGAGCGTCATAAAGACGAACTCGGCGGAGACCAAGGATCACCATGAGCCGGTACGCGCGTCGACGGAGCTGCTTGATCGTGAAGGCTTCTCCGGTCTCGTGCACCAGGACATAGCCGGACTCTGCGTATGCCTCACCCAGAGCCAGCTTCTCCTTGGCCTGGAGGGCCTTGAACGACCTGAGCGCAGCCAGCACCGGAGCCGGCAACGGGAGTTCCCGTTCACCGGCCAGAGACTTGGTGTCCTTCTCCACGACGTAGCGATTGCCCATCATGGTCCGCGTATTGGCTATGGTGATCGTGGCGTTGTCCGGGTCGACGTCTTCCCACCGGAGCCCACAGACTTCAGCCGGACGTAGACCAATGAGGGACAGCAGGAGCGGAGCGTAGAGCCGTTCCCCCTTGACGCCCTGAACGAATCTCTGAACCTCCTTGACGTTCCAGGGCTTCACCTCCTCCTTCTTCTTCCGTTCTTCCTTGCGCGCCCTTCGCGGAATAGTCACGTGCTGGGCCACGTTCATGGTCACCAGCCGACGCGTCACGGCTCGGTTGAGAGCGTCCTTCAGCCGAGCAAGGCTCATGTCCACGCTCGTCACTCCGAGCGGAGTTCCGGCCCTTCCACCGCGTACGCGCCCGTGCTTCAGAGCCCAGTGCATCCACCCTTCTACGTCCTCTTCAGTGAGCTCCTGAAGACGGATGTTGCCCAACTTCCCCCGCACCCGGTCCAGGGTGATGCGGTAGTTGTAAATAGTGGTCTCTTCCAAGTCGTCAGCCTTCATGGCCAGCCACTGGTCGAGCCATTCATTCAAGGTGACCTTATTCGGCGGTGCGAGCGTCCCTTCCTGGCGACGGTTGGTGATGCGGGCATACTCGGCCTTCGCTTCCTTCAGCGTGCCGAATGTACGAGTTAGCTGCTTGCGTTTCCCGGTGGCGTGGTCGATGCCTACATCGACCACGAACCGGTACCGGATCTGCCCCTTCGCGTTCGGTGGCAACTTCTTGATCGGATCGGACAGGGTTACTCACTCTCCTTAGGCCATGAAAATTCCACATTGACGGAGGGCCGCAACGCTTCAGGGAAGGGACGCCGCGGCCATCAAGGCACCAGCAGACGGTGCCGTTCTCTGCGGGTTTGCGGCGCCATTTACTGCATCCGCTACTGCTCCACCGCCAAGCGCAGCCGCATGCGAACGCCCTCAAATGGTCGTCACGATCGCCGGTTTGGCTAACCGGCGATCGTGGTCTATGTTTCGCCCCACACAGCTCAGAAGAACAGCCAGTACGACCAGAAACCCAGGGCCGGGAACACTGACACCCGGGCGACGTCTCCGGGGTGGGCCGAGTGCGCGAAGACCGCTCGGTACCGGCGGTCCGCCGCGTAGCAACAAGCCCTCACCGAGCAGCCCGGCAGTGCGAACACAGAAAGTCATCACTGCGGAAAGGGCACCACAGTCCTATCGCCCCTATGCGCTCCACGCGCCCAGGTCGCCAAGCGGATGGGGAGCAGGGAAACGGGCGGATCGGAGAGTCGCATTCGACAGGTGATGCTCCTTGTTCAGGGCCTCTACGAGGAGGCCGAGCACGTGAGATACCGGCTGGCTAACGTCGTGGTCGGCCTCCTGCCGACCCGAAAACCCGCCCCTCCAATGACCTGGTATTTCCGGGATGTTGTACGTTGACATGCTTCCGGAGCAGGTTCCAGTCTCTTCGGGCTCTTTCTCGTCTGCCGTGGGCGAAGTGAAGGTCTCCGGCAGATACTCACTCGCTTTTCGGGGCCTCGCTGCACATGTATCGACGCCTCAGCCGCGCCGCGGAAACGGGAAGCGGCAGTGCCCGAGCAGGGCTAGATACAGAGGAAACGCTGCGCGAGGCGCACCGGGTGCTGCCCGCGCTGACGAGCCGTCGCACCGTCCTGCTGACCTTGCGGTGCCCCTCGACGTTCCGGCCGCGCCTGGCACGGCCGATAGAATGTCCGGGCCCGGCCGCCACCCCGGTGCGGGGCCCGTGCCCGGCGAGAGGACCCCGCAGTGAGCCAGCACCGTTCCGCCCGTGCGGCGGTGTTCTCGGCCGGCTCCTGGGGTACCGCAGTCGCCAAGATCCTGGCCGATGCCGGCACCAACGTCATCGTGCACGCCCGACGGGACGAGATCGCCGAGGCGATCAATACGGTTCACCGTAACCCTGGTTACTTCCCGGACGTCGAACTGCCCGCCTCCCTGGCGGCCACGACCGACCCTGCCGCCGCGCTTCACCGTGCGGACTACCTCGTGCTGTCCATCCCCGCACAGTCCCTGCGGACCAACCTCGCTCTGTGGACGCCGCACATCGGGCCCTACACCCTGATCGTGTCCCTGATGAAGGGCATCGAACTGGGCAGCGGGGAACGGGCGAGTCAGGTCATCACCGAGGTAACCGGCGTGAGCGCGGACCGGGTCGCGGTGCTGTCCGGCCCGAACCTTGCCCGCGAGATCATGGACGGCCAGCCTGCCGCCGCCACCGTCGCCTGTCCCGACGAGGACGCCGCCCGCCGCTTCCAGCAGGCGTGCCACACCTCGTACTTCCGGCCCTACACCAGCACCGACGTGATCGGCTGCGAGCTGGGCGGCGCGGTGAAAAACGTCATCGCCCTGGCGGTCGGCATCGCTTCGGGCATGGGCCTGGGCGACAACGCCTCGGCGATGCTCATCACCCGCGGGCTGGCCGAGACCACCCGGCTGGCTGTGGCCATGGGCGCCCACCCGGCCACCCTCGCAGGGCTTGCCGGCCTCGGCGACCTGGTGGCCACCTGCTCGTCCCCGCTCTCCCGCAACCGCACCTTCGGCACCCACCTCGGGCACGGTCTAAGCGTCGAACAGGCGACGGCCGCCACCCGGCAGACCACCGAGGGCGTCAAATCCGCCGAGGCGATTCTCGCCCTGGCTCATGCCCACGGCGTTGAGATGCCGATCACCCAAGTGATCTCCGCCCTGCTGTACGAGAAGGTCACCCTCGACGAGGCCGCCGCCGCGCTGATGCAGCGGCCCCCAAAGCCCGAGCGCTGACCCCCCGATGCTCGTCCCGGAGACGATGCCGTATGCCATCGCAGCCGCGGATCGAAGCGGAAGACGTCCCAGGACGTCCGGCCGATCACCGCCCGGCCCTCGCACCTTGCGTCGTAGTCTGCCGAGCATGGATCTCACCATTTGGGCCCATGACCTGGCCGGGTCTCTCCTCGCCGAGCCCCTGCCTCGGCGCTGGGCACACTCTCAGGGCGTTGCCGCAAGGGCGCAGTCCCTGGCGGGAATCCTGGGCGACGATGCGGAACTCCTGTGGGCCGCGGCGATGCTGCACGACATTGGTTACACGCCGTCGCTCGCCACGACGGGGTTCCATCCGCTGGACGGCGCCCGCTACCTGCGCGACCGTTCAGCCGCGGACGAGCGCCTGGTACGGCTGGTCGCCAACCACTCGTACGCGCTGTTGGAGGCGGAAGAGCGCGGGCTGCGGGAAGAGTTGGAGGCCGAGTTCCCGGTCCTCGACCACGCCGGGCTGGTGGATGCTCTCGTGTACTGCGATATGACCACCACCCCGGACGGTACCCCCACCACCGTGGATGCCCGGCTGGCGGAGATCCTCACTCGGTACGACTGCGACAGCGTCGTCGGCCGATTCATCCGCCGAGCCGATGGGGATCTGCGAGCTGCTGTACACAGAGTTGAGGCCCGGCTGATCTTGGCAGAGCGGTAAGGGAGGCTCTGGTGCTCAGTCGACGTGAGGGAACATCCCGTCCAGGTAGTGGGCGATCTGCTTCCGCATGGAGTGGTGGATGTCGTAGGAGTCCAGTTCGCCGGGCAGGATCCAGCGGACGCCATCGGCCTCGTCGTTGATAGTGGGCTCGCCTCCGACCGGCCGGCCGATCACGGTGACCTCGTATGCCTGCCGGATCTCCCCGTCCGTGTAGGCCACCACATGCTCAGGGACCGAATACACGCCGAGGAGCCCGGTGGGTTCGGCGTCGATTCCGGTCTCTTCCTTGCATTCCCGGACTGCGCACTGCGATGGGGATTCCCCTATGTCCATGGCTCCCCCGGGCAGAGCCCACTGCCCCGTGTCGCGGCGCCGCTGCAGGAGGATCGCCCCGTCCGCCTCCCGGACTACCAGCATGTTGCACGCCGGGATCAACGTGTTCGGCTTGGGTGCGTTCTCGTCGTACCAGTACTCCGTACGTCCCATCGCGGGCCGCGCTCCTCACATGGACTCGGGTGACCAGGGCTTTGCAGTCTCCCAGACCGCGTCGAAGCTGCCGGCGTAGTGGTCGAACCAGCCGTCTTCCTCCAGGCGCCGCAGCTCGAACAGGGGGTTTGCGCTGGCGGGCTGCCCCCAGACGTGCGGGTTGACCAGGAGCACGTCATCGAAGCGGAAGAGGCTGTTGTAGAGGGTGGTGTCGTGGAGGCGCACCTCGCACCGGGGCGTGCCGATCAGCTTGCGGTAGTAGGTGAGGGACGCCCTGATCTTTGCTGAGAGGGTTCCGCCGATGCCTTCTTCCTCGTCCCTGACGGCGACCGCCTTGCCCGATGGGTCACCGAAACAGAGGCGGACCTGAACTCCGGCGTCGGCGCGCTCGGCGAGCATCGCCGCAACGCGCGGGTTGGTCTGGGCGAAGAACGTGCCGCTGAACACCAGTACGTCGATGTGTTCCTGAGCGGTCTTCAGGAGGCGGACCCAGGACTTCCGCGGGAAGCTCGCGCGGTTCGGGAAGGCAGCGACCAGTTCGGTCTGCTCGGTCGGCTGCCCCTGCGCCTCGTCCTCCTCAGGCGGCCACAGGTACGCCATGTCCACACCGAGATGCTTTGCAACCGCCCATTGGTGCCGACGGAGTGGCTGCCGGCCGATGCTGATCCAGCGCTCCACCGTCTTGACATCAACTTGGCACGAGGCCGCGAGCTCCTCTGGGGTGATCTGCCGCTGAAGCATCACCGTACGCAACCGCTCGTTCACCATCGCATCCTCGCAGGACGTCCTGGGACGCGGCAAGATCTTGCGGGACGCCAGGACGTCCCACAAGGCCACTTTTAACAGGTAGTTCACGCTGCC
This sequence comes from Streptomyces sp. AK010, assembly GCF_014207295.1. NCBI lineage: Bacteria > Bacillati > Actinomycetota > Actinomycetes > Kitasatosporales > Streptomycetaceae > Streptomyces > Streptomyces sp. AK010. Next base: position 641,613 of record NZ_JACHCX010000001.1, read on the forward strand.
TACCCTGGTCACGTGCAGCGAATTGTGTTGTGGGACGTGGACCACACCCTTGTGGAAAACTCCGGTGTGAGCAAGGAGATCTACGCCAGCGCCTTCAAGGCACTAGCTGGGCGGGAGGCCGAGTTGCCTGCTCCAACGGAGGGGCGTACGGATCGGGCGATCATGCGCGAGATGTTCATCCGGCACGGTTTGCCGGTTCCTGACTGGGAGCGGGCGCAGCAGGCACTGGAGGAAGCCGGCCGTTGCCGCGAAGCGGATCTGCGCCGGCGGGGTCATGTCCTGCCCGGTGTCGAGGACGCGTTGAAGGCACTCGCGGCGGACCCAGCTATCTGTTCCTCAGTCCTCACCGGCAACATTTCGGCCAATGCCCACGTCAAGCTGCGTGCGTTCGGGCTTGATGGCCTGCTCGACATGGCTGTTGGCGGGTACGGCGAGGACAGCGACGATCGAGCGCGTCTCGTCGACGCCGCCCGTGCCCGTATCCATGCCGCCCACGGCATCCCACTCGTCTCGCCGACCGTCCTGATCGGGGACACGCCCCGCGATGTGCGCGCCGCGCATGACGCCCAGGCACACTGCATCGCCGTCGCCTCCGGGATCCACTCGGTGGCAGAACTCCGCGCTGCTGGGGCCGACGCCGTCGTCCCTGATCTGACCGACACGGAGGGCTTGTTGACCCTCCTGCGGGAAGTCCTGACCTGAGTGGACAGCAGAGCTCCGGGACCAGAGACCGGTGACCGGGTCAGGGGCGCAACGCGTAGCAGCGCAGCGTGTCCAGATCTTCGCTGTGGACCGAGGACCAGGACGCGGTCAGCAATTCGGCGTGCTGCCGGCTGATCCCGATGGATTTCCGTTCGTCCGGGAGGCGTTCAGCGAGCGGGGTGACGACCCAGAACGTCCCGCCGGGTGGGAGAAGGTATCGGACGCGGGCGAGGAAGGCCGCCTTGTCCTTGATGAAGGCGAACACCAAGCGGCAGGTGACGGCGGCGTAGCCCGCCTCCGGCAACGCTCGGATGTCCTCGGTCTCGAAGTCCAGCCGCTGAAAATGCGGACCGTCGGACGTGTCCTGCTCGGCCTGGGCGATCTTCAGCGCGGCGGAGGAACAGTCGATCGCTGTGGTGCGGTATCCCAGGTCACCATGTAGATACCGGGCAAGGACACCGTCGCCGCAGCCGACGTCGAGCGCGGGCCGGCCGTGGCCGGCGCCAAGGAACTGGCCGGTCAGCTGCTGCTCTTCGAGACTGAGGCGGCGGTAGCGGCGCCCTGATGTCCACAACGGATCCCAGTACGTGGCCGGGTTGTTGATCGTCACGGATTCGCGGGCTCCTCGGTAACAGTCAGGGCAGCGGGGGCGACCGTCCTCATGTCCCGCACGGGTGAGTTCCAGAGCACAAGGAACGGGATGACCAGGGCCACGGTGATGAGCGTGAGGGTGAGGTGCAGCCCTAGCCACGTGCCGAGGCCGCCAGCGGCGAGGGCGGCGAAGGGTCGCAGGCTGAAGGCGAGCCACGCTCCGGTGGCCTGGGCCCGTCCTTGGAGTTCGTCGGGGGCAAGTTCCTGGCGGACCGCCCTCTGGAGTCCGCCGTGGCACACCGCAGCGCCGGTTTGGATGACCATGCCGATGCCGATGGCGATCTGCCCGCCAAGTCCGGGTCCGACGAGAACCAGAGGGATTTGGGCGAGTGGGTTGAGGGAGAGCGCTCCGAGCATCACCGGGCCTGGGCCCCAGCGTCGTTCCAGGGGCTGCCAGACCAGGGCGCCGAGGATGCCGCCGGCGCCGCCGGCGCCCATGACGATGCCGAGGGCTGTCGGGCTCCAGTGCAGCTCGCGCAGCAAGTACAGCGACCAGAGGGCGCTACTGGCGGCCAGGACGAAGGAGGTGGCGGTGTTGGACAGCACGATGGACCGCACGACAGGGGTGCGCAGGGTGTAGGTGAGGCCCTCGCGGATCTCGGCCCATTGGCTGGTGCCGGCCTTTCGGGGTGGCGGCGGGTCTTCACGGTGCTTGATGCGCCACAAGAGCAGGGCGCTGGCCAGGTAGGAGGCGGCATCCACGGTGATGGCGCGGGCGGCGCCGAGCGCCACGACGAGGGCGCCGCCGGAGTTGGTGCCGATGAGGTCGGCCAGGGAGTTACCGGCGCCCATCTTGGCGTTGCCGTCCTTGATTCGTCCCGGGCCGAGGAGGGAGGGCAGGAAGCTGATGGACGCGTTACTGCCGATAACCTGCAGGGCGGCCACCGTGAAGGCTACCGCGTAGAGATGGATCAGGGTGATGCGGGCGAGAAGCTGTGCGGTGGGAAGGGTCAGGAGGACAGCGGCGCAGAGCAGATCGCAGGTGATGATCAGGGGACGTTTGCGTCGGCGGTCGGCCAGGACCCCGGCGTGGAGGGACAGCAGCAGGGGTGGGAGTTTGGAGGCGAAGGCGATCAGCGCGACGTTGAAGGTGGAGGCGTGCAGTTCGACGACGGCCAAGACGGACAGCGCGATCGTGGTCACGCCGCTCCCGGTAACGCTGATGCCCTGGGCGACGGCATAGTGCCGGAAGTCTCTGTCTCGCCACAGGCTTCCTGGGGCGTGGGGTCCGGATCGGTGCGGCACGTTCTGCGAACTCCCCCTCATAGGTATGGCTGTTACGTCCCCGCCATGCGGTGTCTCGTCCCGTGTTGGGCTCCCGCTGGCGACCGGGGCCGCACGGGTCAGCGCGGCAGGAACCGTTCGACGCCTTCGCCGTGCAGCAGCTGGGTGATGTTCTCCACGAGGCCGCCGAGGTCATCGGCCGGTCCGGTGGCTGCGACGCGGATCGCATCGCCGTGGGAGGGGTGGAAGACGGCAGCGTCGACTCTGATCCGGTGGGGTTTGCCGGTGTAGTAGGCGTGGACTGAGCAGGCGGTCTGGCAGTTGCCTTTGAGCTGGGCGAGGACGCCACGCTCGACGGCCAGCAGCCGGGCGGTGGCGGGGTCGTTGATGGCGTCGACGAGGTGGGCGGCGATGGTGTCGCCGCTTCGCTGCTCGACGACGAGCGTGCCCGCACCGGTGGCCGGGGCCAGCACCAAGACCGGGATGAGCTGTGTGGCACGGTCCGCCTGGGACACCCGGCACAGTCCGGCATAGGAGACCACGAGGGCGTCGAGCGGCTTGTCGCCTTCGCCGGCATCGAGACGGGCGAGGCGGGGGATCAGGTTGCCGCGCACCGGCTGGATGGTGAGGTGGGGGTAGCGGGTGCGGAGTTGGGCGATGCGGCGGGGCGCGCTGGTGCCGAGGACGCTTCCGGATGGGAGGTCGTCCAGGGTAGCTGCGGGCTGTCCGGCCGGGAGGACGAGGGCGTCCCGGGCGTCTTCGCGGGGCAGGACGGCGCCGATGGTGGTGTCGGTGCCGCGCTCGTGGGGGCCGGGGAGGTCTTTGGCGCACGAGACGGTGACATCGACGCGTGCGGTGGCCAGCGCCCGGTCCAGCTCGCGTACCCAGGCGGTCTTGCCGCCGATCTCCGCGAGAGGTCCCTGGTGCAGGTCGCCGGCGGCTTTCATCGGGTTCACGTGGACGGCGACTCGGGGGAAGGCGTGTTCGAGTAGTCCGGCGACGTGGGCTGCTTGGACCAGGGCCAGGTCGGAGTCGCGCGGGTTCCGATGACGAGCTTGGGCGGGAGGTGGGTCACGGACGGATCCTGTGGTCGGGGAAGTGGGAGGTGAGGAGGGTGACGATCGTGGTGATGGCGAGGCCGGCCGCGATCACGCCGAGGCAGCCCAGCAGGTCGCGCAGCGTGCTCCACAGCGGGTCGGCGGCCCATTTGCTAGGCCGCCGCGCACCGGGCCGGGCGGTGCGCGGCGGGTGGTGGGTGTCAGTCGGGGGTGCTGGCGGCATGTGATTCGCCGTTGGCCGAGGGAGTCGGTAGCACCAGTGGCGCGGCGGTGCCGTACTGGTTGGCCTGCATGAGGTACATGCGCCGGTACTGGGAATCAGGCCGCGCCATGAGCTCCTGGTGGGAACCGCTCTCCACGAGGTGTCCCTCGTCCAGGACATAGATGATGTCGGCGTGCTGGACGCCGGCCATGCGGTGGCTGACCAGCACGACGGTCTTGCCTTCGTCGGCCAGGCGGCGGATGCGTTCGAAGGACTCGATCTCGGCCTCGGGGTCGAGGGCGGAGGTGGGCTCATCGGCGATGACGAGGCTCGCCTGCCGGTGCCGCAGCCGGGCTTGCCCGACCGTCTGCCACTGTCCCCCGGACAGTTCCTGGCCTCCGCGGAACTGCCGGGCCAGCAGGGTGCCGAGACCGCGGGGAAGAGCGTCGGCGAGCTTGTCGGCGCCAGAGTAGGCGGCAGCGCGGGCGATGTCGACGTCCGCGTTGCGTTCCGGCTGGCCGATCTGGATGTTGGTTCGCAGGGTGAAGGGCCAGCGCTGGAAGCCCTGATCGAGAGCGGCCACGTGCCGGAAGATGTCCACCCGGTCGGCCTCGACAAGATCGGTCTGCCCCCACAGGATGCGGCCGGCCGTGGGCCGGTGCAGGCCGGCGAGCAGCTTCACCGCGGTGGACTTGCCGCTGCCGTTCGCGCCGACCAAGGCGATGACGGCCCCGCGCGGGAAAGTCAGGGTTACCTCCTGCAGAGCGGGGGTGTCGCGGTCGGGGTAGGTGAACGACACGTTCTCGAAGGTGACCTGGTCGGGAAAGTCGCGCACGGGCTGGCCGCCCGTGGGGATGGCCCGGCGTTCGGCTTCGTCACGGAAGTGGTCGAGGTCGCGGACGTAGAGGGACTCCTCGTGCAGCCGCAGGATGTTGTCGACGAGGGCGCCGAGGCTTGCTGAGCCGGTACGGATCGCGAGCGCGGCCGTGGCCACGGTGGCGGCGCTCATGTGGCCGGTCAGCCACAGAACGCCCAGGCCGGCAAACGTGGCCGCCGACGCGAGGCCGGCCATGGCCGCGGCAATCAGTTCGGTGACCGCGCGGCCGTCGGCAAGGCGGGTCTGTTCGGCCTCGGCGGTCTGGCCCATCTCGTGGAAGTGATCGAGCAGGAAGGGGCCGACCTGGTGAACGCGGATCTCCGTGGCAGATTCCCGGGCGGTGATGAGGTTGTTGACCAGGCGCTTGGCCCGCTCGTGCTCGATCCACTGCATCCGGGAGGCGTAGCGGCGCCGGGCCACATGCATGGCACCCCAGCCACGGGGCAGCGCGATGAGCAGCAGCAGTGGCAGCAGGACGGGGCTGAGGACCGTGACCACGCCGGCCGCGGCGACGAGGGAGAACACGCCGTTCACCACGGCAACGCAGACGCCGATCATGGTGCGGGAGGACTGGGCGCCGAAGTACGCGGAGTCCAGGAGCGTGCGGAACTCGCCGTCTTCGATGGCCTCGAGTTCCGCGCGGGCGGCGCCCTCCAGGAACTGTTCGGTGGCCAGCCTCTCGACTTTCGGTTCCAGCCGCCCGGTGCCCGCCGTCGATAGGCAGGCCAGGATGGTGCCGACCACGGCGATGATGCAGCCGACGATCAGGGCCGGCAGCGCGGCGTGCAGCCGGGAGACGTTGTCCCCGTCCTTGAGTAGGGCTTGGATCACCTGGTTGGTGACCAGCAGCCCGGCGGCTTGGGTGATGCTCTGGCCCACCTCGGCGATCCCGATGGTCAACAGGGCATGGCGGTCCGCCTGCCAGGCCAGGCGCAGGGTGCTGCCCACCAGCGCCGGCACCATCCGGGCGGCCTGCCCGAATTTGGTGTCCAGTCGCGCGTACTCGTGGCGCACCCAGCCGAAGTCGTAGCGCAGCGCCCCGCCGAAGAGCGCGACCTCGGACTCGGAGACGGTCTGTTCCGTCTTCCAGACCCGTTTCAGGAGCCGCTTCACCACGCCTCCGACACGGCCGAGCTGGACAGGACGTGGGACTTGCCGTCGATCAGAACGGCAGGCACACCAGTGAGGAGCGCGGCGTGCGCCGCCTGGATGCGGCGGGCGAGGCGGTGCGGCAGCCGCGCGAGGGCCTCCTCGACGGGGAGGAACTCGGCGGCGCCGATCTCCCCGTCCGCGAAGCGCAGGGACTGTGTCTGCTGATCGGTGAGGGGACCCACGTGGAACACCGTGACGACCATGGCCCGCCCGTACCGGGCAGCGGGGACCTGGTCCAGGACGAGGAACCGGCCGATCGGCACGCCGGTCAGGTCGAGTTCCTCGGCCAGTTCACGTGCCAGGCCCTCGATCTGCGTTTCGCCAGCCTCCACCATGCCGCCGGGCATGTCGAAGCCGTCCTTGTAGGTCGGGTCGACCACGAGAATGCGGCCGTCGGCATCGGTGATCAAGGCGGTGCAGGAGGCCATCGGCGCCTCAACCTGGGCCCAGTACGCCCGTTGCTCGTCGGTGACCACGCGGTCAGGGCTGCCGACAGTCTGTTCGGTGGTGTCAGGTTCGCCGGACATGAGAGTCCTCCTCCAGGGCCAGAAAGGCGGTGCAGGGCGTCGCGCCGGCAGGACTCCGGCACGAAGTGCGCGTCACGTGCGGACGTCAAGACAGGAGCGCCGCCATGCCCGTGTGGGGGATCTCGATCGCGGCCTGCGGCGGACTCAGCGGAATTCCCCAGCGGGCTGCCGCCATTCGGGCCGCGTACTCGGCCTGTTCAGCTCCGGCGCGTCCAAGGCCGAGCAGCTCGCTCGCCTGCACCGGGCTGACCAGCAGCCGGCCGTAGGTGATACCGGTCGCGACATCCGGTGCCGCCGGCCCCACGGAGTCGATGCGTGCGATGTAACGTGCCCGGGCGTTCGCCCCGGTGCCTGGGCCGTAGACCGCACCGTCCGGATCAAGGAGGTAGCCGAGGTAGGCGGCACCGTGGAGGCGCAGAGCCGCCTCTTCGGCGGCTTCACGCAGTGCCGCCGCCTTCGGCCCGTCGTCGTCCATTTCGACCGTTCCGCCCGGCAGGACGACATGGCCGTCGCGCGGATCCACGAGGACGACGACCCGGCCGAGCGGGTCGAAAGCCCACACCCACGCTTGCTTCACGGGAAGGCCGGCGGCGGGCTCCATGGCCGGGTGCCAGGCGATGTCCTGGTAGCCGATCGCAATACGGGGGACGACGTCCAATCGCTGCAGTGCCTGTCCGAGCCCGACGCTCTCACCGTCTTCCAGCACGGCCGGTCCGGCACGGTCGATCCGGGCGCGCAAGGCAGCGAGCATCCGTCGCCTCTCGATCGGGCGCATCCGGCGTGCGGCCTGCGCCGGCGGAAGGAAGTCAAACGAGGTGATCTCGTCCTCAGGCAAGCGAATCCGGGCGATGTCACTCTCCTCCAGGACTCCACCGTCCCAAATGGAGACGGTTTCACCGGGAAAGCCGTACACCTTCCCGAACTCCGGATTGCCCCTGCTGACCCAGTCCACCGCCAGCAGCTGGCGTACACCGACGGACAGCCCGAGTTCCTCGGCTACCTCGCGCACCGCCGCGGCCGACGGCCGCTCCGCCTGGTCCACGGCCCCGCCGGGCAACAGCAGCCTTCCGGGCCGGTATGCCGGGTCCAACACCAGGACCTTGCCCTCGGCATCAGTGAAGAGCACCGCGGCGCCGCCCCAGAAGACCGCGCGTGAGTGCGCGTAATATTCCGGCGCCATCAGCCCCACCGGCTCGCGTTCATCCTCAGCCGGCATCGGGCCACCCCAGCGTGCTCGCGCTCTGGCCCCGCAGAATGCAGATCAGCGCCTGGCGAGTGTAGCGCACGAGCTTCTCCGGCAGAGCCGAGAGCGGCCACCACTGCAGCTCCGCACACTTGTCAGGTTCCGCGACATGAGGGCGCCCGGCGTACTGATCGGCGGTGAAGAAGACTTGGAGCCGGCTCTCGCGAGTCTTGGGGTCGTAGTCGTGGACCGTGTGCGCGACCACCAAGTCCGCCTCTTCGAGAGCGATGCCCAACTCCTCCCGGGCCTCACGGACCATGCCCGCAAGGAAGGACTCCCCCTCCTCAAGATGGCCAGCCGGAACATGCCACCATCCGTCACACCAAGCAGTGCCCGCACGGAAACCGAGCAGCACCCGGCCCTGCTCGATCAGAACCAGGTGAAGTCCGATCACGGACCGGTATGGCAACGCCTTCTCCTCCTCGACATGGCGGTGCGATCGGAGGCCAGTTGACAGCGCGGTCCGCAGGCCAACTGCCCAGGCACGGAGCGATCCGTCCTGCGAACGTGCCAGCTGAAGAGCACGCGGCCTTCTGGCAGGCGACGGAAAAGGTTCGGTCAACGCCCCAGCAAGAGCGCCGGGGTGAAACCGACGGCGCCTAGCAGGCAGCACAGACGGCACAGTGGGCCTCCCGAAGCATGAGGAATTCAATGCGTACGCCGCCTGTGACCGCAGCGACTCGGGTGCCCGTTGCCGGACTCCGCAGAGTCTATCTAGCTTGAGTCCTAGGGGTGTTGGGCGAGCCCGTGTTCTCGACGCTTCCACCCGTTGCGGTGTCTCTTCGAAGCCTTGGGCGCGTCGAGGCGTGCGACGGCAGGGTAGCCCAGCCTTCTCCGTTAATGGGAACAGCCGTGGCAGGCCAACGTCCCCGACTCATTGCGGGACTCCCCACTCGCATGGACGAAGACCAACGCACCCGACCGCGAGGTGCGCGAGCAGCTCGGCGGGCCGTCCAGCCCCCCGGCCCGTCCGACCGCAGGCGCACCCACTGGCCTGAGGCCAGCTGACGGTCACCGAGGCCGCGATGTTCGCTCTTCGACGGCTGCTGTCCCACACCATGGCTACAGTCATCGAACAAATGGCTGAATCACCCACACGAAAATGCCCGACACCCTTACGTCACCGGAGATAGACTCGTCAACGTCCGGCAGCGGGCACCCGAGCGTCGCGGTCACAGACGGCATTGGACAGGATTCGTCGTCCCCGGGAGCGCTGCCTCGTGACATACACGCCCACGTTTGCGCCAGAGCCGACTCGCCGACAAACTCACCCGCGCTGGCGTCGAGCACCTCAGCGCGGATCCGGGCCGGCTGGAGGCCGCGGTACGCAAACTGCTGGCCTTGGCCTGTTCCGTCTCGCTGAGCACTTTGCCGCGCGGCCTGACACGGGGGCCGCGGCCCTCGGTCGACGAGCTGGAGCCCCAGCCACTCCTGCGGGGGAAGCAGATTTGGTTCCGGCTCAGCGGCACCACCGCCGAAGAGGGGCGATGCCGACGCACCGCAAGGGTGTTGTTTCAGCCCATCTCGCCGATTGCGTAAGCCAGTTCGACCATTCTCGGGCTGTCTTGACGTGCTGTCGCGCGGCCTAGACTCAAGGTCGTTTGCCCGGCGTCGGCCGCCCGTCATCAAGGGGTGCCTGCCGTGCGCCCTGGCTTTGGGCGCCGCCGGGTGCGCGACCGATTCCATCGAATGCAGAAGGGTGTTCTCGTGCCCGAGAAGGTCACCAAGGACAAGGTGCTGTGCTACGTCGTGCGCGACGGGAAGTTGCTGGTCTTCCGGCACACCGACTACAGCTACGAGGAGGTGGGCATCCAGGTCCCGGCCGGCAGCATCCGCGAGGGCGAGACGTCGGAGGCGGCGGCGCTGCGCGAGGCCCGCGAGGAGACGGGCCTGAAGGACTTCAAGATCGTGCGGAAGCTCGGCGAGACCGAGTACGACATCAGTCCCTACCGGTTCGAACTCCAGCACCGGCACGTCTTCCACCTGGAGCTGACCGAGCCCACCCCGGAGCGCTGGATGAGCCAGGAGGACCACGACGGGGAGCAGGAGCCCACGCACTTCGAGTGCTTCTGGATCCCGCTGGAGGCCGCCCACATCCTGCAGTCCGGCCAGGGCGCCCTGCTGGGACGCCTGTACGACTGATCCCGCTACCGGTCACGGCCACCCCGGGAGGCAGCCGATGCACCGCACCACCGAACAGCACGACCCGATAGCCCAGCTGTACCGCGGCCTGGACACCCAGGACACGGACAGCGCGGTATCGGTGATCTTGAAGCTACGCGGTGAGACCTGCGACATCGACTGCCTGTACTGCTACGAGAAACGCAAGGAGTCCCCAGGCGGAGCGCGGATCGACGCCGGCCAAGTGCGCCGGGTCGCCGAGCTCTTCCAGGGGCGTCCTCTCGCCGTCGAACTCCACGGTGGCGAACCATTGACCGCCGGCCGCGAACACGTCGCCGACGTCCTGCGCGAACTGGCCGCCCAGCCCACCGTGGTCCGAGTCTCCCTCCAGACCAACGGCGTGCAGCTGAACGAAGAGTGGCTGGACCTCTTCGACGCCCTGTACCCGGACCTACAGATCGGCATCTCACTGGACGGGGACGCGGCGGGCAACGCCTGGCGCGTCGGCTACGACGGCCAGCCGGTCTACCCGCGCATCGCCGCCGCCCTGCGGCTGCTGGCCGCACGCGGCCGGAAGACGGGTGTGATCACCGCGGTCACCCCGCCGGTGCTCGGCCGCGCCGAGGCAGTTCTGGACCACCTCGCTGGCTTCGAGGCGGTCAACGCCGTCAGCTTCGTGCCCTGCTTCGACGCCTCCGTCCAGCGTTCCACCACCGCTCAGGGGCGGCGCCTCCCGGCGAGCCGACTGCTACAGGAAGCTGCGGTCCGCGGCTCCGATGGGCCCGCCTGGGCGATCAGCCCGGACGAGTACGCCGAGTGGATCCTCGCCGCGGCCGTCCGCTGGATCGACGCCGGGTATTTCGCCCGCCTGAAACTGGAACCGGCCGTCTCCACCATCAGGCGGCTGCGCGGTCTGGAAAGCGGCTTCTGCCACTTCTCAAGCATGAAGTGCGACCACGTCTTCACGCTCTACCCGGACGGACGGCTCGGCAGTTGTGACGAACTGCCCTGGCCGGAGGCCCAACTCGGCCGCCTGGGCCAGATCCCCGACGAGGCCGGGGTCGTCGCCGCTCAGCGGCGACTTCCGCTACTCAACGCGGGCAAGGCCCTGATGGACCGATGCACGACGTGCTCGTACCGGTCCGCGTGCGGCGGCGGCTGTGTGGCCACCCGATGGCGCCAGGACCAGGCCGGGGACCAGGACGCCTACTGCGACTACCGAATACGGGTGATCGACGGCATCGCCGCGCTCCTCGCCCAGCCCGCCCACCCGGCGGGTGTCTGGTGCCGTACGGTGCGCTGGCGCCCCCGCACCCCCAACAGCATGCGCAACGTCGCAGCATTCCTCGCCCGCTGGGATCGCACCGACGCCCACCGCGCCCCGGTGCGGCTGCACACCAGCGCGCACGGCAATATCAACACCGTTGGCCTGCCTGGCGTGCACGAGGCGGACGATCTGGACCCGGCCCACCCGCAGTGGCACGAAGCAATCGAGCCCAGCGTCCGCCCCCTGGTCGACGCATTCACCCGATCGTGGGGTCTGGTCACATACGACAGCTGCCAGGGCCACCCGTACACCGGCCATGACCTTCCGGCCACCGAGCGCCGCGTCGGCATCCTCCCGCGCGACCGGGCCGAGTACGCCCAGGCTGCCGCAGCTCTGTGCCGGACGGTCACCGCAGCGGCCCCCGAGCTGCCCGCCCCGGTGCAGGTCACCGTGGGGCGGGCGGAGCTGACGTGCGAGACCACCGGGGCCACAACGCCTGTGCTCGACCTGGCGCTACACCCGGCCCTCGGGTACGACTGGCCGGCGTACTTCCAAGCCCTGGAGGCGGCCACCCACGTCGTCGCGGACGCACTGCGCGGCGAACGACCCGCCGCAGGCGACGCCTGCTGCTGCCCGGTCCCGCAGACGACCACGCCCACGAGGGAGGTGCCGGCGTGAGCAGCGCCACCGACGCGATGACGATTCACCAGTTACTGGGGCGGGTCGTGTACTTCCATGCCCTGTTCATCGAACCCGCGCTCCAGCCTGGCCCATCGCCCGGGGCAGGCCCGGCGTGCTGCAATCACCGTGCGGCGCCAGGCCGCGAGTCCACCGCCGGCGAGTTGCTAACGGACTCCGCCTGGGCAGCCCTCATCGAAGCCGCCGCCACCCTCCCGGCTCATCACGAGCCATGCCCGCAGACCGGCAGCGGGTGCTGCGTCACCTGCCGCATCGCTGCCGCAGCCGGGACGGTCGCCGTCGGATGGGCACAGACCGAATACCGCACCTACCAACGGGCCGAGCCCACCGAAACGCTCCTGCGCTCCTGCGCCCACGCGGCGGCGGCCCGGCTCGGCCGGGTCTTCGCCGCCCAGCACGCCGTCTCCTGCCCGGCGCTAGACCGGCTGACCGTGCCGGACGAGCTGCCCAGCTCCGAGGAGCTGCCGCTGACCGCCGAGCTGCTGGGCCTGTGGGCCAACCCGACCGCTACCACCCGCCACCCTGTGGCCAGTTGGCTCAACCACTGCACCGGTCTGGACGACGTCCGACGCGTGCTTGAGACGAGGAGGACCGGCTCGTGATCCATATAGCCGAGACCGTCACGGTCGGCAGCATCGAGGACTTCCTGAACCCCGAGGAGCGCGCCCGACTCGCCGCCATGATGAACACCTTCCTCACCGAGGAGAACCGCGCCCACTTCGGCACGCAGCGGGCCACCTCCATCCACGAGATCCCCGGCCACTCGCACGAGCAGGCCATGGCCGTGTACGAGCCGGCGGGCCGAGTCGAGGTCCCCAAGATCCCGGACGAGCCCGAGCACCTGCTCCAGCACGCCTTCGACCGCGCCCGCCCCGCCCTGTCCCGCGTCATGCCGTCGATCACAGCCTGCCGCCCGTGGACCTACGTCGAATACGGCCCCGGCCAGCACATCACCGGCCACCTCGACGGAATCGCCCCCGATCCGCTCGCCTGGCCCCGGCAGATCGCTGGCATCAGCGTGGTCATCCACGCGGCGGAGGCCGGCGGCGCGTTCTACGTCGAAAGCGCATCCAGCGACCGCCTGTGGGACACCCGCCTGGACCACGATGCCCAGGGCCACGGCTATGCGGACGGCATGTGGCTGGCCCATGACGGCGCCGACCACTCTGCCGACTGGTACGCAGCCATGCCCCGCACCCGGTGGAGCGTGAGCCCCGCCGTGGGCACCGCCCTGCTCTACGGCTCCCAACTCACCCACGGCACCGAACCGGTCACCCGTGGCAGGGTCGCGAAGTTCATCAGCTGGCTCATCGCCGAGAAACCCGAGGGGTGAGGCCCGTGCTGTTGGCCCTGGAAGGAATTGCCGGAGCCGGGAAGAGCACCCTGCGCGACCGGCTCCTGGGCGTCACCGCGGCCGACAATCGCGTCCTCGGGCACATCGGCCAATTCTCCTGGCTGTCGCTGCCAGCCACCCGCACCATCATCGGCCTGCGGGCCGGCCGCCCGGCGGCCACTGCCGAACACGCGGTCGCCGCCGCCCGGTTGGACCTGGAGCTCCACGCCCGCCACAACCTCGCCCCCGCCCTGTCCCTGGGCCCGGTGGTCGCCGACCGCCTCACCCTCTCTACAGCTTGCCTGCTCGCCCTGCTCCACAACCGCCCCGTCACCGACTACGTGAAACAGCTCGCCAGCGTGAAGGCTGCCAGGGCGGAGCTGACCGTCCTCCTGACCACCGCGCCCGAGCTGTGCCGCACCCGGCTTTCCCACCGGGCCACCGCCCGCCGCTTCGGCGAGGACCCGCCGACTGCCGCCCGGCTCGCCGACCTGTACGAGCAGGCCGCCACCGCGTGGACCGATACAACCGGGCTGCCCGTACTGCGCCACCCGTGCACCGACGAGCCCGACCTCGACCTACTGACCGCCGCCTGCCTGGACCGGCTGCACAACGCCGCCCCGCCCACGGCGCGAAGATGAGGAGCCGCCCCATGCACCTGCACCCGATGCACCCCGCAGCCTGGGTCCTCGACCAGCTCCGCCACGACGGCTGGCACGTCCACGACCTTCTCTCCTTCACCCGCGCCAGCACCCTGGTCCTCGCCAGCCACGACGATGGGCCCCCTGTGGTCCTCAAGGCCGGCTTCGGCAGCAACCACGTCCTGGCCGAACTCGACGAGAGCGCCCGCAAGGCCGCCTACGGCTTCTACTGGTACGCAGAGATGACGGAAACCGAACGGGCCCTGACCCGCGAGGACTTCCGTCACGAGATTGCCGTCACCCGCGCCGCAAAAGGCGCGCACCACGTCGTGCCACTGCTGGAGGAGGGCAGCACCGACCGGTTCGACTGGTACACCATGCCCTTCTGCCCCGGCGGCAACTTCCGCTCCCATCTCACCACCGCCCCGACTCTCACGCCTGGCGAGAAGGCTGCCGGGCTGGGCCTGCTGGCCGACGTCGCCGAGGGCCTGCGCACCCTCCATGAGCGCGGAATCGTGCACCGCGACGTCTACCAGGAGAACATCCTTATCCACGATGGCCACGGGCTGATCACCGACCTCGGCGCCGCACGCCACACCGACACCCCACGCGGACCCGCCACCCGCGGCCCGGAAGTGCACTGGCCCCCCGAGTACGCCACCTCCTACGACCGCGCCACCCCGGCTGCCGACGCCTTCAGCCTCGCCGTCCTGACCTACCGCTTCCTTTGCGAGGACATGCCCCGGCACGGCCACTCCCGCCTCGGCGCTGCCCCACCGGACCTGCGCCTGCTTATCTCCGCCGCGCTCGCCCCCACGCCCGAGGACCGGCCCGCCATAAGCGAGCTGCGCGAAGCCCTGCGCCAGGCGGCCACCCCCGCCGCCACGCCGCCCCCGCGCAGCCACTGAACCCGCCGCCGTCCGGAAGGAGACCGCGATGCCCACCGCACGCTCGCCGCCGCGGTGCCCGGTCCCAGAAGGTGCACCGCCCTATCACCCCTCATCGGAAGGACGAGCACACTCATGACCGACGACCGAATCAGCGAGTTCCTGGCTGCCGTGGACGACCTGCGCGGCGACGACACCACCGTCCGTACCACCGCTCACACCTCCAGCGTCTCCGCGAAGGGCTGGCCGACCGCCGAGGCCCCCGCGATGACCGAGGCCCCCGCAGGCACCGACGCCTGAACATCGCGCACCATACCGGCAGCACATCGCCGGTGAGCACCTCCTGGGGCCGGACCGCCAAGGGCCCGGCCCCAGGCCCAGCTGCTGTCGGAAGGACCCGCCCCGTGGACGCTCCCGCCACTGCCCTCTCCTTCGCCCCGATCCCGGCCCAGCACCGCGACCGCACCCACCGGATCCGCACCGTCCTCAAATCCGCCGGCCAGCACCAGGACGGCACACCCGATTCCGGGAATTCGGCCGCCGACTACTGCCTGGCCCACCACGTCCTCGAAGGCGCCGAGGCCGCCGCCCGCGCCCGCGACACTGCCACCTTCGACTGGTACGGCGCTCACCCGGACGCGAACGCCCCGGCGCTGTCCGTGCCCACCGTCATCGGCCCGCGCATCGTGGTCGCGCCCGACCCGGACCGCATGCCCCACTCGGCGATCTCCGAGACCCCCTACTACGTACTGGGTCCCGACACCATCCCCGCCCCACCGGACCTGCGGGAACTCGCCGCCGCCGCGTACGACGTCGGCGCCCGCCACGGCTTCGCCGGTCTGCTCGCCGGCCACGCCGTCGTCCTATGCTTGCTGCACCGCAAGAAGCTCGGCGACACCCTCGACAGTTGGACCATCACCCGGCTGCCCGGCACGATCTACTGCGACCACGTCGACGACCCCGTCGTGCTCGCCCGCGACCTGGTCCATGAGGCGGGCCACAACTGGCTCAACGACGCCCTCGCCGCCAGCGCCTGCAAGATCAGCGAGGAAGCCACGTTCTACTCCCCGTGGAAGAGGACGGTGCGGCCCGCCTTCGGCTTCCTTCACGCCTGCTTCGCCTTCCCCCTCACCATGATCTACACCGCCCGCGTCCTCCCCTCCACCAGCGGCGATCTCCACCGGTTCCTGTCCACATATCTGGACCAGCAGCGCGGACTGCTCGCCGGAACCGTCGACGACCACGCCCACGCGCTCGATCTGATCACCGATCCCGACCTCCGCCAGCACCTGCACACCGTCCACCACGAAGCGATCAGCCTGTGAGCCCCGACAGCACCCCGACCACCCCCACGGACCGACTAGCGCAACCCGGTGTGATCCTCCTGGTCCATGCCGCCGACGGTCCGCGAGTCCAAGCGCACACCGGGACCGCCAGCCTCGAACTCGCCGTGTCCATCGGGGAGAACACCGCATTCAACGTCGGCTCCATTGCCAAACAGATCACCGCCTACCTGTGCGTACGCGCCGCCCGCGACGGCCTCCTCTCCCTGGACCGGCCGGTGCGCGACATCCTGCCCAACTTCCGCATCCCCGACGTGACCGTCGCCGACCTCATCCGGCACCGCGGCGGCATCCGGGACGCCGAGACCCTGCTGTCCCTGGCCGGCTTCCGCGACCTCGACCACTACACCGCCGACGACCTGCTCCAACTCGCCTACCGCCAGCAACGCCGAGCCGTCGAGCCGGGCCGTTTCCTGTACAGCAACACCGGCTACCTCCTCCTCGCGGAGATCCTCACCCAGGTCCACGGCGCCGGGCTCCAGCAGATCGCCGACCGGCAGGTCTTCGCGCCGCTCGGCATGACCGCGGCCCGCTTCAAGACCGATCCCCGCGAGGTCATCCCCGGTGCTGCCGCCAGCTACCGCGTCACGGCCGACGGCTGGCAGCACCAGCAGGGCCCGGTCACAATGCCCGGCCCCGGCTCCCTGTGGTCCACCGCCGCCGACCTGGATCGCTGGCTAGGATACCTCTGGGAGGAATGGAGCGAGTCAGCCGACGACGGACTTCCGCATGAGCGCCATGTCGACTACCGGCCGAGCGACCACCCGCCGTTCACGTATGGGCCCGGGCTGTATGGCGACCCGCGGCCCGGCCGAGCGGCCGTCTTCCATTACGGCCATGAGCAGGGCTTTTCCGCCGCCGCACACCTCACCCGCGCGGGGCTCCGCATCATCTGTCTGTCCAACCACGCCAGCATCGCCGCCGACCAGGTCGCTGCCGCTGCCCGCGCTGAACTCGGTCGCACACTCGAAGCCGACCTGTCCAAACTCCTGCACCGCCAGCCCGAACCCACACCCATCGTCGCGGAAAGGAGCTGCGCCGACACGCCCCATATCCCGCTCGGCACATACGCCTGCGACGAGGTGCCCGGCACCCTACGCCTGACGCGCAGCAAGAGTTCGCTCTACCTGTGGCGCAGAGGAACGCACGACTTTCTCACCCGCACTGGCGCCGCGACGTATGCGGCGAAGGGCTACACTCTCACGCTCCCGACCGCGCCAGCCGACGATAGCGCGCCCACGCCCGACAGCTTCATACTCGATCTCGACCGCGCGCCAGGACTGCAATACCAGCGGCGGTCGGACTGACCAATTCCCCACCGCAACCTCATAAGCAGCTTCAAAGCCAGTGTCGGCGAACGACCTCGCCACCCATCGTGTAGCCGCTGATACCCGGATACGCCGGGGCTCGCTCCCGAAGAGTCGCCGTCCTCGCGCATCAGCGACCAGGACTGTGAGCCGTACGCGTTCACGGTCGGGATGAAGCCGCGACCGATCGCCGCCTGCCCTTCACCGGCTGTATCGGCCATTTGTATGGCTCAAGTCGCCTGGTGGGGTCGACGGCGGACGCCCTAGCCATTCTCCGAGTTGGTCACCAACGCCGTCGAGCACAGGACCGGAGGCGTGGGACATCGGGTCCACTACCCCGACAGCGAATTGCGGATCGAGGCCACCGACGACAAATCGAGGTCACCGACGACAACCTGCCCCCAGCCGAACTGCGCCCCTCTTCAGCCCTTCTCTGCCCAGTAGTTCTCCAGCATCTCACTAGGCCACGCGGGTTCGTGAACCGGGCCGCGCGGCCCCATCTCGATGAAGAACGGAGACAGGTCGTAAATCTTCGTGCCGACCACGGCGTCCAGGTCGGTCACCCGTAGACGGAGGCCGTTGACTCCCAACAGGCGAGGGAAGGACTGCGCGAGCTGATTGGGGCGCCGGTGGTTGCGGTGCGCGAAGGTGCCTGTTGCCGGCCACTGCGGGTTTCCTCGCGGGCTGCGGGCGTGGTACTCGACGTCACTCGGGGACGCTTGGTCGAAGTGCCACACAACCACCAAATGAGAGAATTCCTCCAAGCCCTGCACAGAGTCGAGTGGAAACTCATCCTCATCAAGCTGAATTACCGACTCGATGTCACCCCAATAGTCGTCCGCAACCTCCCTACGGCCCGCGACGACTTCCCCGATCGGCTTGATCTCCAGAGTCATGGTCCAGCCTTTCGATTACGCCTCAACGACACTTGCGTTCAATCTACTTGGGCCAGGTACGCCGCAGCGCGGGCATCAAGTACGCCCACCGTGGAGATGCCGCGCTTCCGGTAGGGCGACAGAAGTTGTCGCATCTCGACGACCCTCTGCCGCGCCCGGCCGGAGTAGATCCCGTCCTCCATGGCGTCCAGGACGCTGGTCCATGTCGCGCAGGCTTCTTCGACGCCACCCTGTGCGGTTTGCGTCGCGCCCATGTACCCGAGGGTCACCGCGTGCGTTCGCCGGAACGCAGTTCCACGGGTGCGCACGGAGCGTCGGAACTCCTTGATCGCCCGCTGGTGATCACCGAGATCCCGCAGTGTGCATGCGGTCTCGTGCGCCAACGACGCCTCGCCGAAGAAGAACGTGCGGTCCGGCTCTCTGATGCCAGCGTGGGCGTTCGATAGATCGTCCTCCGCTCGCAGCAGGGCGCAGGCTGCCTCTTGGTTGTGGCAATTGGCCGCGAGAGTCCGTGCGTGCACTACACCCAGGAGAGCGCGCTCTCGGGGGGTGGCGGCTGCGTACCGCTCGCCGTCCACGGAAGCCTGCGCGATCTGAAGGGCTTCGCGCCGGAAACCTAGGTTGAAACGTCGCGTGCGTCGGCGTTTCAGGTCCATCGACGGGACTCCTCGGTCCAGCTTCCGACCTCGGGCGCTCTGGTGCTGGTGGTCTCGATGGTTTGCGGTGATCCGGCCAGCGCCTAGCGTTCTCGCGCACGGACCAGCGGCGCGGCGGCGGGCACGGCCGGCGCGCGGTCGACGAGTACCTGCGGCATGAGGCCCGCTGGAGCGCGATCGCATGCTCGCTGTTGTCGAAGGCCATCCAGCCCGACAAATACGCCAAGAGATCGACGGTGAGACTCGGCTTTCCGGCCTCGGTGTGGCGGCGGAGGCGGTCAAGGGACGCGTGAGGTGGTCGAACAAGCTCCGCCAGGACCACCGTCTCCTGGCCGCCCTTGAGAAGTTGATGCAGCGGCTCGGCCCGGCCGGCTCCAGGGTGCCAGTTCAAAACGTCGCCAAGGTCGTGCCGTTCGTGGGTGTCTTCATCGGTGCCAGCATGAATTCCGCGATCCTCGGCAGCGTGGCCGCCGACGCCCAGCGGTACTGCTAGACCCGATTCCTGTGCGACAAGTACGGGCTGCCGCTGCCGGCCGCACTGGCGACCGGCCGGGACGACGGCCCCCAGACCGACGCCACGTAAGCGATGGCCGCTGGGTCCACGATGCAGCCTCTACGGGTCCCCACTTACGGGCGAGCACCTCGCCCCATCAGGTCGTGCTTCGCCGTCCCGGTGAGACGTGCCGGTAAGGGTCTGCTGGGAGATTCCGAGCTCCTTGCAGAGCTCGGCGACCTTGGTGTCGGGCTAGTGATCTGGTTCGGAAGGAGTCTTGCACCGGGTGGCAAACTGCCACTCTCGGTCGAGGATCGCGTGCACGACGGAGTCTCGCCACTGCCCGGCTTTCAGGACGTGTTCGCGGATCACTCCTTCCTCGACCATGCCAGCGACTGCCATCGTCTTGGCCGACGCGTCGTTGAGGGGGGACCGCGCTCCCCAGATGCGGTGAAGGCCCAGGTCGTCAAACCCGACGCTGAGCAGCAACCGCACCGTCTCCACGCCGTAGCCGACGCCCCACGCGTCTGGGCGCAGAGCGAAGCCCAAGGTGGCTCCGCACTGCTGATGTGGGTCGGTGGCAAGGCGGCCGAACCCGATCAGCTCATTCATGTCCCGTTCGATGACGGCGAGCGCGTACTCCGTGCGTGGGGTCGCGGTGGCGGAAGCAATCGACCGGGCCACAATCTGCGCAACCTGCTCACGGGTACGCGGTTCGAACGACAGGTGTTCCGTAGCCTCGGCGCTTCCGTAGATGGCGAGCACCGCATCCACGTCCTCAAGGGCGAGTTCGCGCAGAGCGAGGCGTGGGTTGGAACGTTCAACCGGATACATGGAATACGCCCTCCGCTACATGATCCCCTTCCAGCGCCAGGGGCGCGGCTCTGCACGGCCGCGCAGGCAGTCAACGCGATACTGAGCCTCGGCTTGCCACTGGGGACGCGTCGCGGCGTGCTGGGCCGCGTAGGTGGTCATGCGCAACTCGCGGGCACCGGCGAGGAGGTCGTACCCCTCCCATTGCGTGACGTCCGTGCCGTACGCCGCACAGAACTTGGCGTACTCGGCCGCGGTGACGGCGCCGGTCGTGGTCATTTTGACCGCGGTGGACACCAGGTCCCACTCTGGCGGCCCGACGGAGGCCCGCTCGAAGTCCAGCATTACCGGCCCGGCCGTCGTGCGTACGACGTTGCCCACCCACGCATCACCGTGCACGACACACTCGGGCAGGCCATGGGGCCGGTGCTCCCAGCGCTCGCGAAGTTCCACATGCCGATCCCGCAACCAGACGCGATCATCCTCCGACAGCGATGTGGCCGCCTCGATCCGCTCGGACACACGTACGAACGGGTCCAGCCTGTCGAGCGGCAGATCCGGGACCGGCAATGCGTGAAGTTGCTTCAGCAACGTGACAACATCCATGACGTTGCCAGCCTCATGCGCCGGAAGCTCGACCCAAAACGTCACGGGTCGTCCGGCAGCCTCGACGGGCTGCTCGGCCGGCAGCGCGCGGACGGCCGACACCCCGTTGTCGGCAAGCCACCGAGCCACGAGGATCTCACGCACCGCGGCCTTCCACTGGCCTGCGCGGGCGATACGGACGACCACATTGCCGGGGAGGCGCCAGATTTCGTTCTCGGCGATGCGAACGGGCTCGGCGCCTGCGGGCTCGAGCCCGGCGAGGGCGCAAGCCTCTTCCAGTACGGCACGGGCGGGTCCAGCCGAGATCGTCATGCCTGCAAGGTAGTCGTGATTCGCTGCCGGAGGTGCGCCGCCTCCTCCAACGTGCGGTGCTCTGACGCGAATCGGCGGAGTTCCTTGAGGTCATCGCCCGCCCTGCGCGAGGTGAGGCGTCCGACGTCACTGAGCGCCTTGTGGCCGATAGCAATGGCCTGCATCGGGTCTCCCTTCGCCATAACGAGCGACGCCAGCTTCGTACGGGAAATCCCACGAGAGCGAGCGTAGTCGTCGCTGTGTCCAGCGACCGCCGTTGTGAACCGTTCCGCAGCCCGACCCGGGTCCTGGTCGGCGTGGATGGCTAGGTCCCAAAGCGCATGGGCTGTGTCGCCGTGGTGCTGCGCCTCGTCGTAGTACGCCATCCACGGCGGGTCCTCCGCCGGGTTCGAGTAGGCGAATGCGTCGTCGGCCGCGCCGACCGAGGCCAGCGTGCCCTGCACATCGTGCATCTTCCCGAAAGCGCGGGCGCGGGCGCTATGCAGCATGGCTTGAATGGTCGGGGTTAGCCGGTCGGAGCGCACCAGCCCTTTCTCGGCGTAGGTCAGGCCCTCGTCCGGATCGCCGAGCCAGATCGCCTGACGAGCCAGGAAGGAGAACGTCTTGGCGCGTAGCCACCAGTCCCCGGCCTCCTCCGCACATTCGGACGCGACCTTGAAGGCAACCCGGGCTTCATCGTGTGCGTAGGCGTCGAAGTGCGTGGCGCCGACGACGATGCCCAGCCGCGCGACGCTGCCGAGGAGCTCCGGGCGAAGCCGTGATGGGCAGTCGACGGACAGCAGCCGTACAGCCCACTCCATCGAGCGGCTAGCGAAGTCGCCGACCAGGCCCCCACCACCTTGGGCGTTGTCCCAGCGGTGGATGCCGTCGGCGATGAGGCGCAACTGCTCAAGCTCGGTGGGACGAATCCGCTTAGGGAGCTCCGGCGGTGCGGCCGGGGCTACGAGTCTGGCGAGGTCTATCGGAGTGATGGCGGCAAGGCTGGTGGCGGCCAGGAAAGCGCGTCGGTCCACTGGCGGAAGGCTCCCAGGTAGCGGGACTGGAGTGTATCTGCCCAGGATGCGTCCTCCGTGGACCTGAAGAGCCCCCTCCACCGGCCCCTGGCGGACACTATCCGCTTCACGCCGCTTTTTATCCGCATCGCCGAACACCATGCCCCAGGCTCGGGTGAGCACGCCGCCGGTCTCGAGGACCGCATCCAGGCGCTCTGCGAGGTCGTACCGGCACCGGTATTGCCCCTTCTCAATCTTGGAGATCACATCCGGGCTGACCTGCACCATTGGCCCGAGCTGAGCGGCACGCAAACCGGGATGGCGCTTGCGCCAGTAGCGCAGTTCTGCACCAAACCACTCCTGCGGTGAGGCGTCTGGGTTGAGCGCTTTCTCTGGCGGGTGCGGCTCGATTCGAGGGATGGGGTGACCTGGGGATACGTTGATTGGCTTGCGGGTGGGCAGGTCTTCTTCCTGAGGGGAGGAGGCGGTGTCGATGGGCTCGCTGTTCGAGGTGATCGAGGCCGAGGAGGCCGAGGTTCGGGAACGGGTGGAGCAACTGGAAGAGCGGTTGGCCGAGTTGACCGAGCGGTTGGAGGCTGAGCGGGAGAGACTCTCGCGGTTGGTGATCACTCGTGAGACGGCTCGTGCGCTCCTGTCGAGGGTGACGGACGACAGTGCCGCGGACGTGCCGGTGCGGGAGGCGCCTCCAGCCGGGAAGCGGTCGCCGTTCGAGGGGGCTGAGCGCCGGGTGGTGGGGGTGCTGTCGGTGCCGAAGTGGCAGCCGGGCATGGAGCCGGGTGTTCTGCCGCGGGTCTACCAGGACATTCTCGAGGTCGTCGGTGACGCGCCGGGGCCGGTGCGGGCCAAGCAGGTGGCACCCAGGATCGGCCTGCCGGCGGAGACGGGGAAGATCGAGGGGACGCGGTCGAAGCTGAAGCGTCTGGTGGTGCGGGGCTGGCTGGACGAGACCACTCCGGGCCTGTTCACCCCCTCTGATGCCAGAAAGACTCATTCGTCCAACTCGCCCTGAAAGAGGGGCTCTTCCTTCTAGATTCGTAGGTGCGAACCAGAACGAACCCTGAGAGAAGAGCCCCGGATGGAACACTACGACAACCTGGACATGCCTGAGGCGTTCGCGCGCTCGGTCAGTGCCTTCGAGACGCTGAAGGCGACCCTGTCGGGAGACACGGCCGAAGAGTGGACCCACGGTGAGCTGGAGGAACACCTCCGGGAAGCGGGGCGCGCGCTGCTGCGCCAGCTGCTGCAGGACCACCTCGACCTGCGCGCGATACGCGAGGAAGAACATCTGCGTGCCTGTCCGGATCTGCGGGTGACGGGCCCGGACGGCCGCGTGCGTCCGTGGCGGGAGCGGAGCCATGAGCGATGGCTGTCCACCGTCTTCGGCCTGGTCCGGATACGACGCATCGCGCATCGCGGGCCCAGGGTGAGCAACGTGCATCCCGCGGACGCGCTGCTGTCGCTGCCCGCGGGCCGACACTCGGCCGGCCTGCGCCGCATGGCCGTCGTCGAAGCGGTCCGCGGCTCCTTCGACCAGGCCTTGGCAGCCGTCGAGCGGCAGTGCGGCCCGGTGCTGGGCAAACGTCGGCTCGAAGAACTCGTCGTCGACAGCGCCACGGACGTCGACAGCTTCTACCGGGCGAAAGTACCGGTGCCCTGCAGCCGGGACATGCCCCTGGTCATCCAGGCCGACGGCAAGGGCGTGGTCATGAGGCCCGAAGCCCTGCGCGAGGCCACCCGCCGCAAGGCCGCCCAGGCCGCCGCCGCGGGGCGGCGGGGCCGGCTGGCCCCGGGAGAGAAACCCAACCGGAAACGGATGGCCACCGTGGCCTGCGTCTTCGACACCCGCCCGGCCCCACGCCGCCCGCACGATGTGATCGGGCCGCCCGAGGGCCGCAGCAGCCAGCGCACCCGCCGCCCACGACCGAAGGCGGAGAACAAGTGGCTGACCGCCTCCCTGGTCAAAACCCCCGAGGAGGTCATCTCCGAAGCGTTCGACCAGGCCCAGGCCCGCGACCCGCACCACTTGCGGGACTGGATCGTCCTGGTCGACGGCGCCCGTCACCAGCTCGATGTCGTCCAGGCCGAAGCCGTCCGCCGAGGCGTGACGATCCACGTCCTGATCGACTTCGTTCATGTCGCGGAATATCTGTGGGACGCCGCCCATGTCTTCCACAAAGCCGGCAGCAGCGAGGCCGAAGCCTTCACCGCGGACCGGCTCACCGCGATCCTCGCCGGTCACGCCGCCCGCGTCGCCGACGAACTTCTCGGCCAGGCCCACCGGGAGAACCTCTCCACCTCACGACGCGAAGCAGTCATCGCCTGCCACCGCTACCTCACCAACCACCTCGACCAGCTCCACTACGACACCGCCCTGGCCAAGGGCTGGCCCATCGCCACCGGCGCGATCGAGGGCGCCTGCCGGCACCTCATCGCCGACCGCCTCGACATCACCGGCGCCCGCTGGGGCCTTGCCGGCGCCGAAGCCGTCCTCAAACTCCGCGCCGTCACCAGCAACGGACACCTCGACACCTACTTCGCCCACCACACCGCCCGCGAGCACGAACGGCTCTACCCCACCGCTGACCAGGCCACATTCAGACCGACCGCCTGACCCGAGACGTTCACTTCAGAGGAGCCGCACCCTTCTCTGGCTGCGGCATCGACGGTCCCTGGGTCGTGATGCGGATATCTCAGGTCTCCGCATCCGGATCTGCACGCGGGTCTCGCGGCCTGACTGAATGGTGGCTGACCGGTTCCGCACCAGTACACACCGCAGTCAAACCTCGTTGCTGAGGATTCCACCAGACCCGAAGTGGACCTGTGATGGCCGACCTCTTGGAAGTATCCGCTGCGCCAGCCACCGGCGTGCGCGCTACGACGCGCAGCACGCCGGGACATCTGGCGATAGACCTCGATGTGACCGAGCTGGCCGTGCCCATCGTCAGGACCATCGTGCGCGCCCACCTGAAGCTTTGGGGCCTGGCTGATCTGGCCGACGGTACGACCTTCGTGGTTACTGAACTGCTGACCAACGTCCTGCGGCACGTACAACCCACCCTGCACACCGGGGCGAGGAACACGCAGCTGACGCTCACCCGCCTCCCGGGGGCACTGAGCGTCTGCGTGCGCGACTTCGATCCCGCGCTGCCCAAGCCGACTCACGCAAACGATGAGGCTGAGCACGGCCGGGGGTTGCCCCTTGTCATGGCGTTCGCCGACGACTTTGGCTGCTCCCCGTTCAAGGGCGGGAAGGACGTGTGGGCGACCGTCCTTATCAGCAACAACGGCACGAACGGGAACCCGCAGGCGCGGGAGACGTCATGACGGGCCGGGAGACGTCCAGAGAGCGCACGCGCCGGTTGAGCGGGCCGACGCTGCCCTCGACCAAGTCCCCTCGGCGTCAGGAGAGCTGGTTTACCAGATCACGATGCCGTCGACCGCATTACAGCTTCTGCCTCCGGCACAGAGGGGGGAGGAAGGACGAGCGGCATGCCGTCGCAGCCCGCCAGTTCACCCGTCTGTCGAGCCAACTCTCCTTTGCCCAACGTCTGCTTTGCGGCGGCAAGTTCGGTCTGAACGTTGAGTCGACTCGTGGGACGTCCCAGGACGTCCCGACCGAGTCCTGTGCGGCGGTACCGGCGTCTGCGAGCTCCCTGAACGATGTCCGTGTAGCTCGCCGCGCCGTGTCTTCCTTGCACGAACCGCCCTTGTCGGCGAGTGGCGGCTCGAATTGCCTCGGTGGCTCCTCTGGGGCCGTCGAGGTGGCTCCCCGGTCGCCAACTTCGGATCTCACTAATGGAGTTGTCCTTATGCCTCGCACCACGACCTCAGCCCCCACAATCGGCGGTCGGCATGGGGACGGCGTGTCCTGGCCGGAGGGCTCATTCAGGGAACTGGGCCGTGAACTGCGGACCGTTGTATCGACCCTCGCACCCGGACCGTCGCCTCTCGCGGTGCAGGAGACCCTTCATCGCGAAGTGACCAGACTGGTCTTCGGCGAGTCTGCCTCCGTCAGCGAAGACCCGGACGAGCGACACGTCCAACTGCTGCTTATGCGCGGCCACTTGATGCGACTGCTCGGAGCAGTCGTTCCCCTCGATGCCAACGAGCCTCCTATGGAAGACGATCGACTGGTCGTACGCGTGCGTGCCCTACTCGACGAAGAGATTCCCGGCGACGCCGTGCGTGCGGCGTCCCTGCACCGGCGGATGTCCGAGGTCGGGCGGGAGCTGCTCGCCGTCCTTCCTGCTGTCGATACCTCTGACGACGTGGTCGACGGCTGGGGGAGGACTGTGTGCGCCGGGTTCGATTCGACGCGTATCCGCGAAGCCATTCGTGCGGCGAAGTCCTGGGAGCAGGCGGGGGTGTACCCGCATCCACACACCCTCGCGGCGGTCACGCAAGCGCTGAGCGGATACGTCACGACGCTCGTCCCCTACGTCTCGATCCACTTGGAATCGCTCACCGCCGGGAGCCGAGGGTGGTCCGCATGCGGTGAGGCGATCGAGCGCTCACAGGAGGCCCGCGATGCCGCGCCGGGAGAGGGGCTCAAGGCGGCGAGGGAGCACGCATACCGTCTCGCGGTCCACACCGAGGCCCTGCTGCGCTACGCCGAACAGGACTGCGAGCGGGGCGGTGAGTGACGTGACCGGGTCCTATCGCGCGGCGCACCCTCAGCGGATTCATCGTGCTCCGGCCTCCCCGCCGATTTCGGGCTCACCCCGGAGAGACGAGCCGGCCCCAGGGCGCGTTCGACGTGGCTGGCAACAGGCTCGCGCGCACCGGGGCGCCGTCCTCCTCGCTACCGCCATCAGCCTGCCCACCGTCTACGTCCTCGCCGAACTCGCCCTGCAGCTCTACGGCGGTTCGTAGCTCACGCCCCAACCAGCCGATCAGCAAAGTGGGCCGGCCCCGATAAGACGACGACTGTGCCAGAACACCGAAGGAGTACGACCATGCCGGCCCCGGACGAGCCCATCTCGCCGCCGCTTTCCCCTCAGGAGCGGGAGGCTCTGCTGGGCATCTCTCAGGGAAGGACGACCACAGAGACGGCCTGCGACATGGGAGTGTCCGACAGCACGGTCAAGACGTACATCCTCCGGATCGGCGGAAAGCTCGGAACCTCCGAGCGGGCGGGCATGGTGCACCTCGCCTACCGCCACGGACACTTGGACGTCCCCGGGCCTGTGGACTACATCGTCGAGCTGCCGGAGGAGCAGCGCACCGTCCTGGCAGGGCTCGCCGGCGGAAAGACCGTCCAGGAGATCGCGGCCGTCGCGAAGCGTCCGCTGGACGACGTACGCAAGGACGCTCGACGCCTGCTGCGGGCGCTGGGCGCTTCCTCGGCCGCGCACGCCGTCACGCGAGGATGGCAGTTCCGTCTCCTGGGCCCCGCGACCGGCCGTGACAACTCCGGAGACGTCGTCGCCATGGCAGGACAGGCATGAACGCCCGCGTCGAGGCCGACAGCCTGCGACCTGGCAGTGGCCACGTTCACCAGCACGCGGGGGACGTGTTCACCTGCGATCGGCGACAGGACTTCGTGCCCCACGTGATCCGTACGCACCGAGGTGGTCGCTGGCGCAGGGTGGACCGGAGTAAGCACGCCGGCGAGTGGGCGAAGTTCGTCCATCGCTCCGAGATGCTCGTCTTCGACATCGACGACGGTGGGGAGGGCGGCCCCGGCATCGTCACGGGAGTGATCCCGTCCAAAGAAGACGCCACGGCGCGCCTGGCCGCACTCGCTCCAGTGCCGGGGACTGCCGTTGCCGAGATCGGCACAGACTGCGGCTGGACGGCAGCCTCTCTGGACCACCTTCTCCAGGGCGGCAAAGTGGTGACGGCCGCGGACACAGAACGTCTCGCCGAGATCGCCCGGCAGCGCCTACGCCCCTACCCGCGGGTTCGCGTGGTCAGCGGATCGCAGGCCGAGGTCTTGGGACCGGCGGGCTCGTTCCACGGCCTCCTGTCCCATCGTGCAGTACGCCGTGTGCCGTGGGAATGGGTCACCCGGGTTCGTCCAGGCGGCCGACTGTGCCTGCCCGTCCGTACCGCGCTGGGCGGATCCAGCACGCTGCTCGTCCTGACCGTGGCGCGGGACGGGGCGTCGGCCAGCGGACGTTTCCACGCCGGACCGGCTCCGCAGACCGTGTGGCTGCGCGAGCACCGACCTGGTGAGGGCACCCCCGTCGAGTCGCAGGGCAGCCCGAGGACATCGGAAGCCCTGGACCCTAGGGGGGCGCACGTACGGACGGCGGCCCGGTTGTTCGCCGGCCTGCTTCGCCCTGAACTTCGAATGCAGGTCGTGCGCGGCGTTGCGCAGCTCGAAGGCGACGTTGCCGACCGCCTGCGTATTCATGACCACCAGGCGTCTCGGGCGGTGGTCTTCCTCCACTCCCCCCGCATCTACGAGTGGGGGCCGCGCGATCTCGGCTCCGATCTGTTCGACGCGCTCGGTCAGTGGCACGCGGCCGGAGAACCAGAGGTTGAGCAGCTGGGCGTGACGATCACGGAAACGGAACACACTCTGTGGCTCGGTGCACCGGACGGTCCGTCGAGGCGTCTGCCCGAACTCCACACGATCACCGGCGAGGTGGAGCGGCATGCGACCTGACCATCCGATGCTCCTCCACCCCTCCGCAGCGATCGCCGAGTTGCAGGCACGGCCGTCGAGCGCCCGGATGCAGAACTACCTGCTCGGCGGGCGGGACCACTACATCGTCGACCGTGACGGGGCCCTTCGGGCGGCCGACCGCATGCCGTTCCTGGAGAGCGCCGTCCGCCACGAGCGCCTGTACGTGCTCCTAATGGTGCAGGCCCTGGCCATCGCGGGCATCCGGCAGCTGGTCGACTTCGGCTGCGGCCTTCCCCACGGCCCCACGCCGGTGGATGTCCTGACCCGCATTCATCCCGGCGCCCGCGCCGTGTGCATCGACAACGACGTGCTGGTGCACACTCACGCCGACGCAATGAGGACGGCCAAGGCGCCCGCTGTCGTCGAGAGCCTGTGCGCCGACGTACGCGAGCCCGAGTCGATCCTCGCCTCCAGAGAAATTCTGGAGACGATCAACTGGCGAGAACCGGTCATCCTTCTCCTCGGCAGCGTGCTCCACCACATCGAGGACACCGCGGCGCAGCCCCTGACCGTCCTCGTCGACCAGTACAAACACGTAGCCGCCCCCGGCAGCGCTCTCGTCATCACGCACGCCACCGCCGACGTCTCGGGCAAACCCGTGCGCCGATTCGCCAAGACCATGACGGCGGCCGGCTGCCCCGTCCACCTGCGGACGAAGGAACAGATCGCCCAGCTGTTCGACGGCTGGCAACTGACCTCCCCGGGCCTGACCGCGCCACAGACACTGGCACTCGAATACCCGGTCCTGCCCCAGGCCGCGTCATACGCCGGCACGGCCCGAAAGGAGACCGCGCATGGCCGAGCTGTGTGATCAGCAGACCGGCGTGATCAAGCCGGTGACCAGCCAACTCCCCATGGTGTCCCGGCTAGAATCCGTGGCGTCCGGAAACGGGCACCCGGGCGTCGCGGTCACTGACGCTGGACGTCACGTCTGCACCCCGGAGATCCGCATGCCCCACACCCGCGCGTTCCCGCGCGTTCCCGAAAACCCCTTTGCGGGTTGGTTAGCCGACGCTACGCCCTGGTGCCCGGACGCGAGTCGGCGCCGGCCGCACCCGCATTTGGCAGGCCAGCGGTGAACGGGCAGACAGCCTCGCATCGGGGCGGGAACGACATGGCGCAGCGCCATCGGGAACCGGTCGACGTCCATCTCATCCTGCGGCGTGGCGGCGAGGTGCTGCTGAGCCGGCGGGCGGGCGACACCTACGCGTCGGGCCTGCTGCACATGCCCTCCGGGCACCTCGACGGAGACTTCGAGGACGTGGTCACCGGGCTGGTCCGGGAAGCCGAGGAGGAGCTGGGCGTCGTCATCCGGTCGGCCGATGTCCGCGTCGCGCTGGTGATGCAGCACCGCAGCCCCAAGGGTCACAACCGCACCGGCTGGTTCTTCGAGGTCACCCGGTGGGTCGGCGTCCCGCGTATCGCCGAGCCGGACCGCTGCTCACAGCTGGACTGGTTTGCCCTCCATGACCTGCCCGACGACATGGTGGCGTACTGCCGGGCCGGCCTGGATGCGTACCGCAACGGGCACTCCTTCGCCCTGCACCTCCAGGAACCCGACGACCCGATCGCCTACGACGCGAACGGGCCAAGCCGTCTGCACCCCTTGCCCGCGCGGGCGCCGGACCCCTACGCCGTCGAGCAACAGCTGGCTTCTGCCAGCCGGCATCCATCGCCGAACCACCATGCCGTTGGCGCCGACGCCGGAGGCGAAGGCGCACGAGGCCCCGTAAGGAACCCCTCTATGACCGATGTGGCCGTGGCCCCCGACGAGGCCACCCGGCTCCGCAACAAGGTCGTCGACCAGCTCAAGGAGGACGGCACGATCGTGTCACCCGCGGTCGAGGCCGCCATGCGCAAGGTGCCCCGGCACCTTGCCGTACCGGAGGCGTCGCTCAGCGACGCATACAGCACCTACAACGCCGTGGCCACGCAGGAGGACGAGCACGGCTATCACACCAGCTCGGTCTCTGCCCCGCAGATCCAGGCGATGCAGCTGGAGCAGGCCGACATCCGCCCCGGCGACAACGTGCTGGAGATCGGCACCAACGGGCCGAACGCGGCCTACCTCGCAGAACTGGTGGGATCCACCGGGCAGGTCACCACCGTCGACATCGACCCGGCGCCCGCCGACCGCGCCAGGCGGTTCCTCGCCGAGACCGGCTACACCGACGTCAACGTCGTCGTCGCCGACGCCGAGAACGGCCTGCCCGAGCACGCCCCCTACGACGCGATCGTGGTGACCGTCGGGGCCTGGGACATCCCGCCCGCGTGGACCGTCCAGCTCAAGGAAGATGGTCGGCTGGTCGTGCCCCTGCGTATCAACGGCCTGACCCGCACCTACTCCTTCGTCCGGCAGGCTGACCACCTGTTGGCCACGAGCGCTCACGTGTGTGGTTTCGTGGCGATGCAGGGCGCCGGCTCCCACGCCCAGCAGGTGATCCAACTGCCTGGGGACAAGGGCGTCACCCTGCGATTCGACGAGGGGCTGCCCACCGACCCGTCGCTCCTGGACGGCGTCCTGGACACTGCCCGCGCCGAGACGTGGACCGGGGTGACCGTCGCCAGCCAGGAGCCCATCGGCACCCTCCAGATGTACCTGTCCACGCAGGTCCCGGCGTTCTGCTTCATGTCCACCACCCCCGAGTTGGCCACCGGCAACATCGGCCCGACGGGCAGCAGCTGGTCCATGGTCGCCATCGACGGGCCGCACTTCGCCTACACGGTCGTGCGCCGCGACACCGAGAAGAAGACCGCAGAGTACGGCGTCCACGCCTTCGGGCCCGACGCGGCCGAGTTCGCTGAGCGAATCGCCGACATCTTCCGCACCTGGGACGAAAAGGTCCGCGGCACGGACGGCCCGCGCATCGCTGTCTACCCGGCGGGCACGCCCGATGACCCGATCACCGGCGACCGGATCATCGACAAGAAGCACAGCCGGATCTCGATCTCCTGGCATCCGGCGTAGCCGCTGGGTGCCAGGACGTCCTGCAACAACCGACCAGCAACATCGCACTGAACAGGAGGACTTGCTGTGACATCTGCTGTGACGACTTCTCGGCCGGCGCACATGGCGGCGGTGCCGGGAGATCCCTTCGATCTGGACGTTACCTTCGTCGAATCCAGCCAACTGGTCGGCACGGTGGCCGCTTCTGATGGCGGCTGCCAGGCCACGTGTGGCAGCGGCGCCTGTACCTCCAGCGGCGCCTGATCACCCCATCAGACCCCCGACACGGTGACCCAACCGTGCCGGAAGCCCGCCAACAGGCGGCACACACAGCGGCTTTGACCGCACAACCTCAGAAGGAGAACCCGCACATGGAGAACGACGAGTTCGACCTCGACATCAGCGTCCTGGAGTCCGGCGACGGCTCGACCACGCTGGTCAACCTCACCGACGACGGCTGTGGCAGCACCTGCTCCAGCCCGTGCGCCACCGCCGTCGCCTGAGCACCCTCCGCGGAATCGACGAGTAGGGAGACCCCACATGGAGGCGAGCACGGTCAAGCAGCAAGCCAGCCCGCCTGCTGCACCGGTCGGTGACCCGTTCGACCTGGACATCAGCGTCCTGGAGTCCGGCGATGGGTCCGCCGTCCTGATCAACCTGACCGACGACGGCTGCAAGCCCACCTGCAAGGGGTCCTGCGCCACCAACGTGGCCTGACCCGTCGCATCAACCGGTGCCGGTCCGCACGATGTGCGTTCGTCGTGCGGACCGGCACCGCACGGACACGGAACAGGAAGGGCTCATGAACTCGAGGCACGAGGTGCTCTACCAGCGCGCGGACGTGGCGCTGGTCAGGGCCGCCCGCCACACGCGGTTGCCGCTGCTTCCGTGGCCGGACGTCACTGGCGACTCTCCGGGCCAAGTGCAGCAGTGGCTTACGTGGCTCCGTGCGGTGTGGGCCCTCGACGAGGTCTCGGATGCCGTTGAGCAGGCCAGTCCCTCGCTCGCACGGCACATGGACGCACTGTGCGCGACGACCGCCGTCCCGCAGGCCCGACAGGTCCGCCGGATGCTGGTGTCGGTGATCCGGTATGTGCAACGGATGACCGGCCGCGCGACGCCGAACGGCCTGTTCGCCGGGATCGCGCTGGCCGCACTCGGGGAGCGACCGGAGGTGCACTGGGGCAGGGGGCACCGGGCCGTGGCCCGTGCGGACGCCGCCTGGGGAACGGAGGTGATCCGTCGCCTGGAGGCTTGCCCCGAACTGCTACGACGTCTCCCCGTGGTTGCCAGCAACACCTCGTTCGTCCGGGGGGACCGATTGATCGTCCCCTACCCTGCCCGGTCTCGAAGCACCGGCAAGCCGACGGCAGAGGTGTCAATCAGGTTCACCTCTGCGGTGCGGGCCGCGCTGGACGCTGCGCGATCCCCGATCAGGTACGACCTCCTCGCGGGCAAGGTGCAAGCCGGGTTCCCCCAGGTTCCGGAGTCGCGGGTCAGGGAACTGGTCACGAGCCTGATACGGAACGGCGCACTCGTCAGCAGCCTGCACGCCCCTTCCGCCGTTCTTGATCCTCTCGACCACCTCGTACGGCAGCTGGACGCCGTCCACGCCGACGACGTAGCGCCCGTGGCGGCCCTGCTCACCGGCCTGCGAGCGGTGCGCGACACCGTGGCCCAGCACAACCAGGCCCTCACGCCAACGGACGGACGGCGCCTGCGCCGCGCGCTCTGCCAGAAGATGACGGAGGTCGCCGCCGCAGATCACCCGGTGGCGCTGGACCTGCGCATGGACTGCTCGCTCGTACTGCCCACCCAGGTCGCATGCGAGGCGGAGCAGGCGGCCACCGTACTGGCCCGCCTCACGCCAGCGCCGTTCGGCATGCCCGGCTGGAAGGAGTACCACACCCGCTTCTTCGAGAAGTACGGCATCGGTTCCCTGGTGCCGCTGCGGGACGTGACAGACCCCGATGCCGGGCTCGGCTTCCCCGCCGGCTACATGGACAGCGAGCCGGAGGCGCGCGAGACGCTGTCCAAACGGGAGCAGCGGCTTCTTGCCCTCGCCCAGGCCGCCGCTCTTGAGTGCCGCGACGAGATCGTGCTGGACGAGGACCTGATCAGCCGCCTTCAGGTCGGGGACCAGGACGGCATGCAGGTACCGCCGCACATGGAGGTCTCCTTCCGCGTCGAGGCTGCTTCCGCCGACGCCCTTGCCCGCGGTGATTTCGCGCTCTGCGCGATCCACCCGTCACGCGGCATCGGCACCACGAGCGGGAGGTTCCTCGCGCTCTTGAATGCCGACGACCGAGCGCGCGCCGCCGCAGTGCTGGAAGGACTCCCCGTCAACGCACCCGGGGCGCTGCCGGCGCAACTCTCCTTCGCCCCGCTTGACCGAGCGGACTCCAACGTCAGCCGCGTTCCCGAGATGCTGCCAGCCGTCATCAGCCTGGCTGAGCACCGGATCACGGACGAACGCACCATCGACCTTGACGACCTGGCCGTCGGCTGCGATCGGCGCAGGCTCTACCTCGCCTCCCTCTCACGCAAGTGCCTGGTGGAACCGCACGTAATGCACGCCCTGGACCTACGGGCCCACACACCGCCCCTCGTCCGGTTCCTCGCCGAGATCAGCCGCTCCCAGTCCGCAGTCGTCACCGACTTCTCGTGGGGAGCCGCCGCAGCCCTGCCCTACCTCCCGCGCGTTCGATACGGGCGCGCTGTTCTCGCGCCCGCCCGCTGGCTGATGCACGCCTCCGAGGTACCCGACACAACCGCGTCATGGGACGAGTGGCACACGGCTGTTGGCCGGTGGCGCACGCAACGCCGCGTGCCCGAGACCGTTGCCCTGACCGAAGGCGATCAGCTTCTCCCGCTGGACCTCTCCGAGAGCGCCCACCGCGCCGTACTGCGCGCCCACCTCGCGACGGCCGACACCGCCGTGCTGACCGAGACTTCCCCCGACGGAGGCGGCTGGTTCGCAGGCCGCGCCCACGAGATCGTCATCCCCATGAGAGCCACCCGCGCCCCGAAGTGGCCAACGGTTCCCCCCGTCACCGCGGACCGCCTGCTCACCCGCGACCACGGACACCTACCCGGCACCAGCCCCTGGCTCCTGGTCAAGCTCTACGGACACCCGGAACGACACGCCGAGATCCTGTCCCAGCACCTACCCGGCCTCCTCGCCCAGTGGGAGACCCCACCGACATGGTGGTTCATGCGCTACCAAGACCCTCGACCGCACCTGCGGCTACGGATCGCCACCCCCGAACCCACGTATGTGGGGCAGGCCGTCACGCACATCAGCGACTGGGCCGCGCATCTGCGCCGCGCCGGCCTCGTAAACGATATGCAGTTCGCCACCAACTACCCGGAAACCGGGCGCTGGGGCACGGGTCCGCTGATGAGCCTCGCCGAAGACGTCTTCGCCGCCGACTCCCGCGCCCTCGCTGTGCAGTTCGCCCAGCCGAGCCGCCCACACCCACGAGTCCTCGCCACAGCGAACTTCGCGTCCCTCGCCACCGCCTTCACCGGCGGCGTGGCCGAAGCGATGGAGTGGCTGTCCAGATACGGGAAGATCACAGATCCGCGCCCACTCGACCGGCAGGTCCTTCCCGAAGCGGTCCGCCTGGCTGACCCGACCGACGACTGGACGGCCTTGCGGGCCCGCGCCGGCGGGGAGGCCATCACCGCGGCCTGGGCACAGCGAGACCAAGCCATCGCGCGGTACCGATCCCGGCTGCGCGAATCCGACCTCGATCCCCACCTCGTGCTCGATTCGCTCCTGCACGCCCACCACATCCGGGCCACTGGCATCGACAGGGACGACGAGCGCATGTGCGTCCGGCTGGCCCGCGCCGCAGCCCTGGCCTGGACGGCACGGAGGGGAAACAACCATGGACCTGCGTGAGACCGCCCGCCTCGCAGCCGGAGCCATCGCCGACCGGCTCGCCGCCCCGGACGACGTGCGCGACCTCGACCTCAAGCAGGGGTGGTGGCCACAATCCCTCGCGCACGGCGCCGTCGGCGTGGCTCTGCTGCACAT
Source organism: Streptomyces sp. AK010 (assembly GCF_014207295.1). Lineage (NCBI taxonomy): Bacteria > Bacillati > Actinomycetota > Actinomycetes > Kitasatosporales > Streptomycetaceae > Streptomyces > Streptomyces sp. AK010. The sequence continues at coordinate 677,259 of NZ_JACHCX010000001.1, forward strand.
CGAGCGCGCCCGCGCCGAGCAGGGCCCTTGGCAGCGCGTACACGACTGGCTCGCCTGCGCGGTCGACGGCGGAGCCGTTGGCGGAGCGGACGCCCACCTCTACTACGGAGCGCCCGCGCTCGCCTTCGCCCTCCACTCCGCCGCCGACCGCCCCGGACGGTACGCCCGCGCCCTGAGCACACTCGATACACACGTAACGAACCTCGTGTGCACGCGACTTCGCGCCGCCCACGACCGCATGGACCACGGCGAGTTCCCCGAGCTGGCGGAGTTCGACACGATCCGCGGACTCAGCGGCCTGGGCGCACTGCTGCTGCATCGCGGCACCAACCCCGATCTCCTGCGGAACGTCCTCACCTACCTGGTGCGGCTCACCGAGCCGGTCAAACACGACGGCGAACTCCTCCCCGGCTGGTGGAGCCACCTTGCCCCCTCCGGCAAACGTTCCCCTGACTACCCGGAGGGCCACGCCAACAACGGCGTGGCCCACGGCATCGGCGGCCCCCTGGCACTCTTGGCCCTCACCGCCCGCCAGGGCATCACCGTGCCCAACCAGAACGAAGCGATCACACGCACTCTCAACTGGCTGGACCGATGGCAGCAGGACGGACCAGCTGGACCGTGGTGGCCGTACTGGATCACCCGCGACCAACTGCGCAACGGCCAACCCGGCCCCGGTCCCTCCCGCCCATCCTGGTGCTACGGCACCGCAGGCTTCGCACGTGCCCAGCAGCTCGCCGCCCTCGTCACCGGCGATACCCACCGCCAACACCTTGCCGAGACCGCCCTCCAGCAGGCCATGACCGATCCAGGCCAACGCAATGCCACCGTCGACCTATCCCTTTGCCACGGCTTCGCCGGACTGGCGCACATCACGCAACTCGCCGCCGCCGATGCGATCACCCCCGGCCTCACCAACTGCCTGCCCAGCCTGCTCGCGCCGATCACCGACACCGCCCCCGACACCCTTGTCCACACGCTGTGCAGCCCGGCCGACGGCGGAGACATCGGACTCCTCGAAGGAGCCGCAGGCACGGCGCTCGCGCTCCACGCCTTCTCCACCGAAGGCCCCTCCCTGTCCGGCTGGGACAGCTGTTTCCTGACCAACTGACCTGGAGAGACACACATGGCTCCGGAAGAATGGCCGCAGCGCGTCCTGACCTTCACGGCATGGGACCAAGCGGAGACAACGGCCGCACAGCACCTGCTGCCCCTGCTGGCCGCCAACAACGCCGAGCTGGCCCACTGGTCGTTCCTGCGGAAGTTCCCCACCTGGCGGCTGCGATACCGCCCCGCCGGTCCGGCCGCGGCCAAGCGCCTGGACCTCGCACTGGATGAACTGGTCTCGGCCGGCGCCCTCGCCTCCTGGAAGCCGGGGCTCTACGAGCCGGAGGAAACCGTCTTCGGAGGACCGGCCGCCATGGCTGCCGCACACCTCCACTTCCACGAGGACAGCCGCCACATCCTCGAACACCTCGCCCGCCAGCAGTCTGGAAAGCCCGACCCACTTGGCCGACGGGAACTGGCCGTCTTGATGCTCAGCGTGGCGATGCGCGCTGCCGGCCTCGACTGGTACGAGCAGGGCGACGTGTGGGCGAGGGTCGCGGCTGAGCGAGACGGCGGCATAGCAGCGTCCGACCGGATGAGGGCATCCGTGCAGCGACTCATGACCGTCGACGTCAGCCCGTCCAGCAGCCTCGCCCGCGACGGCCGACTGGAGACGCTGACCGACTGGATCAACGCGTTCGACGCCCTCGGCCGCCGACTCGCCGACCTCCACCACGGTGGGGAACTCCAACGCGGCCTGCGGGCCGTACTCGCCCACCACGCCATCTTCCACTTCAACCGACTGGGCCTCCCCCGGGAGGAACAGCACACCTTGTCAACACTCGCGAAAGAGGTAGTCATGGGAACGAGCGACAGCGCCGCGTTTAGCCCCAGCACGACGTCACCGACCACTACGGTCAGCGACGTGAACAGTGACACCATCGAAGCCAGCGCCGCCGACGACCTGCGTACTCAGCTCATCGACCGGTTGGTTACAGAGGGCTCGGTTCGCACGCCTCGCGTGGAGGAGGCGATGCGGACGGTACCCCGCCACGTCTTCGTCCCCGATGCTCCGCTGGAGGCGGCGTACAGCAACGCGCCCGTCAACATCAAGTTCGACGACAGCGGTGCGTCCATCAGCTGCGCCTCCCAGCCCGACATCGTGGCGATCATGCTCGAACAGCTGGAGGCGGAGCCGGGGCACAAGGTGCTGGAGCTGGGCGCCGGCACCGGCTTCAACGCGGGACTCCTCGGCTACCTGGTCGGCGAGAAGGGCCACGTCACCACCGTCGATGTGGACGACGACCTGGTCGAAGGCGCCCGCGCCGGACTCGTTGCTGCGGACATCGACAACGTCGAGGTCATCCTCGGCGACGGCGCACTCGGTTACGCGCCGAACGCTCCCTACGACCGCATTGTCGCCACGGTCGGCGCCCACGGAGTCCCGCACGCCTGGCTCGACCAGCTCGCCCCCGGCGGACGACTCCTTACCCCGCTGCGCCTCCGCGGCAGCGTCTCGCGCTCGATCGCCTTCGAGCGGGCCGAGGACGGCGCCTGGCGCAGCGTCGGCTCCGAGATGAACACCTTCATGCCGCTGCGACGCGGCATCGCGGACGACCCGCGCCGCTTCGTGCAGCTCACCGACGACGGCTCTGTGACCCTCGTGACCAACGGCGACCAGGTCGTCGACGCCGAGGCCCTGGCCGGGGTACTGGGTCAGACCCGCGCCGAGGCATGGACCGGCGTGAACTTCCGGGGGCCGGAGTCGGCCGAGTGGCTGGAGCTGTGGCTGACCTGCACAATGCCGAACGGCCTCAGCCGGATGCCCGCAACCCGAGAGGCCATCGACCGGGGTGTGGTCAGCGCCCCGTACGCGAGCTCCACCGCCGTGTTCGAAGGCGGCACGCTGACGTACCTCACCCGCCGTACGGCCGCCGAGAAAGCCCCGGACGGTGCCACCCTGTACGAGTTCGGTGTCATCGGCCACGGGCCCGAGGCGCAGGCCCTCGCCGACCAGGTCGCCGAGCAGATCCGCGCCTGGGACCGCGACTACCGCAGCCGCGAGGTGCGGTTCGAGATCCAACCGGTCGACACCGCTGCACTCGCACCGAAGCCTGGCCGCTTCGCGCTCGACAACGCACTCAACCGCCTGATCATCGAGTGGCAGTGAGATGGACGCCAACCGGATAGCACAGCGGTTCCCGCTGGTCGCTCGTCCGCGCCCCGCGTGCCCGCCGCTCTCCGAGCGCGTCAAGGAGATCAGCACCCTGGCTGAGACCGCTCACCAAGAAGGCGGTCTCAGCCAGGGAGCCACAGCGATGAACAAGTCGGCCCTGATCGCCAGTGACTGCGGTCTTCCGAGCCTTGCACGCGAACTGTGCTGGCGCCACGCCGAGATCTACCTGCTCGCCCAGCCGTTGGGCGCGCAGGAAGCGCGGTATGCCTTGGAACCTCTCGTCAACCTTGCCCGTCTGCACATCCGAGATGGCGAAGGGGAACATGCCTACCGGCTCCTCGACACCCTGAACCGCGCGGTAAAAAGCAAGACTGATCTGCTCTTTGAGGATCACCTTGTATCGTTCCGGAACCTCACGGCCACAGCAGAGGATCACCGGACCGTGTGCCAGTGGCTGTGGACGGTGCTGCTGGGCGATGGAACGCGCGCGCTCGTCGCAGCCAAGCAATGGGACCGAGCACGGGCGCATGCTGTGCAGCACAAAGGAATTGGCCGTCGCCTATTCGACGGCCGCCAGGTGGAAATCGTGACGCGCTGCCTCGGGGGAGACCCAACCTCGGCACGCCGGATCATCGACGAGAGCACGCTAACCGAAACCTGGGAACACCCCGTTGCGGCATGTCTTACGGTGCTCTGCCTCATGGTCGGCGGAGGAGCGCCGGAGGGCGCAGGCGAGAAGATGACAGCGGAGTTCCTGAGTCTCGACACCGGGTCTGAACTGTCCGTCTTCCGCACACGCGTTGGGCTGACAGCCCTCGACCTCTCCACGCACTCCAGCCAGGCCGAGGTCGCCCGTCGCCTCGTGAACGACGCGGTGCGTTTCGGAGACGGCTACGTCGCGCGAGACGTCCTCTCGCACGCCGCTTGTTCCGCAGAGATGACCGCAGGAGAACAACGCAGGCTGACCGAGGCGGTCGGCTCCGCTGGGCTGGGATGCGGCGCTATGCCGCACAAGCTGGAACGGGACCTCCTTGATGCCGTGGAGGTGAGCACGACAGCAGTTATGCAACACCTCGTTGGCCGGCACTCTTCCTAGCCTCGACTTCCAGCCCATGACCTCGCTCGAATGGAGCCCCACCCTTGACTCCCGTCACCGATCCCACCGTATGGCGGGACGAGCTCGTGAGCCGCCTCGTCGACAGCGGCCACTTGCGGACCCCGGAGGTCATCGCCGCGTTCCGGGGCACCGAGCGCCATCGGTTCCTCCCCGGTATCGATCTTCAGACCGCCTGCGTCGACGACGCCGTGGCGATCAAGCACGACGCGACGGGCGCGATGATTTCCTGCATCTCCGCACCCTCCATCGTCGCCACCCAGCTCGAACAACTGGGTGCCCAGCCCGGCCACAAGATCCTCGAAGCCGGGGCCGGCACCGGCTACAACGCCCGGCTGCTGTCAGAACTCGTCGCTTCCGAAGGCCGCGTGTGGACCGTGGATGTCGACCAGGACCTCGTCGACGGCGCACGGAAGAACCTCGCTCAGGCCGGGGCCGCAAACGTGACCGTCGCGCTGGGCGACGGCGCCGCCGGTCTGCCCGAGCACGCGCCCTTCGACCGCATCCAGTTCACGGTCGGCGCCGGCGACATTCCCATGCGAATTCTCGACCAGCTCGCCCCCGGTGGACGCCTCGTCATCCCGATGCGGATTCGCGGCAGCATCTCCCGCAACTTCGCGTTCGAACGCGACGGCCAGACCTGGCGGACGGTCTCAACAGAGATGATGACATTCGTCCCCCTACGCAAGGGCATCTGCGACGACGTCTGCACCATGGTCGACATGGCAGGTGAGGGCGACGTGCGCCTGGAGACCTACAGCGAGCAGAACGTCGACCGCGAGGCGATCCGCACCGTCCTCGACCAGCCCCCAGCCGCGATCTACACCAACGTGAAGTTCCGCAAGGGCGACTCCTACCAGTGGCTCTACCTGTACCTGGCATACCTGTTGCCGAACGGCCTGTCCCGGATGCCGGGCTCCCGCACCGGCCTCGTCCCGAACTTCGGCTGGGGCTCGATGACCGCACTCGATAATGACACCTTGGCCTACCTCACGAAGCAGGAAGGCGATGACGAGCACGGCCATTTCTGGCAGATCGGGGTCATCGGCCACGGCCCTCGCGCCACCGAGCTAGCCGACCAGGTCGCCACCGAAATCAGCGAGTGGAACCAAAACTGGGGCAACAACGCACCCGAACCCAGCTTCCGCATGGCTGTCGGTGATGCCCGCAACCAACTGACAGCCTCTGAGCCCCGTTTCGTCATGGACAAGCCCTGCAGCCGCCTCGTCGTCGACTGGCCCCGCAGGAGTTGAACCGACGATGCCATCACAGCAACGGAGAGAATTTCAGCGCCGTTGACCAGCATCACCGAACATGCAGCGCAGCGGCATTTCCCTTCTGGGTGCCAACACCCTTGCGTAGCGTGCATTTTTCACAGGCTCGTGACCTGAGAGCATCGATTACTTCCCTGATCTACCTGTAAAATCAACGAAGGCCGGAAACGGTCACCCGGGCGTCGCGGACATGACGCGAGACGACAAGTCTGCGCCCCCGGAGGACATCGTGCCCGCCCCGTTTCCCGCCTTAGCCGGTATGACGGCCCACCTCGGCCGCGCCCGACGCAATGCGGTCACCAGCTACGCAGGCGCGCCATCCTTCAGGCGCGCTGACGCCTCAAGTCCCGCAGTCACGCGGGTCATTGCCGCTGCCCCGAAGGGTAACGCGGGGTCCCTCGGACGCACTCACCTGGCAGAAACCCAATTCCGTGAGCATCACTGTCTCCCTGGTTGTTGTGCTGGCCGTCATGGTGTGGCTGCTGATCCGCAAAGGCGGCCTCAAGGCCGGCCACGCAATTGCGGCCATACTCCTCGGCTTCTATCTCCACGACAGCTCGCTCGCTCCGTCCATCAGCCGCGTCGTGCAGAGTGCGGTCGAGACGATCAGCGAGATCCGCATATAGACCGGCCGCCGGGGCACCCCCGTGGGCCCGGACCATACGCCGCCTCCCCCGTCGGCTGCGGTCTGGCGCGCGTGCCCCGGCGGCCACTCCCACGCGAATCCCGGCCTGCTCGCCACGGTCCGCGCACCCGGTGCGGATGCGCTGCTCGCTCTTTCCCTGCCAGCCATTCCCTCCTCCCTGCCAGGACCACGTTCCGCGAGGTCACCAATGTCTGATCTGTCATGCCCGCGACCCATCGGTCACCGACGTGGCCAGCGCCGGCGTGCGCGCGGCGCCGAGCCGCTACGCACCGAGAAGGGGCTGCGCCTGCGGCTGCGGCTTCTGGTGCTCGTGCCCGCCCTCTTGGTCACGGCGATCTTGTGTATGGCGGCTGACGTCGGCACGACGGCACGCGTCCATGTGGATGGCTGGATCATCGGGGCGGTGGCAGCAGCCGCTGGCCTGGCCGTGCTGGTCTCCGCGGACTGGCTGGCCGTTCGCACGGCGGCTGAGCTGCACCGGCAGCGCAGCGAGTACAGCGATTCAGTGCATGGCTGGCTGCGGCACTTCCAGGCGGGTGTGGACGAGGGACGCAAGAGCATCAGCGATGCTCTGGAGAAGCTCGACCGGGGCGAGCGGCCTTCCCCTCCCGACTTCTCCCCAGCACAGGCGAAGCCCGAGGGCAACCCGTGGAAAGAAGCCGAGGCCGCTCTGTTCCAGCTGCACGCAGAAACGTGGCGGGCGGTGGTGAACGGGCGGCAGACGGAACTGACACAAGCGCTTGTCTATCTCGCCGGGGGCTTGACCCTGCTGCTCGTACGCGCGCTGGGCACCGTGACGGAGCTGACCAAGCAGGTCCAGGACCCGGACGTGCTGTATCGGGTGTTCGACGTCAACAACCTGCTCAAGCGCATGCGTCGGTCGGCCGGACGGCTGGCGGTCCTGGGCGGTGTGAAGGCCCGCCAGCTGAACCAGCCGATCGGGCTGGTGGATCTGCTGCGGGGCGCGTCGGGGGAAATCGAGAAGTACGCCCGGGTCCGCATGCACACGTCCACCCTGGATGTGCGGATACCGGGCTTCGCGGGACCCGACCTGATCCACCTGCTGGCCGAGCTGGAGGAGAACGCCACGCTCTGCTCGCCACCGGACAGCAAGGTCATCGTGCGCGCGACGAGGGTCACCGCCGGCCTGGCCGTGGAGGTCGAGGACCGGGGCATAGGTATGGCCCAGGGCGAACTCGACCGCTACAACCGGATGCTGGCCAATCCGCAGGACACGGACCTCGCCGAGCAGCTGGCCCAGCGCCAGACCGGCCTGCTCGTCGTGGCCAAGCTCGCCCGCCGGTACGGCATCCAGGTGCAACTGCAGAAGAACCTCATGCACGGCACCACAGCGCTCGTGGTCGTGCCGGACAAACTCCTGCTCTGGCGGCACGAGTCGGCGGCCCTGCCTCCGGCTCAACCTGCCGCACACGGTGCTGCTGCTCCGGCCCCGGAAACGGAATTCGCGGGGCATCCCGGCCCCCGGCCGACTGGCGGTCCCAGACCCAGTCCCCCCGCTCCGGCCCCGGCAGGAACGGCGCCCTTGCCCTACCGTGCCGCGCGGCATACCCCGGCGCAGCACCCCGTCGGTTCGGCAACGATCAGTGCCACGCCACCGCCGGGCCCAGGACACGACACGCGCCCCCGACTGCCGCAGCGGACACCACAGGCGACGGTCCATGAGCCTGCGGCCCCTACCGCGCCAGAGGCCGCACCCGCCTCACTGTCGCCGCCGGATCCCGCCTTCGTCAGCAAGTTCGCCCAGGGCGTGCACCGCGCGGAGCAAGCCGAGGCAGACGGCGTGGCGCAGCCGTCCGAGGAGAGCGCGAGATAGCCGCTGGCTCCCCGCCTCCCGACCACGTCCTTCGTGCCCGCCTTCACGCCTGGGCACCAGCCGTACAGCGTACGAAGATACGGAGAATTCGATGACCACCGACTCGACGACAGTCAAGCCGGAAGAGATTGTGGACCAGCTGCTCAACGACCTGGCCCAGGTGCCGGATGTGACCGGAGTCCTGCTCGCCTCGCAGGACGGTCTGCGGCTGGCTCATGCAGGACCGGGAATGGACGGCACTCTGGCGGACCGCCTGGCCGCAGTGATCAACGGCATGTACTCGATCGCCAACGGTGTCGACGACGGCAAGGGCCGTGTCGAACAGGTCCTGGTCAGGAAGAACAACTGGATCCTGTTCATCATGAGTTCCGGGAGTCCGCCGGCCGTGGTGGCGCGGAACGCGGGACGTGACCCGGACAAGGTCGAAAGCGTGTTGGGCGTGCTGACCAACACGCGGGCGGACGAGGGTGCCGTCGGTTTTGCGATGGTCAACCTGATCCAGCGGATGGGCGAGTTGCTGGCCACACAGGCACGCGTGGGCGGGGCCCCTTCCGGTGACGGCCAGTGAGATGGCGGCCGCAAGCGGCCCGGCCTGGACCGTCGAGGACACCGAGGCCCCCAGCCTTTATGTCCTGACCGGCGGCCAGACCAAGCCCACACACGACTTGCAGCTCGAGACGCTGCTGTGGGCCGAGGGAGAACCGCCCTCCGGCCAGCCACCAGAAGCCGAGCAGGCCATGGCGTTGTGCCGGGAGCGGCCCCTGGCCGTCGCCGAGATCGGCGCCCTGATCGGGCTGCCGTTCCAGATCACCAGGATCCTCATGTCCCGGCTGATCGACATCGGTGCGCTGAGCGCCGTGACCGCCGCAGGCTCCGCCGACCTTCCCGACGTTGCTCTCCTGAAGGCCCTTCGCGATGGACTCCTCAAGCTCTGACCTCGGACTCTCACGCCCGCTCGCCGACGCGAGGCCCACCTCTGTCAAGATCGTCGTCGCCGGCGGGTTCGGCGTCGGCAAAACCACCTTTGTGGGCGCCGTCTCCGAGATCACCCCGCTGCGTACCGAGGCCGTGATGACCGCCGCCTCGGAGGGCGTGGACGACCTCACGCTGCTGTTCGACAAGAAGGCGACCACCGTCGGCATGGACTTCGGCCGAATCACCTTCCCGCAGCTCAACACCATCCTGATGCTGTTCGGCACGCCAGGACAGACCCGGTTCTGGTTCATGTGGGACGAGCTCACGCGAGGCGCCCTCGCCGCGGTCGTCCTCGTCGACACCCGCCGTCTCGACGAAAGCTTTCCCGCGGTCGACTACTTCGAGCGACTCGGACTGCCCTTCCTGGTCGCCGTGAACGAGTTCGACAACGCCAGCCGCTACGACCCCGACGAGGTCTCCTCCGCACTCGCCCTGCCGGCCACGGTTCCGGTCATGCTGTGCGATGCCCGCAAGCGGGCGGACGCGGCCGGCGTCCTCGGCCGACTCGTCGACCACGCGCTCATCCGCTCGCATGCCCCCGCCAACCTCCTTCAAGGAGCACAGCTGTGAACCCCCACGCTCAAACCGACCTCCGGTCCGCCACCGGCTCCGAGATCGACTGGCAGAGCCACCTGCCCGAATTCCTCGACCCCGCAGCTCCGCCCGTCGGCGCCTTCGACGCATTCGCCCAGCAGGTCGCCGCCGCGGCAGGCACTCCGTACGCGATGCTCAACTGGGTCGGCAGCGAGCAGTTCTTCCTCGGTCTCGCCAACCCCGCAGGGGGCGAACTGCCGGTGGTGGGCCGCACCATGCCACTGACCCACGGCTTCTGCCCGCACGTCGTCCAGCGCCGGGGCTCGCTGGTCCTGACCGACGTCCTCGACTTCGACGAGTTCGCCGGCAACCCGGTCGTCGACGAGATCGGGGTCCGCGTGTATGGAGGAGCCCCCCTCATCGACGAGCGTACGAACCATGTCTGGGGCACGGTCTGCGTGGTCGGCACCGAGCCGCGCGACCGCGCGGAAGGCCGGCCGCTGTGGGCCCTCATCGACCACTATCGCGACCTCTTCATGACCGAGTTCTACCGGCGCACCAGCGCCTAGCAGCACCCGCGCGCCCGGCCGCAGCACCCGCGACCACCACCCCCCAGGGGGAGACAACGATGCCCACGATGTCGTCCACGACTCCGGATCTCACGCCCGACTACGAAGCCCTGGTCCAGCACTTCGACGAGTTCACCAACGCCGAAGTCACCCCCCGAGTCCAGCGCATGGAGTCCTCCCCTCACGCCGTGGAACGCGACCTGGCCCTGCTCATGGCCGAGCAGGGATGGTTCGGCGCCACGATCCCCCGCCAGTACGGCGGTATGCATGCGGGACATCTCGCCAAAACCCTCATGATCCAGAGAATGGCGCGGGCCTCGGGCGCGGCCGGCGCCATCCTGCAGGCGAGCCAGCTGCCCGTATCGATGATCATCCACTTCGGCAGCGACGAGCAGAAGGCCCTGCTGCTGCCCCAGGTCGCCTCCGGGGACACGCTGCTGTCGATCGCGGTGACCGAAGAAGAGACCGGCAGCCACGTGCTCGGCATGGAGACCACCGCCCGCCGCGAGGGCAGCGACTGGATCATCGACGGCAGCAAGGTCCATATCGGCAACAGTCACATCGCCCACGTCCACTGCGTCGTGGCCCGCACCGACTCCGCCGACACGGCCGGCTCCCGCGCCCTGACTGCCTTCCTCGTCGAACACGACCGCGACGGACTGACCGTCGAACCGCACCGGCCCGCCCTCGGCCTGCACGGCTTCAGCTTCGGCAAGCTCACTTTCGACGGCGTACGAATACCCGAGGCCAACGTGATCGGCGGCGTAGGCGACGGCAAAGACATCGCCTACAGCAGCAGCATCCTCTATGGCCGGCCCAACCTCGCCGCGGTGTCCCTCGGCATCCACGAAGCGATCGTGGAATGCGTGACCGACTTCCTTGAGGGGCGCCGCCGCTACAACGGCACCCTCGCCGACCTTCCCGTCCTGCGCGACCGGGTCGGCGACATGAAGTCCCGGCTGATGGCCAGCCGCGAGCTCGCCTACCTCGCCGTACGCATGCTCGACTCCGGCCGCAGCTGCGATGACCGGCTCATCAACTCCAAGTACCTCAACCATAAATGGGCCGTTCAATCGGGCCAGGACGCCATGGAACTGCACGGCGCCCACGCCTTGCGCACGGACTACGCCCTCCAGCGGCTATGGCGGGACGTCCAGCACACCTACTCGCCCGCCGGAACCGGTGAAGTACAGCGCCAGCGCCTGGCCGAAACCGAGCTCGGTGCCCCTCCCGTCCAGTGGTCCGAACGGCTCGCCGCCAAAACCTCGCTCTTTCTCCCCACCAGCACAGCCGCCTGACTCCCGAGCGCCTTCCCTTCCTCTCCTACTCAGCCGACACGGAGCACCTCCATGACGAGTACCACTCCCGCCGTACGTACGGCCGAAACAGATGTGTCCGCGTTTGTGGTCGGGGCGCGGCGGGAGCTGGACAGCATTGCAAACCGGGGCATCGTCTCCGCCCCACGTGCCGTCGCCGACACGCTCACCACGCTGGAGGAGCTCGCCCCCGCCCTCATTCCTCACGCCCTGGCCCTCGCCGCAACGCTCGATGAAAAGGAACGGTCCGACCTGCACGAGCTCATCGAGCGGACCGAGCGCCGCGCCGCCGCTCGGCCGCGGGCAGACCTGGCATACGAACATCTGCTGGTGCTGGTCAGCCAGTTGCAGGAGCTGCTGCGCCAGCTGGAGCGAGCGCACGGCATCTCCTGCCGAGGCACACAGGCAGGCGGCGCCAGGCGCCGCGGCGACCAGGGCTCAACCGGACCACAGATATAACGACTCGCTGCTCGAACCCGAAGAGGGAGATCCGTTGACCTGCGACGACACTGAACTCCGCGTTGCCTGCTGGAACCTTGAGCACAACGGCGGCAGCGGACAGCTGCGACGTCTTCCATCCAGCCCATGGTCCACATGCGCATCGGCCGTCGGCATTTCGGCCACGGTCGCCATCTGGTGGGACCGCCTGAATCAGCGGCCGGTGACGTGCGGGCCACGAGATTAGGCGGCTGGGATACGACTCAAAAACGTGCGTTCGAAGCCGGACGTCGCGTCGTTGTTCCGGTCGTCATCAGCTATCCCCCAAGTCGGCGCCGGAGGTGCCCAGTTGCCTGTAGTTCAGGCTCCCCCGAACGATCTCCGAGCGGCCCTGTGGCCGTTTGCGTTCGCCTTCCGGTTTACCGACAGGGCGAGGGGAGGTAGCTGGTGAGCGCCGAGCCCACATCTCAGGCGTCTGACGGCGCGGCGTCGCGCCGATTGCCGCCTCCGCCGCCCGCCGAGCTGCGCTACGGCGGCCGGTACGCCAAGAACCCCCTGACAGACGCATCGTTCGCGCAGATGTGCAGGCGGCTTCCGTCAGTGCTGGCGCAGACCGCACGGATGGCGTGGGCGATCGACCGGTCGGCGGTGCTGCTGCTGGCGGGCTGCCAGCTGGCCATCGGCGTGAGCGCCGCCGTACTGCTCACCGCCACATCCCGCGCGATGCACTGGATCCTCGCCGACGGCGAGGTGGCCGACCGGCTCCACCAGGCGCTGCCGGCCCTGCTGGTCCTCGCCTGCGCCTCAGCGGCAGGGCGGGTGGCGACCGCCCTGTCCTCGTACGCGGACGGCCGGATCACGCCGCGGTTGACGACCGAGTCCGACTGCGCCCTGGTGGCGGCGGTGTGCCGGATGGAGGCCACCGCGCGGGCGGAGGACGGCTGCGCGGACCGGCAAGAGGCGGCGGAGATGGGGGTGGTCCGCAGCCACGTGATGGTGCAGGACGCCACCCGGTTCACCGCCGCTGTCGTACGTATGGTCAGCGCGAGCGGGGTGCTGTCGGTGCTGCACCCGCTGTTGCTGCCGCTGTTGCTGCTCGCCGTCGTCCCCGCCGGCGTGGGCGCCGTCCTGCACGCCCGTGTCAGCTACGAGACGCACTACGCCAACGTGGGCGACCGCAATGTTCGGCAGAACCTGCGCGGCTGGGCGACCAGCGTGAAGTTCACCGATGAGATCCGCGCCAACGGCATGACCTCGTACCTGGTGTTCTGGTACCGGTCGATCTCGGAGCGGATCGACGCGCGCACCCTCGCCGCGGCGCCGAAGATGTTGCGGATCGTGCTGGTCAGTTCGGCGATCGGCGGCATCTTCCTCGTCGCCACCTGGGCGGGTCTCGCCTGGCTGGCGGCCAGCGGGCGGATCGAGCCGTCGATCGCCGCGACCGCGGTCATCGCGGTGCAGACCGCGCTGGCCGCCCTCAGTCAGCTCGTCATCTACGGCGCAGCCATGTTCCACACCTCCCTCTACCTCGCGGACATGGGCGGCTTTCTCGACTACGCCGCCGAACGCGCGCCCAACCGGGGCGAGTTCACGCCGAGTCGGCCGGTGGAGGAGATCCGCCTCGACGAGGTCGTGTACCGGTATCCGGGCAAGGAGACTCCGGCCGTGGCGGGAGTGTCGCTGGCGGTGCGCAGCGGCGATATCCTCGCCGTGGTCGGCGAGAACGGCTCGGGGAAGTCCACCCTTACCCGGCTGCTCGCCGCCATCTTCCTGGCCGACAAGGGCATGGTCTCCTGGAACGGCCGCGACGTCGCCGACCTCGACCCCGACAGCCTGTGGGACCTGTCCGGGCTGGTGCCGCAGAACTTCGCGCAGTGGCCTCTGTCCGTCCGCGACAACGTCACCCTCGGCCAGCCCCGCGAGGCGGGCGACGACCTGGTGTGGCGGGCCTTGGAGGAGGTCGGGCTGCGGGACGCCGTCGAGGAACTCCCCGACGGCCTGGACACGCTGCTGGCCCGGGAGCTGTGGGGCGGGACGGAACTCTCCGGTGGGCAGTGGCAGCGCCTGGCATGCGCACGGGCCCTGTATCGCAGGTCAAGCCTGCTGATCCTGGACGAGCCGACCAGCCAGATGGATGCCCGCGGCGAGCACGCCATCCTGGAAGAGATCAAGACCATCGCTGCCGGCCGGATCACGATCGTGGTGACCCACCAGCTGGTCAACACCAATTCTCCGGGGGTTCGGCCTGTCGCGGTGGCGGGATGCTCAGGTTGATGCAGCTCAACGCCGGTGCGCTTCAGCTTATCCATCGCAA
>NZ_JACHCX010000002.1:0-32865 GCF_014207295.1 Streptomyces sp. AK010
GTTGATAGGCCGGATATGGAAGCACGGTAACGTGTGGAGTTGACCGGTACTAATAGGCCGAGGGCTTGTCCTCAGTTGCTCGCGTCCACTGTGTTGGTTCTGAAACCACGAACGGCCCCATGCCATGGTCATGGTGTGGTGCGGCATGGTTCGACAGTTTCATAGTGTTTCGGTGGTTATAGCGTAGGGGAAACGCCCGGTTACATTCCGAACCCGGAAGCTAAGCCTTACAGCGCCGATGGTACTGCAGGGGGGACCCTGTGGGAGAGTAGGACGCCGCCGAACAATCTTTGGGAAAACCCCCGCATCTTCGGATGCGGGGGTTTTCTGCGTTCAGGGCCTTTACGACGGCTGCACCAGCTTCGTGTCGTACGCCAGAATGACCGCCTGAATGCGATCCCGGGAACCGGTCTTCGCCAGAATGCGGCCCACGTGGGTCTTGACCGTCGACTCGGCCAGATGGAGGCGCGTGGCGATCTCCGTGTTCGTCCAGCCCTGGCCGATGACCGTATGGATCTCGCGTTCCCGGTCGGTGAGGGACGTGAGGCGGGCGTCCTCTGCCGTCCCGTCCTGTGCGGTGGGGCCGGCCGGGAGGTGATGGACGTAGGCCTCCAGGAGCGGGGCGAGGTCGGTGAGGGCGGGCTGGGGGGTGAGGTGGGCCTGTCGCTTCTCTTCCTCGCGCAGGACGTCGAGAAGGCGGCGGAGTCCGGTGAGGGCCTGGCGGCTGGTGGTGGCGATGGCGTCGAGGGCCTGGGCCGCGCGTTCGGGGGACTTGGCGGCCGCGTAGCGGCCACCGTCGGCCAGGCCCGTGATGACGGAGAGGTTGTGGCCGATGATGTCGTGCATCTCGCGGGCGATGCGGGCACGTTCGGCCGCCGTCGCGAGCTGGTGCCTGCTGGTCGCGTTCAATCTCCAGGCGGCGGGCGCGGTCTTGCAAAGCCTCGGTGTAGGTGCGGCGGGTGCGGACCGTCACGCCGATGAGGACGGCCACGGTGATGGACATGAGGTGCGAGCCGATCTGCTGGTCCCAGGTGCCCTCCCCGTGGCGGAAGGCCGACAGGAGGACCGGGCCGATCACCAGGGCCGTCGCCCACCACAGGTCGCGCAGGGGGCGGCGCAGGGCGAGGTGGTAGACGAGGACCAGCTGGAGCAGGGCTGCCTGGAGCGCGGCGCCGGTCCAGGAGTTGGCGAGGGCGAAGGGAGCCATGACGGCCAGGGCCGCTCCGGGGTGGGTGCGGCGCCAGAGGAGTGGGACCGAGAGGCCGAGGCTCAGGGTGAGGAGCAGCCAGCCGGGGGAGGTCGAGCTGGTGTGCGTTGGTGCGCCAGCCGCCGCCGGTGTAGTCGATGAGGGCGGCTGTCACCCAGAAGCCGGTGAAGGGCAGGTCCCACAGGAGGGGGCGGCGTCGGTCGAAGGCGCGCACCCGGTGGGTGAGGCGCTGGGCGTATTCGGTGAGGGGCTCCGGCGCCCGGTTGTCCGTCACGGGGTCCATCGTGCGGGATCCGGTGCGGGGCGGTACGCGTCTTGGTGGTGGCGGACGGCGTAGTCCACGTCGTCGTGGCGCTGGGTCGGGTCGTGTGCCGTCGGCAGGCCTCGATGCTCGTGTGTGCGGGGGCGGCGGGCGTTGGACCGGCGGGGTAATCGGGGTGAGGGGTGTCGTACCCAAGTACTACCGTGGCCGTATGAGCTATGTGATCCGGTCCGTCCGTGCCGGCGAGTGGGTCGCGGCGAAGGAGCTGCGGCTCGCGGCGCTGCGGGATCCGGTGGCGCACCTGGCCTTCCTGGAGACGTACGAGGAGGCCGCCGCCAGGCCGGATGCCTTCTGGCAGGAGCGGACCGCGGGGGCCGCCGAAGGGGCGGACAAGGCGCAGCAGATCATCGCCGAGGGGCCGGACGGGCAGTGGGTGGGGACGCTGACCGTGCTCGTGGAGGAGCCCGGGGCGACCGACTGGGCCGGGTTTTCGGTGGAGCGGAAGCAGGGGCATGTGGTCGGTGTGTTCGTGCGGCCCGAGGAGCGCGGGAGCGGGCTGACCGAGGTGCTGTTCGACGCTGCCCTGGAGTGGTCGTGGGCGCGGGGTCTGGAGCGGGTGCGGCTCATCGTGCACGAGGAGAACGGGCGGGCGCAGCGGTTCTACCGGCGGGTGGGGTTCCTGCCGAGTGGCGTGACCGTGCCGTTGGGGGACGCGGGGGAGCGGGAGTTGGAGTTCGTCATCGAGCGGGAGTGAGGCTCCCGTGTCCTGGTGCTCGGGTATGTCGGGTTACTGGACCGGCAGTTCGTCGTGCGGCCAGCGGGCGCGGCCCTGTTCGCGGGACCGGAGCAGGGCCAGGGTCGGCATGCCCCGGTCCGCTCCGGTGGCCAGCAGCTCCGGGAGTTGGGGAAGTGGGGCCACGGCCGCGACGTCGTCCAGGACGAGCGTCATTGGTGGGTCGAGGCGACCGGCCGATGACCGTTCGGCCATGTGCCGGCCGCGCTCGACCACGCTCGAGACGAGGGCCGTCAGGAGGGGCATGGCGCCCGGGTTCGTCCTGGGGTCCTCGATGGATTCCCCCACCACATAAAGCGTGCCCCCTTCGTGGACGAAGGAATCCAAGGCGAGGGCGTCAGTTCGGTTGGGAGTGCAGGCTTCGCGGATATTGACCGTGGAGAGGGCCGCGAGGGCGCGGGTGGTCAACTGCTGAGCCATGTCGCGGCGTTCGGGGTGGGCGGTGAGGGCGCCCTCGAGTTCACCCGCGGAGCCGGGGGCGGCCTTGGGGTTGGTGCGGAGGGTGCGTACGGCGTCCTGGATCTGGGTGCCCTGGGACCAGCGGTGGACGTGGCGGATGGTGCGGCCGTCGATCGCCGCGGCGTGCAGATAGCTGCGCAGGAGTGTGGTGGCCGTGTCGGTGAGGGCCTGGTCGAGCTTGGCGGTGGGGCGTACGGGGGTGAGGAGGGCTGTGGCCCGCCGGGATGCCGTGTCCTTGTCCTCACAGCCGGTGGTGGGGGACCAGTGGAGGCGGGACGGGGTGTCGCAGAGGTGGGTGGGGTCGTAGAGGTGGGTGGGGCCCAGCTTGGCTCTGGCGTCCTTGGTGTCCTGCCAGAGCAGGGGGTTCGACGTGACGATGAGGGCCGGGCCTTCCGCGTCGCGTAGGGCCTGGGTGGCGGTGGCCTGGCGGGTTTCCTTCGGGGCTACGAGGATCTTTTCCCACCTGCTCACCCGTTCCTGCCCGAACAGAGGTGCCGGGCTCGCGGGGATGGTCGCCGGCTGAGGGGTGCCTGCCGGGCTCGCGGTGGAGTCCAGGGGGCTCGTCGTGGAGTCCAGGGGGCTCGCGGGGTCGGTGGGCGAGCGGCGAGGGGTCGGGACCTCGTTCTGCGTCGCGGCGGCGCCGTGGCTCTGCGCCGAGGGCGCGACCTCGTATTGCGTCGAGGGGGATCCGTGGTGCTGTGCCGTGGTCGAGGTGGGGCCGTGGCTCTGCCCCGGGGCCGGGACCTCGTGCTGCACGGGTGCGTGTGCTTCGTACGTGGTGGCTCCCCGGGCCGGTGTGCCGGACACCGTCGGTTCCTGCGCCGTCGCGGCCCTTCGCTCCCGGTTCCTGGCGCGGACGGCCCGCCACCGGGCCAGGGTGCCCATGACGAAGACGGTCAGGACGACCAGGAGCATCAGCTGGCCGATGAACAGGCCCCAGAACAGGCCGTAGCCGGAGAGTTCGCCGGGGGGTGTGTCGGGCCAGGCGCCGGGGATGTCATGGGGCTGGGCGATGAGGCCGCGCATGGCGAGCGGTGTCCGGGCGAAGGTGACGCCGGAGGGCCAGGAGCCGTGGGCGAACAGGGCGGCCAGGCCCGTGGCCGTCCACGCCAGCACGGTCATGCCGAGGAGGAACGCCAGTACGCCGACCAGCAGGCCGTCGGGGATGCCTCCCTGGCCGGCCCGCCGGTCGTGACGGTCGTCCGGTCTCACACGTCCTCCCCTGTGCCTACGCCACCGTCGATTCGGAGTCGCCCAGGTGGTGCTCCACGAAGGCCGCGGCGCGTTCCTCCGCCTCGAGTTCGGCGGCCTGCAGGGCGTCGTCCGCGAGGTCGGCGGACGACTGGGTCATCGCGCGGTCGGTGAAGACCAGGGGGCGTTCGGTCTCCGTGACCAGGTGTTTGACGACCTGGACGTTGCCGTTGACGTCCCAGACGGCGATGCCGGGGGTGAGCGTCGGGATGATCTCCACCGCCCAGCGGGGCAGGCCCAGGACGCGGCCCGTCGCTCTCGCCTCGTCCGCCTTCTGGGCGTAGATCGTCCTGGTCGACGCCATCTTCAGGATCGCCGCGGCCTCCTTCGCCGCCGCGCCGTCGACGACGTCGGAGAGGTGGTGGACGACCGCCACGAAGGACAGGCCCAGGCGTCGGCCGAACTTCAGCAGGCGCTGGAACAGCTGCGCCACAAAGGGGCTGTTGATGATGTGCCAGGCCTCCTCGACCAGGAAGATGCGCTTCTTCCGGTCGGGGCGGATCCAGGTGTGCTCCAGCCACACGCCGACGATCGCCATGAGGATGGGCATGGCGATGGAGTTGCGGTCGATGTGGGACAGGTCGAAGACGATGAGCGGGGCGTCCAGGTCGATGCCGACCGTCGTGGGGCCGTCGAACATGCCGCGCAGGTCACCGTCGACCAGGCGGTCCAGGACCAGGGCGACGTCGAGGCCCCAGGCCCGTACGTCGTCTATGGCGACGTTCATCGCCTCGGCGGACTCGGGTTCGGGGTGGCGCAGCTGCTCGACGATGTCGGTCAGGACCGGCTGACGGTCGACGATGGTCTCGTTGACGTAGGCGTGGGCGACCTTGAGGGCGAAGCCGGAGCGTTCGTCCAGGCCGTGCCCCATGGCGACCTCGATGATCGTCCGGAGCAGGGCGAGCTGGCCTGTGGTGGTGATCGCGGGGTCGAGCGGGTTGAGGCGGATTCCCATGTCCAGGGCCGCTGTCGGGTCCAGGCGGATGGGAGTTATGCCCAGCTCCTGCGCGATGAGGTTCCACTCGCCGACGCCGTCCTCGCCCTGGGCGTCCAGGACGACGACCTGGCGGTCGCGGAAGCGGAGCTGGCGCAGGACGTACGTCTTCTCCAGCGCCGACTTGCCGTTGCCGGACTCGCCGAGGACCAGCCAGTGGGGGGCGGGGAGTTGCTGGCCGTAGAGCTGGAAGGGGTCGTAGATGTAGCCCTTTCCGGAGTACACCTCGCGGCCGATGATGACGCCGGAGTCGCCGAGGCCGGGGGCGGCGGTCGGGAGATACACCGCCTGGGCCTGGCCCGTGGACGTGCGCACCGGGAGCCTGGTCGTCTCGACCTTCCCGAAGAGGAAGGAGGTGAAGGCGTCGGTGAGGACGGACAGCGGGTCCCGCATCAGGTCCTACCTCCGAATGCCGGTGGCGAAGGGAAGGGTGTTCACGAAGGCGCGGTGGTGCTCGCGGTCGCACCATTCCAGCTTGAGGTACGACTTGCCCGCGGAGGCCCTAATCGTCCGCTTGTCGCGGGCGAGGGCGTCGGGGTTGCGGGAGGAGACGGTGATGTAGCCGACGAGGTTGACGCCGGCGGCGCCGCTGGCGAGGTCCTCGCCGCGCTGGTCGAGGCGGGAGTGCGCGGCGATGTCGCGCGGGTCGACGGTGCGGTTCATCTTGGCGGCGCGGGAGGCCTCGGCCTCGTCGTTGGTCTTCTCGGTGAGCATGCGCTCGATGGCGACCTCGGTGGGTTCGAGGTCCATGGTGACGGCGACCGTGCGGATGACGTCCGGGGTGTGGACGAGCAGCGGGGCGAGGAAGTTGACGCCGACGGGGGTCATCGGCCATTCCTTCACCCAGGCCGTGGCATGGCACCAGGGGGCGCGGGTGGAGGACTCGCGGGTCTTGGCCTGGAGGTAGGTGGGCTCCATGGCGTCCAGTTCGGCCGGCCAGGCATTACGTTTCGTCATCGCCTGGATGTGGTCGATGGGGTGGTCCGGGTCGTACATGGAGTGGATCAGCGAGGCCAGCCGTCCCTGACCGAGCGGCTGCCGTACGCGGATGTCGGCTTCCTGGAGGCGCGAGCAGATGTCGGTGAGCTCGCGGGCCATGACGACGGCGAGTCCGGCGTCCCGGTCGACCTTGCCGCCGTGGGCGCGGGCGGCGCGGGCCATGGCGCCCGCCTCGGCGGCGAGGTCGCGCGTGTAGTGCATGCAGGCGACGAGGTAGGCGCGGTGCTGCTCGCTGCTGGTGGACACCATCGACTGGAGCTGGTCGTAGGACTCCTGGAGCCAGGGCAGGGCCTTTTCGTCGCCGCGGACGGCGACGTCCTTGGCGTGGGCGTCCGGGTCGGCCGGGAGGGTGCGGGCCAGCATCTGGATGCGGGTGACGAAGCCGTCTCCGTTGGCGACGTGCTTGAGCAGGGTGCCGAAGCGGTCGACGAGGGCTTCCTGGTCCTCGCTGTCGCGCAGGCCGACGCCGGGGCCCTCGATCTCGATGGCGGCGGTGACGGTCTTGCGGTCGGCGTGCAGGAGCACGGCGATCTCGTCGGGGCCGAAGGGGGCGGCCAGCCAGGTGATGCGGCCGATGCCGGGGGGCGGGCCGACCTCGACCTCGCGGCCGTCGAGCCGGGTGCCGGCCTCGATGACGGCGGAGCGGTAGGCGGTGCCCTGTTTGAGGGTCCGCTTGTAGCTGCGGTTGATCTCGAACCACTTGTAGAACGTACGGTGCTTGTACGGCACGTAGACCGCGGACAGCGCGAGCATCGGGAAGCCGGCGAGCAGCACGATGCGCAGGCTCAGCACCGGGACGAGGAGCCCGCACATCATGCCGAGGAACGCGCCCACGACGATCAGGGCGATCTCGCCGGTCTCGCGGTTGCGGCCGATGATCGCGTTCGGCCGGGCGCGGCCGATCAGATATGTCCGGCGGGGCGTGACCGGATGGGACACGTGGGACTCGGTCGTCAACGCCCTTCACCTCCCGTGCGGTTGGTACTGCTGTTGCGGGTGTTGCTGGCGTGGGGAGTGTTGACGGGGCTGCTCGAACGGGGGGCGGGTGCGGCGGAGGGGACAGATCCGCCGCCGCCGTTCGAGGTGCGCGCACTGTGCGCGGCGACTCCGCCGGAGGCGGGGTTGCTGGGGCGGGGGGCGGAGGACTGGCTGCCTCCGCCGTTGTTGTCGGCGCGGGTGCTGTGGGTCTTGATGCCCTGAGCGACGAGGGACGCGGGGGAGCTGATGACGGCCGCTGCCTTGCCTTCGGCGCCCTGCATGAGGCGGTTGTTGCGGGAGCCGGCGATCTCGTCGCCGAAGCCGGGGACGAAGCGGTAGATCATCGCGCTGGCGAAGATGGCGAGCAGGATGATGGCGAGGCCGGAGACGACGGCGGAGAAGGCGTTCGGGCCGTCGTCCGCGGAGAGGGCGCCGGCGAGGCCGAGGACGATGACGATCACCGGTTTGATGAGGATGACCGCGATCATGATGCCGGCCCAGCGGCGGACGTGGCCCCAGAGGTTCTTGTCGACGAGGCCGGCGTAGACGACGGTGCCGAGGAGGGCGCCGACGTAGAGGAGCGCGGCCCTGATGACGAGCTCCAGCCAGAGGACGCCGGCGGCGAGGATGCTGACCAGGGAGACCACGATCAGCATGATCGGGCCGCCGCCGATGTCCTCGCCCTTCTTGAGGGCCTCGGAGAAGGTGCCGAAGAACGCGTCGGTCTGGTCGCCGGTGGCTTTGGCGAGGACCTCGGTGACGCCGTCGGTGGCGGAGACGACGGTGTAGAGGATCAGGGGGGTGAACGCGGAGGCCAGGACGGTCAGCCAGAGGAAGCCGATGGCTTCGGACAGGGCGGTGGTCAGGGGGACGCCGCGGACGGCTCGCTTGGCGACGGCCAGGAGCCACAGCAGGAGTGTGAGGATCGTCGAGGCGGCGAAGACGACGGCGTACTGCTGGAGGAACTTGGGGTTGGTGAAGTCGACGTTGGCGGTCTCCTTCACGGCTTCGCTGAGCTTGTCGACGGTCCAGGAGGCGGCGTCGGCGCAGCCCTTGGCGAGGGAGGAGAGGGGGTCGAGGGTGGAGGTGGGGTCGAGGCGGGAGGTACCGCTGCCGCTTCCGGTGCCGGTGTCGCCTTCGCAGATCTCCAGGACCCGGCCGGAGAGCAGGGAGCAGTTGTCGTCGCTGCGGCTGGGGGAGGGCGTGGGCGTGGGCGCGGCCGCCGCCCGGCTGGCGAACAGGACCAGGGTGGTCTGCACGGCGGTGAGGGTTGCGGCGACCTTGGCCGCGCGGCGCGGGCTACCGGGCATACGTGAACCCTCCGAACTCCTCGACGGCCTTCGAGATGGCGTCCGACGTCGACACCCTGTTGTCGCCGTTGACCGGCGCGGGGCCTTCCTTCTGGGAGAAGCTGTCGACCTTCCAGTCGCCGTCGGTCCGGCGCAGCAGGAGAGTCATGGTGAACCAGTCGTTGGTGACGGGGTTCTGTGAACTCTCCCCGGTCATCCCGAACACGCCGGTGCACCAGACCTCGACCGTGGCGGTGCTGCCCGAGAAGTCGGTGACCTTGGTGCCGACCGGCGTCGTGCGGGAGACGTAGATGCTGCCCTTGGGCGCGTCGCCGTTCGCGTCGAGGCCGACCTTCTCCAGGAAGGCTTTGCTGTAGACCCGGTCTAGGTTTCTCTCCAGCTCGGAGGCCTTGGCGGCGTCGAACACCTGGCGGACGATCTCGGGGCGCCGTGCCGGCTTGAGGATGTCGGCGGAGACCAGGGCGACGGCGTAGTTCGCCGCCGCGCTCTCCGCCCCCTCCTGGTCCTGGGCGAAGCCCGACGGGATGCCCGCGGCGGACTTGGACTTGACGGGGCGTTGGCCGGAGGGGGCCGTCGCTGCTGTGTCGGGCTTGCCTGAGGGGCCGTCCGTGGAAGAGGAACTGTCGCCGTCCCCCCGGTTCGCGAAGGCGATCGCTGCGATCAGGAGGACCACCACGCCGACCACGGTGACCAGGCTGCGGGACGAGGAGCGGCGGCGGGGGTCGCCGAAGGCGTCGCCGGAGTCGGGCAGGCGGGTGCGGGTCTGGCCCGTGCCGCCGTAGCCACCGGAGGACTCGTGGTCGTCACCGAGACTCATGCCGCGTACGCCCCCTCGACGTCGTGCGGAAACACTTCGTACCGGTCGTACTTCTCATACTCCTCGTACGACGGTAGCCGTGCTGGTTCCCGCGCGGGCGCGGTGTGGTGACTCGACATCAGGGACACGCAACCTCAGCCGGTGGGCACGACGGGCGGGTGGGATGGAGGGGAGCCGGGCGTGCCCGGCCGGGCGGATGGTGCCCGGGCTACACGGCCATGCCGTACACGATGGTGAACAGCGTCCCGAGTGAGCCGATGATGAAGACTCCCGTCAGGCCCGCGATGATGAGGCCCTTGCCCTGCTCCGCGCTGAAGGTGTCGCGCAGTGCGGTGGCGCCGATGCGCTGCTTGGCGGCGCCCCAGATGGCGATGCCGAGGCAGAGCAGGATGGCCACCGCCATCACGACCTCGATCATCACCTTCGCCTCGTTGCCCAGGCTGCCGAAGGGGCCCCAGTCCGGAGCGATCCCACCGATGATGGTGTTGATGTCTCCCTTGTCGGCCGCAAAGAGCATGTAAGTCACCGCCCCTGTTGGGTAGTTCCGCGCCCTCTGCGGTCGTGCAGAGGTCAGGCCTCATTCTCGCCGACAATGATGCTGTCGTATGTCGACTTGGCGTCATTGATTGGCGGGTTTCGTGCGAATACCTTGCCACCGTTCCGCTCCGGCCCCTAGGGGTGGCGACGGGCGGTGTACGAAGGATCGTATGGTCACTCTGTGTATCACGGCAGGTAACGCCGGGCAATGAGGCCTGAGTGGAACCTGGGGTGTGGTTCCGTCGCTGTGCCCTCTTGCGGCCTTTCTCACCTTTTGGGGCTGTTTCTGACGGCTGGTCGGGTGAGTGGTCGCGCCGGTGTGTTCCCCGGGTGAAGGCTACCCGGCACGGCGAAGGGGCCGCGGCTGGGTAGCCGCGGCCCCTGTGTTCCCCGGCCGTCTCCGGGCCCCCACAGCCCCGGACGGCGTTTTCCGGTGACGGTCCGTCACCGGGTGGGAGACGTCAGCCGGTGAAGGCGCCGAGTCCCTGCGGGGTGCCCAGTCCGGTCGGGCCGTCGTAGCCCGTCCGGGCGGTGCAGAAGTAGCTGGTGGCGCAGCTGCCGTTGCTGCCGCTGGTGACGTCGTTCAGGGCGCTGGTTTTCGCGTAGGGGAACTTGGCGGGGGAGGAGCCGGTGGACGGGGTGCCGGCGAGGGCGTAGACGCTGGCGATGATCGGGGCGGAGGCGCTGGTGCCGCCGTAGGTGGCCCAGCCCTGGCCGTCGGCGCCGTAGGTGTCGTAGACGGAGACGCCGGTCGCCGGGTCGGCGACGGCCGAGACGTCGGCGATCATGCGCTTGGCGCAGCCGGTGTCGGTCTGCCATGCGGGCTTGGTGTCGTAGGCGGAGCAACCGGATCCGGTGCCTTCGGTGCTGCTGGTCCGCCAGACGCTCTCGGTCCAGCCGCGGGTGGTGGAGGAGGCGGTGAGGCTGGTGCCGCCGACGGCCGTCACGTACTTGGACGCCGCCGGGTACTCGGCGCCGTAGCCCGCGTCGCCCGCGCTGACGGTGATGGCGACGCCCGGGTGGTTGAAGTAGGCGGAGTCGTACGTCGCGTCGGAGGAGGACTCGCCGCCGCCGTAGCTGTTGGAGACGTACTTGGCGCCCAGGGAGACGGCCTCGTTCACGGCGGTGCCGAGGTTGGCCATGGACGCCGACTTCGCCTCGACGAGGGTGATGTGGCAGTTCGGGCAGATGGCGCTCGCCATGTCGAGGTCGAGGGATATCTCGCCGGCCCAGCCGCTGTCGGCGGTGGGCAGGGCGGTGGTGGAGCCGGTCTGGCTGACCTTCTTGAAGCAGCCGTTCGCGGTGGTGCAGGCGGGCAGGCCGTAGTGCGAGCGGTAGGCGGCGAGGTCGGACTCGGCGTTCGGGTCGTCGTAGGCGTCGACGATGGCGATGGTCCGGCCGGAGCCGTTGTTCGCGGCGGCGGAGGTGAGGCCGTAGGCGTTGCGGAGGTCGGTGGGGCCGTAGCCGGAGGGGGAGGAGGCCTCGGCGGCCTTGGCCGTGATGCCGTGCTGCTGTTGGAAGGCGGTGCGGCCGCCTGTGACGCGCAGGGCGTTGCAGGCCATCTCGCCCGGGTGGCGGGGCAGGGCGCAGGAGCGGGTCCAGGTGACCTTGGAGCTGCTCGGGTCCGAAGCCTGGGCCTGGGCGGCGGTGGTGAGGCCGGTGAGGAGGAGTGCGGCGGTAGCGGTGACGGCGGACGCCACGCGGCGCCATCTGAGGAGGGAAATGGGGGCAGTCGAGGGTGTCGTGCGCAAGGTACAGCCTCCTGGCAGTGGTGGGCAGAGGCCTGCGGGTGGGGGACCGCCGGTGTGTTTCCCGGCGGGGGCGGCGACCCGCGACGACGATCGCTTGTTGAGTACGTGACAACAAGACGGTGATCGGAATCCTGACTTCCGCCTTACCGAAGAGGGCCTGGGGCTTACCGATCGCTGACGGCTCGATGGCCGGGCGATGGGGGCTGCTTGACCGAGGGTCCCGGAATCAGCGGGGCTTGAGGCCGTGCAGGAGGAGGTGGACGAACTCCTCGGTGCCGTCGAGGGCCGCCTCGGGGGCGAGCATGCCACCCGCCGCGAAGGAGGCGATGCCCTGGAGGGTGGCGCCGGTCACCAGGGTGAGGTACTGCGGGTCGCCCGCGATGATCTCGCCGCGCTCCTGGGCGTCGGCGATGACCCGCTCCAGGGAGCCGACCGTCCGGTCGACGGCCGCGGCCAGCTGCTCGGAGGCGTCGGGCTCGTGCTTGCGGGCGTACATGAGCTCCAGCAGCTCGGCGTTGTCGATCGAGAAGGCGAGATAGGCCCGGGCCAGCGCGGTGAGCCGCTTCTCCAGCGGGAGGGTGGGGTCGTCGGCGCCCTCCAGGGCCTGGCCCAGCCGGTCGTAGCCGACCAGCGCCAGGGCGTTGAGCAGGGCCTGCTTGTCCTTGAAGTGGCGGCCGGGTGCGGCGTGGCTCACCCCCGCCTCCCGGGCCAGTTCGCGCAGCGAGAGCGCGCCGGTCCCCTTCTCCCGCAGGGTGCGTTCCGCACCGGCGAGCAGGGTGGAGCGCAGATCCCCGTGGTGGTAGGGGCGGCTCTCCGGGGTGGGGCGGCTTGCTGGCATGCGGACCATCGTATCCCGATGTTGGCGATGCCATCATTGTTGCCATTGACAGCATTGTTGGCACCGCCTACATTCGGGGGCATGGCTGAGAAGACGAAGACACAGAGCAGCGAGACGTGGAGCGCGGACCGCCTCCTGGGCCTCGACGGGCGGACCGTCGTGGTCACCGGCGCCAACAGCGGCATCGGCCTCACCGCGACCCACGCACTGGCCCGGGCGGGGGCGCACGTCGTCCTCGCCGTACGGGACACCGAGCGCGGGCGGGCCGCGGCGGCGACCGTGCCGGGCAGCACCGAGGTGCGCCCGCTGGACCTGGCGGACCTGGCCTCCGTGCGGGCGTTCGCCGACGCCTGGCAGGAGCCGCTGCACCTTCTCGTCAACAACGCCGGCGTCATGATGCTCCCCAGGCAGCGCACCAAGGACGGCTTCGAGATGCAGTTCGGCACGAACCATCTCGGGCACTTCGCCCTGACGAACCTGCTGCTGCCGCACATCACCGGCCGCGTCGTCACGGTCTCCTCGGGCGCCCACCGCTGGGGCGGTGCGAGGATCGGCTTCGACGACCTGGACATGGCGGCGGACTACACCCCGCAACGCGCCTACGCCCAGTCCAAGCTCGCCAACCTCCTGTTCACCCTGGAACTCCAGCGCAGGCTCACCGAGTCGGGGTCCCCGGTCCGCGCCCTGGCCGCCCACCCCGGCTACGCGGCCACCAACCTCCAGAGCCACGCGGCCAACCCGGTGCTGCGCGCCTTCATGCGCCTCGGCAACCGGTTCTTCGCCCAGGACGACCGCGCGGGCGCCCTCCCCACCCTCTACGCCGCCACCGAGGACCTCCCCGGGGCGAGCTACGTGGGCCCCGACGGCCTGGGTGAGATGCGCGGCAGGCCGACCCTGGTGGGCCGTTCCCGCGCGGCCGGGGACCCGCTGACGGCCCGGCGGCTGTGGCGGGTCTCGGAGGAGCTGACGGGGACGCACTTCCCGCTGTCGCGGGGCGAGGAGGCGGGCGTCTGAGGAGGAGGTCCGCGTCCGACGAGGAGTTCGGCGTCTGAGGAGGAGGTCCGCGTCCGACGAGGAGTTCGGCGTCCGACGAGGAGGCGAGCGCCTGACGGACAGGCGGGTGGTTGACGGACAGGCAGGCGACTGGCGGGCAGGCGGTGCCTGGCGGACAGCCGGGTGATTGACGGGCAGGCAGGCGACCGGCGGGCAGGCGGGTGCCTGACGGACAGCCTGGTGGTTGGCGGGCAGGCAGGCGACCGGCGGGCAGGCGGCTGCCTTTACGGGGGCGGCGTCCGGCGGACAGACCGTTGTCTGACGTTCCTCTCACCTTCGTCCGGCACAGTCGTTCCGGTGAAGCGTGTCCTGTCCGTGGCCGTGGTCCTCGTCGGCCTCATCACCACGTCCACCGCGACCGCCGACGACGGGGCCGGGCCCTTCGGTGTGACCGTCACCGTGCGCGACGCCCGGGTCGGGGTGCTCCTGCGGGCCGCAGGGGGAGGGCACTTCTGTACGGCGTCCGTGGTGGACGCGCCGCACCGGGATCTGATCGTCACCGCGGCGCACTGTCTGGGCGGCGACGGAGGGCTGGTGTTCGTGCCGGGTTACCGGGACGGGCGTGCGCCCTACGGGGAGTGGAAGGTGCGGCGGCGGTTCCTGCCCCGCGGGTGGGTCGAGGGGCGGCACGAGGACAGTGACGTGGGATTCGCCGTGCTCGCGCCGCGCGGCGGCAGGGAGGTCCAGGACGTCGTCGGCGGGAACCGGTTCGTGACCGGTACGGCCACGGGGGCCACCGGCGTGACCGTCACCGGGTACCCCGACGCCCGCGAGACGCCCGTCAGCTGCACCGACAAGCCGGCCGCGTTCGACCGTACCCAGCAGCGCGTCGCGTGCCCCGGCTTCAGTGGGGGCACGAGCGGCAGCCCCTGGGTCAACGGGGACGGGGAGGTCGTCGGTGTCCTCGGCGGGCACGACCAGGGCGGGACGACCCCCGGGGTCTCCTACAGCGTGGTCCTCGGCGCGGAGGCCCGGCGGCTGTACCGGCAAGCGGCGGGGCACCCGTGACGCGCCGCGACCCCGTGCGCCGGCCGGAGCCGCAGTGCTCTCACCGTGCCGCCCGTGCCGTGCCCCGTTCCTCCGTCCGCCCCCGACTCTCCTCCCTCTGATCATTCCCGGGCGTGCCGGCCGCCTCTACACTGACCAACGGACTCCTGGGCGGTGAGGGGCGGTTGACGGTGCGTAAGGCATGGATCGTGGCGGGTGTCGCCATCAGTTCCGCCCTGGCCTTCGTGATGCTGCTCGTCGTCGGGGTCTACCTCGTCGCGGGGAACCTGGTCAACGGCGTTGGCGGTGGGGCGAAATCGCTGGCCAAGGGGTCGGTGCCCGCCGCGTACGCGTCCCTCGTGGCGAAGTGGGGCAACCTCTGCCCCGCCATCAGCCCGGCCCTGCTCGCCGCCCAGCTCTACCAGGAGAGCGGCTTCAACCCCAGGGCCCAGAGCCACGCCGCCGCGCAGGGGATAGCGCAGTTCATCCCCGGCACCTGGGCCAGTCACGGCATCGACGGCGACGGCGACGGCGACCGTGACGTGTGGGACCCGAAGGACGCGATTCCCTCGGCCGCCTCGTACGACTGCGAACTCGCGTCGTACGTGAAGAAGGTTGGCGGGAATGCGACCGAAAACATGCTGGCCGCCTACAACGCGGGGGCATACGCGGTGATCAAGTACGGGGGCGTGCCGCCGTACAGCGAGACCCGCAACTACGTGAAGCGGATCACGACGCTCTCGGAGAGCTTCGCGGCGCCGGTCGGGCGGGTCGATCCCTCCGAGCAGGCCGCCGCCGCCATCGAGTACGCGCAGAAGAAACTGGGCACGCCCTACCTCTGGGGCGGCACCGGCACCGCTGAGCAGGGCGGACGCTTCGACTGCTCGGGACTGACGCAGGCCGCCTACGAGACCGTGGGCATCAAGCTCCCGCGTGTCGCCAACGACCAGTACAACGCCGGTCCGCACCCCTCGCGGGACGAACTGCTCCCCGGCGACCTGGTGTTCTTCTCGGACGACCTGACCAATTCCCGTGCCATCCGGCATGTCGGCATTTATGTCGGGGGCGGGTACATGATCGACGCGCCCCGGACCGGTGCCGTCATCCGATTCGACCCGATCGACACCCCCGACTACTTCGGAGCCACCCGCGTCACCGAAGATGGCGCGAAAGCACTGCCCACGACGGTGTGAACCGTGTGTAAACCCAACCCCTGAGCTGCGAAGACGTGTCTCTCTTCGATAACGTCTGCGTGATCATTCGGTGGAGTGTGGAACGTATCGACGGGGACCATGCGTTCCTGTTGACGTAGCCGAGCAGACGTTCATTCGGCACGTGTCATGCACGCGTGCGGCGGAAGCGGATCTACAACCACGGGGGTGGCAGGAGCGGCGCACGCCCAGGTGCGCCGGGAGAGACGACGAAGGGGCCGCAGCACCATGGCTGGACTCGCCGATTCCGGGTCGAACCCCGACGTCGACCTGCTGTACGACATCAATGGCCTGGCCAAGGACGCGCCGGGCTGGTTCGACCGCGTCATGGAGTACGTCGGTGAGTACGGGCTGCTGCTCGCCATCGTCCTGCTCGTGGTGTGGTGCTGGTGGTCCGTGCGGCGCCGGGGCGACGAGGACGCGGCATCCACCGTCGCGGCCTTGGTCTGGGCGCCGTTGGCCGCCGGGATCGCCGTGCTGGTGAACGTGCCCATACGGGGTTTCGTGGAGCGGCCCCGGCCGTTCCTGGACCACCAGGGGCTCGAGGTGCTCGTCCAGGGCAAGACCGACTACTCGTTCGTCAGCGACCACGCGACGATCGTCATGGCGATGGCCGTCGGGCTGTTCGTCGCGAACCGCAGGTTCGGGCTCGTCGCGCTCGTGCTGGCGTTGTTCGGCGGGTTCATCCGCGTCTACATGGGCGTGCACTACCCGACCGACGTCGTGGGCGGGTTCGCGCTGGGGACGGCCGTGGCGCTGCTGCTGTCGCCGCTCGCCATGGCTCTGCTGACGCCCGTGATGGAGGCCGTCGAGCGCTCGCCCCGGGTGGGATGGCTCGTGCGCGGCAGAGGGCGGGCGGAGCGGGACGACTCGGTGATCCCCGAGGCCCGCAGCGAGCGGACCTCGGAGCGGGACCTCGCCGCCTAGGAATGTCGTTTGGATCATGTCGGCGTCGCGGGGCGGCTGAAGGACGCAGTCTCTCTCAGCTGGCCGGCGCGCCGGCCGCCGGGCGCGACGGCGTGAGCCGCCTGCCGCGCCCTGCCGCGCCCGGGGACAACCCGCCTACAGCGCCTGGGGATACATGAAGAAGCGGTGGGGGTCGTACTGCTTCTTCAGTTTGGCCAGGCGGGTCGCCGCGTCTCCGTAGTACGCCTTGCGCCAGTCGGTCAGCGTCGGGTCCGTGTAGTTCTGGTAGGCCGCCCCCGAGGCGTACGGGCGCATCGCCTTGTGGGCCGAGGCCAGCCAGCCGCGGGACGTCGCACCGCTCGTGCCGGCCCGCCACGCCCCGATGTACTGGGCCAGCATCCGCGAGCGGCGGTGGACGAACGCCGTGGCCGTGGGGTCGACGCGGTTGACCGCGCCGCCGAGGGCGGTCAGCGCGATGCTGCCCGAGCCGCCACGCACCGAAGCCATCTGGGACAGCAGCGTGCGGATGCCCGCCGTGGAGAGGGACCGGTCGAAGAAGTCCGACGCCGCCGCGTACGTCTCACGGCCCAGCGCGCCCTTCGGGGAGCGGCCCGGGGTCGCGCCGGGCAGATGGCACTGCGCGTCCGTCGGGAACGACGAGCAGCCCGCGTACACCTCCATCGACTCCTCGTACGAGCGGCGCTTCAGGGAGACGCTGCGGGCCGGGGCGCCGACGCGGTCGGCCAAGCGGTCGACGGCGTTCTTGAGTTCGCCGTGGGTGCCGAGGGAGAACGCCGCCACCGAGACCGTCGGAGTACCGCCCGCGGCGCTCGCCAGGTGCAGGGACGACCAGATCTCGTCGGGCTGTGACGGGCCCCATTCCTGCCAGGCCTTCACCACCGCGGCCGCCTTCGACCAGGGCCAGGACAGATACGCCGAGACGCCCTGCGGGGCCGGGTGGGTCCTGAAGTGCAGCTCCGTGACCACGCCGAAGTTGCCGTTGCCCGCGCCGCGCAGGGCCCAGAAGAGGTCCTTGTTCTCGCGGGCGTCGGCGGCGAGCTGCTTGCCGTCCGCGGTGATCAGCGTGGCCCGGGTGAGGCTGTCGCAGGTCAGGCCGTAGGCCCGGGAGACCACGCCGTGGCCGCCGCCGAGGGTGAGGCCCGAGACGCCGACCGTCGGACAGGAACCGGCGGGGATCGTGACGCCCTTCGCGGCGAGGGCGCGGTAGACGTCGATGAGTTTGGCGCCGGCGCCCACCACCGCGGTGGTGCCGGAGGCCCGGACGCGGTTGAGCTTCGAGACGTCGACGATCAGACGGCCGTCGCCCGAGGACCAGCCGGCGTAGGAGTGGCCGCCGTTGCGGATCGCCACGCGCAGGGCGTGGGCGCGGGCGTAGGCCAGGGTGGTGCGGATGTCGTCCGGGTGGGACACGTACGCGACCGCGGCGGGCTTCAGGTTGTCGAAGCGGGTGTTGTAGAGCTGCCGGGCCGCGGGCCAGTTGGCGTCGCCCGGGCGTATCAGGGGGCCGTCGAGGTCGCGGGCCAGAGCGGACCAGTTGGCGGCGGTGGCTCTCGACGTGGTGGTGTGCGCGGCGTTGGTGGCCGCGGCCCCGGAGCGGGTGCCCGACTGTGTGCAGGCGGTGGTGAAGGGGGTCGCGGCCGTCGCGACCGCCGCCGTGCCGGCTGTGAGGATCGTGCGCCGTTCCATGGGGCCTCCCGGTGGTTCCGCCCTGGGAGACGGGACGACGGGGGGTGGGGGTTCCACCGGTCCGGCAGCGACCGATCGGCGTCCGCCACGGGTCTCAGGCCGTCGCGTGCTTCTCCGCGTCCGTGCGCGCCTGGCTTCTCGCTCTGCGGGCCGGGCCGCGCCAGCCGCAGATGCAGTGGGCCATGCAGAAACGGCCCTTCTCCATGGTCGACGTGCGGTGTTCCGGGAGGTTGGGGGGAGTTTCCGGCCCGTCCTGCTGCGCCACACCGACAACGTTACCCAGCGCAGGTAAAGGGTTCGTATGCCGGTCGGCACGGGCGCGCGTGACGGGGGCACAAACCCGTCGTTAACCGGGACAACGAGGGGCCCGTGACGGACGTACCGGCTGGGGGTAGGCAGGCGATGACTGGGCGGCAGCGGGAACGGCGGCACAGGCGGGCGGGCGCGGCGGTCGTCGCGGCCGGGCTCCTGGCGGGGGCGGGGCTGGGCGCCACGGGGTGTGCCGGGGGTGACGCGGTCGCCGGGGACTCCCGCGGCGGGGACGCGGTCGTCACCTTGCGGAAGGCGGCCGACCGGCTGATCGGCGCGGGGAGTTCGAGGGCCCGTACGTCGATGGAGATGGCCGCCGGCGGGACCCGGGTGACCATCCGGGGCGCCGGGGTGTACGACTACCGCAAGCGGATGGGGCAGTTGAAGGTGCTGCTGCCGCAGGATCCCGCCGGGGTCGCCGAGCGCCGGCCGATCACCGAACTGCTCGCGCCGGGTGCGCTGTTCATGAAGAACCGGGGCGCCGGTGTACCGGCCGACAAGTGGGTGCGGGTGGACACGCGGACGCTGTCCGACGGGAACCTCGTCACCGGCGGGGCCACCGATCCGTTCACGGCGGCGGAGGTGCTGCTCGGGACGCGGACGGCGACGTACATGGGCCGGACGGAGGTCGCGGGAACCGGGGTGCGGCACTACCGGGGGACGGCGCACCTGGGTGACGCGGCCCGGCGGGCCACCGAGGGGAACAAGGGCCCCCTGAAGGCGGCGGCCGGGGGGTTCGCCACCGCCGAGGTGCCGTTCGACGCCTACCTCGACGACGAGGGGCGCATCCGCAAGGTCAGGCACGGCTTCAGCTTCCTGAACGGCCGGCAGAAGAGCCCGGTCGCCGTCGCCTCGACCACGCTGCTCTACGATTTCGGGGCCTCGGTGCGCGTACGGTTGCCCCGGACCGAGGACATCTACGCGGGCAAGATCGCCGAGGAGTGACCGGCGTGAACTAGCCCGTCCGTGCCATGCGCGGTGTGTAGGCCGCTCCCTACTCTAGGAAGTCGGTAACGGCAGAGATGAGGTGACGCACGTGGCTCCGGTCGGCGGTACGGCAGTTCAGGACCACGTGGCCCTCGCCGAGATCGAGCTGTGCGGAGAGCTGATCATCGCGGCCTCGGCCGCCCGGGAACGGCTCAGCCTGGAGAGCATCGACGAGGTGCTGAAAGTGGCCGAGGAGCGGGACTCCTCCAGAGGCTGACCACGGGCCGTGGGACCCGGCTCACGTCCGCAGCATGCGGGCGATCGCCTGGGTCGCCTCCTTGACCTTCGCGTCGATCTCGTCGCCCCCCTTCAGGGCGGCGTCCGCCACGCAGTGCCGCAAGTGCTCCTCGAGCAGCTGCAGGGCGAAGGACTGCAGGGCCTTGGTGGAGGCGGAGACCTGCGTGAGTATGTCGATGCAGTAGACGTCCTCGTCGACCATGCGCTGCAGGCCGCGGATCTGGCCCTCGATACGGCGCAGCCGCTTGAGGTGTTCGTCCTTCTGCTTGTGATACCCGTGCACGCCGTGGTCGTGATCGGCCGTCCCGTCCGCACCGGTGGTGTCGGCGGTGCCGGTGGTGACATGTGCGACATCTGTTGCGTCGGTCACGTCCGTCATCGCTTCCTCCTGGTGGGCAGTGGGCCGACATATACCCCTGGTGGGTATATGGTACCGAACTTTGCCGGGTATACGGCCCTGGGAACCGCCCCCGTGCTCATCACCGTGCCCGATGGGTGACACTGGTGGGCGGCCCGATAGCCGTGGCCGGATGTTGCGCCTAGCATCAGCCTGACCGAAACCGAAGCACCCCGAGGACCCCACGTGCGCTTTCGTCTGACCCCCAGGGAGACGAGCTTCTACGACATGTTCGCCGCCTCCGCGGACAACATCGTCACGGGCTCGAAGCTCCTGATGGAACTGCTCGGGGCGGACTCACCCGCCCGGGCCGAGATCGCAGAGCGTATGAGGGCAGCGGAACACGCAGGTGACGACGCCACGCACGCGATCTTCCACCAGCTGAACTCCTCCTTCATCACGCCGTTCGACCGTGAGGACATCTACTCCCTCGCGTCGTCCCTCGACGACATCATGGACTTCATGGAGGAGGCCGTCGACCTGGTCGTCCTCTACAACGTGGAGGAACTGCCCAAGGGCGTCGAGCAGCAGATCGAGGTCCTGGCGCGCGCCGCCGAGCTGACGGCCGAAGCGATGCCGCACCTGCGCACCATGGAGAACCTCACCGAGTACTGGATCGAGGTCAACCGGCTGGAGAACCAGGCCGACCAGATCCACCGCAAGCTGCTGGCGCACCTCTTCAACGGCAAGTACGACGCCATGGACGTGCTGAAGCTCAAGCAGATCGTGGATGTGCTGGAGGAAGCGGCGGACGCCTTCGAGCACGTGGCGAACACGGTGGAGACCATCGCCGTCAAGGAGTCCTGAGCCCTTCATGGACACCCTTGCTCTGGTCGTGACCATCGGGGTCGCGCTCTTCTTCACGTACACCAACGGTTTTCACGATTCCGCGAACGCGATCGCCACGTCCGTCTCGACGCGGGCGCTGACGCCGCGGGCCGCGCTGGCCATGGCCGCGGTGATGAACCTCGCCGGTGCGTTCATGGGCTCCGGGGTCGCCAAGACCGTCAGTGAGGGCCTGATCCAGACACCGACCGGGTCGAAGGGGATGGGGATCCTCTTCGCCGCGCTGGTGGGCGCCATCGTCTGGAACCTCATCACCTGGTACTTCGGGCTGCCGTCCTCCTCCTCGCACGCGCTGTTCGGCGGGATGGTCGGCGCGGCTCTGGCCGGCGGGACGACCGTCTACTGGAGCGGGGTGCTGGAGAAGGTCGTCATCCCCATGTTCATCTCCCCGGTGGTCGGTCTGCTGGCCGGCTATCTGGTGATGACCGCGATCATGTGGATCTTCCGGAAGGCCAACCCGCACAAGGCCAAGAGGGGCTTCCGCATAGCGCAGACCGTCTCGGCGGCCGGCATGGCGCTGGGGCACGGTCTGCAGGACGCGCAGAAGACGATGGGCATCGTGGTGATGGCGCTGGTCATCGCCGATGTCGAGGACTACGGCGATCCGATCCCGGTGTGGGTCAAGATCGCCTGCGCGGTGATGCTGTCGCTGGGCACGTACGCCGGTGGATGGCGGATCATGCGGACGCTGGGGCGGAAGATCATCGAGCTGGATCCGCCGCAGGGGTTCGCGGCGGAGACGACGGGCGCGTCGATCATGTTCACGACGGCGTTCCTGTTCAAGGCGCCGATCTCCACGACGCATGTCATCACCTCCGCGATCATGGGTGTGGGTGCGACGAAGCGGGTCAACGCCGTGCGGTGGGGTGTCGCCAAGAACATCATCCTGGGGTGGTTCATCACGATGCCGGCTGCGGCGATAGTGGCTGCGGCGTCCTACGGGATTGTGTATCTGGCGTTTCTGTAGGGCGTGAATCCGGTGTTTCCGTAGCTCAGCGGGTCTGTGCTGAGGCCGGGTGGGTCCGCAGCCCGGCGGAACGGGGTGCCTCCCCAAGCTCTCGGCTTCGCTCGAGCAGGGGCCCCACGCCCACCCGTGCCGCCCTCAGCGGCACTCATGCCCGCAGCTGGGCGGTTGCGCTCGCCCGTGGCTGGGCGGTTGCGCTCGCCCGTGGCTGGGTGGCTGGGCCCGCCCGCAGCTGGGTGGCTGGGCCCGCCCGTGGCTGGGCGGTTGCGCTCGCCCGTGGCTGGGTGGCTGGGCCCGCCCGCAGCTGGGTGGCTGTGCTCGCCCGCAGCTGGGCGGTTGCGCTCGCCCGTGGCTGGGTGGCTGTGCTCGCCCGTGGCTGGGTGGCTGTGCTCGCCCGCAGCTGGGCGGTTGCGCTCGCCCGTGGCTGGGTGGCTGTGCTCGCCCGCAGCTGGGCGGTTGCGCTCGCCCGTGGCTGGGTGGCTGTGCTCGCCCGCAGCTGGGTGGCTGGGCCCGCCCGTGGCTGGGTGGCTGTGCTCGCCCGCAGCTGGGCGGTTGCGCTCGCCCGCAGCTGGGCGGTTGCGCTCGCCCGGGGCTGGGTGGCTGCCTCGCTCGCAGCGGAGCCGTACGCGAAAAGGCCCGCCCCTGGGAGAGGGGCGGGCCCTTTTTCGGCCTCGCGGTGGCACCGCCATGCAGCACCGCGAGGAGATTCGGCGGGCTGGATCAGCCGAAGCGGCCGGAGATGTAGTCCTCCGTGGCCTGGACCGACGGGTTGGAGAAGATGCGCTCCGTCTCGTCGATCTCGATGAGCTTGCCGGGCTGGCCGACCGCCGCCAGGTTGAAGAACGCCGTGCGGTCGGAGACGCGGGCCGCCTGCTGCATGTTGTGCGTCACGATGACGATCGTGAAGCGCTCCTTGAGCTCGCCGATCAGGTCCTCGATCGCGAGCGTGGAGATCGGGTCGAGCGCCGAGCAGGGCTCGTCCATGAGCAGGACGTTCGGCTCGACCGCGATCGCCCGCGCGATGCACAGACGCTGCTGCTGGCCACCGGACAGGCCCGAGCCGGGCTTGTTCAGGCGGTCCTTGACCTCGTTCCAGAGGTTCGCGCCCTTGAGGGAGCGCTCGACGATGTCCGCCAGCTCGCTCTTCTTGTAGTTGCCGTTCAGCCGCAGCCCCGCCGCCACGTTGTCGAAGATCGACATCGTCGGGAACGGGTTCGGACGCTGGAACACCATGCCGACCTCACGGCGGACCGACACCGGGTCGATGCCCGTGCCGTAGAGGTCCTCGTCGTCGAGGAGCACCTTGCCCTCTACCCGGCCGCCCGAGGTCACCTCGTGCATCCGGTTCAGCGTGCGCAGGAACGTCGACTTGCCGCAGCCGGACGGGCCGATGAACGCCGTCACCGAGCGCGGCTCGACGGTCATCGAGATGTCCTCGATCGCCTTGTGGGAGCCGTAGTAGGCGGTCAGTCCGCTTACGTCGATTCGCTTGGCCATGACTACTTCACTTCCAAAAGTCTGGGGGGTCGCTGTGGCCCCGCGCGGCGGTAGCCGCAGGTTGTCGCGTCAGCGACCGGTCTTCGGGGCCTTCCAGCGGGCGATCCCGCGGGCCACCAGGTTCAGGAGCATCACGAAGGCGATCAGGGTGAGCGACGCCGCCCAGGCGCGGTCGTACGCCGCACCGGAGCCCGCGCTGTTCGCGTACTGCTGGTAGATGTACAGCGGCAGCGAGGCCTGCGCCCCCTCGAAGGGGTTGGCGTTGATGAACGCGTTGCCCCACACCAGCAGCAGGACCGGGGCGGTCTCGCCGGTGATGCGGGCGATCGAGAGCATGATGCCCGTGGTGATGCCGCCGATGGAGGTCGGCAGGACCACCTTCAGGATGGTGCGCCACTTGGGGACGCCGAGCGCCAGGGAGGCCTCGCGCAGCTCGTTCGGGACGAGCTTGAGCATCTCCTCCGTGGAGCGGACGACGACCGGCATCATCAGGATGGCCAGGGCCAGCGAGCCGGCGAAGCCGAAGGGCTGCATGTCGAACATCAGCATGAGGCTGAGGATGAACAGACCCGCGACGATCGACGGGATGCCGGTCATGACGTCGACGAAGAACGTGATGGCCCTGGAGAGGTTGCCCCGGCCGTACTCGACGAGGTAGATCGCGGTGAGCACGCCGATCGGCGCGGCGATCACCGTGGCGAGTCCGACCTGCTCCAGGGTGCCGAGGATGGCGTGGTAGATGCCGCCGCCGGGCTCGGTGTCGGCGACGACGCCCATGGAGTGCGTCAGGAAGTAGACGTCGAGGACCTTCACGCCGCGCACGACAGTCGACCAGATCAGCGAGGCGAGCGGGACGACGGCGAGCAGGAAGGCGACCCAGACGAAGGAGGTCGCGATGCGGTCCTTCGCCTGCCGCTTGCCCTCCACGGCCGCGGCGATGGCGTACGTGCCGACGACGTAGAGGATCGCGGCGATCAGGCCCCACTGGACGCGGCTGTGCAGGCCGCCGGCCAGGCCGATGCCGACCGCGAGGGCGATCGAGCCGCCGGCGATGGCGAACGGGGACCACGTGGGCAGGCGGGCGCCGCGCAGGGTGCTGGGGCCCTTGGGGGTCACGGTTGCGGTGCTCATGCGTTGGCCCCCGAGTACTCCTTGCGGCGGGCGATGATCGCGCGGGCCGCGCCGTTGACCAGCAGGGTGATGACGAACAGGACCAGGCCGGAGGCGATCAGCGCGTCGCGGCCGAACTCGGTGGCCTCACCGAACTTGCTGGCGATGTTCTGGGCGAACGTGCCGCCGCCCGGGTCGAGCAGGCTGGCCTGGATGTCGAAGGTCGGGGAGAGCACGGTCGCGACGGCCATGGTCTCGCCGAGGGCGCGGCCGAGGCCGAGCATCGACGCGGAGATGACGCCGGAGCGGCCGAAGGGGATGACC
The DNA here is from genome assembly GCF_014207295.1 of Streptomyces sp. AK010. NCBI lineage: Bacteria > Bacillati > Actinomycetota > Actinomycetes > Kitasatosporales > Streptomycetaceae > Streptomyces > Streptomyces sp. AK010. Next base: position 24,732 of record NZ_JACHCX010000002.1, read on the forward strand.
GCCATGCGGATCACCTCCCAGCGGGTGGCACCGAGCGCCAGGGCCGCCTCCTCGTGCATCTGCGGGACCTGGCGGAAGACCTCGCGGCTCACGTTGGTGATGATCGGCAGGATCATGATCGCGAGCAGGATCCCGACGGTCAGCATCGAGCGGGGGGCGCCGCCCTCCCAGGAGAAGACGCCGGTCCAGCCGAGGTAGTCGTTCAGCCAGCCGAAGAGGCCGTTCATGTGCGGCACGAGGACGAGGGCGCCCCAGAGGCCGTAGACGATGGACGGCACGGCGGCGAGCAGGTCGATCACGTACGCGATGGGGCCGCGCAGCCGGCGCGGGGCGTAGTGCGTGAGGAACAGCGCGATGGAGACGGCGACCGGGACCGCGATGACCATGGCGACGATCGAGGAGACGACCGTGCCGAAGGCCAGGACGGCGATGCCGAAGTTCGGCGGGACGAGGTTGGTGTCCCACTGGAAGGTCGTGAGGAAGTTGCCCTCGTCCTTGCTGATCGCGAGGGAGGCGCGGTAGGTGAGGAAGACCGCGATCGCGGCCATGATCACCAGCAGCAGGATGCCGGAGCCGCGGGAGAGACCGAGGAAGATGCGGTCTCCGGGCCGGGTGGCCCCGCGCGCGGCGCGCTTGTCGACGGTCGGCTGCGGAGCGGGGGGAGGAGCGTCGGTTATCTGTGTGGGTGTGCCCATCGGGTTCTCCGGTCTGCGGAGCCGTACGCGGGGTACGGCCACTGGCGGCGGTGCACCGGACGGTGCGGCCCGGTCCCGGGGAGGGGGCCGGGCCGCACTCGGGTCAGCTCAGGCCCTCGATGGTGGTGCGGACCTGGGAGATGATGTCGGCGGGGATCGGCGCGTAGTCGTTCTCCGCGAGGACCTTCTGGCCGTCCTCGGAGGCGATGTAGCGCAGGAACGCCTTGGTGCCGGGCAGGGTGTCGGCCTTGTTGCCCTTGTCGCAGACGATCTCGTAGGTGACGAGGACCATCGGGTAGGCGCCCTCGGCCTTGGTGCCGTAGTTCAGCTCCAGGGAGAGGTCCTTGCCCGTGCCGACGACCTTGGCCTCGGAGATCGCCTTGGTGGCGTTGTCGACGGTGGCCTTGACCGGCTGGGCGGCGCCCGTGTCGAGGTCGACCGTCTTCAGGCCGTCCTTGGCGTACGACAGCTCGAAGTAGCCGATGGCGCCGTTGGTCTGCTTCACCTGCTGGGCGACGCCGGAGGAGCCGGAGGCGGACTGGCCGCCCTTGGCCTGCCAGGTCTTGCCGCCGTCGTAGGGCCAGTCGCTCTTGGCGGTGGCCATCAGGTACTTGGTGAAGTTGTCCGTGGTGCCGGAGTCGTCCGAGCGGTGGAACGCCTGGATCTTGAGATCCGGAAGCTTCGCGTCGGGGTTCAGCTTCTGGATCGCCTTGTCGTTCCAGTTGGTGATCTGGTTGTTGAAGATCTTCGCCAGGGTCGGGGCGTCCAGGACGAGGTTGTCCACGCCGTTGACGTTGTAGCCGACCGCGATCGGGCCGCCGACCATCGGCAGGTCGATGCCCTGGCCGCCCTTGCAGACCTTCTTGGAGGCGGTGACCTCGTCGGGCTTGAGCGCCGAGTCGGAGCCGGCGAAGGCGACCTGGCCCTGGGTGAACGCGGTGACGCCGGCGCCGGAGCCGCCGCCCTTGTAGTTGATCTGGAGGCCCTGGCAGGCCGCGGTGAACTGCTTCACCCAGGCGTCGATGGCGTTCTTCTGCGCGGACGAGCCGTCGGCCAGCAGCTGGCCCTTGGCGTCGTCGCACTTGACGTTGCTCGGCGCCGCGGCGTTGGAGGAGTCGCCGCCGTTGCTGTTGCCGCCGGTTTCGTCGGAGCCGCACGCCGTGAGGGCCAGGGCGCCGGAGACGGCGAGAGCACCGAGAGCGAGGGCCCGCCGGTTCATGCGCTGAAGCTTCACTTGAGTTCCTTCCAGGAGCCGCCGTCCTGATCGGCGGCGTGCGAAGTCTGAGTGACGCGGACGCGGTCGCACTCGGTGGGCGCGGCTCGCGTCGGTAAGGCTGAAATTAGGCAGATCAGGTGAAGGCGTCGATGGCCACAAATGAACGAGGGGTGAACCCCTGCCTAAGGCCTGGTGAGGTCACGGAATGCTCACGGGGAGAGCACGTGGGCATTCCGCTTTTGCGGACGAATGGGGACCGTCCGGTCAGCGGGCCGTCCGCGGGAGGTGCAGAACGGCGAGCAGCTCGTCGACCAGCGGCCGGTCGTGGGGCTGGGTGAGACGGTCGCGGGCGGCGGCGGGAGTCAGCCACAGGACCCGGTCCACCTCGTCCGTCGGGGAGAACGCGCAGGACACGGCCTCGGCCGCCCAGTAGCGGACCTGCTTCGGGCGGCCGCCCGCCGAATAGCGCAGGGCCGACAGCTCGGGCCCGGGCTCGGCCCGGCAGCCCGTCTCCTCCGTGACCTCGCGCAGTGCGCCGTCGAGTGCCGTCTCGCCGCGCTTCAGTTTCCCCTTCGGCCACGACCAGTCGTCGTATTTCGGCCGGTGCACGAGGCAGAGCTCCGGCTCGCCGGTGGTGGGGGAGTGGCGCCACAGGACGCAGCCCGCCGCCTGAACGGTGGTGTCCTCAGGGGTGCTCACCGGGTTTCACCGCCTCCTCTGTGCCGTGGCCGGACATGCCGGACCGGCCGGTCATGACGTGCGGACGGTCTCCTTCTGCCAGCACTGCTGGAACGCGAAGCGCGCCGCCTCCACCTCGTGCCGCTGGTCGGCGTGGAGCACGCCGAGGGCGTACGCCGTGGCCGGGGCGATGCGCGGGGTGCGGGCCGCCTGGGCCGCCGCTGCCGCCGCCTCCGAGGCGTCCCGGTGCCGGTTCAGGGCCCGGCCCGCGGAGAGCAGGCGCAGGTCGACCACGGCGTTGCCCTTGGGGCCGCTGACGGCCTCGCGAGCGTAGCGGTGCAGGCGCAGCAGCAGGCGGACCTGGTGCCACGGGGCGTCCTGCGGGTGCGGGACCGTGTCCGGGGACAGGCCGTGGACGAGGGCCGCGGCGTTGTACGGGCTTCCCGCGGTGACGAGGGGGAGGGCGGACACGGCGTCGGTGAGCCGGTCCTGGGCGGCGGCGGCGAGAGGGCGCAGGTCGGTGCCGCCGGCGGCCCTGGTGAGCGGGACCTCGCTGGCCAGGACGGCGACCTTGTCCGCGACGGCGTGGAAACGGCTGCTGCCCAGGGCCTGCAGGGCCGTGGAGTGGGCCCGGGTGCGGGCGAGGGTCAGCTGGCGGTCCAGCAGGGCGCCCGCCTTCGCCGCTCCGACCGTGAGGTTGCCGCGTTCCGGTGCCGCGGCCGTGGCCGGCGGGTTGCGCAGCCCCGCGTCGCGGGACGCCGCTCGCTGCGGGACGGGCGCGGCCGGGGCGGCGCTACCGCCCGCGGCCGGGTCGGCGCGCGTGCCCGCCGGAGCGTCCGCGCGGCCGGCGGCGACGGCGCCGACCGTCTGCCCCGGCAGCGCCGTCGACCCGGACAGACGGTGCAGCGCCGTCAGCAGGCGCTCCAGACGGGCCGTGTACGCGTGCTCCATCGCCAACGTTCCCGACACCCAGGCCAGTTCGGGGCGCATCGCCTCGCACCAGTCCGAGTCGAGGAGGGACTGGAACGTGTGCAGGCCGGCGCTGATGCGCCGGGCCGAGCGGCGCAGGGCGCGGGCCGCCTCGGCGGACCCCTCCGAGCCGTTCGCCCCCGACCCCGTCTCCCGGTGCAGGCGCAGCGCTCGGAGGAACTCCGTGGCCTGGGCCCGCAGATAGCCCGCGAGGGCGTCACCGGTGGGGACGGGCCCGACGGGCCTGGATCGGGGATCCGTCGGGTCAAGGTGTTGCTGTGCCACGCCGGCGCCTCCGGGCGTCTATGAGCATCTCCTGGACGTTGCGCAAGGGCTGTCCGTCCGCGTCGGTCGCATGCCGGGTCCAGTCGCCGTCCGGGCCGAGGTGCCAGGAGGCGGTCGTGTCGGACATGCCGGTCTCCAGCAGCCGGTTCAGGGCTGCCCGGTGGGCCGGGTCGGTGACCCGGACCAGGGCCTCTATCCGGCGGTCGAGGTTGCGGTGCATCATGTCGGCGCTGCCGATCCACACCTCGGGCTCGCCGCCGTTGCCGAAGCCGAACACCCGGGAGTGCTCCAGGAAGCGGCCGAGGATCGAGCGGACCCGGATGTTCTCGGACAGGCCGGCCACGCCCGGGCGCACCGCGCAGATGCCGCGCACCCAGATGTCCACCGGCACGCCCGCCTGGGACGCCCGGTAGCAGGCGTCGATGACGGCCTCGTCGACCATCGAGTTGACCTTGATGCGGACGTGCGCGGGGCGCCCCGCACGGTGGTGCTGGACCTCCTTGGCGATCCGCGAGACCAGGCCGTCGCGCAGCGACTTGGGGGCGACGAGGAGACGGCGGTAGGTCTCCCGGCGCGAGTAGCCGGAGAGGCGGTTGAAGAGGTCCGAGAGGTCCGCGCCGACCTGCGGGTCGGCCGTGAGCAGGCCGAGGTCCTCGTAGAGGCGGGCTGTCTTCGGGTGGTAGTTGCCGGTGCCGACGTGGCTGTAGCGGCGGAGCGTCTCGCCCTCCTGGCGGACCACCAGCGACAGCTTGCAGTGGGTCTTCAGGCCGACCAGGCCGTAGACCACATGGCAGCCGGCCTCCTCCAGCTTGCGCGCCCACTTGATGTTGGCGTGCTCGTCGAAGCGGGCCTTGATCTCGACCAGGACCAGGACCTGCTTGCCGGACTCGGCGGCCTCGATGAGCGCGTCGACTATCGGGGAGTCGCCGGAGGTCCGGTACAGGGTCTGCTTGATCGCGAGGACGTCCGGGTCGCCCGCCGCCTGCTCCAGGAAGGCCTGGACGGAGGTGGAGAACGAGTCGTACGGGTGGTGCAGCAGCACGTCCCGCTCGCGCAGCGCGGCGAAGATGTCCGGCGCGGACGCCGACTCGACCTCGGCGAGGTCGCGGTGGGTGCCGGCGACGAACTTGCGGTACTTCAGCTCCGGCCGGTCCAGGGACGCGATGCGGAACAGGCCCGTGAGGTCCAGGGGGCCCGGCAGCGGGTACACCTCGGCCTCGCTGATCTTCAGCTCGCGCACCAGCAGGTCCAGGACCTCGCGGTCGATGGACTCCTCGACCTCCAGACGCACCGGCGGCCCGAAGCGGCGCCGCATGAGCTCCTTCTCCAGGGCCTGGAGCAGGTTCTCCGCGTCGTCCTCCTCGACCTCCAGGTCCTCGTTGCGGGTGAGGCGGAAGGCGTGGTGCTCCAGGACCTCCATGCCCGGGAAGAGCTCCTCCAGGTGGGCGGCGATGACGTCCTCGATGGGGACGTAGCGGCCCGGGGAGCTCTCCAGGAAGCGGGACAGCAGCGGCGGCACCTTCACCCGGGCGAAGTGCTTGTGGCCCGTGACCGGGTTCCGTACGACGACGGCCAGGTTCAGGGACAGGCCGGAGATGTACGGGAAGGGGTGCGCCGGGTCGACCGCCAGCGGGGTCAGCACGGGGAAGATCTGGTGCCGGAACAGGGTGAACAGGCGGGCCTGCTCCTTCTCCTGCAGCTCGTTCCAGCGGACCAGGTGGATGCCCTCCTCCGCGAGTGCGGGGGCGACGTCCTCGTGGTAGCAGGCGGCGTGCCGGGCCATGAGTTCGCGCGAGCGGGCCCAGATCATCTCCAGCACCTCGCGGGGCTGGAGGCCGGAGGCGGAGCGGGTGGCCACGCCGGTGGCGATGCGGCGCTTCAGACCGGCCACCCGGACCATGAAGAACTCGTCCAGGTTGCTGGCGAAGATCGCGAGGAAGTTGGCCCGCTCCAGCAGGGGCGTGTTCGGGTCCTCGGCGAGTTCGAGCACGCGTTCGTTGAACGCGAGCCAACTGCGTTCCCGGTCGAGGAAACGCCCCTGGGGCAGCTGGGGCCCGTCGTACGGCGACTCCTCGTACGCGTCGAGGTCGGCGTCGATGTCCGGTTCGAGATCGGAGACCGCTGCCGCCACCGTGTGGGGGCGGTGCGCTGCGATGGAGCCCACGGAGGGCTGCGCGTTCGAATTGTCGCTGTGGCCCGCAGGGCCTCCACCACGGGCGGTGGCGGGAGACGGGTGGGCCTGTGCCTGGGTGTTCGGCTGGCTCATGGACCCATTCTTCCGCGCCGCGAGCATCACAGGCGCGTCGGACAGCGCGGGCGGGAGCGGGGGTGTCACATGAGTGCTCCCGTTTCCCTCGGGACCCTCACGGGCCGGGGAAGGCTCTGGCACGGCGGGATTCATTGGCCGAGCTTCGCAAGCTCGTCTGAATCGATGGTTACGGAGACATGACGTGCGGGATAGCGGGGGGCGGCTCGCGGGCGTCCACAGGGCCGGGGTGAGGCCCGGTGCGGTTGCCCACAGGCTGTGGACGGCGCTCGGCGACGCCGTACGCCCCGGGTGTGTGCCCGGTGGGCGGGCGGTACGCCCCGGGGGGTGCCCGGTGGGCGGGCTGTACGCCCCGCAGTGTCCTTGACGGGCGGGCCGTGTGCTCCGGGAGTGCCCTCGCGGCGGCGGGTCCGTTTCTAGCGGAGGGCCGGTGCACATCCGGTGGTTGTGCACCGGATCGCACCTTGCCTCAGGAGTCGATCATTTCCAAGCCACCCGACAACCCTGTGTTGTGTGACTAGGCTGCCCCTTCGTGGACCTCAAAGCCGTACGCGCCTTCGTGGCGATCGCCGACTCCGGGCAGTTCCAGAAGGCCGCCGTGGATCTGGCCCTCACCCAGCAGGCCGTGTCCAAGCGGATCGCCGCGCTGGAGAAGGACCTCGGGGTGCGGCTGCTGGTCCGCACGCCGAGGGGTGCGGAGCTCACCATCGACGGACAGGCCCTGCTGCCGCACGCCCGGGTCCTGCTCCGGGCCGAGGACCGGGCGACGGCCGCCGTGCGGCCCGGGGACCGGGCGCTGCGGGTCGACGTCGTGGGGCGTCGGGCCGCCACCGGCGGGCTGGTGCGGCACTTCCACCGGGCGCACCCGGAGATCGCGCTGGACGTCGTCACGCTGTTCGACGTGGAGACCGCCGTGACGGCCCTGCGGGACGGGGCCGTCGACGCCACCTTCCGTGCCGTCACCATGCCCGGGCAGCGGCTTCCCGACGGCATCACGGCCACCCCGGTCCTCGACGAGCCGCTGCAGCTCTGCGTCGGCCCGGGCCACCCGTTCGCCCGGGCCCGCTCGGTGACGACCGCGCAGCTCGCCGGACACCGCATCTGGATGCCGGGCAACGTGCCCGGGACCGAGTGGCACGCCTACTACGAGGAACTCGCCGCGGCCTTCGGACCGGCCATCGACACCATCGGGCCCAACTTCGGCCTCGAAGCGCTCCTCGACACGATCGCGGGCTCCACGACCGTGGCCACCTTCCTCAGCGAACGGACCCCGCACGTCTGGCCGGTCGCCCACGACCTGCGTCTCGTCCCGCTCGTGGACCCGGTCCCGGTCTATCCGCACTCGCTGCTCCGGCGCACGGACGACCCGCATCCCGGCCTCACGACGCTCCACGACTACCTGGTGGCCACCCGCCCACGACCGCCGGAGGGCGAGCTCTGGCGCCCGTCGTGGGCCGAACCCCCGCGGCGAGTCCTGAAAGGGCAGACCCTCGAAGGGCAGACCCTCGAAGGACAGACCTTCGAAGGGCAGCAGGGCCCTACCCGACCCGCTTCTCCAGCAGCGTGAAGGACTTGGGCGGCCCACCCGGCTGCGGTTTGCCCTCCTTGCGGCCACAACCCGGTAACCGGCGTCCACGTAGGAGGCGTTGAGCTGCCCGTTGCCCGCCAGGCAGTCCAGACGCGTCCAGGTCCGCCCCGCCTTGGCCACGCGGCGTTCCGCGGCCGTCAGCAGCGCCCGCCCCGTCCCGGGCGCGGCGGCGGCCCGGTCCACCATCAGCCGGCGCACGTACCCGGCCACCGGCGGCTGCGGGCCCCGGACGTCCGCGTCCTCCCACCACAGCTCCCAGGCACCGGCCAGGCGCCCGCCGGTCTCCGCCGGCCAGACCTCGCCGTGCGCCATGTGACCCGGCGGAAGTGCTCCTCGTCCAGCTCCCCCGGCCGCCCCTGCCCGGTGATGCCACGGGCCGGCATCCAGCGGGTGGCGTCGTCGCGGAGCCGGACCAGGGCGGCGAGGTCGCGGAGCCG
>NZ_JACHCX010000002.1:32963-54669 GCF_014207295.1 Streptomyces sp. AK010
CGGACCAGGGTGGCGTCGTCGCGGAGCCGGACCAGGGTGGCGTCGTCGCGGAGCCGGACCAGGGTGGCGTCGTCGCGGAGCCGGACCAGGGTGGCGTCGTCGCGGAGCCGGACCAGGGTGGCGACGTCGCGGAGCCGGACCAGGGTGGCGAGGTCGGAGCGGCGGCCGGGCGGACGCACAGGCCCGGCACCGTGGGAGAGCTCACGTCTCCGTCCGGTACATCAGGTCCACCTCGTGCGTGGTGAACCCCAGCCGCTCGTACACCGACACCGCCGCCTTGTTGTCGGCGTCGACGTACAGCATCGCCGTCGGCAGCCCCCGCCCCGCCAGGTGCCGCAGCCCGATCGTGGTCAGGGACTTGCCGAGGCCGCCGCCCTGCGCGCCGGGGCCGACGCCGAGGACGTAGACCTCGCCCAGGCCCTCCTCGGCGTGCACCTTGGTCCAGTGGAAGCCGACGAGTTCGTCGCCGCGGAAGGCGAGGAAGAAGCCCTCGGGGTCGAACCACGGCTCGGCCTTGCGGTCGTCGAGGTCGCGCTGGGTGAGGGAGCCCTGCTCGGGGTGGTGGGCGAAGGCGGCGGCGTTCACCGCGAGCCAGGCCGCGTCGTCCTTGCCGGGGACGAAGGTGCGGACCGAGACGCCCTCGGGGAGCACCGGGTCGGGTGCGGCGAAGTCGGTCAACGGCCGCCGCATCTGGCGCAGTTCACGGAAGAGGGTCAGGCCGAGGACCTGCGCGAGATGCCGGGCGGCGGAGTGCCCGCCGTGCGCCCACACCCGCAGCCGCTTGCCGGAGGCCGCCAGCAGCGCCGAGCCGAGCGCCCGCCCGTGCCCGTGCCCGCGGTGCCCGGGGTGCACGACCAGCTCGGCGGCCGGCGGCTCCACCAGGTCCGTGTCCTCCAGTTGGGCATAACCGACAAGTTCCCCGCCGGCGGTCAGCAGCAGATGGGACACGCCCTCCCGCTCCCCGCCGCGCAACTGCAACCGGCCCTGTTCGGACACCGCCTGCTGCCCGTCGGTCCCGGCCGCCTCGTCGAGCAGTCCGAGCACGGCCTCGGTCTGCTCCGCGGAGAGCGCGGCCAGGGTCTCGATCGAGCGGGGGCGTCCGGGCCGTACGGTGTCGTCGCTGGTCATGCGTACGAGGGTACGGCGCACCACCGGCAAATCGGCGGCAAAGAAGCAACCAGGTCGTAACCACGAAAGGCCTGTCGCGCTACGCGCGTTGACTCTAGGCTGCGCCGGACGGCAACACCGTCCGATCACAACCGCCAGCAGACCCACAGGGGGGCGTATGCCAGCCACTTCACCGGCGTCGGCGCACCAGGAGCGCCGCAGACGTCGTACGAACCGTTTCGTCGCTCTCACCGCCGGTGTCGTCACCGTCGGCGCGCTGGCCGCCGCGGCGCTGCCCGGTTCGGCCAGTGCCGGGGAGGAGCACCGCAAGGGCGGGTACGGCCGCTACCAGGACGTGCAGCTGCTGTCGTTCAACGACCTGCACGGCAACCTGGAGCCGCCGGCCGGTTCCTCCGGCCGGGTCACCGAGACGCAGGCCGACGGCACGACGAAGACCATCGACGCCGGTGGTGTCGAGTACCTCGCCACGCATCTGCGGCAGGCCCGCAAGGGCGAGAAGTACTCCATCACGGCGGCCGGCGGCGACATGGTCGGCGCCTCCCCGCTGATCTCGGGGCTGTTCCACGACGAGCCGACCATCGAGGCGCTGAACAAGCTCGACCTCGACGTCACCTCCGTCGGCAACCACGAGTTCGACGAGGGCGCCAGGGAGCTGGGCCGTCTGCAGAACGGCGGCTGCCACCCGAAGGACGGCTGCTACGCGGACAAGAGGTTCAAGGGCGCCGACTTCCCCTACCTGGCCGCCAACGTCCTCGACGAGAAGACGAAGAAGCCGATCCTCAAGCCCTACTGGGTGTGGAAGAAGAACGGCGTCAAGGTCGGCTTCATCGGAGTGACCCTGGAGGGCACCCCGGACATCGTCTCCGCCGAGGGCGTCAAGGGCCTGTCCTTCAAGGACGAGACCGAGACGATCAACAAGTACGCCAAGGTGCTGCAGAAGCAGGGCGTGAAGTCGATCGTCGCCCTGATCCACGAGGGCGGTTTCCCGGCGTCGACGTCGTACAACTACGACTGTGACTCCCCGGGTGCGGGCGACGGCGTCTCCGGCCCGATCGTCGACATCGCCAAGAACGTCACGCCGCAGGTGGACGCGCTGGTCACCGGCCACACCCACAGCGCGTACGTGTGCAGCATCGCCGACCCGGCGGGCAAGCCCCGCATGGTCACCTCGGCCGCGTCCTTCGGCCGTCTCTACACCGACACCACGCTGACCTACGACCGCAGGACCGGCGACATCGCCCGTACGGCGGTCAAGTCCGCGAACCGCGTGGTCACCCGGGACGTCCCCAAGGCGCCCGACATGACCGAACTGATCAGCAAGTGGAACACCCTGGCCGCGCCCATCGGCAACAAGCCGATCGGCTACATCTCCGGCGACATCGGCAACACCGGCACCGAGTCCCCGCTCGGCGACCTCATCGCCGACGCGCAGCTAGCCCACGGCAAGCAGCTCGACCCGGAGACCGACCTGGCGCTGATGAACCCGGGCGGTATCCGCGCCCCGCTGACCTACGCGGCCAAGGCCGGTGAGGGCGACGGCGTCGTCACCTACGCCGAGGGCTTCACGGTCCAGCCGTTCGCGAACACCGTGAACCTCCAGGACTTCACGGGCGCGCAGGTCATCCAGGCGCTCAAGGAGCAGGTGTCCGGCCCGAACGCGGCGGCCCCTAAGGTCCTCCAGGTCTCGTCCGGCCTGACCTACACGCTGGACCTCACCAAGTCGGGTGCCGACCGGGTGGTCACGGACAGCATCAAGGTGAACGGTGCGGCCATCGACCCGGCGGCCACCTACCGCGTCGCGACGAACAGCTTCCTCGCGGGCGGCGGCGACGGCTTCCCGACCCTCGGGCAGGGCACCAACGACGTGGTCGGCAGCGACGACCTGACGGCTCTGGAGCAGTACCTGACGGCCAACTCCTCGGCGTCGAACCCGATCGCCCCGCCGAAGGCGGACCGCATCACGATCGTGAAGTAAGTCGCATACCCGGGGTTCAGGTTGCGGGTGGGGGAGGTACGCATGATCGGATGGATCGATGCGTACCCCCCACCACCCAGTTGCGCATCCCCGTCCGAACCCGTACGAGGAGCTCGCCGCCCTCGATGACGGGCCTCTGGAGGAGACCCCTCTGGATGAGTTCCTCACGGAGGAACGTGATGCGGGCGCCGAGGACGCCTGGGCTCCGCCGGACCACCGCCGCGGCGGCAAGCGGCGCAGGAAGAATCGTTTCGCTGGCTTGCCGCTCGCGGTGAAGGCGGTGGTCGGCCTGGTCGTCCTCGCCTCGTTCGCCGCGCTCGGTGACCGCTGGGCCGTGCTGTACGCCGAGCACCGGGCCGCCGACACCCTGAAGGACCGCCTCGACCTTGCCGCGGCGCCCGAGGTGGAGATCGGCGGCTTCCCCTTCCTCACCCAACTCGCCGACAAGCGGCTGGACTCGGTGAAGGTGACCGTCCCGGACGTCGCCGCCGACCGGGTCTCCCTGGCCAAGGTGTCGGCCACGGCCCACGACGTGACGCTGGACGCCGACGGCCTCACCTCCGTGCGCGGCGCCCACGTCCCCCGCTTCGACGGGGACGTCCAGCTCACCTTCGCCGACCTCAACCGCGAACTCGGTGCCTCTCAGGTGACGTTCACCGGCGAGGGCCGCGACCGGGTCCGGGCGGACGGCACCCTGCCGGTCGCCGGGCACGATCTGCGGCTGCGCGCCGAGGCCCGGATCCAGCGGCAGGGCGAGCGGGGCATCGCCACCGAGATCGGCAAGATGCGCCTGGACATCGGCGACCTGGCCACCTACCGCCCCGGCACGCGCGCCTCGGAGGGCCTGCACCTGACGCCCAAGGGCACCGCCGACCTCGCCCGGGAGACCCGCAAGGCCAAGGCGCTGCTGTCGGTGCCGGCCATCGTGCAGCGGATGGGCGTGCCCGAGGCGACCGTGCGCGAGGCGCTGGCCGACGACGGCAAGCTCGCCGGGCTGACCGGCTCCCCGCGCTTCGCCCGCCAGGCCGCCGGCCTCAACCTCATCGACCTGGCCCTGGAGAACCCCGACGTCATGCGCCGTCTGGGCCTGGACCCCGACCTGCTCGACTCTCTGTCGGGCCTGACCCGCCCGGTCCTGGCCGACCGGCTGTCCCTGGCGTTCGAACTGCCCGAGCCGGACCAGGGGGACGTGCGGTTGCGGGACGTCCGGGTGGAGGAGGAGGGCATCCGGGTGCGGGTGTCCGGGACGGGGCTGACGGTCGGGCGGTGACTCCTCGAGGGGCCCGGTCCGGCCCACGGGGAGACGTCCTCCTGAGTGGCCCGGCCCCGCCGTGAGTGAAACTTTGTGTGCAGATGTGTTGACCTCTGTTCGAGTTTCCTTCTAGTTTCGTGCTCCCATGAGCGGTCCGTCCGCGGCCTGCTCACCTTCGCACATGCTCAGAAGGGGATGTCGTGCCTCAAAGGAACCATCGCGGGACAGCTCGCGTGGGGGCGCTGCTGGCCTGCGTCACGGCATTCGGTGGAGCGCTCGCCTCCCCCGCCGCCGCCTCTCCCACCCACCGTCCCGCCACCCCGCCGCCCGTCAGCGACTTCAAGGGCGTCAACTGGGCCGACCCGCGCGACAACTTCGCCCATGACGCGGTCGTGCCCTCGGGCCTGTCCACGTCGGACAGCTACGCCACCACCTACGCCAAGTCCAAGGCGATCATCGGCGGGTTCTCCGAGCTGGGCGCCAACACCGTCCGCCTCCCGGTCAACCCGGCCTCCGTGAACGGCCCGTTCTGGAAGTCGTACCGGGGCGCGATCGACGCCGCCACCGCCAAGGGCTTCAAGGTCATCCTGGGCTACTGGGAGGCCGACAACGCCAAGGACGGCAAGATCGACGACCAGGCGTCCTGGGACCGGATGTGGGCGCGGATCACCTCCGCCTACGCCCGCGACTCCAAGGTGTACTTCGAGCCGATGAACGAGCCGTTCGGCTACACCGCCCAGGAATGGACGGACATCGCGGCGAAGTGGGTGAGCAGCCACGGCAACGTGCCGCGCGACCGGATCCTGATCGGCGGCTACAAGTACAGCGAGGACGTCAAGCCGGTCTGCGCCGACCCGCGCCTGAAGGGCACGCGCCTCGCGCTGCACAACTACGGCTTCTGGCACACCGACTGGACCAGCGTCGACCAGTGGAAGGCCGACTTCAAGAGCCGCATAGGCGACTGCGCCTCACGCACGATCCTCGACGAGTTCGGCGCCTCCATGACCACCGGCCTGGACTACAACGGCCCGGCGGGCACCTCCAACGAGATCGCGTACATCCAGGCCGCGACCGACACGATCCGGGAGCTGGGCCTGGGCTCGGTCTACTGGCCCGGCCTGCGCAACGGTGACACCTACTCGCTCACCACGCTCCAGGGCACGGGCACGAACCTCAGCCTGACGGTGAACAACCAGAGCGGCCTGGACCGGCTGCACTACGCCTGGAAGCAGTAGGAACCGGCAAGAGCCCCCACGGGATCACGATGGTGGCCCTTCCGGGTCCGGCGCCGCTCGTCAGCCGGACCCGGAAGGCAGCCTTTCAGGACGCCGAAGGCGTCCAGCCCGCGAGCCAGTCCCCGACCTCCTGGTTCGCGGCCTGCGCGTCGGTCAGATGCGGCCGGTCGCCGCTCGCACCGCCCGCCCCCGCGCCGCTGTTCTTGTACTCGGCGAACCGGTCGTCCTTCCAGGAGAACCCGCTCATGTCGGTCCACGGGGCCGACTTGATCGCGTTGCTCAGGCTGGTGTTGCGGACCGTGGTCTGCGGGTCGAGGGAGGCGTCCCCGCCCGCGTGCCAGGGCCGGCCGAGGTAGAAGGTCCCGGCCGAGACATCGCCGTTCACCGTGGAGTTGGCGATCAGGATGCCCTTGCGGTTCGCGGCCGTGCTCGGCGCGGTGACGTACCCGGCCGAGGTGCCGTCCCAGCGCTTCTTCAGCGTGATGACGGACCTGTCGACGACGGCCGTGGCCCGCCCGAAGATGAAGTCGACGTTGCCGATGACGTAGGAACTGCTGACGTAGACCCGCCCGAGCTTGTCCTTGGCGGCGGTGTCGAGCAGCAGCGTGTCCTGGTCGCCGCTGACGATGATCCCGTCCAGGAACACCTTGTCGGAGGCGGTCCGCAGCGCGACGGCCTGATGCCCGCTGAGGCTCTGATTGGCCTTCTCGTCGAAGTCGTTGGAGATGGTCAGGTTGCGCGCCTGGAAGTCGTCGGCCTCGACGGCGACGGTGGCGCTGCCGCCCGTGCCGTAGGTGCCGCCCCCGGGCTTCGGCGTACCGGCCGCGTTGTTGTAGACGATCGTCGTGTCCTTGCGGCTGCCGCCGGTGCCCTGGATGGTGACGTGCGGCTTGTTGGAGGGCACCTTCACCAGTTCCCGGTACGTCCCCGGCTTCACGGCGATCACGACGCGCGAGGGGTTGTTCGCCGGTACGGCGTTCACCGCGGCCTGCACGGTGCGGTACTGGCCGCTGCCGTCCTGGGCGACGGTGAGGGTGGTGGCGGCCGCGGCCCGGGTGGAGACGGCGGTGGTGCCGATCGAACCACGCGGCCCGGCACCGGACTTCAGGAGGGACGGCAGATCGGCGGCCTGGTCGAGGCTGTAGGAGTAGTACGCCTTCGGGTCGAAGGCGCTCCCGCCGCTCTCGTTGCGCCCGCTGGTGCCGGAGAAGACGTTGCCGCGCTGCACGATCGTGGCGCCGCTGTCCTTGATCACCGGGTTCCTGATGCCCTGGAAGTAGGAGTTCTCCAGCACCATCCTGGTCGAGCCGCGCGAGTAGTTCCCGTACGACGAGCCGATGCTCGTGTTCGGGGCGTCCTCCAGGAAGTTGTTGTAGAGGTGCGCGTGCGCGGCGTTGTCCGTGGAGGGGTTGCGCTGCTCGGTCTCGCGGATCCAGTTGTGGTGGATCGTGATGTCGGTCCTGACGTTCTCGGTCCAGCCGATGCCGAAGGTCTTGTTGTTGTCGCTCAGCTTGTTCCAGGAGACGGTGACGTTCGTCGAGTCCTTGCGGACGTCGATGAGCCCGTCGGCCATGTGCCGCAGATCGTTGTGATCGATCCACACGTGGTGGGCGCCGTCCATCTGGACGGCGTCGAAATCATGGTCCTTGTCGTTCCAGATGCCCTGGTACGCGTCCCGGATGGTCAGGTTCCGGATGATCACGTTGCGCACGCCCTGGCCGAGGAAGAACCCGCCGCCGACGATGTGCCCGGCGGTCCCCCGGCCCACGATGGTCTTGTCGGACTGCACCTTGATCTCTTTGCCGACCGGGTTCATGGCGATGGTCCCGGCGACGACGATGACGTACGGCTGGGTCGCGGTGGCGTACTTCTCCAGCTCGGCCTGCGTTGTCACGGTGACGACCTGACCACCCCGCCCGCCGTACGTCCCGTTCTGCCCGAGGGAGTTGACGGAGGCGAACCCGTCGGCGGTGTCGGCGGCCCAGGCGGGGGCGGCGGCGGTGGCGGCGGAGGCCTGCAGTGCGGTGGAGCCCAGGACGCCGAGGTCGCCGCCGTAGGCGAAGGTGCCGGCGGCGGTCAGGGCCAGGGGGACCCCGACCGCCAGGGCGGTACGGCTTCTGCGACGGCGGTGCTGGGCTGTGCTGCGCGGCTCACTCATGCGGCGATCCGTTCCGTGTGGGGGAATGACCGCCGAGCAGTCGCCGCCCCACACGGAAAGGTTGCCGGGGTATCTGCCCTACTTCACGCAGGACTTGGGGTCGAGCTTCTCCTCGATCTTGTCCTCACGACCGTCCGGCTGGCCGCTCGGCAGGAGCTTGTCGGAGATCCCGTCGATGTAGTACCCGTGGGAGTAGACGGTCTGGTAGCCCCGGTCCCGCCAGCTGTGCACGGTCCGCTCCCCGTTCCCCTTGTCCCACTGGTAGTCCTCGACGTG
The DNA here is from genome assembly GCF_014207295.1 of Streptomyces sp. AK010. Classification (NCBI taxonomy): domain Bacteria; kingdom Bacillati; phylum Actinomycetota; class Actinomycetes; order Kitasatosporales; family Streptomycetaceae; genus Streptomyces; species Streptomyces sp. AK010. The sequence goes on from NZ_JACHCX010000002.1 coordinate 40,988, forward strand.
GAAGACCGGGTTCACGCGCACCACGCGCTGGTACGGCGTCCAGGTCACGGCGACCTGCCGGCACGGCGGAATCGTCTTCTCGCTCCGGGTCTCGAACCTCGACTCCTTCTCCCAGCCCCACTCGTAGCCGGCGCTGCCGCCCACGGTTCCGCTGAAGATGCTCTTGGCGAGGGAGAGGCTGATGGAGCCGCCGACGCTCTTCTTCGCGAACGTCTTGGTGCTGTAGCTGCTGACGAAGGTCTCCTTGTCGTCGGCGGACCCCTTGTTGCCTATCCACCGGGACGTGCGGACGGTGTCGCCCTTGATCGACCAGGTCGAGGCCTCGGCGTAGCCGCACCAGCCGCGGAACAGCTCCCACGGCCCGGCGGGCTTCCACAGCCCGAAGACGTCCCGCAGGTACTCGTCCTGGGTCTTGAACTCACCGGTGTCGACGTTGAGGGCGCCGTACACGCCCGTCAGGCTCGTCTCCTGACTGCAGAGCCGCTCGATCATCCGGTCGGTGTCCCCGGGATCCACACCCCGGATGTTGGTGGCCCCGGCGGGCCCGGCGGCGGCCGTCCCCGCGCCGGTCAGCAGACCGGCGCCGGCGAGGGCGAGGGAAGCGGCAACAACACCGCATTTTCTGAGAGTTGACGTGCGGATGAGACGCATGTGGGGGGCTCACTCCTGCTTGTCGTTCTGTGACGGCAGTGAAGATGTCAGAACGGGTGCAGGTGTGTGCGGTACTGGTGGGTACGACAGGACATTGACAGCTGGGAGGCGGGCTTGTCCTGCTTTATCGGGCGCTGGTGCCGCCGCCACGGCTGATCGCGACGCGGAGTACGTCCCCCAGGGACTCCACGGCCCTTGTCAGTGCGAAACGAACGGCACGCTCACCCGCCTTGGCGTCTTCGAGTACGGCCTTGGCACCCGCGAGCACCTGCTCGGCGGAGTCGAGTGAAGCGGCCTCGACGTCATCGGCGAGCAGCGATAGGTGGCTGTGGGGATCGTCGGTGGACAGGTAACAGGCCTTGCCGTCGGCCCCGGTCCAGGGGAGCAGCCTCATGCGTGGACCTCCAGGGCGTGGAGGTACGGGCGGACCAGGCGGGTGTCCATGACGAGGGCCTCTACGTGGAGGGGGCGCGCGGCGTGCGCGGGCAGGGGTGGCGACCGTGAGGTGGGCGTGGCGGCCCGATGGCGCCCTCGGGCGGGCAACAGGAGTCGTACAAGGGTGAGCAGGAGTGCCTCGCAGACCTCGGCGATGCGCGGATGGGACGGCAGGAGTTGCTCCACCGCGAGTCGGCACCGGACGTACGCGTCATCCTGGACGAGGTGGCGCTTCGGCGGCCCGTTCCTGAAGCGAAGGTGTGGGCGGAGCAGTTGTCGCACCTCTTGGACGCAGGCGTGTTGCCGAACGTCGCGATCCAGGTATTGCCCTTCGCGGCGGGGGTGCACGACCTCATGGACAGCCACCTCTGGCTGTTCTGGCAACGATCCGGTGAGCCGGTCGCCTGGACAGAGGGCAACGGCTTCGGCGAGTTGATCACGGAAGCGGACAAGGTCCTGCGCTTCCGTTTGTCCTACGATCGCGTCAGGGACGCGGCGCTGACCCCTACGGAGTCGACGGCGTTCATAAAGCGCCTTCCAGAGGCGTGCAGAGAATGAACCGAGCTCCTGACCTCACCACCGCCACGTGGCGCAAGTCGTCCTACAGCGACGGGGGCGGCACGAACTGCCCGGAGGCCGCCGACGCTCACCCCGGCACAGTCCCCGTCCGCGACAGCAAGAACCCCGACGGCCCGATACTCGTGTTCGGCGCGACCTCGTGGACGTCGTTCCTGACGCAGGTCAAGGGCGAATCGTGTTGATCCATTCCCTGACGTGCTGAAGCTGCCGCTATGGTCGTAGGCGCGGCGCGTCGAAGGAGCGTATCGATCATGACTGCACATGCTGAGGAACCCGCCCCTGCCGTTCCACCCATGCCCGAGCGGACCCCGAAGGCGCTCCGCCAGGCCATCGCCCGGCATGCTCCCCAGCTTCTCCCGGACTTCGACGAACACTGGAAGCGTGCGATCGCCGACACGTACGACATCGCCCCCCTCCCGGCATTCATGGCCCGCTGGTGGGGCGAGTACGCCATCGCCCGTGACCCCGAGCTGGACGCCCACGTAGCCGACCTCGAGCACCGGGCAGCCTACGAGTGCTCGGATATCGACGAGGCCCGGGCCCTCCTCGAAGAAGCATCGAGGATCCGCTACCGGGCGCGGGAAACGAGGCCCGGTCGGTGACCGACGACTTCATGGGGCCGCCGTGGCAGATGGACTGGCGGCTCGATGCCCTCGCCTCCCGCAACGCGTTACCTGAGGACGTGCGGAGAATGGTCGACGAGGCTCGTGCCGAGCTGATCACCGTGAAGGACCCGTACTTCCGGGGGATCGACGCCGACGGCGATCTCCCCGTCACCATGTACGTCGAACCGGTACGGTCCACTGATCCCAAGGGAGCTCACATCCTGTACTTCGACAACCATCGCGGTTGGCTGAAGTACACCTTCGTGCAGCGCACCGAGGACCCGCAGATCGTGGTGGAAGAGATCTTCTGGCAATGAGACTACGGCAGCTCCGGCGGCGCCGTGGCCGCCCCCGGCAGTCGTACCGTCGCCACCGTGCCGCCGCCCTCCGCCCGGGACAAGGAGACCTCGCCCCCGGCCTGCTGCACCGTGCGCGCCACGATCGACAGGCCCAGGCCCGAGCCGGGCAGCGCCCGTGCGCTCGGGGAGCGCCAGAAGCGGTCGAAGACGTGGGGGAGTTCGTCGGCGGGGATGCCCGGGCCGTGGTCGCGGACCGTGAGGACGCCGTCGATCAGGCGGACCTCGACCGTGCCGCCCTCCGGGCTGAACTTCACCGCGTTGTCGAGGATGTTGACCACCGCCCGTTCCAGGGCGGAGGGTTCCGCCCGGACGAACCACGGCTGGACGTCCGCCGTGATCGTGAGCTCCGGGCCCCGTAGCCGGGCCCGTCGCAGCGCGGACTCGACCGTGTCCTGCCAGGCGACGATCTGTGTCCGGCCCGCGTGCTGGCCCGTGTCCGGGCGGGAGAGTTCCTGGAGGTCGCCGATGAGTGCCGCCAGCTCCGTCATCTGTGCCTTCACCGACGCGAGCAGCGCCTTGCGGTCCGCCTCGGGGAGGGGGCGGCCCGTTTCCTCGCTGCGGGTGAGGAGTTCGATGTTGGTGCGCAATGAGGTGAGCGGCGTACGCAACTCGTGGCCCGCGTCCGCGATGAGCTGTTGCTGGAGTTCCCGGGAGCTGGCCAGGGCCGACGTCATCGAGTTGAAGGAGCGGGACAGGCGAGCCACCTCGTCCTCGCTCGCGTCGTCCACGGGGATACGGACGTCCAGATCCTCCGTGCGGGCCACGTGCTCGACGGCCTCCGTCAGTTTGTCCACCGGTCGCAGGCCCGCCCTGGCGACCGTGAGGCCGGCCGCTCCGGCGCCCACCACCCCGACACCCGAGACCAGCAGGAGAATCAGCGCCAGCTCGTTGAGCGTGGACTCCGTTCCCTTGAGCGGGACGGCGATGACCAGCGCGTAGTCGGCGGCCACGCCCTGCTGGAACGGGCCGTCCTTCACTACGACCGCCGTGGTCAGCACGCGCACCGAGTTGCCGTCGCTGTCCGTGCCGTTGCGCAGCACGGCCGTCCTGGGGTCAGGATTCCTGGCCACCTCCCTGTCCCCGCTCGTGACCTTGACCTGCGGCATCAGGTTGCTGAAGAGACAGACCCTGCCGTCGGACCCGACCACCTGCGCGTAGGTCTGCGGTCGCGGTGCCCCGCCGAGGGTGTTCGACGGCTTCTGGGGGCACGTCTTCGTCAACGCGTCGAAATCGTCTGCCTGAAGGGTCCGGAACGACGACTTCAGGTCCCCGTCCACCTGGTCGTACAACTTCCCCTGCACAATGAACCAGCACGTCACCGACACCGCCGCCACAGCGAACGCCACCGCCGCCGCCACCAGCAGCGCCAGCCGGGAGCGGATCGGCAGGGAGCGGAAGCGCCGTACGGCCCCGCGCATCCAGGAACTCACTCCGCGCCGCCCTGCCGCAGCACGTATCCGACACCCCGCACCGTGTGCACGAGGCGCGGCTCGCCGCCCGCCTCGGTCTTGCGGCGCAGGTACATGACGTACACGTCGAGGGAATTCGACGACGGCTCGAAGTCGAAGCCCCAGACGGCCTTGAGGATCTGTTCCCGGGTGAGGACCTGGCGCGGGTGTGCCAGGAACATCTCCAGGAGCGTGAACTCCGTGCGGGTCAGCTCCACCTGGCGCCCGCCCCGCGTGACCTCCCGCGTCGTGAGGTCCATGCGCAGGTCGGCGAAGGTGAGCGCGTCCTCGTCGGCCGGGTCGGCCGCGCCCACGGCCGCCGCGTAGGAGCTGCGGCGCAGCAGCGCGCGGATGCGGGCGAAGAGTTCGTCGAGTTCGAAGGGCTTGACCAGGTAGTCGTCGGCGCCCGCGTCGAGGCCGGTGACGCGGTCGCCGACGGTGTCACGGGCCGTGAGCATCAGGATCGGCGTGGTGTCGCCCGTGGCGCGGATGCGGCGCGCCGCCGTCAGACCGTCCATGCGCGGCATCTGGATGTCGAGGACGACCAGGTCGGGCCGGTAGGCCGCCGCCTTGTCGAGCGCGTCGGCACCGTCGACGGCTACCTCGGTCCCGTATCCCTCGAACGCGAGGCTGCGCTGGAGCGCTTCGCGTACGGCCGGCTCGTCGTCGACGATCAGGATGCGCTGCGGGTCACGGTCGCCGTCTGCGGGGCTCATGGGTCGGGGGTCCTCGGGGGTGAAGGGGGGCGGGGGTGCTCTGACGCTCTCAGCGTCGCACGTCGCGGGCGTGAGCCGGCGGGAACGTCAGACCCGCGGCGCCCGGCGCCGGGCCTTCCCGGCGCGGCTCGTCCTGCGGGTCGCCGTGGCCGGTGCCGTCTCCGCCGCCCGGCCCGACGGCGCGTGCAGGGCGGACGCCACCGCCAGGGCCAGGCCGATCGCCGCCGGGTCCCCGCCCGGCTCGGTGTGCACCACCTGCTCGATCATCGCCGTACTCCTCGCTGCCGGTTGCCGGGCTCAGTCGGTCGACCCGGCCCGCAGCTTCGCGAGGTCGGCCTTGACGGTGTTGATCGGGATGGCGAAGCCCAGGCCGACGCTGCCCGCGTCGGAGGACGAGGAGGCCTGGCCGGCCGGCGAGTACATGGCGGAGTTGATCCCGATGATGTTGCCGTTCATGTCGATCAGCGCGCCGCCGGAGTTGCCCGGGTTGAGGGACGCGTCGGTCTGGAGCGCCTTGTACGTCGTCGTGTCGGAGCCGGTGTCGCCGTTGAACTGGCGCCCGCCGAACTCGAACGGCCACTGGTCGCCCTGCCCCTGGCCCTGCCCCCACTGCTGGCCCTGGCCCTGGTCCTCCTCGGTCGGGACGGTCACGTCGCGGTCGAGGGCCGAGATGATGCCGCTGGTGACGGTGCCGGACAGGCCCTCGGGGGAGCCGATGGCCACGACCTGGTCGCCGACCTGGATCCCGGCCGAGTCGCCGAGGGTGGCGGCCTTCAGGCCGGAGGCGTTCTCCAGCTTGATCAGCGCCAGGTCCTTCTTGCTGTCGGTGCCGACGACCTTCGCGGTGTACGACGTGCCGTCGCTGGTCGTCGCCTTGATCTGGGAGGCGCCGGCGACGACGTGGTTGTTGGTGACGATCTCGCCGCCGCTGGTGATGATCACGCCGGAGCCGGTGGAGGACCCGGCGTTGGAGTTGGCGCTGATCTCGACGATGCTCGGGCTGACGGCCTTCGCGACGCCGGCCACGGTGCCCTTCTGGCTGGAGGGGACCACGGTGGTGCTGGTGGAGCTGGAGGCGACGGTGTCGTTGCCGGTCAGTTCCTGGATGCCGTAGGCGGTGCCGCCGCCTATCGCCGCCGCCACGATCGCCACGGCGGCGATCAGGGCGAGGGGGCCGCGGCCGCGCTTCTTCGGATGCGGAGCATGCGCCGGGGTGTACGCCGGCGGGGGCGGCCACTCGGGGTTCACCGGGGCCTGCTGCTGACCCTCGTAAGGGTTCTCGTACTCGCCACTGCGGTGGAAGCTCTCGGTCATGGAAGAGAGCTTGTCGCCCGACCATGAGAGCTTCCTGAGTGCTCCCTGAGAAGCCCGACAGAACCTCGTATGCCCGATATAAAGAGGCTCGCCGTCTCAGCCCTCGGAGGCTACGCGCAGCCGCAGGACTGCCGGGTCACCAGCCGCGACGGGAACACCTTCAGCCGCTCCCGACGGGCCCCCGCGACCCGCAGCCCGTCGTCGAGGACGAGGTCCACCGCCGCCCGGGCCATCGCCGGGCGGTCGGACGCGATCGTCGTGAGGGGCGGGTCCGTGAGCGCCGCCTCCTTGATGTCGTCGAAGCCGGCCACCGCCAGCTCGCCGGGCACGTCGATGCGCAGTTCGCGCGCCGCGCGCAGCAGGCCGATCGCCTGGTCGTCGGTGGAGCAGAAGATCGCCGGCGGGCGCTGGGGGCCGGAGAGGATCTTCAGGGCGGCCTGGTAGGCGTCGTAGCGGTTGTAGAGGGCCTCGAAGAGGCGGCCCTCCGTGGAGATCCCCGCCTCGTCCATCGCGCGGCGCCAGCCCTCGACGTGGTCGGAGACCGGGTCGCCGACGGCGGGGGTCTCGGCTATGCCGCCCATGCAGGCGACGTACTCGTGACCGTGCTCCAGCAGGTGCCGGACGGCGAGCTCGGCGCCGCCCAGGTCGTCCGTGGTGACGGCGACGTCGTCGATGGCCTCGGGCCGTTCGTGCAGCAGCACGACCCGGGCATCCCAGGCCTCGATCTCGGCGGCGGCGAGGTCGTTGAGCGCGTGGCTGACGAGGATGAGTCCGGAGACCCGCATCCCCAGGAAGGCGCGCAGGTAGTGGACCTCGCGTTCGCCGACGTAGTCGGTGTTGCCGACGAGGACCATCTTTCCGCGCTCGGAGGCTGCCTGCTCGACCGCGTGCGCCATCTCCCCGAAGAAGGGCTGGCGGGCGTCCGGGATGATCAGGCCTACGAGGTCCGTGCGCCGGGACGCCATGGCCTGGGCCACCCGGTCGGGCCGGTACCCCAGTTCCTTGATCGCGGCGAGGACACGCTCGCGCGTGGCCGGGGCGACCGGCCGGGGTCCGTTGTTGATGACATAGCTGACCACGGCAGTGGAAGTCCCTGCCAGCCGCGCCACATCATCCCGAGTCACCTTGGCCACGAGCGGAGTCTACGCGGATATACCGGCTCTGGGCAGGGCGTAAAGGCGGTTCCGTGCGATATGCCGACCGCCGTCCGGGGCACCCCGTGCGGGACGCGATGCCCAGGTCGGCGGCGCAATACGCCTCTTTACGCCTTCGCGCGGGCCTCGGCCGCGTCCAGGGCGGCCGACTTGTCCTCGGTGTCCGGATCCGCCTTGGCCGCCTTGGCCTTCGCCTCCTCGGCGGCGCGCTCCATCTTCTCCGGCTTCTCCGGCGTAACGAATCGATAACCGACGTTCCGGACGGTGCCGATCAGCGACTCGTGCTCGGGGCCGAGCTTGGCGCGCAGTCGCCGTACGTGCACGTCGACCGTGCGCGTACCGCCGAAGTAGTCGTAGCCCCAGACCTCCTGGAGCAGCTGGGCGCGGGTGAAGACGCGGCCGGGGTGCTGTGCGAGGTACTTCAGGAGCTCGAACTCCTTGAAGGTGAGGTCGAGGACGCGGCCCTTGAGCTTGGCCGAGTACGTCGCCTCGTCGACCGACAGGTCGCCGTTGCGGATCTCCATGGGGGAGTCGTCGCTGACGATCTGCTGCCGCCCCATGGCCAGTCGCAGTCGCGCCTCGACCTCGGCCGGGCCGGCGGTGTCGAGCAGGACGTCGTCGATGCCCCAGTCGGCGGTGACGGCCGCGAGGCCGCCCTCGGTGACGACGAGGACGAGCGGGCAGCCCGGCCCCGTGGAGCGCAGCAGCTGACAGAGGCTGCGCACCTGCGGCAGATCGCGCCGGCCGTCGATGAGGATGACGTCGGCGCCGGGGGTGTCGACGAGGGCAGGTCCCTCCGCGGGGGCCACACGCACGCTGTGCAGGAGCAGGCCGAGGGCGGGAAGCACCTCCGTCGACGGCTGGAGGGCATTGGTCAGGAGCAGCAGAGAACTCATACGTCTGGTTCCTCCTCGGTCCCTGCGAGGACGCTTGTTGGTGCAGCACCGCTCTGTCTGCGATCCCGAAGGCCCCGTACACCTGCGGTTTCCCGCTTCGTATACAACGCTTCCGAAAGCACAAAAGGACCCGGGGGCAACGCTGCCCGAGTCCTCTGCCCAGCAGAATAGCCCACATGAGCTCTCGTCCGGCAGGTCATGTGGCGCGTTCCACCGATCGTCCACACTCCGAGACGCCCGGGGGAACGCCTGCGCGGAATCCTTCGAGGACGTTTCTGCGTACGGCCGACGGGGTGACGATCGACGCCGTGTACGACCCGGGCACCGCTGTGTACGACGCCTCGCGGACGCCTACCGGTCATCCCGTGTTTGTCGTCGCCCACGGCTTCACCGGGGCCGTGGACCGGCCGCATGTACGAAGGGTGGCGCAGGCCTTCGCCCGTTACGGGGCGGTCGTCACGTTCTCCTTCCGGGGCCACGGTGCCTCCGGCGGGCGGTCCACGGTCGGGGACCGGGAGGTGCTCGACCTGGCGGCGGCGGTGCGGTGGGCGCGGGAGCTCGGGCACGCGCGCGTGGGCACGGTCGGGTTCTCGATGGGCGGCTCGGTCGTGCTGCGGCACGCGGCGCTGCACCCCCGGGAGACCGACGCGGTGGTCTCGGTCAGCGCCCCGGCCCGCTGGTACTACCGGGGCACCGCCCCGATGCGGCGGCTGCACTGGATGGTGACGCGGCCGGAGGGGCGGATCGTCGGCCGGTACGGCTTCGGGACGCGCATCCACCACCGGGACTGGGACCCGGTCCCGCTCTCCCCGGTGGAGGCGGTGCCGAGGATCGCCCCCACCCCGCTGCTGATCGTGCACGGCGAGGCCGACGGCTACTTCCCGGTCGACCACCCGCGGATGCTGGCCGCTGCCGCCGGTGACCAGGGGGAACTGTGGCTGGAGCCGGGGATGGGGCACGCCGAGCACGCGGCCGGCGACGAGCTGCTGGCCCGGATCGGGGACTGGGTCGCGGGCCGGGCGGGCTAGCCTGACGGGGTTCACCGCCGAATTCATTGAGGAAGCAGATGCCAAAGGTCACGGTGCGCTACTGGGCCGCCGCCAAGGCCGCGGCCGGGGTGGCCGAGGAGCCGTACGAGGCGGCCACCCTCGCCGAGGCGCTCGACGGAGTGCGCGAGCGGCACCCCGGCGAGCTCGAGCGCGTCCTGCGCCGGTGCTCGTTCCTGGTGGACGGCGACCCCGTGGGCACCCGCGGACATGAGACGGTACGGCTGGCCGACGGCGGCACGGTCGAGGTGCTCCCGCCGTTCGCAGGAGGATGAGCGATGACCGACCAGCCGAACCAGCCGAACCAGCCGAACCAGCCGAACCAGCCGTACGACCCCTACGGGCAGCAGCCGCAGGCGTGGCCCGGGCAGGGGTACCAGGGCTGTGAAGACCCGCACGCCGCTCAGCAGTACACGCAGCAGTGGCAGGGGCAGACCTGGGAGACGCAGAACCACCGGGCGGTGTCCGCGCAGGCGCCGGATCCACAGACGGCGATCCTGACACCGCAGTCGCCCCGGTCGCCGCAGTCGCCCCATTCGCACCGGAGGCCCCGGACGCCGCAAGGACCTGCCGCCCCGGCCGCAACCGACGCCGACGCCTCCGCCACCGGCTACGGCCCGGCCACCGTCGGTGGGAACGCGCGCGTCACCGACGCGCAGCGGGCCCGCGCGGAGGGGCGCTCCCCGATCATCGAGCCCGGCATGCAGCCGGCCGCGTTGACGGCGCTGCTCGGGCTGCTGCTGGCGGGTGCCGCGGCGGTCGGGACGTACGCGCTGCTCGTGCCGCTGGTGATCCTCCAGGCCGTCACCGCGGCGGGCTGGTTCCGGCTGAACGGCATGTGGCCGGCCCGGCAGGGCATCGCGCTGGGCTTCGCGGGTGCGCTGGCCGCCGACGCGGCGCTGCTGGTCTCGGGCCGCTCGCCGGCGGCGATCCTCGGCACGATCGGGGTGTGGGTGCTGCTCGCGCTGGTCCTGCAGCTGCGGTCGCACGCCGACCCGGACGAGCGGATGTACGGCCTGATGGCGACGGTCGCGGCTTCGGCGCTGGCGATCGTGGCCGGCGGGTATCTCGCGGCCGCGGCGGACGCGGTCACGGTCGGCGCGGTGGCCGTCGCGGTCGCCGTCCTGGCCCGCGCGCTGCCGCTGCCGACCCCGGCCTCGGTGGTGGTGTCCCTGCTCGCCGCGGCGGGTGCGGGCATCGCGATGGGCGCGGTCACGGACCTCAGCACGTCGGGCGCCCTCCTCGGCGCGGGCGCCGCCGTCTGCGCCCTGATCGGCCACCGGGTCGCGAGCTACGACTACCCGTCGCGCTTCGTCCACTTCACGGCGGGCGTGGCCCTGCCGCTGGCCGCCGCGGCCCCGGCGGTGTACGTCCTGGGCAGGGCGCTGGCGTAGAGCGGACAGGGCGGGACGCCGTGCCGCCCGCCCTGTCACAGATGATCAACAATCCTCCGGTCCCCCTTCCCCGCGGGGTTACTCTCACGCAAGGGACGGCCACCCGGTCGTCAGGCACCGCGTCCGACCGACTGGGTGGGGGACACACCGCATGCGCGCACTGCGAATACTGCTGATCTTCGTCGTGATCCTGGGCGGGCTCTTCGTGATCGCCGACCGCGTCGCGGTCAACTTCGCCGAGGACGAGGCCGCCGACCGGCTGAGGACGACGGAGAACCTGTCGGCGACGCCCGACGTGTCGATCAAGGGCTTCCCGTTCCTCACCCAGGTCGCCGGCGGTTCCCTGGACGACATCGAGGTCGGCATCAAGGACTACGAGGCCGCCGCGGGCAACGGCGGCCAGAAGATCCGCATCGACGACCTCCAGGCCGACATGAAGGGCGTCGAGTTCTCCGGCGACTACAGCTCCGCCACCGCCTCCACCGCCACCGGCACCGCGACCATCGCCTACGACGAGCTGCTGAAGACCGCGAAGTCCGAGCCCACCCAGGTCGCCCCGGGCGTCACCGCCAACGTCATCGGCCTCTCCGACGGCGGCAACGGCAAGATCAAGGTCACCGTCGAGGCCACGGTCCTCGGGAGCAGGCTCCCGGAGCCGGTCTCCGTGCTCAGTTCGGTGAAGGTGGACAACGGCACCGTCCGCGTGCACGCCGACGGCCTGCCCAAGTTCGGCGGCGTCGACATCGCCGAGAACCGCGTCCGGGCGATCACCGACTTCCAGCAGAAGATCGACGGCCTGCCCGGCGGCATCAAGCTGGACACCGTCCAGGCCGCCCCGGACGGCGTCGAGATCACGGTGAAGGGTTCCGACGTCCGCCTGGCCGGGTAGGCAGTTGCTCGGCGGGTCCGACGTCCGCCTGGCAGGTAGGCAGTTGCTCGGCGGGTCCAAGGTCCGCCTGGCCGGGTAGGCAGTCGCTCGGCGGGTCCGACCTGCGCTGTCCGGTGGGCGAGACGGTGATGTCCGCAGCGTAGATGTGGCGGGGGATACGGTCGGCCGGACACCGTGCGGCGAGCGCCCCGGAGGCCTCCCGATCCCATATGGCGGATTGTCTCGTCTCAGTATGCGACACACCGGTGACACGCCCGCCCGACCGTCCCTACGATCGACACTATGAAGCGACAGGCGGATCTCACGAAGCGGCGGGCAGTAGACCTGTGCCGCGTCGCCGCCATGCTCTGTCGCACCTTCTGAGCGATCGCGTCGGCAGTCGCGTCGGCGCGCGCATCCCCGCAGCCCCGCATCACGGGCACCCGTGCGCCGCCCTGCCTCAAGGGCGCGCCCTGCAGACCTCGCACGCCCCGCCGTAACTGCCCCGGAGGAGAAGAAGCATGAGCCGCAACGACGTCCTGGTTGACGCCGACTGGCTCCAGGAGCACCTGGACGACCCGACCATCGCCATCGTCGAGGTGGACGAGGACACGTCCGCCTACGAGAAGAACCACATCCGCAACGCCATCCGGATCGACTGGACCCAGGACCTGCAGGACCCGGTCCGCCGTGACTTCATCGACCAGGAGGGCTTCGAGAAGCTCCTGTCCGACAAGGGCATCGGCAACGACCACACCGTGGTCCTCTACGGCGGCAACAACAACTGGTTCGCCTCCTACGCCTACTGGTACTTCAAGCTGTACGGCCACGACAGCGTCAAGCTGCTCGACGGCGGCCGCAAGAAGTGGGAGCTCGACGCCCGCGAGCTCGTCGCCGGCGACGAGGTGCCGCAGCGTCCGAAGACGGACTACAAGGCCAAGGCCCAGGACACGTCCATCCGCGCCTTCCGCGACGACGTCGTGGCCGCGATCGGTTCGCAGAACCTCGTCGACGTGCGCTCGCCCGACGAGTTCTCCGGCAAGCTGCTCGCCCCGGCCCACCTGCCGCAGGAGCAGTCCCAGCGCCCGGGCCACGTCCCGTCCGCCCGCAACATCCCGTGGTCCAAGAACGCCAACGACGACGGCACCTTCAAGTCGGACGACGAGCTCAAGGAGCTCTACGCCGCGGAGAGCGTCGACCTGGCCAAGGACACCATCGCCTACTGCCGCATCGGTGAGCGCTCCGCGCTGACCTGGTTCGTGCTGCACGAGCTCCTCGGTGTGGAGAACGTCAAGAACTACGACGGCTCCTGGACCGAGTACGGCTCCCTCGTGGGCGTGCCGATCGAGCTCGGCGCCAACAAGTAAGCAACCCCGACCGACCTTTCCAGACTTCAGGAGTACGACATGTGCGGTGCGAAGGCCGGCGGCCCCGACGCCTCGACGATCAAGCCCGGTGAGACCACCATCCAGGGTCAGGTGACCAAGGACGGCGAGCCCGTGGTGGGTTACGTCCGTCTGCTGGACTCGACCGGCGAGTTCACGGCCGAGGTGCCGACCTCGGCGACCGGACAGTTCCGCTTCTACGCGGCCGAGGGCACCTGGACCGTCCGTGCCCTCGTGCCCGGCGCCACCGCCGACCGCACGGTCGTCGCCCAGCAGGGCGGCCTGGCGGAGGTCGCGATCGCCGTCTGACGGCGACCGGATTCCGAAGGGCCGCATCCCGCGGGTTGGACGCCTGGGGTGCGGCCCTTCGGCCTGCCCGGACCCAGGGGGTTCCTGACGGATCTCCGCGGCGTCGCGACGCCCGGCACGCACTCTCGCCGCACCGGACGAAAGGCCTAGTGGCTCCGCTACGAGACCTTCCGTCCGGCACGTCGAGAGCACGCACCGAACGCCGCTCCTTCCTCCGCGGAGATCCACCAGAAACCCCCTACGCTGGACGTATGTACGCACGCCGGCGTCATACGTACTTCGCGATGATGGGCCTCTGCATCGGCCTCTTCGTGCTGGCCTGGGGTGTGGTGCGGCTGTGGTCCGTTCCCGTCGCCGTCGGGATGTGTGTCGTCGCCATGGTCATTCCGCCCGTCGCGGCCATGGTGGCGAACCGGCGCGGGCCGGAGGACCGGTGGTGGGACGACCCCTCCGGGGATCCCCAGTCCGACGAGTGGTGGGACGAGCTCGACGGCAAGAAGCGCCCGCACTGACCCGGAGTCCG
>NZ_JACHCX010000002.1:54768-260070 GCF_014207295.1 Streptomyces sp. AK010
GCCCCGCCACGGCCGCGCTGACCCGGAGTCCGCCCCGCCACGGCCGCGCTGACCCGGCGTCCGCCCCGCCACGGCCGCGCTGACCCGGCGTCCGCCCCGCCACGGCCGCGCTGACCCGGCGTCCGCTCCGCCACGGCCGCGCTGACCCGGCGTCCGCCCCGCCACGGCCGCGCTGACCCGGCGTCCGCTCCGCCACGGCCGCGCTGACCCGGCGTCCGCCCCGCCACGGCCGCGCTGACCCGGCGTCCAACCCGCCCGCCCGCACTGACCGGCGTCCGCCCCGCCCTCCGGGGTATCCGCGCCCCATGAGACTGACAGCGGCGGTCCTGGACGCCCCGAACGCCCGGGAGCTCGCGCTCTTCTCTCTGCGGCTGCTGCCCGGCTGAGGCGTCTGGCAGGACGAGGACGGCCCCGACCGGGTCCACATCCGGCCGCCCGGCGGCGGCACGGGGCCGGTTTTCCAGACGGAACCCGGCTACCGGCCACCGGTCTGGCCGAGCGAGCCGGACCGGCCGCGGATGACGATGCACCTCGACATCGAGGTCGACGACCAGTGCCGCGGCAGGCAACGTTTGCCCGTCAAGGAGCGGCGTCCGGTGCGTGCTCTCGGCGTGCCGGGTGCATGCCCTCGTACTGGATGTACTTGGGTTTGTGCCCGGTGCGGCGAGAGTGCGTGCCGGGCGTCGCGACGGGGCGAACGTTGCCTGCCGCGGCACTAGGAGCGGGAGACCGTGCGGGCCGTCGCCGCCGGGGCGCGGCTCGCCGGGCACCAGCCGCAGGACGACGTCCGGGTGCTGCTGGATCCGGCAGGGCACCGGTTCTGCCTGTACAGGGAGTCTCAGTAGACGAGCGCCTGCGTCTCGTCCGCCATCGCCTCCTGGACGAAGACCTGCGCGCCGGCGATGCGGACGCCCTTCAGAACGTCCTGCTCCGCGATCTCGCGGCGCGCCGCGCACTGCGTGCACAGGGTGACGCGGCCGCCCGCCAGGAGGGAGTCCAGCAGGTCGGGCAGGGGAGCGGCGTGCGGCAGCTCGAACTCGGCGGCGCGGCCGGGCAGCGCGAACCAGGCGGACTCGCCGGTCAGCCACAGGGAGACGTCGACACCGCTGGCCACGGCCACCGCCGCCACCGTGAACGCCTGAGAGCACCGCTCGGGGGCGTCGGCCCCCGCCGTCACCTTGATCACCAGCTTCTTCGCCATAGCCGGAATCGTAGTGCCGAAGGGGCCCGCGTAAGCTGGCCTCGGCCCTGTGCACCCATTCGCACCCCCGCTCAAGGAGCACCCCGTGGAGATCTTCTTCGAAATCCTGTTGGTCCTGGTCGCCGTCGGCGTCCTCGCCTTCGCCGGACTGACCGTGAAGAAGCTGTACCAGGGCCAGCGCTGACCCACGTCTAGGAAGTTCTCATGATCGAGATCCCGTCCGACCTTCACAAGGACCTCGTCCCGCTCGCCTTCCTGCTCGGCAACTGGGCGGGCGCCGGCGTGCACGACTTCCCCGGCTCCGAGAAGTGCAACTTCGGGCAGGAGGTCACCTTCACCCACGACGGCCGGGACTTCCTGGAGTACCAGTCCCACAGCTGGGTCCTGGACAAGGACGGCAACAAGGTCCGCCCCCTGGAGTCCGAGCACGGCTACTGGCGGATCGACGGCGCCCGCAAGGTCGAGGTGACGATGACCCGCGACGACGGCGTCATCGAGATCTGGTACGGCGAGCTGGCCGACAAGAAGCCGCAGATCGACCTCGTGACGGACGCGGTGGCCCGCACGGCCGCCTCCCAGCCCTACACCGGCGGCAAGCGGCTGTACGGCTACGTCAAGAGCGACCTGATGTGGGTCGGCGAGAAGCAGACCCCCGAGGTCGAGCTGCGCCCCTACATGTCGGCCCACCTGAAGAAGGTCGTCACCCCGGAGGAGGTCGAGCGCTGGGCCAAGGCCCTGCCCGACGACATGCCGGACGACGGCATCGCCTTCTTCAAGTGAGCGCACGCCTTCCTCGACCGGTCACACGCGAGTGGTCCTAGACTCTTGGGTGTGGTGAGCACCGACTGGAAGAGCGATCTGCGGCAGCGCGGCTACCGGCTGACCCCGCAGCGGCAACTCGTGCTCGAAGCCGTGGACACCCTTGAGCACGCGACCCCCGACGACATCCTCGTGGAAGTGAGGAAGACGGCGTCGGGGGTCAACATTTCGACGGTGTACCGGACGCTGGAGCTCCTGGAGGAGCTCGGTCTGGTCAGCCACGCGCATCTGGGGCACGGGGCGCCGACGTACCACCTCGCGGACCGGCACCACCACATCCACCTGGTCTGCCGGGACTGCCAGAACGTGATCGAGGCGGACATCTCGGTGGCCGCCGAGTTCACCGCCAAGCTGCGGCAGACCTTCGGGTTCGACACCGACATGAAGCACTTCGCGATCTTCGGCCGGTGCGAGGACTGCACGCTCAAGGCTTCACATACCGAGTCGTAGGCTTACGGATATGAAGAGCCCCCTGCTGACCCTGCCCGGCGCCGTCCCCGCCGAGGGCGTGGACGAAGGTGTCGCCGCCCACTACGGCGATCTGTTCCGTGAGCAGCGTGCCCTCGCCGACGGCACCGGATTCGTGGACCTCTCGCACCGGGGGGTCGTCGCCGTCACCGGCGAGGACCGGCTCGCCTGGCTGCACCTGCTGCTCACCCAGCACGTCAGCGACCTCCCCGCGGGCCAGGCCACCGAGGCGCTGATCCTCTCCGCGAACGGCCACATCGAGCACGCCCTGTACCTCGTCGACGACGGCGCGACGGTCTGGGCCCATGTGGAGCCGGGCACCCAGGAGGCGCTGATCGCCTACCTGGAGTCGATGAAGTTCTTCTACCAGGTCGAGATCGCCGACCGCACGGCCGACATCGCGGTCGTGCACCTCCCGGCCGGCTCCATCGTCCCGGTCCCCGAAGGCGTCGTCGTACGGGAGACGCCGAACGGCCGGGACCTGTTCCTGCCGCGCGCCGACCTGGAGGCGTACGCGGCGCAGGCCGGGCCGCCCGCCGGGATCCTCGCCTACGAGGCGCTGCGCGTGGAGCAGCACCGGCCCCGGCTCGGTTTCGAGACCGACCACCGCACCATCCCGCACGAGCTGGGCTGGATCGGCTCGGCGGTGCATCTGCAGAAGGGCTGCTACCGGGGGCAGGAGACGGTCGCCCGGGTGCAGAACCTGGGCAAGCCGCCGCGCCGGCTGGTCTTCCTGCACCTCGACGGCAGCGAGGTCCATCTGCCCGTGGCCGGGACGGAGCTCCGGCTCGCGGACGACGGGCCCGACGGCCGCAAGGTCGGCTTCGTCACGACGTCCGCCCGTCACCACGAGCTGGGCCCGGTCGCCCTCGCCCTGGTGAAGCGGAACGTGGCGGTGGACGCCCCGCTGGTGGCCGGCGACACGGCGGCGGCCCAGGAAGTCGTCGTCGAGCCGTAGACCCTCCTGGTGGATCTTCGGTCCGGAGGCTTGTAGATCTTTCGGGTCAGATGTCGATCTGCACGGTGAACGGGCCGTCGTTCGTCAGTGATACGCGCATCGCCGCCCCGAAGCGGCCGGTGGCCACCGTCGCGCCCAGGGAGCGCAACTGCGCGACGACCTCGTCTACGAGGGGTTCGGCCACGTCGCCGGGGGCGGCGGCGTTCCAGGTGGGGCGGCGGCCCTTGCGGGCGTCGCCGTAGAGGGTGAACTGGCTGATCACCAGGAGCGGGGCGTCGATGTCGCTGCACGACTTCTCGTCGTGCAGCATGCGGATCGACCAGAGCTTGCGGGCCAGCTGGGCCGCCTTCTCCTTGGTGTCCTCGTGGGTGACGCCGACGAGGACGCACAGTCCCTCGCCCTCGATCGCGCCCACGGTCTCGCCGTCCACGACGACGCTCGCGCCGTCCACCCTCTGCACCACTGCTCGCATACGTCCATCATGCAGGGCGGTGACATCGGCGCCGCGGCTGGTCGGCGGATGCACCGAAAGGGTGGTTTGCGCGGGCGCCAACAGCCCCTGCACGGACGTACTTTGCTGCTATACCGCCCATCTGGGGTCTATCGGGGGCACTCGTTCCCATAGCGGCCACTCGGGGTGGCACGATGCTTGCACACACCGGTCGAGGGGACGGTTGAGGCACATGAGCACATCAAGCACCGGACAGCAGCAGGCGGCTGTTTGGTCGACGTACACGGGGAGGGGCTCGTCGGAATACCACCGGCCGCCCACACAGCGCACGGACAGCCCGCGGCTGCCCTCGGACGCCTCCGGACCGGAGATGCCCGCGCTGAGCCTGCCCGAGCTGCGCACGCTGCGCCGCGAGGCCCAGCGCGACGAGGCCGACCTCAGCTATCTGCGGCGGCTGCTCCAGGGGCGGATCGACATCCTGCGCGCGGAGGTGGACCGGCGTACGCCGGCGGGCGAGGCCTCCGTCGCGGTGTCCGAGGAGACCTCGGTGGTGGAGCGGCTGGCGGAGATCCTGCTGGACGCCCCGGCGCGGCACCGCTCCTCGGCACGCCATGTCACCCTGGGCACCCCGCAGGGCGAGGAGTTTCGGCGGCTGGCCGCCGAGATGCTCGCCGAGGTGGAACTGTCCGATCTGGGCGCGCGCACGGACCTGGAGCTGAACGCGGCGATGGGGCGGCTCGAGCGTCACGAGCAGCAGGTCTCCCGGCGCCGCCGGCGGCTCCAGCGCACGGCCGACGAGTGCAGCGCGGAGATCGCGCGCCGTTACCGCGAGGGGGAGGCGCAGGTCGAGGACCTGCTGGTCTGAGCCGTCCCGGGGCCGGGACGCGCGGTGGGAGGCCGGCGGTCGGATATTGACGCGACACCGACCGGCCCTCCGCCTAGCGTGAGTTCATGACCCCCATACCCCGCGCCGACGGCGTCGACGTACGCCCGATCGCCGAGTCCGAGTTCGCCGACTGGCTGCGTGCCGTGAACACCGGCTTCCTGCGGGCGGCTCCTCCGACCGACGAGGAGGTCGAGGGGCGGCGCGAACGGTTCGTGGCGGGACGCAATCTCGGAGCCTTCGACCGCGGCAGGTGTGTGGCGACGTTCCGGTCCTTCGACCAGCAGCTCACCGCCGTGGGCGGCGCGAGCGTCCCGGCCGACGCGATCTCGGGGGTCACCGTCACCGCCACCCACCGCCGTCGCGGGCTGCTCAGCCGCATGATGGCGCGGGACCTGGCGGCCGCGAAGGAGCGCGGGGACGTGGCCGCGACGCTGATCGCCGCCGAGTACCCGATCTACGGCCGCTACGGCTTCGGGCCGGCGACCTCGACGGCGGAGTGGACGGTCGACGTGCCGCGCGCCGGCCTCGACGCCCGCCGGGCGGGCCCGGCGGACGGCGGACGGGTCGACCTGGTGGAGGGCGAGGACGTCCGCAAGCTCGGCCCCGAGCTGCACGAGCGGCTGCGCCGCGCTCAGCCCGGCGCCATCGACCGCGACGACATGTGGTGGCGGATGAACACCGGCGCCCTGCCCTGGGACACGACGTGGAAGCCGCCCTTCTACGCCGTGTACCGCTCGGCGTCCGGCGAGGTCGAGGGCATGGCCGTGTACGAGGTGGACGACAACTGGGGTGACGCCAAGCAGCCGTTGAACACGGCGACCGTGCGGTGGCTCATCGGAGTGACACCGGCCGCGGAACGCGCGCTGTGGGAGTACGTCTGCTCCGTCGACTGGGTCGTGAGGGTGAAGAGCGGCTGGCGGGCGCCCGACGACCTGCTCCCGCACTTTCTGCCCGATCCGCGGGCGGCGAGGATCACCTCGCTGGCGGACTGGCTGTGGGTGCGCATCCTGGACGTCGAACGGGCGCTGGAGGCGCGGACGTACGAGGGCACGGGGGCGCTGGTGCTGGAGGTCGCCGGTGTGGACGGGCTGACCGGCGGGCGCTACCGGCTTCAGGCCTCGCCCGAGGGGGCGTCCTGTACGCCGACCACCGAGAGCGCGGAACTCGAGCTGGGGCTGGGCGAGTTGGGGGCACTGTGGCTGGGGGACGAGTCGGCGGTGCGGCTGGCGGCGCTGGGCCGGGTGCGCGAAGAACGAGCGGGCGCCGCCCGGAAGGCCGACGCCCTGCTGCGTACGTCCAGGCGGCCTTGGTGCCCGGACATGTTCTGAGCCGCTCCCTCCTGCCGGTGTGCTGGGACCCGCATCCGTAGCGAGCTGTTCTGTTGTGGTTGTCGTGCGGCCGTGTCGGCCGGGCGGGACTCCCGGCTCCCCTCCGGAAGGGAGTCCCTGGCGGGTGGCCAACCCCCTGAAGGTCTGACCATGTGCCCGAAGTTGGTCACCAACTTCACTGTACTTATCTCCGCTTGGAAGCGGCTCATAACCACCTTTCCCTGAACTGCCCTAAGATGGCGGGAAGTTTTACTGTGCAGTGGTGGACCCGGAACACGACTCCGTCAATGGGCGGAAGAGGTCACAGCGGCCACAGAGAACACATCACGAGGTGGCCGACGAGCTGCGCGCCCGGATCAGGTCAGGGGCACTGCGGCCGGGTGCGCGCATGCCCACCCAGGCCCAGCTGGCCCACGAGTTCGGTGTCGAGCGCGGGGCGGTGCGGCAGGCGCTGCGCATCCTGCAGTCCGAGCGGCTGCTCACCAACGTCTCCAAGGGCAGTCCGGCGACCGTCGCCCCCGACCCCGTCGGGCCGCTGACCGGCCCGGAGGCTCCTCCGCTGCCCACGACGGTGGCCCTGGCTCCCCGGATAGCGACGGCGTTCGGCGCGGAGCACGTCGAGATCGACGCCGTGTGCCTGACGTCCATCTCCCTCACGCTCGCCATCGGTGAGCCGCTGCGCCAGATCCATGCCGGACGGCTGAAACCGGCCAAGGTCGACGTCCGGGTGCTGCTGCCCAGCCGGGACATCGACCTGGCCTTCCCGGTGCCGGTCGAGGGGGGCGGCGACGACTGGGTGCACGAGCGGTGGCTGGCGATGCGCAACGCCCAGGGGCAGGTCCTCCAGCACAACCTGCTGGCCCTGCGCGCCACCCACGGCATCGACGTGCACGTCACGTTCCGGGCGCTGCCCTTCACCCCGCCGGTGAAGCTGTACCTGCTCAACGGCACGGAGGCGCTGTTCGCGTACTACACGCTGACGCGCCGGGAGGCCGAGGCCGATCACGAACAGCCGGCGTTGTACGACGCCCAGGGCACCCGGTCCATGCTGTTCTCCTTCGAGCAGGGCGCCGGGCTGCGCGACACGACGTTCGTGGAGCAGTCGCACCTGTGGTTCAACGCACTGTGGGAGACGATCAGTTCGGAGCTGGTGCTCACGAGCTGACGTCTCCCACGGGTCGTTCCGGGGCGGTGCGGTCTTTCATCGGGCGGGCCCCGTCATCAGCAGCGCGAGCACGACCGCTCCCGCGGAGCTGACGGCCGGGCTCTTGGCCTTGACGCCCACGGTGAGAAGGATCAGACCGACGAGGCCGGCCGGACCGTACTTCCACTGGACGAGCTGTTCGAAGGCGACGACGAAGGCGGCGGAGAGGAGAGCGAGGGCGGGCATCGGTGTTCCCCCTTCGGAAGTCCGGAAGCAAAACTTCCGCCAACTCCAAGAAGTTGGCAACCAACTCTGATTAAGTTGTCCCCACTTGGCCCCTAGTCATAAACAACTTTCAAACAACTCCCGCCAGATGGATCAGAGTTGTAGCGTTTGGTCGTGACCCAGGAGAGCGTGGCGGAGAACGTGGCAGTGAACGGCAGCAGAAGGTCCTCGCCCCAGGAGATCGCCGACATCCTGCGGCAACGCATCCGAGCCGGTGAGCTCAAGCCGGGGGACCGCCTGCCCACCCAGGCCGAACTGGCGGAGGAGTTCGGCGTGGAGCGCGGCGCCGTCCGCCAGGCCCTGCGCGTCCTCCAGGAGGACGGCCTCCTCACCAACGTCAGCAAGGGCAGCCCACCGCGGATCGCGGCCCCGGAGCCGGTCCGGGGGGAGCCCCAGCCGACGATGGTGGGGCTGGCCCCCCGTATGACGGAGGCGTTCTCGACGCCGCACGTGCGCGTCGACGTGGTCTGCCACACCGCGGAGACGCTGATGATCGCCATCGGCGAGCCGCTGCGCCTGATCCACGAGGGCCGGATCCACCCCGAGTCGATCGCCGTCCGCATCCTGGTCCCCTCCCGGGACATCGAGCTGGCCTTCCCGGTCCCGGTCGAGGCCCACGGCGACGACAACCCGGTCCACCAGCGCTGGCTCGCGATGCGCAACGCCCAGGGGCAGGTCCTCCAGCACAACCTGAAGGCGCTGCGCTCGACGCACGGCATCGACGTCCACGTCACGTTCCGCGCGCTGCCGTTCACCCCGCCGGTGAAGCTGTACCTCCTCAACGAGGAGGAGGCCCTGATCGGCTACTACATGCTGACCAGGCGTGCGGAGGAGTGGGGCAGCCAGACCCTGGACATGTACGACGTCCTCGGCTCCCAGTCGCTCCTCTTCTCCTTCGTGAAGCGGACGGGCCGCCGGGACGCGGCGTTCGTGGAGGAATCCCAGAAGTGGTTCAACGCCCTCTGGGAAACCATCACGTCGGACCTGACACTCTCCTAGTGACTTCTGATACGAAGCAGACTGGTGCGGTGCACATCACGACCGAGAACGATCCGAACCGACTCCGCGATCGGATCGGACGGGCCCGTGTCGTGCTGTGGGACTTCGACGGGCCCATCTGCCGCCTGTTCGCCGGGCACTCGGCGGAGCGGGTGGCGGGCGACCTGGTGTCCTGGCTGGAGGGCCGCGGTCTGCACGGCCTGCTCACGGAGACCGAGCGCGAGTCGCTCGACCCGCACGTGGTCCTGCGCGCCGTGGACCGTCGGCACCCCGGCAGCGACCTCGTCGCCGAGCTGGAGGAGCGCCTCACCCAGGAGGAGCTGCGGGCCGCGACCTCGGCGATGCCGACCCCGTACGCCGATCCGCTGATCCGCACCTGGACCGCGGTGGGATCCCGCCTGGCGATCACCACGAACAACTCGCCGCGGGTGGTCCGCACGTACCTCGCGGGACGCGGCCTCGCCGACTGCTTCGCCCCCCACGTCTACGGCCGCACCCAGGAACTCCGGCACCTGAAGCCGGACCCGCACTGCCTGAACCGGGCGCTGCGGGCGATGGGGGCGGCGCCGGGGGAGGCCCTCATGATCGGCGACACTCCCTCCGACCACGAGGCGGCGGGCCGGGCGGGAGTGCCGTTCCTGGGCTACGCGCGTAACGAACGCAAGGCCAAGATCCTGAGGGACGCCGGGGCGGACACGGTCCTGGTCTCCCTGGAACCGCTCTTGCACCTGCTGCGCGCGTAAGCGAACCGCCGGGAGCAACTGACTCATCTGGACACCGCCTTCTGCCGGTCCTCGGGGTCGGACAACTGGCCGGGATACTTGCCTGGTTGTCTGCTTGAATCAGGCATGCCCGGTCAACTTGATCCCTTAACCGGCAAGTTGCAGGCCGTCCTGCCTGAGGGCGACTTGTTTGCTTGTCGGCCCGCAGCGGTACGTACGTCGTGTGACTGCCAGACGGAGTAGTGACGGCAAGGAGTTCCGGCGCGTGGCCGAGGAGCTGCGGACCCGGATGGCCGACGGGACGTACGGTCTGGGTGTCACGCTGCCCTCGCAACGGGTCCTCGCAGCGGAGTTCGGTGTGTCCAGGGACACGGTGCAGCGGGTCGTCCAGGAACTCGGCAACGAGGGCTGGATCGAGAACCGGCAGGGCGCCAAGGCCCTGGTCATCAAGAATCAGCGCATCCAGTCCGAAACGGCCCGGGCCACCCGCTCCCGGCGGCCGATGACCCTGGGACCCCTCATCAGCGAGGCGTTCGAGCAGCCCGAAGTCACCCTGGACGTCTACACGTTGACCTCCGAGTCGCTGGACGTCCACATCCGCCTGCAGGCCGAGCGGATCCGCGCCGGCGTCATCGCACCCCAGCGGATCGCCCTGCGCATGCTCCTGCCCTCCGAGTCGCTGGAGCTGCCCTACCCCCGGGCCCTGAAGGAGGAGGACGCCCCCCGCCTGCGGGACCGCTTCCGGACCATCACCCAGCGCAGCACCGAGTCCCTGCGCCAGGTGCTGCGGGGCCTGGAGGCGGAGAAGCTGGTCCCGTCCGTGGAGCTGGAGATCCGGCACGCCCCCCTCACCCCGACCTTCAAGCTGTACGTGATCAACGGGAGCGAGGTGCTGCACGGCCTGTACAACGTCGTCGAGAGGCCGCTGGTCCTCGACGACGGGTACCGGGTGCGGGCACTGGACGTCCTGGGCCTCGGCGCCACGCTGACCCATCACGTGCGGGGCGGCGACCCGGAGTCGGCCGGCAGCATCTTCGTGGACACCATGCGCACGTGGTACGACTCCGTCTGGACGTGGCTGTCGGAGCTGCCGGAGTGACGGAAACGCGCTGCGGAGGCGGGAGGAGACGCCTGGTGGCCGGGTGTAGCATTCCGGCACCGCGCAAGGATTGAGTCGTTCACGCGCCCCGCTCGTATGGGACGAGGCCAACCGGCCGTCATCGAACGCGTTCACGCAGTCTCATGCTGATGGGTGGCATTCACCCGTAATGGCTCACTCTGCCATGCGCGGCGTCGGCCGCGAACCTACCGTTTGCCATACCCTCCTCCCTTCTCGTCCTTCCGGAGCGGCCAGTGGGCGCACCTCCTCGTCCCCGTCCTCTTCTCGGGGAGCGCGCCTCGCACGACGCCACCTACCGGGCCTTCGTGAAACTCGCCGCCGAGCTGGGGCAGGAGACCAGCGGCCACCACAACCGGAACTACGTCCTTCCGCTGACCCCGGGCATGGCCCGGATGATCGGCGGTGAGGCGGGAACCTCCGTGACCGTCCGGGTCCGGCGTCCGGACGCGCTGCCCGTGGTCATCAGGACCTGGCAGAACGAGGCCGACATCCTCGCCGCCGTGCGGGGCGTCCTGCCGCACGCGCCGCGATGTCTGCTCAAGCGGGACGATTTCGCGATCCACAGCTTCGTCGAGGGCGTGCCCCTTTCCAGCGTCTGCGACAACGGCAAACCGGTCGACACCCTGCTCATCAAGGCACTGGCGGGGCTGCTCGCCCGCATGGCCCAGGTGCGGCGTGGCGCGCTGCCCGCCCTGCCGGCCGTCTGGCCCCGCAACGACACGGACAGCCAGGGCTTCCTGCGGACCCTGGTGCACCTGGCGGACCAGCAGGTCAGACGGCCCAACCGCGAGAGGTTCGGCGGGCTGTTCGCGGCGCTGGGCATTCCGGAGGACGCGCTCGCCGGGCTGGCCGGACGGGTGCCCGCGATGGCCCGGCGGCCCTACAGCCTGCTCCACGCCGACCTGCACCGCGACAACGTGATCGTGTCGTACGCGGGCGATCCGCCCCTCATCTGTGTCGACTGGGAGCTCGCCACCTACGGCGACCCGTTGCATGACCTCGCGACCCACCTCGTCCGTATGCGGTACCCGGCCGACCAGTGGGCCGAGGTGGTCGACTCCTGGGGCGAGGCCATGCAGGAGGTCCGTCCGGCCGCCGTCAACGGACTCGCCAGGGATCTGCGGCACTACCTGGCGTTCGAGCGGGCGCAGTCGGTTTTCCCGGACGTGATGCGGGCCGCCCGGTCCCTCGAGGAATCGTTCACGCAGACGAGCCTGGACGAGGCGACGGCCGAGGTACGCAGGGCCCTGGAGGCGGCGGCGGAACCGCTGCGGCTCACCAGGGTGCCGCGCGAGGGCGAGATCCGGCGGGCCCTGTTCCGGTGGCTGGTGTCGCGGATGAACGGGGACATCAGCGGCCGGGCGTGGATCGCGAAGGCGTTCGAGTGGCGGCCCGACCGGCGTGTTCCGGAGCGCCCCGACTTCCCGCCCGCCGCCGTGCGGGAGGCCCTGCTTGCGGAGGGGGCCGCTCCCGCGGGGAGGGTCTTCAAGGGGACCGCCCACCTGAACACGGTGGTGACGGTGCCGGGCGTCGACCCGCCCGTGGTCGTCCGGCGGAAGCTGCCCGAGGTGTGCCGGCGCGAGCGTGGCTTCCTCAGCGAGCACGCCGTGCTGCGGGCGATCGAGGAGTCGTCCGTCCGGGTGGCGGCGCCGCGGGTGCTGGCTCTGGGCGAGACCTACCAGGGCGACACCATCGCCCTCCACACCTACGTCGGGCCGCGGGACGTCGACCGGCCCCCCAGCCACCCCGTCCACGGCCTGCTGCCGCACGAGGCGGACGGTCTGGTGGACCAGCTGTGCGCGCTGACACACGTCAGGTACCGGCAGGTCGACCCGACCGCCGGCGAGGGCGCCTTCCACCGCTGGCTGCGGGACCAGCTGGTCGCCCTGGTACGGGACCTGCCGAAGGAGTCCCAGCAGCTGGCCCGGCACCTCGGGCTGCCCGACGCGGACCGGCTGCAGCTGATCCTGTCCCGGCACGAGGTGAGCCACCGGGAGCCCGCCCTCCTGCACGGTGACCTGAACCCGTGGAACCTCGTACGCCGCGACGACCGGCTGGCGCTGACCATCATCGACTGGGAGATGGCCGTCGTCGGCGACCCCCTCTACGACCTCGTACGGCACATGCACCTCACCCCCACCCGGCCGGAGATCAGGGACCGGATGTTCCGTCGCTGGGAGCGCCTGCTGCCCGCCGAGTACACCCGCGACTGGCGCAAGGACTGGCGGATGTACCGCGGGCTGGAGATCGTGCGGTCCGCCTATGTGGACCTGGACCGCATCGTGACCGGCGCGGGCCTGGACGCTCCGAACGTCCGGCGGGCGGTGGACTCCTACGCGGTGACGCTGGCCGTCGCCACGGGCTCGCTCGGCCTCCCGGTGCGCTCCACGGCCAACCCCTACCTCGCCCGCGCCCTGGCCTGACCCCGCCCCTGCGTAGGCTCCCCCTCATGAGCGACCCCGGCCTGCGTGAGCGCAAGAAGCGGCGGATGTACGAGACCGTGTCGGACATCGCCGTGCGGCTCTTCATGGAGAAGGGGTTCGACGCGGTGTCCGTCGCGGAGGTGGCGGCGGCGGCCGAGATCTCGAAGCCGACGTTGTTCCGGTACTTCCCGGCCAAGGAGGACCTGGTGCTGTACCGGATCGCCGATCACGAGGGGGAGGCCGCCCGGGTGGTGGCGGGGGCCGAGGGGCCGGCCGTGGAGGCGCTGCGGCGGCATTTCGTGGCGGGGCTGGAGCGGGGGGACCCGGTGACCGGGCTCAGCGACCATCCCGACGTGCTCGCCTTTCACGCCCTGCTCTACGGGACGCCCTCCCTGGTCGCCCGGGCGCACACGCACCAGGAGCGGTCGGAGGCCGCGCTGGCCGAGGTGCTCGGGGGTGATCTGGACGCGCGGCTGGCGGCCGGGCAGATCATGGCCGTGCTGCGGGTGCTCGCGCTGGAGAACTGGCGGCGGATCGCGGCGGGGGAGCGGGTGGCGGACGTGCGGCCGGACGCGGTCGCGGCGGCGCGGCGGGCGTTCGGGTGGCTCGCGGCCGGGCTGCCGCCCCGCCTTCGGGGCGAGACTCGGTAAATTATTTAACTCGGTTACGTTTTCGCGTACGCTCGGGGGAATGACCTCGACCGAGCCTGCCCTCCAGTACGTCCTCGACCGGGAACGCGCCCACCACGAGCGCTGCCGGACCGCCCTCGCCGCGATGGTCGAGGGCGCCGGTGAACAGATCGTCATCGGGGAGGACGTGTCCGCGTCCGGGGCCGATGCCGAAGTCCTCGGATACCAGCTGCGCAGCCGGGCGAAGGCGCTGCGGGAGCTGCCCGAGGGGCCGTTGTTCTTCGGGGCGTTGGAAGGCGGGGACGGCACGCTGCACATCGGGCGGCTGCGGATCTCCGAGCACCCGGCCGAACCGCCCCTGGTCGTCGACTGGCGTGCGCCCGTCTCACGCGCCTTCTACCAGGCGTCGGCCCGGGACCCGCAGGGCGTGGCGGTGCGCAGGCGGTTCGGGTGGGCGCCCGGCAGCCGGGGCGACTCCGGGGATCTCACCGGACTGGAGGACGAGCACCTGGAGCAGGGGGAGTCGCGCGACAGCGAGATCGTCGCCCGGGAGATCGAGCGGCCCCGGGTCGGGCCCATGCGGGACATCGCCGCGACGATCCAGCCCGAGCAGGACGACCTCGTCCGGGGGGATCTGGCGCTGTCGGTGTGCGTGCAGGGCGCGCCGGGCACCGGCAAGACCGCCGTCGGGCTGCACCGGGCCGCGTATCTGCTCTACACGCACCCGCAGCGCATCCGGCGCGGCGGCCTGCTGATCCTCGGGCCCAACCGCACCTTCCTGTCGTACATCGCCGAGGTGCTGCCGGCCCTCGGCGAGGCCGGGGTGCGGCAGTCGACCCTGGGTGAGGAGATCGCGCGCTGCCCGGTCCGCGGCGTCGACGACGAGCCGGCCGCCGTCGTGAAGCACGACGCCCGGATGGCCGAGGTGCTGCGACGGGCGCTGTACGCGCGCGTGCGCGCCGAGGGGAACGGCGCGGAGATCGCCCTGCCGGACGGGGCCTACCGGTGGCGGGTGCCGGCGGGGGAGCTCGCCCGGATCGTGGCCGAGGTGCGGGAGGAGGAACCGCCCTACGGGGTCGGGCGGGAGCGGGTGCGGGCGCGGATCGTGCGGTCTCTGCGCGAACAGGTCGAGCGGCGGGCCGGGCCGCCGCCGAACGCCTGGGTGCGGCGGGCCGAGCGGGCGCGGCCGGTGTCGGCGTACGTCGATGCCGTGTGGCCGCGGGTACGGCCGGAGGAGGTCGTGGCCGAACTGCTCGGCGAAGAGGAGGCGTTGGCGAGGGCCGCCGAGGGGCTGCTCGACGCCGGTGAGCAGCGGGCGCTGCTGTGGGAGCGGCCGCCCCGGTCGTGGAAGTCGGCGCGCTGGTCGGCCGCCGATCTGGTGCTGCTCGACGAGGTGGCCGGGCTCATCGGGCATCCGGAGGGGTACGGGCACGTCGTCGTCGACGAGGCGCAGGACCTGTCCCCGATGGAGTGCCGGGCGATCGCCCGCCGGGCCCGCTTCGGTTCGCTGACGGTGCTGGGCGATCTGGCGCAGGGCACGACGCCGTGGGCGGCGCGGTCCTGGCGGACGGTCCTCGCGCACCTGGGGAAACCGGACGCGGCCGAGGTCGCCCTGACCACCGGGTTCCGGGTGCCGCAGGCCGTCGTCGGGCTCGCCAACCGGCTGCTGGAGCGTCTCGACGTGGACGTGCCGCCGGCCCGTTCGCTGCGCGGGGACGGGGAGTTGCGGATGCGGGAGACGACCGTCGACGGCGTGCCCGGGGCGGTCGTGGCGGCCGTACGGGACGCGCTGGGGCGGGAGGGCTCGGTGGGGATCGTCGCGGCGGACGCGGACGTCCCCCGGGTGCGGGCGGCCCTGGACGTGGCCGGCATCGGGGCGGCGGGCCCGGACGAACTCGGCGCGCGGGTCGCCCTGGTGCCGGCGAGCGTGGTCAAGGGCCTGGAGTACGACCATGTCGTGGTTGTCGAACCGGCGGCGATCGCCGAGGCGGAGGAACGGGGGCTGCACCGGCTGTACGTGGTGCTGACCCGGGCGGTGTCGCGGCTGGAGGTGGTGCGGGGGAGGGAACTGCCGTTCTAGGAGTGTCCTGAAGATCTTGGAATTTCGCCCGGCTTGCACCGGTCCGTGGCGATTGACATTCACCGGCAATCCGGGGCGATCCCGGCGGCCGGAGCAAGATCTTCATCCGTCTTCCAGGGGGCTTCTTCGGCGGCTAGGGTCCCATGGCATGGCTGACGTCGACGCGGTCACGGAGATCCCCACGACCACCCTGGCCGACCTGCTGGGCCGCGAGCAGGTCATGGACATCGGGATCCGCCCGCTGTGGGAACCGGTGCCGCGGGTGGCCGGACCGGCCTTCACCGTACGGTGCCCGCCCGGCGACAATCTGATGCTGCACGCCGCGATCCACCGGGCCGGCCCCGGCTCGGTCGTCGTCGTGGAGTCGGGCGACCTGGACTACGCCCTGGCCGGCGGCAACGTCTGCGCCGTCGCCCGGCGCCGTGGCATCACCGCGTTCGTCGCCGACGGGCTGATCCGCGACCTCGCCGAGGTCCGGGACATGCGCTTCCCGGTGTTCGCACGCGGTGTCATCCCCATCCCGGGCGCCAAGTCGGCCGCCACACCGCTGAACGAGCGGGTGCGCTGCGGCGGGGTCGCCGTCGACGCGGGCGACACGGTCGTCGCCGACGAGGAGGGTGTCGTGGTCGTGCCCGGGGCCCGCCGCGAGGAAGTGCTGGCGGCGGCCCGGGCCGAACTGGCGAAGGAGGCCGCCCAGTGTCTGGACGACTGGGAATCGGCGCACCGCACCCGTATCGCCGGGATCCTCGCGGACCAGGGATACGCGGAGGACTGACCGACCGCGGTCTCGGCCTGCCGGTCGCTAGGTCGCGGCGAAGGCGACCGACCGGTCTCGGCCTGCCGGTCGCTAGGTCGCGGCGAAGGCGACCGACCGGTCTCGGCCTGCCGGTCGCTAGGCCGCGGCGAAGGGCCCTCCGTCGGTGAAGGCCAGTTCGTGGAAGCGGTCGCCGATGTGGCGGTGGGTGGCCGCGTCCGGGTGGATGTGGTCGGGCAGGGGGTGGGCCGCGGCGTCCTTCGCGCCGTAGAGGTCGAGGCCGTCGAGGTAGTGCAGGTTCGGGTCGTCGGCGGCGCGCTGCTCGACGATGCGGGCCAGTTCCTCGCGGATGACGGTGAGCGTGAGCTTGCCGGCGGCCGTCTGCGCCGGGTCGCCCATGGCGGCGAAGACCATCCGGCCCTTGCTCATCTCGTCCCGGTCGGGGGCGGTGGGCCCGGGCGTGTCCTCGTGGATGGCGCAGTGGATGGGGGAGACGAGCAGCAGCGGGGTGTCCGGGTGCCCGTCGCGGATCGTGTCGAGGAAGCCGTGCACGGCGGGGCCGAAGGTGCGCAGGTGCATCGCGTCCTGGTTGACGAGGTTGATGCCCGTCTTGACGCTGATCAGGTCGGCCGGGGTGTCCCGCATGGCGCGCGCGGTGAACGGGTCGAGCATCGCGCTGCCGCCGAAGCCGAGGTTGACCAGCTCCGCCCCGCCCCGCAGTGCGGCGATCGCGGGCCAGATGGCCGTGGGGCTCGCGGCGTCCGAGCCGTGGCTGATCGAGCTGCCGTGGTGCAGCCACACCCTGCGGCCCCGGTCCGGGGCGGGCGCGACGGGAGCGTCCGTGCGCAGGGCGACCAGCTCGGTGGTCTCGTTGTGCGGCAGCCAGATCTCGACGTCCTTGTCCCGCGCGGGCAGGCCCGTGAAACGGACCGTGCCGACCGGGCCGGGCGTGACCTCGCCCTCCCAGGTGGCGAGGTCGACGGTGAGGACGTTGCCGTCGGTCCCGGCGGCCTGGCCGGCCGGGACGCCGTCGACGAGGAGGTCGTACAGCCCGTCCGGGCGCGGCGGGAAGCCGGTGTACTCGCGCTTGGTGCGCAGGGTGTCCAGCTCGATGGCGGTCGCGGCGGTGCGCAGCGCCAGGCGCACGCCCGAGGGCTGGGCCTCGGCCATCGACAGCTGCGGGCTGCTGTTCTGCGCGCGGGCCCGGGCGGGCAGCCGGTGGGGGAGCAGGCCGTGCTCGGTGCGCTCCAGGTCGAGGGCGCCGCGCAGCAGGTCCGCCGTGAGGGGCGTGGTGATCCAGTCGTGCTCGGTGTGCATGGGTGTCAGCCTCGGGGGTCGGTAGGGGCCGCGGGCCAGTTCCGCAGCAGCGTGTCGAGGGCGTCGAGGATCCGGGCCCAGGTCTCCTCGGTGTCCGGGGCGCTGTGGCTGAAACCGCCGCCGAGCTCCAGGCTGACGTAGCCGTGGAAGACGCTGCCGAGCAGCCGGACCGCGTGGGTCTGGTCCGGTTCCGTCAGGTCGTAGCCGCGCAGCAGCGCCCGGGTCATCTGCGCGTGCCGGACCCCGGCGCTCGCGGCCGCCGTCTGCGGGTCGAGCCGCAGTTGGGCCGCGGCGTAGCGGCCCGGGTGTTCCCGGGCGTAGTCGCGGTACACGTTCGCGAGGGCGGACAGGGCGTCCTTGCCGGCGCGTCCGGCCAGGGCCTCGGCGGCCCGGTCGGCGAGTTCCGCGAGGGCGAGCAGGGCGATCCTCGTCTTCAGGTCCTGTGAGTTCCGCACGTGCGAATACAGGCTCGCGACCTTGACGTCGAACCGCCGGGCCAGTGCCGAGACGGTGACCTGCTCGAAGCCGACCTCGTCGGCGAGCTCGGCACCGGCCTCGGTCAGACGCTCGGGCGTCAGTCCTGCGCGTGCCATGAGGGTTCTCCCTTCCACCTGAAGAGAGTGTGCCCCTGCCTAAAGCCTTTAGGCAAATGTCTGTGACCTTTTGTAGCCGCGGCGAGTCTTCCCCTAGGGCTTGAGGACGGAGATCACCGTCATGAAGACGTAGGCGGACAGCGACACGACCGGCCCGAACAGCACGTCCCCGGCGTCCGGCAGCGGTCCGCCCGCGGCGACGGCCGTGACCGCGGAGTTCACGCCGGGGCGCAGGGCGAGGACCGTGGCGGTGGTGGTGGCGAGGGTCAGCCAGAACCTCGTGTACACCCACCGGCACCTGGCCAGGCCCCACTTCGTGCCCAGCGACAGCAGCAGTCCGCTGAGAAGCGTGAGGAAGGCGACGGGGAGCAGGAGCCAGTCGGCGACGAGCTTCATATCCGGGACGGAGACCTCCACGGTCGCGGGGGATCCGGTGGTGGCCGCGGTGATCCCGAGCGCGAGCAGCCCGAGCGAGAGCCCGAGCCAGGAGGCGGAGACGGTGACGTGCACGACGAGAGCGGCGCGACGGGCGGAGCGACCGAGCCTCCGGGGCGGGCCAGGAGTCGGACCAGGACTCGGGGTCCGGGTCGGTGTCGGTGTCGGGTCGGGTGTGGGCTGCTGCTTCTGTTTTGGCTGCGGCTTCGGCTTCGGCGTCTGCCTCGTATTCATGTTCACGCCGAACACCGTGCCGGGCGGGGGCGGCGAGGTCGTCTCACGGCGGCAGTAGACCGGCGTGCCGGCGTCGGAGTACAGGGCTGCCGCCCGTGCCGGAGGGTCGTGTCAGTGCCGTCGTCTGTGCAGGGCCAGAGTCCCCCGCTGATCGGCCCGGAGGCGCCATGACCCCGCTGATGAAGTTGAGCGCGATCACCCTGGACTGCCCTGACCCACTCGCCCTGGCGGCGTTCTATCAACAGGCCACAGGGCTTGGACTGCACCCGAAGTCGAACGCCGAGTTCGCCTCCCTGGACCGTGCGGACGGACTCTCTCTCGGCTTCCAACGGGTCGATGACCACCGCGCTCCGAGCTGGCCCGACCCGGCCGTTCCCCAGCAACTGCACTGCTGCTTCCAGGTCGCGGACTTGGACGAGGCGGAGGCACGGCTGCGGGAGCTGGGGGCGGGCAGGCCGGATCCACAGCCGAACGAGCACAGGTGGCGGGTCCTCACGGATCCGGCCGGGCATCCCTTCTGCATAGTCGAGGGGCTCGCTGCGCCCGGGTGACGCGGGCGGCCGTTCCGGTCGAGGCGGGACAGGGGTCCAGGGCCGAGCGTCCGGCAGGGTGGGCGGCAGCTCGGTCAGGATGGGGCTCATGTCCTCACCCAACTCGCCACACACAGAGGCGACATCCCTCACGCTCTCCGCCACGGAGATCACCTCGGCCCGACTTCGGCTGCGCGCGGCGCGTGACGTCGACCGGGACGGGTTCATCGAGCTTCAGACCGACCCTCGGGTCCGGTTACACCTCGGCGGTCCAAGGCCGCGCAGTGCGGTCGAGCAGTCTCTCGACGCGTTGGGCGTCGCGCGTGTCACCGACAAGCCCGGCACGTTCGTGATCGCCGACAGGGCGACCGACCAGCTCGTCGGAACGCTCCTGCTCCATCGGCGCCCCGCCGACCTCCCCGGACATGTCGTCGAGCAGGGCGGGGAACTGGAACTGACCTATGTCCTGCGCCGCGACGCCTGGGGGGCCGGACTGGCCTTCGAAGCAGCCACGGCCGCGTTGCGCACTGCCGCGTCCGAACTGCCCGACCAGCCGGTCCTGATCGTCACGCAGACAGCCAACACACGCTCCCTCGCGCTGGCCACCCGTCTCGGCTTCGGGTCTGTACGCTCACCGGTGTAATTGATGATCATGGAAGAGACATCAAGTGACTGATGCCGTGACCGAGTTCGTGGCCGCCGATGACCAGGCGGATCCGTCGCCGGAGGCCGCGACGGTCGAGCAGAAACTGATCGACCAGCTCGTCGGGCAGGCCCGCAGCAAGGCCACCGACCACCTCGGCTATGACAAGCACGACCCGGCGGGCAAGGACGGCGGCAACTCCCGTAACGGCACGCGGTCCAAGACGGTGCTGACGGACATCGGGCCGGTCGAGATCGACGTGCCCCGCGACCGGGAGGGCTCCTTCGAGCCGGCCATCTCAAGAAGCGGCAGCGCCGGCTGACCGGCGTGAACGAGATGGTGCTCTCGCTGTCCGCGAAGGGCCTCACACGGGGAGATCTCCGCGCACCTGGCCGAGGTCTACGGAGCGGACGTGTCCAAGACGACCATCAGCACCATCACCGACAAGGTGATGGACGGCATGGCCGAATGGCAGAACCGCCCGCTTGACCGCGTCTACCCCGTCGTCTTCATTGACGCCATCAACGTCAAGATTCGCGATGGCCAAGTGGCGAACAGGCCGATCTACGTGGCCCTCGCGGTCACCGCCGAGGGACACCGCGACATCCTCGGCCTGTGGGCCGGCGACGGCGGCGAAGGCGCGAAACACTGGCTGCGCGTGCTGTCGGAGCTGAAGAATCGGGGCGTCGAGGACGTCCTCATGCTGGTCTGCGACGGGTTGAAGGGGCTGCCCGACGCGGTCGGCGAGGTCTGGCCGCGAACTGTGGTGCAAACGTGTGTGGTTCACCTGCTGCGGGCGTCGTTCCGTTACGCGGCCCGGCAGGACTGGGACAAGATCGCGAAGGCGCTCAAGCCCGTCTACACCGCGCCGAGCGAGGACGCGGCCACGACACGGTTCCTGGAATTCGCCGAGACCTGGGGCAAGAAGTACCCAGCGATCGTCCGCCTCTGGGAATCCAGCTGGCCCGAGTTCACACCTTTCCTTCAGTTCGATGCGGAAATACGCCGCATCGTGTGCACGACGAACAGCATCGAGAGCGTCAACGCCCGCATCCGCAAGGCCGTCCGTTCCCGCGGCCACTTCCCCACGGAACAGGCCGCCCTCAAGTGCGTCTACATGGCCGTCATGAGCCTCGACCCGACCGGCGCCGGCCGCAAACGCTGGACCATGCGCTGGAAGGGCGCCATGAACGCCTTCGACCTGGCCTTCGACGGCCGCCTCACCGCAAGCCAACTCTAGCCACACCAACCCCAGTTACACCGCTCGCTTTACAGACCCTTGCTGGCCGTGTCTCTTAACTGTTCAGGCGAGGCAAGGGGCTTTCGGCGAGCCTCGTAAGGTGTAGGCATGTGGACCCAGCACACCCAGGCTCTGTGATTACGAGGCATTGAGGGCGATGCCGTAGGGCGTCGCCCTCCTTGGCGTGCCTGCTACGTGATCCATTCTCCTTGCGCCGCCCGCACCGAGGCGGCGGGATGCCGGGCCTCGTTCTTCTTACGACGGCGGCCTCTGAGAGCGCGTACAGGCACGGTCCCTTTCCTTCACCGTTGCCAGGAGTGCCTTGTGCCTGCGTTGCTTCCCCCTGCCCTCGAACCGTTCCTCGACTCGCTGCGCTGCCCGGTGTGCCGCGCCCGTCTCCGATCCGACCGTGGCTCACTGCGCTGCCCGTCGGGCCACACCTTCGACATCGCCCGTCAGGGCTACGTCAGCCTCCTGACGGGCGCCCGCGCCACCAGCGGTGACGACGCAGCCATGGTTCAGGCCCGAAAGCAGTTCTTGTCCGCCGGCAGGTACGCCCCTATTCGCCGGACCCTGACCCGTATGGCAGCCGACGTCCTGCCTGGTCAAGGCACGGTCGTGGACATCGGATGCGGCATCGGCTACTACCTGGCCGGCGTACTCGATCAACTGCCCGGCGCCCGCGGCCTAGGGCTGGACGCGTCAGTACGCGCCCTGCGCTCGGCGGCCCGAGCCCATCCGCGAGCCGCTGCGGCGAGCTGGGACGTCTTCCGCCCCTTCCCCTTGGTCGACCAGACGGTCGACGTGATGCTGGGCGTGTTCGCCCCGCGCAACCCGACCGAGTTCCACCGAGTGCTCCGTCCGACCGGCCGGTTGATCGTGGTGCGCCCCGTTGAGCGGCACCTGGCTGAGCTACGGGGCCAGGTCCCCGCGATGGTCACGATCGATCCGGACAAGGAACAGCGCCTGCAACAGGCATTGGGCCCCTACTTCCAGGCCGCCGGTACCCAGCACGTCGAATACACCGCACCCCTGACCAGGCAAGAAGCCATCGACCTGGTGGGGATGACACCGAGCGCACGGCACCTGACCCACGCGGACCTGAGCGGCCACGGCCCCCTACCTGACCAGGTCACCGTCTCCGTGCTGGCCACCTCCTACCAGCCTCGGTGACCACGAGCGGCGGACACGCCTACTGACCGACGAACCATTGAGCGCTTGGCGCCCCACCCTTTTTGGCAACTCTGGGAGGGTGGGGCGTCCGAATGAAGGTATGCAGTCCGCCCGGGGCGAAGCCGCGACCTCGTCTGTCGGCGTTCAGCGAACCACGACAGGAGGTCTGGGGGCGGAACGCGCCGGTGACAGACGTGCACCCCGCGGATACATATACTGGATATTGTCCTTGAATAGAGGAGTCCAGTATGAGCGTGACGACGATCGACCTTGATGACGATGCGCTGGAGAAGGCCATGCGTGTCGCCGGTGGTGGCACCAAGAAAGATGTGGTCAATGCCGCCCTTCGCGAGTACGCCGAACGCCATGAGCGGGCCGCTCTCGTAGCCAAGCACTTCCACGCCGCCCAGCAGTGGGACTACGAGGGCTGGCAGCAGCGACGCGTCGAGGACAAGCAGGGTGGCGCGTGATCCACTACCTGCTCGACTCCTCGGGTCTGTGGCGCCTCCTGCGCGAGGAGCAACTGAAGGACGCGTGGCTGGAGACCACCACCCTCCGGGCCATCGGGTCGTGCGCTCCCCAGCGGGCCGAGTTCCGGCGCTCAGCGCGCAATGCCGTGGAGTACGAGGCCATGGGGGACATGTTCATGGATCTGTACCCCGACGTACCTCTCCCGAAGAGGTTGTGGGACTGGGTTGAAACAGCCCAGTACGCGCTCGCGGAGAAGGGGGCGCTCAGTGCGGCCGGGCCACTCGACCTGATGATCTGCGCGACCGCAGTGCATCATGGATTGGTTGTACTGCACGACGACGCTGATTTCGTCACTGTGGCCCGCTTCCTGCCCGACGTCAGCGAGCGGAATGTGCGCAACGCTCCAGGCCTATAGCGCCCTTGGCCGTCGTGGACACGGGAGTACACGGGAGCCCCGCCTTCATCACGCACCCGGCCGAGCCGACAGCGGGGTATGCCGTGGAAGACGTGGGCGACGCTACTGACAGGCCAGGCACGGAGTTCGTCTTCGTCGCGCGGCGACTGTAGGACAACCTGCGAGAGACCTCGCTGCGCAGGTCGACCGGGACCCGATCACATCACCGAGCAGATCCCGTGGGAGTCCGCACAAACACTGGGAACGGACACTGAGGGGCGCCCGGGATCTTCCGCCCGCGTGGTGTGGCGCACTATTGCAAGCAGGTGCTTGCAATAGTTAGCGGGGTGCTGCACTGTGGAGGCATGGCATCGCTCAACGTCGGCAATCTCGGTGACTATCTGCGCGAGCAGCGGCGCACTGCGCAGCTCTCGTTGCGGCAGCTCGCCGATGCCGCCGGGGTGTCCAATCCGTATCTGAGCCAGATCGAGCGCGGGCTGCGCAAGCCGAGCGCGGAGGTGCTGCAGCAGGTTGCCAAGGCGCTGCGGATCTCCGCCGAGACGTTGTACGTCCGGGCCGGCATCCTCGACGCCGAGCGGGACCGGGACGAGGTGGAGACGCGGGCCGTCATTCTCGCCGACCCGACGCTGAGCGAGCGGCAGAAGCAGGTGCTGCTGCAGATCTACGAGTCCTTCCGCAAGGAGAACGGGTTCGGGATCGGCGACGGCATCGATGTCCCGGGTGCCGAGGACGGCCCTCGCGGCGCGGGCGTCGTCGGTGTCGTCACCGGTGACGGTGCGGTGAGCGTGGACGGGGATGCTCCCGACGCCGGCGTCGGTATCGAGATATCGCCGACCGGGTCGGCCGACGGCGGTCAGCCCGCCCGGAGCCGTAGCCGTAAGACCGCCGGCAAGGGCGCCGGCAAGAGCGACAGCACGAACGACGGCGGTACGACCGCCATCCGCCGGACCCGCAAGAGCACCGGCGGCAGCGACACCGATCCGCAGCAGACGGCCGGCTGAGCCGGACCAGGGCATGGGCCGCCCGCCGCGGATCACACAACCCTCAGCCGAACCCTCAAGCGAGACAGAATCCGGGAGGACCATCACCATGGCCATCACCGACGACCTGCGCAAGACCTTCAGCGACCCGACGCCGCTCTACTTCGCCGCAGGCACCGCCGACCTCGCCCTTCAGCAGGCCAAGAAGGTGCCGGCCCTGGTGGAGCAGCTGCGCTCCGAGGCTCCGGCGCGGATCGAAGCCGTGCGCAACACCGACACCAAGGCGGTCCAGGAAAAGGCGTCCGCCCGGGCCAAGGAGGCCACTGCCCGCGTCAAGGAGACGCAGGAGACCCTGCAGACCAAGGTCACGGCGTTCATCGGCTCCCTCGACTCCGACTTCAAGAAGCTGAGCAGCAACCTCGACGCGGACCTGAAGAAGTTCGGCGAGAACGCCCAGGACTTCGCGCTGCGCGGCGTCGGCGTGGCCGCCGAGTACGCCGTCAAGGCCCGCGAGACCTACGAGAAGGTCGCCGAGCACGGTGAGCAGGCCGTGCGCACCTGGCGCGGTGAGGCCGCCGACAGCATCGAGGACGTCGCCGAGGGCGTCGAGGAGCTGGCCGTGGCCGTCGAGCCGAAGCCGAAGCCGCAGCCGGTCGAGGTCAAGGAGGAGCCGGCCGCAGCCGCCCCGGCGAAGAAGGCCCCCGCCGCCAAGAAGGCTCCGGCGCGCAAGACCACCACCGCGAAGAAGACCACCCCGCCCGCCAAGTAGGGCGGCGGAGCGATCACACGGGCCGGGCACGCTGGGGGTGTCCGGCCCGTTGTACGGGTACGGTGACGCGTAGGACGAGCCGAGTCAGGTGGTGGACGTTGTGCTGATGCAGGGCTTCGCAGGGTTTATGTGGCTTCTGAGCATGGCCCTGAT
Organism: Streptomyces sp. AK010; assembly: GCF_014207295.1. NCBI lineage: Bacteria > Bacillati > Actinomycetota > Actinomycetes > Kitasatosporales > Streptomycetaceae > Streptomyces > Streptomyces sp. AK010. Next base: position 79,989 of record NZ_JACHCX010000002.1, read on the forward strand.
CGTTTTCAGCGGCTTCGCGTTGTTCGACGCGGCGGTGCGCCGGGAGGACGCCTACCGCGCGGCCGACAAGAAGACCAAGCCCTTCTGGCTGATCATCCTCGGGATCGCCTTCGTGGTGAACCTGCTCTTCCCGATCCTGTCGTTCCTGCCGATCATCGGCCTCATCGCGACGATCGTGTACATGGTCGACGTACGGCCGGCGATCCGCGCGCTCCCGGGCGGCGGCCGCAGCAACCGCGGCTCCAGCAGCGACGGCCCGTACGGCCCGTGGAACGGCGGCCGGTAAGAGCCCCCCGGCCCAGCTCTCGGCCCACGCGCGACGCTAGCGGGGGCCGCGCGCTCTCGTCCCCCGGGCCTTGGCTCTCGCCCGGGCTTCGCCCCCGGCCCTCGGCCCCCGGCTCTCGCCTCGGCCCCCGGCTCTCGCCGGGGGCTTCGCGGCTTTCGGCCCTCTGTTTCGCCCCGGTCCTCTGTTTCGCCCCGGCCCGCTGTTTCGCCCCGGGCGTTCGGCCCCCCGGGCGTTCGGCCCCCCCTGGGCGTTCGGCCGGCCTACGGCACCCGGTCCAGCAGCAGTACCGCCACGTCGTCCGTCAGCTCGCCACCGTTGAGGTCGCGCACCTCGTTCACCGCCGCCCGCAGCAGCTGCTCGCCCCGCAGGCCCTCGGCGAACTGGCGGCGGACCATCTCCGTCATGCCGTCCTGGCCGAGCCGCTCCCGGCCCTGGCAGATGTGGCCCTCGATCAGGCCGTCGGTGTAGAGCATCAGGCTCCACTCGGCCCCCAGCTCCACCTGCATCCGCGGCCAGCGGGCGCCGGGCAGCAGCCCGAGAGCCGGTCCGTTGTTGTCGTACGGCAGCAGGCGCGCCGGTTTGCCGGGGCGGGCCAGCAGCGGCGACGGGTGGCCCGCCAGGCAGAGCCCGGCGCGGCGGCCGTCCGGCGCGATGTCCACCGTGCAGAGGGTCGCGAAGATCTCGTCGTCGGCCCGCTCATGCTCCAGCACCTGCTGCAGCGTGCCCAGCAGCTGGTCGCCGCACAGGCCCGCCAGGGTCAGCGCGCGCCATGCGATCCGCAGCTCCACACCGAGGGCGGCCTCGTCCGGGCCGTGGCCGCAGACGTCGCCGATCATGGCGTGCACGGTGCCGTCCGGCGTGCGGACGACGTCGTAGAAGTCGCCGCCGAGCAGCGCGCGCGAGCGGCCGGGGCGGTAGCGGGCGGCGAACCGCAGCGGGGAGCCCTCCAGCAGCGGCGTCGGCAGCAGGCCGCGCTCCAGGCGGCGGTTCTCCTGCGCGCGCAGCCGGCCCTCGGCGAGACGGCGCTCGGCCGACTCGGAGCGCTTGCGCTCCACCGCGTAGCGGATCGCGCGGCTCAGCAGCCTGCCGTCCAGCTCGTCGCGGAAGAGGTAGTCCTGGGCGCCCACCCGCACCGCCTCGGCGCCGCGCTCGGCGTCGCCGGACGCGGTCAGCGCCAGGACGGCGTGCCGGGGCGCGAGGTCCAGCACGTGCTTGAGCACGGCGAGCTCGTCCTCGGAGTCCGCGTGGCCCGGCACGGGCAGCGCCAGGTCCAGCAGGATGCAGTGGACGTCGTCGGTCAGCAGCCGCCCGGCCTCCGTCAGGTTGCGGGCCGTGCGGACGCGGATCGGCTTGCCTGCCTGGTCGAGCATGTCCGGCACGATCGGCGAACCGGCCGGGTCGTCCTCGATCAGCAGCAGCGTCAGGTTGGTGTGGGCGGTGTTGTTCTCCACCTTGTTCGTGGTGTTCACGGCGGTGTCCGGCGTGCGGCTCACGGGCGAGGCGTCCTTCACGGACTCCTCGGCCGAGCCGCCACGCGGGGACGCGGCCTGCGCCTGACCACTCTCCACGGCCGGGATCGCTCTCTGCCGCGGTATGGGTACGGGCATCGTCTTGGGTTCCTTCCCTCCCCCCGAGGGCACGGTGGGGCGAGGGACCTCGACCCACCGAGCGGGACCATAGCGGGTGTCGGCGCCGCATAGGAATGGTGTGAGCCACGCCGCTGCGCCACCGGCCGGTGTCATATGCCGCGATATGCCCCGCAGTTGGACAGCTCGGAGATGCTGCGGGGATGACGAACGTCACGCCAGCGCACGCTTTGCGCCGAACGGAGCGTGCGGTGGGTCACGTGGGCCAGGTCACCGCGGGTGTCCGATATTCGGTGTGCCGCCGTCCGGTCGTCGTTCCGGGTTCCGTCCGGTCGTCGTTCCGGGTGCCGTCACGGGTTCCGTCCGGCCGCCGTCCGCGCTCAGTTGGGGCCGGTGCCGGCGTCCGGGCGCACCACCCCGAGGATGGGCATGGATCCCGCCCCCGCGATCGTCACGGTCCGGCCGGGGCGCGGGGCGTGCACGATCGCCCCGTCGCCGATGTACATCGCGACATGGCTGGCGTCGCCGAAGTAGATGATGAGGTCGCCGGGCCGCATGTCCTGGACGTCGATGTGCCGCAGCTGCTTCCACTGCTCCTGCGAGGTGCGGGGTATGCCGCGGCCGGCGGAGATCCAGGCCTGTGACGTCAGCCCCGAGCAGTCGTAGGTCCTCGGGCCCTCGGCGCCCCACTGGTACGGCTTGCCGATCTGGGCTGTGGCGTACTTCACGGCCTTCTTGCCCTGCTTCGAGGCCTTTCCGTTGATCTCGTTCAGGATGCCGGAGTCGAGCCAGGCGGTCTGCGCCTTGTTCGCGGCCTCCGTCTCCAGCTCGGCGAGGCGCTCCTGCTCCTCCTTCTGCAGCGCCGACTCGAGCTTCTCCGCCTGCGCGATCTGCTTCTCGATCTTCTTCTGCGCGGCGGCCTTGGCCTTGCGGCCCGCCTCCAGCTTCTTCAGCTGCGCGGAGGCGTCCTTGGCGTACTGCTCCAAGTCCTGCTGGGTGCGGGTCAGTTCGCCGAGGAGGCCCTTGGTCGCGTGGTGGCCCTCGCGGACCCGGCCCGCGCCGTCGAGGAAGTCGCGCGGATCGTCGCTCAGCACCAGGTGGGCCTCGGGGGGCAGTCCGCCCCCGCGGTACTGGGCGGCGGCTGCGGCGCCCGCGCGGTCCTTCAGCTTCCTGAGCTTCTCCTGGCCCTTGACGATCTTCTTGGCCAGTTCGACGACCTGGGTGGACTGTTTGTCCGCCTTCTCGTCGGCGGCGTTGTACTCGTCGGTGGCGCGGGCCGCGGCGCGGTAGAGCTTGTCGAGCTTCTTGCGGACGGCCTCGAGGTCCTTGGCGGGCGCGAGGGCCGATCCCGCGCTCGGGGTGGGCGAGGGGGTGGGGTTCGCGAACGCCGTGCCCGGTGCGGCCAGCACCGTGACCGCACAGACCACGGCCACCGCCGTCGCCATCAGGCCACGCTTGCCCGTTTCCATACCTCAACCCCCAAACTGATTAACCGTCAGTAACTTGCGGTTCGCCTGGGGATGCTGCCATGTCGGCTCGGAAAGCGACAGGGGTAGTACTTCCCGCCACCCCCTCGGCGGTATGCCCCGGCAACACGATCTCCCCGTCTGTGTGACGAACGACTCAAAGAGATCGTTCCAACGGGCCCTGACCGGTTCCTCGTCCGGGTCCTGTCCGGTGCCTGCGTCCAGGTCCCGACCGGTCCTCGTCCGATCCCTGACCGGCCCCCGACCGGCCAATGTCCGACCCGGGAGCTCAGGTCCTTGGAGCCAACGCCTCCCACCGCACCGTCACTTCCCCCTGCCGCCACCGCACCGGACCGTCCGTCACCGGCCAGTCCGCCGTCAGGTCCCGCACCGTCCGGATCCAGCGCTGGCGGGCGCCGTAGGAGGCGTAGGGCGCGGCGGCGGCCCAGGCGCGGTCGAAGTCGCGCAGGAAGGCGTGCACCGCTTCGCCCGGGACGTTGCGGTGGATGAGCGCCTTCGGCAGGCGTTCGGCCAGGTCCGAGGGGCGTTCCAAGGAGCCCAGCCGGGTCGCGAAGGTGACTGTGCGCGGTCCCTCCGGGCCGAGCGCGACCCACACGTGGCGGCGTCCGATCTCGTCGCAGGTCCCCTCGACCAGCAGCCCGCCGCGCGACCCGGTCGCCGGGTCGGCCGGGGCGAGCCGCGCGCACAGCCGCTCCCACACGGCCGCGACCTCGCCCTCGTCGTACTGCCGCAGCACGTTCGCCGCGCGGACGAGCAGGGGCCGCTGGGGGACCGGGATCTCGAAGCCGCCGTGCCGGAAGACGAGCCCCGCCCGCGCGTAGGGCAGGGCCGCCGCGACCCGGGCCGGTTCGATCTCGACGCCCACGACACGCGCGCGTGGCGCGACGGTGCGCAGGCGCTGGAGCAGCTCGACGGCGGTCCAGGGGGCGGCGCCGTACCCGAGGTCGACCGCCACGGGGTCGGCGGCGCGGCGCAGCTCGGCGCCGTGCGTGTCCGCGATCCAGCGGTCCATGCGGCGCAGCCGGTTGGGGTTGGTCGTCCCGCGCGTCACCGTGCCGAAGGGGCGGGCGGCTGCGCGGGGTGTCATGCGTACGAGGTTAAGCGGCCGCCGGCGCTGTCAGGGCGCGAGGTGCCGCCGCCAGTAGGAGGGGCGCCGGTAGGAGAGGGTGGTGAGGCCGCCGGGCATCGGGTCGTGGGACGGACCCTGCTCGAACGGGTCCCGGTCCGGGTCGGCGGGCCGAAAGCCCGGGGCGGCGGGCCGAAAGCCCGGGGCGACCGGCTCGTCGTCCCGTGGCGGACGTACGTGGCGCCGCATCTCCTCGGTGACCGCCCCGACCCGCCGGAACTCGGCCTGTGCCTCGATCAGGCTCAGCCCATGGTCGGGGTCGCTGCCGGACATGGGGTGGCGGAGCTGGAAGGGGTCCTCCTCCCAGTGGCAGACCGGGCAGATCTCGTAGGCCCACAGCTCGCCGAGGGTCTGGTGGCCGCAGCACGGGCAGGGGAGGAACTCCTCGGGCGGAGGGGGCGGTGCGGGGGCGGTGCCGTGGGCCCGTCATGCCGGTGAGGGCAGAGGCCCCCGAGGGCCTGCCGCCTTGCCCTTTTTCGTGCCTCGGCCGCTACGTCCCGCCCCCGTACGTCCCCGCTCGAAGCCGTCGCTGGTGTCCTCGTCCGGGGCGCCCGGCCCCTGGGAGACACCGTCGAGCGACAGAAACTCCTGCACCACCAGTTTCATCACGCGCCCTCCTCATCCCGCTCGTCCCGTCACCCCTTCAGACAGCGTGGGGCGCGGAGACCCATCGGCGCGGTGACTCGCCGGGGGGCCGCACGCGAGACGCGCGAATCCCCCGGCCGGTGAACCTCTGGCCGGTGAACCTCTGGCCGGTGAACCTCTGGCCGGTGAACCTCTGGCCGGTGAACCTCTGGCCGGTGAACCTCTGGCCGGTGGACCCCTGGCCGGTGGACCCCCGGCCGGTGGACCCCCGGCCGGTGGACCCCCGGCCGGTGATCCCCGGCGGCGCGGTGGCGGCGGACGTTCTCCCGGCCGATGAGATCCGCCAGTCCTGGCGGGCGGGCGGCGATCTCCCTGGCCGGCGCGCTCCGCCGGCCCTGACCCGTCCCGGGGGAGTCGTCGACCGGATTTCACCTGCTGGTCACGCTCCCGAAGTCGGGGGACCCGCCCCTTCCACACCTCGAACGGTTGAGCGACAAGCGGTAATGATTCGGTAAAACTCCCGAATCCGGAAATGGAGCACCTCCCTCCGGTGTTGGACCCCGTCGGAGGGCTCGTGCGCCCTGCGAGAGGCATGCCCAAGGCGAGGAGGAACGCCACGTGAGCCAGTACATCGGCAGGCTCGGTCGGCGCTCCGCGTCGTCGTCCGCGCGCCTGCGGCTGCACCGCAGGCCCCGCCGTGTCGCCATGCTCTCCGTGCACACCTCTCCACTCCACCAGCCGGGCACCGGCGACGCCGGCGGCATGAACGTCTACATCGTGGAGCTCGCCCAGCGCCTCGCCGCGCACGGCATCGAGGTCGAGATCTTCACGCGCGCGACCGCGGCCGCCCTCCCGCCGACCGTCGAGCTGGCCCCGGGCGTCCTCGTCCGGCACGTCGACGCCGGGCCCTACGAGGGCCTCAACAAGGAGGACCTCCCCGCCCAGCTGTGCGCCTTCACCCACGGCGTGATGCAGGCCTGGGCCCACCACCGCCCCGGCCACTACGACCTGGTCCACTCCCACTACTGGCTCTCCGGCCATGTCGGCTGGCTCGCCGCCCAGCGCTGGGGCGTCCCCCTGGTGCACGCCATGCACACCATGGCCAAGGTCAAGAACGCCAACCTGGCCGACGGCGACAGCCCCGAACCGGCCGCCCGCGTCATCGGTGAGACCCAGATCGTCTCCGCCGCCGACCGGCTTATCGCCAACACCACCGAAGAGGCCGACGAACTCGTACGGCACTACGCGGCCGAGACCGACAAGGTCGCCGTGGTCCACCCCGGCGTGAACCTCAGCCGCTTCTCGCCCGCCGACGGCCGCGCCGCCGCCCGGGCCCGCCTCGGTCTGCCCCAGGACGCGCTGATCCCGCTCTTCGCGGGCCGCATCCAGCCCCTGAAGGCCCCCGACGTGCTGCTGCGCGCCGTCGCCGTCCTCCTCGACGAACGCCCCGAACTGCGCTCACGCATCCTCGTGCCCGTCGTCGGCGGCCCCTCCGGCAGCGGCCTCGCCAAGCCCGAGGGCCTGCAGAAGCTGGCCGCGCGCCTCGGCGTCGCGGACGTCGTACGGTTCCGCCCGCCGGTCGGCCAGGAGCAGCTCGCGGACTGGTTCCGCGCCGCCTCCGTGCTGGTCATGCCCTCCTACAGCGAGTCGTTCGGCCTGGTCGCCATAGAGGCGCAGGCGGCCGGCACCCCGGTGCTCGCGGCGTCGGTCGGCGGTCTGCCGGTCGCCGTGCGCGACGGGCACACCGGCTTCCTCGTCCGCGGGCACGATCCGGCCGACTACGCGCGCGTGCTGGGCGACTTCGCCGACGACCCGCACCTGACGGCCCGGCTCGGCGGGCAGGCCGCCCGGCACGCCCAGTCCTTCGGCTGGGACACGGCGGCCGCCGCCACGGCGGACGTCTACACGGCCGCGATGCAGGCGCACCGCCGTCGCGTACGCTCGCTGCATGGGTGAAACCGATCAGGAACAGCGCGCGGCACAGGTCGTCGAGGGAGCGCTGAAGGACGCCGAACTGGAGTGGGAGAGCCCCCGGCCCGGCACCTACGTCGCGCAGCTCCCCGGCACCCGCAAGCTCAAGACGACCGTCTCCCTGATCATCGGCCGACACTCCCTGTCGCTGAACGCCTTCGTCATCCGCCACCCCGACGAGAACGAGCAGGGCGTCCACCGCTGGCTGCTGGAACGCAACCTCAAGCTCTACGGCGTGAGTTACGCCGTCGACCAGCACGGCGACGTCTACGTCACCGGCCGCCTCTCCCTGCCCTCCGTCACCCCCGACGAGCTCGACCGGCTGCTCGGCCAGGTCCTGGAGGCATCCGACGGCGCCTTCAACACCCTGCTGGAGCTGGGCTTCGCCTCGGCGATCCGCAAGGAGTACGCGTGGCGGGTGTCGCGGGGGGAGTCGACCCGCAACCTGGACGCGTTCGCCCACCTCACCCAGCGCCCCGAGCGCTAAAGCGCCTTGTAGCGCCCCGGGGGCACCCCCACCAGCCTGCGGAAGTGCCGGGTGAGGTGCGACTGGTCGTAGAACCCGGCCGCCGCAGCCGTATCGCCCGGTGAGTGCCCCTCCAGGAGCAGCCGCCGGGCGCGCCCCACGCGCAGGGACGTCAGGTACTGGTGCGGGGCGATGAGGTAGGCCGCGCTGAACGCCCGCACGAGATGGGCGGGATGGGCGCCGAGCAGCCCGGCGGCCTCCCGCAGGGCCACGCCCTCGACGATCCGCTCGTCCAGCAACTCGCGCAGCCGCCGCGCGAGAACGGGATCGGCCGGGCGCGGGGAAGCGGGGTCGCCGCGCAGGTGCCCGCGCAGCCGCTCCCCGACGAACAACAGCCTGCTCTCGGCCTCCAGTTCCTCACCGGGGCGCCCCAGCGCGCCGTGGCATCTGCCCCACCCGGCGCCGCAGCAGCGGATCACGCAGATCGGGCCGGTCGACGGCCGCCCCGATGAACTCGTCCCCGAGATGCGTGCCGTCCAGGTACAGCACCCGCTTGCGGAAGCCCTCCGGGGTGACGGGGGAGCCGTTGTGCGGCACGTGCGGCGGCAGCAGCGACGTCAGCGGGTGATCTCGGAGACGGTGGCGTGGGGGCGTGGAGTGAGCGATCCCTTCTCGCCACGGCCACGGCCACGGTGAGCCACACGCCGGACGTCAGGGCGTGCAGGCCGCGGCGATCGACACGCTGTTCTCGTACAGGTGGTGGCGGGTGATGCGCCCGTCCTCGACGGTGAGCCGCAGCGCGAAGGGCCCCGAGAAGGACTTGCCCGTCGCCCGGACGGTCCCGGAGACCTCCCCCGTCAGCACGGCGTCCTTCCCGTCGACGAGGATCGTGTCCACGGACGCGCGGGCGTCCTCGGGGACGGTGTAGCGGGCCAGGTCATCGGCCTGCGCCGCGCACTCGGCGGCGGTGGACCGGGGCCTGATCCAGGGCACGACGGGGTTCTCGGCGAGCATCCAGTCGACGGTGTCGGCGAAGAGGGCCGTGAGCCCCTCGGTGTCACCGGCGAGGCGGAGTTCGAGGAACCTGCGGACGGTGGAGCGGGTGGCTTCGGCGGTGTCGGTGGGCGTCATGGGACCCACCTTGTCGGGGTGCCCGAGGAACGTCGATTACCTCGGAGGTAGCCTCCGCGCACCACCGGCGCCGACGTGGTGCGCGGTGCGCGACGGGCCTGGGGCCCCGGGGCCTGGGGAGCCCCAGGGGGATCCGACGAGCCGGGGGCCGGGCCTGACGGGCTCCGGGGTGGGAGTACGGCGAACCTGATCCTAGAATCGAACGCATGAACGACCCAGAGTCGCGGCTCGCGCTGCTCCGCTTCCTGGAGCGCGTGCAGGAGCGCGACCTGGCACGCACCCGCCGATGGATCGCGGACGAGGAACGCCGCCAGGCCGAACACCGCCGCGGCCTCCTCGCCCGGCCGCCCGCACCGGACTGGGTGATCGAGCGCGGCCTGACCGGCCAGGAAGCGGTGTACGTGCATGTCGGCGGCTGCTGGAACGCGGGCCGGCGCGGCAAGGGCGTCGACCGCGACCACGCCCGGCGCGCCCTCGCCGACGGGGTCAAGGCCTGCCCGCAGTGCCGTCCGGACACGGAGCTCGGCTTCATGGACGGGTAGCGGGGTCCGCCCCGGGACGGGGGCCTTGACGCCCGGAGCCCCGTTGCAAGTGCCGGAGCCCATGGTCCTCCTCGCGCGGCCGGCTTCCGGGGGTTCCAGCTCCGCAGGGAATGGTTGCATCCCCGATCTGTCCGGGGGCGGCCCGGAGAAGTCGTCCGGGACCCAACCGACGGTCGGGCTTCGTCGACGGCCAGGAGGAGACCTGCCAGCGCCGGCCGCGCACCCGAGGAGCATGGTTTCGGTGGGCCGGATCATCATTCCGGTATGTCTGCGAACCAGCCCTCCGCGGCCCCGACCGTCACGCGGCTCGCCCGCTACACGAAGGCCGACCTGGAGGAGATCCTCGGTACCGGCGACGACCCCTTCGGCGTTGCCGGGACCGGTCTGACCTGGCTCCCCAAGGAGGACCACTTCGGTGTCCGGCTCGACGGCCGGCTGGTGGCACACGCAGGTCTGCTGCGGCTGCCGGTCGCGATCGGGGACGTGGAGACGGAGGTCATGGGAGTGGGCGGGGTGGCCGTGGCGCCCGACGTACGGGGTCGGGGCCTGGCCCGGCTCGTGCTGGCGGCGGCCCTCGACCACGCACGTACGCAGGGCCCCGCGCACGCGCTTTTGTTCTGCCGGCCGCCCCTCGTGCCGCTCTACCAGCGCCTCGGATGGCACCCGCTCGACACGGAGGTGCTCGTCGAGCAGCCCGGCTCCGCTCTGGTGACCATGCCGTTGCGCACGATGGTGACGCCCCTGCGCGACACCGCGCGCCTGCCTGCGGGGCGGGTGCGGCTGTACTCCCTGCCGATGTGACGGACCGGACGTACCGGGTTCGTGTGGTCGGTTGCGACGGGCCCGGCTCCCGGGCCGGTCACAGCGTCCCGCCGCTACGGGTCTCCCTGTTCTCCCCGGCAGCCAACGCCCGGACCCCGTCAGCCGTCTCGGCCTCCTCCTCCGTCTCTACGCCCTCCGTCTGTCCCCCCGCGGACACCCGCCGCATCAACACGGCGTAGCCGACCCCGGCCGCCGTCCCGACCACGGCGCACAACCCCCACAGCCACTCCGCCCCGAACCGGTCGATGACGAACCCGGACAGCAGCGGAGCGACGAGGGCGGCCACGGACCAGGACATCGTGTACATGCCCTGGTAGCGCCCGCGCCCGTGCACCGGGGACAGCCGTACGACGAGACTCGTCTGCGTCGGCGCGTTGACGATCTCCGCCAGCGTCCACACGCACACCGTGAGCGCGATGACCCCCAACGACCCCGCGAAGGCGGTGAGCGCGAAGCCGTACCCCGCGAGGACGGACGAGACGACCAGCAGCCGGCGGGGATCCCGGTGTTCGATGAAGCGGGTGACCGGGATCTGGAGGACGACGATCAGCACGCCGTTGACAGCGATGGCCATGCCGTACTCGGCCGGGGTGAAACCGGCCTCGCCCATCGCCACCGGCAGCCCCACCGCCCCCTGCTGGAAGATCAGCGCGACGAGGAAGGACAGCCCGACGACGCTCATGAACGGCCCGTCGCGCAGTACGGTGCGCAGGCTCACGGAGTCGTCCCGGGGCGCCGCCTCCGTCACGGTCGCGGTGGGCTTGGACTCCGGCAGCCGCAGGAAGACGAGGACCGCGCAGACCATCGTCATCCCCGCCTCGATCAGGAACCCGGCGCGGTAGCTGACCTCGGCGATGAACCCGGCGGCCATGGAGGAGACGGCGAAGCCGAGGTTGATGGCCCAGTAGTTGAGGGAGAAGGCGCGGATACGGTCCTCGGGCCGGACGATGTCGGCCATCATCGCCTGCACGGCGGGCCGCGAGGCGTTGCTGGCCATGCCGACGAGGAAGGCGACGCCGGCGATCGCCACCGGGTCGCGCACGAACCCCAGCAGCGCCACGGACGCGGCGGTCGAGGACTGCGCGATCAACAGGGTCGGCCGCCGGCCCAGCCGGTCGGTCATCACGCCGCCGCCGAGCGAGGAGACCACCCCGCCGAGCCCGTGCAGCGCGGCGACGAGGCCGGCGTACGTGGCGGAGTAGCCGCGGTCGAGGGTCAGGTACAGCGCCATGAACGTGGCGACGAAGGCGCCGAGCCGGTTGACCAGCGTGCTGGTCCACAGCCACCAGAACTCACGGGGGAGACCGGAGACCGTCTCCCGGACGGCGCGTCGGGCACGCAGGGCGTACGGCATGGATCCCCCCGGAGGCAACGAGATGTCGGCGGCGCCGGATGAGCGGCGCTCACGACGCCTGTAAGCAGCGCCGACCGCATGCGCAAATTACAAGCCGCTGGTTGTCAGGGGCCACTCGTTTAACAGATCCGGTCAAACGTCCGCCTGCCGGGCAGCCACGCGAACGGGCGAAAGCGTGGATTACGCTCTGAGGCATGGCCGACGCACCGTACAAGCTGATCCTCCTCCGCCACGGCGAGAGCGAGTGGAACGCGAAGAACCTGTTCACCGGCTGGGTGGACGTCAATCTGAACGAGAAGGGCGAGAAGGAGGCAGTCCGCGGTGGCGAGCTCCTGAAGGACGCCGATCTCCTGCCCGACGTGGTCCACACGTCCCTCCAGAAGCGCGCGATCCGCACGGCGCAGCTGGCCCTGGAGGCCGCGGACCGCCACTGGATCCCCGTCCACCGCAGCTGGCGCCTCAACGAGCGCCACTACGGCGCCCTCCAGGGCAAGGACAAGGCCCAGACGCTCGCCGAGTTCGGCGAGGAGCAGTTCATGCTGTGGCGCCGGTCCTACGACACCCCGCCCCCGGCGCTCGACGTCGACGCCGAGTACTCCCAGTTCGCCGACCCGCGCTACGCGACCCTCCCGCCGGAGCTGCGCCCGCGCACGGAGTGCCTGAAGGACGTCGTCGTCCGCATGCTCCCGTACTGGTTCGACGCGATCGTCCCCGACCTGCTGACCGGCCGCACGGTCCTGGTCGCGGCCCACGGCAACTCGCTCCGCGCCCTGGTCAAGCACCTGGACGGCATCTCCGACGCGGACATCGCGGGCCTCAACATCCCCACGGGCATCCCGCTCTCCTACGAGCTCGACGCCGACTTCAAGCCCCTGAACCCGGGCGGCACGTACCTGGACCCCGAGGCGGCGGCAGCGGCCATCGAGGCGGTCAAGAACCAGGGCAAGAAGAAGTAGGGATTGTGATCATGCCCCCGACCTGCGCATACGGCGCGGGGCGGGGGCATTTTCACGGCCTGGGCCCTCTGCGGGACGCACGCTCATGCCGGCCGAACCCTCGTCGGACCAGGGCCGGTTGCGACGTGCTGAGGGCCGCCTGGTTGGTTCTGGCGGAGGGGGAAGGCATGGCTGAGCAACCGATCAGTGATCGACCGCGAGTCCGCATCCGAGGGGATTTCCCGGACCCCTAGGCTGCCAAAGGGACAGAGGGGGCCCTGCGGAAGCCGGCGGTGGAGCTCGAGGATTCACGGCAGAGCCCGGAGCGGCTCCTGACTGCGGCTGTGGTGATCGCGGACGGGGACGTGGACCGGTTCCGCTCGGCGGGCCGCCTGGCGCGCACGGACTGGCGTGATCTCCTCATGGCCGGCGGGCTGGTCGCGCAGATCGCCGAAACGCACGTCACTGCGGCCACGCCGGCCTCCTGCGCGAACGCATCGACGGCCGCGTCGGGCAGTGAACGAGAACCGCTGAGAAAAAACTTCGGCGGCGATGTCGAGAACCCGCGTCCAGCTCCGTCCCCGGGGTGAAGGCGGCCAGGATGGGTCGCACCGGCACCGAGGAGAAGACGATGGCCAAGTACCTGCTTCTGAAGCACTACCGCGGCGCCCCGGCAGCGGTCAACGACGTGCCCATGGACCAGTGGACGCCGGAGGAGATCTCGGCGCACATCCAGTACATGAACGACTTCGCGGCCCGGCTGGAGAAGACCGGCGAGTTCGTCGACGGTCAGGCGCTCGCCCCCGAGGGCGCGTGGGTCCGGTACGACGGTGAGGGGCGTCCGCCGGCCACCGACGGCCCGTTCGCCGAGACCAAGGACCTCATCGCCGGCTGGATGATCATCGACGTCGACAGCTACGAGCGGGCCGTCGAGCTCGCGGGGGAGCTGTCCGCCGCCCCCGGCGCGGGCGGGAAGCCGATCCACGAGTGGCTGGAGGTGCGTCCGTTCCTGACCGCGCCGCCCACCATCCCGGAGTGCTCCGTCCATGGATGAGGCACTGCTCCGCAGCCTCACCCCGAGCGTGCTCACGATCCTCGTCCGCCGCGGAGCCGACTTCGCGGCGGCCGAGGACGCCGTGCAGGACGCGCTGATCGAGGCGCTCCGCGTGTGGCCGGCCGACCCTCCCCGGGACGCGAAGGGCTGGCTGGTCACCGCGGCCTGGCGCAGGTTCCTCGATCAGGTGCGGGCTGACAGCGCCCGCCGCCGGCGTGAGGACCTGGTCGACGAGGAGCCGGAGCGCGGGCCCGCGCCCGACGTGGACGACACGCTCCAGCTCTACTTCCTGTGCGCCCACCCCTCACTGACGCCCTCGTCGGCGGTCGCGCTCACGCTGCGCGCCGTCGGCGGGCTCACCACGCGGCAGATCGCCGAGGCCTACCTGGTGCCCGAGGCGACCATGGCGCAGCGCATCAGCCGTGCCAAGCGCACCGTCTCCGGTGTGCGGTTCGACCAGCCCGGCGACGTCGCGACCGTGCTGCGCGTCCTCTACCTGGTCTTCAACGAGGGCTACTCCGGCGACGTCGACCTCTCCGCCGAGGCCATCCGGCTCACCCGGCAGCTCGCGGGCACGATCGACCACCCCGAGGTGGCGGGGCTGCTGGCGCTCATGCTGCTCCACCACGCCCGGCGCGCCGGCCGTACGGCGCCCGACGGCAGCCTGGTGCCGCTCGCCGAGCAGGACCGCAGCCGGTGGGACACCGCGGCGATCGCCGAGGGCATCGGGATCCTGCAGGCGGCACTCGCCCGCGACCGGCTGGGCGAGTTCCAGGCCCAGGCCGCCATCGCGGCGCTCCACGCCGACGCGCTCACCGCCGAGGAGACGGACTGGGTGCAGATCGTGGAGTGGTACGACGAACTGCTGCGCCTGACGGACAACCCGGTCGTCCGGCTCAACCGCGCGGTGGCCGTGGGCGAGGCCGACGGACCGCGCGCGGGACTGGCGGCGCTCGCGGCGCTGGACGACTCGCTGCCCCGTCACACCGCCGTGGCGGCGTACCTCCACGAGCGCGACGGCGATCCGGAAACGGCAGCCCGTCTGTACTCCGAGGCGGCCCGCAAGGCTCCCAACCTCGCCGAACGCGACTACCTGACCCGCCAGGCGGCCCGCCTCAACGCCGACCGGCGCCGCTGACGGGCCGCACGCGGCACATCACTTGACGGTCACACGTCACTTGACGGTCAAAGGCACAGGGTGCACCTCGTCCGCCATGTGCCCGGCCCGCTCGTGAATGCGCTGGACCGCTTCGGCCGAGGGGGCCTCGGAGAGGCAGTAGACGTGGCCGGACTCCGGGTCCGCCCAGGCCATCTCGAAGTGGACCTGCTCGTCCTTCTCTATGGCGAGGTCCGCGTTGTGGGCTTCACGGAGCTGTTCCTCCGTGATGCCTTTCATGCCGCGATGGACGTCCATGAACTTGGGCATGTCTCGCGTCTCCTTCCCGGCACGGCGCCGGCCCGGCGCCGCCTTGCCTCCCTCCCATGCTCCGCCCGTACGGCCACGGCGGCGACCCCACGCCGCAGGACCCGGCGAGACCGCCGGGCCCTCCAGGTCGTACGAACGACAACGCGTCGGCGTCAGCCGCACTGGCAGGGGCTGCCCGACTGGCAGCCGCAGCCGCAGCCCGAGCCGCAGCCGCACGCGGCGATCAGGGGAAGGCTCCTGATCTCGGCGGGCTGCTCGGTCTCGCGCTGCCGGGCGGGGTCGGGCGTCGTACTGGGGGATTCGGCCATGGGTCCCTCCTCGAGGCTGGTGCCTGTGCCCATTGGATGCCCGTTCCGCTGGGCGCATCAACGGCGCACTGAGGCGCCCACGCGCCCCAGCCGATCCCCGTCCGCCCCCGGCACCCGCCCCCGGTCGGCGCCCGGCACCCGCCCTCGGCCGGCGTCCGGCACCGGCCCTCGGCCGGCGCCCTGCGTCCGCCCCGGCCGACGCCCGGCACCGGCCCTCGGCCGGCGCCCTGCTTCCGCCCCGGCCGGCGTCCGGCACCGGCCCCGTCAGGCGCTCTCGGCCCCCGAAACCGCCTGGATCTCCGGCTGCGCGTCCGTCTGGAGCTCGTCCGCGTGCTCACCCGTCACCAGGTACACCACACGCTTGGCGACCGACACCGCGTGGTCGGCGAACCGCTCGTAGTAGCGGCCGAGCAGCGTGACGTCCACGGCCGTCTCGATGCCGTGCTTCCAGCGGTCGTCCATCAGGTGCTGGAAGAGGGTGCGGTGCAGCAGGTCCATCTCGTCGTCGTCCTGCTCCAGCTGGAGCGCCAGGTCGACGTCCTTGGTGATGATCACCTCGGCGGCCTTCGCCATCAGGCGCTGCGCGAGCTGTCCCATCTCCAGGATGGTGGCGTGCAGGTCGCTCGGGACCGCGTGGTCCGGGTAGCGCAGGCGCGCGAGCTTCGCCACGTGCTGGGCGAGGTCGCCCGAGCGCTCCAGGTCGGCCGACATCCGCAGCGACGTGACGACGATGCGCAGGTCCGTCGCCACCGGCTGCTGCCGCGCCAGCAGGGCTATGGCCCGGGCCTCCAGGTCGTGCTGGAGCTCGTCGACCTTCTGGTCGGCCTCGATGACGGCCTCGGCCAGCTTCAGGTCGGAGTCGAGCATGGCGGTCGTGGCGCGCCCGATCGCCGACCCGACCAGCCGGGCCATCTCCACCAGACTGTCGCTTATCGAGTCCAGTTCCTCGTGGTACGCGTCCCGCATCAGGCTTTCCCTCTCGTGCGTCTGTGTCGGGGGTTCATCGGGCCGGGGCCCGCCGAACAAGCCGGGGCCCACCGAACAACCGGCGGTACGACCGTCGTATTACCAACGGTCCGAACCCCACGCTCCCACGTTCCGCCCCGTACGCGTCCGTTTCCGTCATCCCAAATGAACCAATACTGGCTCCAAGGTGAACTCTGGGCGACGAGTGTTCGAGCTCGCACCCCGACGGCTGTGGAGGGTGCCCGAGCCATGCCTAACCTGGGTGCATGGACGTGAACGCGGCGGTCGCCGCAGCGGCAGCGATCGCCGGGGTGCTCACCGGTGTCATCGCCATGCTGGCGTTCCGGTGGAGTGAGCGCGAGCAGAACCGCCCCACCCGTAGCTCCCTGCACACCGACGCGGTGCTCCCGCCGGGTGTGGACACGGTCCTGTCGGTCCTCAGGTCGTCCGCCGTCGTCCTCGACGAGGCGGACGCCGTGGTCAAGGCCAGCTCGGCGGCGTACGCCCTCGGCCTGGTCCGCGGCGGCAAGCTCGCCGTCGAGCCGATGCTGCAGATGGCCCGGGACACCCGCCGGGACGGCGAGATACGCCAGGTCGAGCTCGACCTGCCACGGCGCGGCACCGGACGCGGAGAGGCCCTGGCCGTCTCCGCGCGGGTCGCGCCGCTCGGCTCCCGGCTGGTGCTGCTGCTCGTGGAGGACCTGACCGAGGCCCGCCGCATCGAGGCGGTCCGGCGCGACTTCGTCGCCAACGTGAGCCACGAGCTGAAGACGCCGGTGGGCGCCCTCTCGCTGCTCTCCGAGGCCGTGATGGACGCGTCCGACGACCCCGAGGCCGTCGAGCGGTTCGCCGGGCGCATGCAGATCGAGGCCACCCGGCTGACCAGCCTGGTGCAGGAGCTCATCGACCTCTCACGGGTGCAGAACGACGACCCGCTGGAGGACGCCGAGCCGGTCCGCGTCGACGAGCTCGTCGCCGAGGCCATCGACCGCTGCCGGCACCAGGCCGGGACCAAACAGATCACCATGGCCGCGGGCGGCGCCGCCGACCTGCGTGTCTGGGGAAACCGCGGCCAGCTCGCCGCCGCCCTCGGCAACCTCGTCGAGAACGCGGTCAACTACTCGCCCGCCCGCACCCGCGTCGGCATAGCGGCCCGCAGTGTGAACGCGCCCGGCGGCGACCACATCGAGATCGCCGTCACCGACCAGGGCATCGGCATCTCCGACAAGGACAAGGAGCGCATCTTCGAGCGCTTCTACCGCGTCGACCCGGCCCGCTCCCGTGCCACCGGCGGTACGGGACTGGGGCTGGCGATCGTGAAGCACGTGGCCGCCTCGCACGGCGGGGAGGTCGCGGTGTGGAGCGCCGAAGGCCAGGGCTCCACCTTCACCCTGCGGCTGCCGGAGGCCGGTGCGGCCCGCGACCGCGCACATCAGCAGACCGCCCGACACGAGCGCGCAGGAGGCGCGGGCCTCGACGAGGAGGCCGGGCGGTCCACCCTCACATCCCCCGAATCAACCGCGTACGAAACGCTTCCCGCCCCGGAGGTCCTTCCGTGACCCGAGTGCTCGTAGTCGAGGACGAGGAATCCTTCTCCGACGCCCTGTCGTACATGCTCCGCAAGGAGGGCTTCGAGGTCGCCGTCGCGACCACCGGGCCCGACGGACTCGACGAGTTCGAGCGCAACGGCGCCGACCTCGTCCTCCTCGACCTGATGCTGCCCGGCCTGCCGGGCACCGAGGTGTGCCGCCAGCTGCGCGGCCGTTCCAACGTCCCCGTCATCATGGTGACCGCCAAGGACAGTGAGATCGACAAGGTCGTCGGGCTGGAAATAGGAGCCGACGACTACGTCACCAAGCCGTTCTCCTCGCGCGAGCTGGTCGCGCGCATCCGTGCGGTGCTGCGCCGCCGCGGCGAGCCCGAGGAGGTCACCCCGGCGGCCCTGGAGGCCGGTCCGGTCCGCATGGACGTCGACCGGCACGTGGTCACCGTCGGCGGCACCAAGATCGACCTGCCGCTGAAGGAGTTCGACCTGCTGGAGATGCTGCTGCGCAACGCCGGTCGGGTCCTGACCCGCATGCAGCTCATCGACCGCGTCTGGGGTGCCGACTACGTCGGTGACACCAAGACCCTCGACGTCCACGTCAAGCGGCTGCGCGCCAAGATCGAGCCGGACCCGGGGGCCCCGCGCTACCTGGTGACGGTCCGCGGCCTCGGCTACAAGTTCGAGCCGTAGACCGGCCGCGTACGACGGCAGAACAGAACGAAGGGCGGGACCTCCCCTCGAGGAGGTCCCGCCCTTCGTGCCATTCGTTCCAGGACCGGGTCAGTGGCCGGCACCCGCGCTCGCGGAGGCCGCGTCGGTCGGAGTGCCGGACGCCTCGTGGCCACCCGGCGTCTCACCGCCCGCGGGGCTCTCCGGCGCGCCCGAGGCACCCTCGGCCGGGGAACCGGACGGCGACCCGGACGGGGACGACGACGCGCCCGGCGCGGCCGGGACCTCGGACGGGCCCCACTCCTTGAAGTAGTGCTCGGCGGGGACGACGAACGCGCGCAGGCTCACGGCACCCGTCTTGCTGAAGGTGAAGGTGACCTTCTGGGCGTTGCCGTCCTGCACTGCCTCACGGCTGCTCGGCAGCATCGCCGTGGCGTTGTCCTTGCCGCCCAGGATCAGCGAGCCGCCGGGCGGGATGCTGAGGCTGCCGCCCTTGGCGGGCTTGAGCTCGGCGGTCTTGCCGGTGCCGGGGAGGGTGATGGACTCCAGCGTCTCGGCGCTCCTGCCGGAGTTGAACAGGGTCGCGGAGACCGCGGCCGGGCCCGTCGACTCGAGGTCGGGCTGCGTGATGACGATCGCGTTCTGGACCTTGATGTCACCGACGCTCGTGGCCGCGTTGTCCGGCTGGATCTCCAGGGTCTGGGCGTTGTTGCCGGCGCCGCACGCGGCGAGCGAGGCGATCGAGAACGCGGTGACGGCGGCGGCGAGGGCACCGCGTCGAAGGCTGCTGCTCACGGCGGCGGCAACTCCTTGACTCGAGCGGAGCGGCCGGAAAAGCCGCCCTAAGTGTCTGTCAGCGGGCCTTAGGTTACCGAGCCGTCCTGGTCCGGCCGCACCCGACCCCCCGTCACCGGCGATCCCACCTGAGTCACACATGACTCCCGGGTCACATTGACGCGGTGCTCGTCCGGCATTCACATAAGAGCCCCGGGGAGTACCGCAAATTTTCCGTGAAGGAATGCGCGGAGCACCTCGGAATTGATCATCGGCGGCCCGCCTGGGCGGCTGGTGATCAATTCCGGATTCGACCGGAACCCGGCTCGGGCCTCCGAACGGAGTAGCGGAAGTCGATCACACGGAACCGGACATATGGGGATGTTCGGCCTTCTGGAGGATGCTCCGGATGCGTGTAACGTACGCGTTTCGCTCACCCCGGAGAGCCACTCCCACCTGCGAATACCTTCTTCCACTCCCTGTCCGAAGCACGTTCCTGTTGGAGTTGTCAAGCCCCGAGATGTGCCCTGACCTGCGAAAACGCCATTCAGAACCCGCAGTTTCCGTGTTACCCTGGATAGCCACGGAAGGGGTACCTGTCACATGACGTTCAAGGTTGGCGACACCGTGGTCTATCCCCATCACGGGGCCGCGCTGATCGAGGCCATCGAAACTCGCCAGATCAAAGGCGTGGACAAGACCTACTTGGTGCTGAAGGTCGCCCAGGGCGACCTGACGGTACGTGTGCCAGCGGACAATGCGGAGTTCGTCGGCGTGCGTGATGTGGTCGGTCAGGACGGGCTGGACCGGGTCTTCGAGGTGCTGCGCGCGCCGTACGCCGAGGAGCCCACGAACTGGTCCCGTCGTTACAAGGCAAACCTGGAGAAGCTCGCCTCGGGCGATGTCATCAAGGTCGCGGAAGTCGTGCGTGACCTGTGGCGTCGTGAGCGTGAGCGTGGACTCTCCGCCGGTGAGAAGCGCATGCTCGCCAAGGCCCGCCAGATCCTGGTGAGCGAGCTGGCCCTCGCGGAGAACACCAACGAGGACAAGGCCGAAGCTCTGCTCGACGAGGTTCTCGCCTCCTGAGGCGAAGCCGGTCGCTCAGCGCTGTGCTTATCAAGGCTGCTGATCAAGCGCGCGCCTGCACATCGAAATGCCGCGGTGCCCGATGACGAATTCCTTTGTCGCCGGGCGCTGCGGCATGTTCGCACCCAGAGCGGCATGTTCGCACCCAGATGTCGATGCACCGCCACCCCGGGTTGTGTTATCACTCACGCCCCGGTTGTTTGTCCGGCGTGCCGGGCCCGGGCAGCCGGCTCGACCGGCGTCACGGAAGGGTCCGGTCGAGCGCGTCGCGCCCGGCACTCCTCCAGGCCATACCCACGCCAGGCCAGCACACAAACCTGACAGGAACCGATGTCTGACGATTCGCGTCCCTCGCCGCCCGCAGGCCCCTCCACGGCCCGTACGGCGGCCGTGATCCCGGCCGCCGGCCGGGGTGTCCGGCTCGGCCCGGGCGCCCCCAAGGCACTCCGCGCGCTGGGCGGTACGCCCATGCTGATCCACGCGGTCCGGGCGATGGCCGCCTCCCGCGCCGTCTCCCTGGTCGTCGTCGTGGCCCCGCCCGGCGGTGCCGCCGAGGTCAAGTCGCTGCTCGACGCGCACGCGCTGCCCGAGCGGACGGACTTCCTCGTCGTCCCCGGCGGGCAGAGCCGCCAGGAGTCCGTGAAGCTCGGCCTCGACGCGCTGCCGCCCGGCCACGACATCGTGCTGGTCCACGACGCGGCCCGGCCGCTGGTGCCGGTGGACACGGTCGACGCCGTGATCGAGGCCGTACGGGACGGCGCACCGGCCGTGGTCCCGGCGCTGCCGCTGGCCGACACCGTCAAGCAGGTCGAGCCCGCCGGCACCCCCGGTGAGCCCGAGCCGGTCGTCGCCACGCCGGAGCGCTCGCTGCTGCGGGCGGTGCAGACCCCGCAGGGCTTCGACCGGGCCACGCTGGTGCGGGCGCACGAGACGGTGACCGGCGAGGTCACCGACGACGCCGGCATGGTCGAGCAGCTCGGCCTCACCGTCGTGGCCGTCCCCGGTCACGAGGAGGCCTTCAAGGTCACCCGCCCCCTGGACCTGGTCCTCGCGGAGGCGGTCCTGGCCCGCAGGAGGCTCAACGATGGCTTCTGACCAGCCTGTTCTGCCCCAGGTCGGCATCGGCACCGACATTCACGCCTTCGAGGAGGGCCGCGAGCTGTGGTGCGCCGGCCTGAAGTGGGAGGATGCGGGCCCGGGCCTGGCCGGCCACTCCGACGCGGACGTCGTCGCCCACGCCGCCTGCAACGCCCTCTTCTCCGCCGCGGGTCTCGGCGACCTCGGGCAGCACTTCGGCACGGGCCGCCCCGAGTGGTCGGGCGCCTCCGGAGTCACCCTCCTCACCGAGGCCGCGCGCATCGTGCGCGAGGCGGGCTTCCGGATCGGCAACATCGCCGTACAGGTGGTGGGCCCCCGCCCGAAGATCGGCAGGCGGCGGGACGAGGCCCAGAAGCTCCTGTCGGAGGCGGCCGGGGCCCCGGTGTCGGTGTCGGGCGCGACGACGGACGGCCTGGGCTTCCCCGGCCGGGAGGAAGGGCTGATGGCGGTGGCCACCGCGCTGGTCGTGCGCACCGGCTGAAGACAAGGGCCCGGGGCGTTCCCATTGCCGATGTCACGAATATGTGCGCCCCCGGGGTGAAGGTCCTGATGCACACCCCGGGGCCCACTACCCTGGAGTGGTGACTATTCGCCTGTACGACACCAGCGCCCGGCAGATCCGTGACTTCTCCCCGCTCCAGCCGGGTTGCGTCTCGATCTACCTGTGTGGTGCCACCGTGCAGGCCGCCCCGCACATCGGGCACATCCGTTCCGGGCTGAACTTCGACATCATGCGCCGCTGGTTCGAGTACCGCGGCTACGACGTCACGTTCGTGCGGAACGTGACGGACATCGACGACAAGATCATCTGGAAGGCCGGCGAGCAGGGCCGCCCCTGGTGGGCCATCGGCTACGAGAACGAGCGCGCCTTCAACGACGGCTACACCGTGCTCGGTTGCCTGCCGCCCACCTACGAGCCGCGTGCCACCGGCCACATAACCGAGATGGTCGAGATGATGCGCGGCCTGATCGAGCGAGGGCACGCCTACGAGGCCGACGGCAGCGTCTACTTCGACGTCCGCTCCTGGCCCTCCTATCTGGAGCTGTCCCGGCAGGACCTCGACGAGATGCGGCAGCCCGCCGAGGAGGGCATCACCGGCAAGCGCGACCCGCGTGACTTCGCCATGTGGAAGGCGGCGAAGCCGGGGGAGCCGAGCTGGGAGACGCCGTTCGGGCGCGGTCGCCCGGGCTGGCACCTGGAGTGCTCGGCGATGGCCCACAAGTACCTCGGGACCGCCTTCGACATCCACGGCGGCGGCCTCGACCTGGTCTTCCCGCACCACGAGAACGAGATCGCGCAGGCCAAGGCCTACGGCGACGAGTTCGCCCGGTACTGGGTGCACAACGCCTGGGTCACCATGAGCGGCGAGAAGATGTCCAAGTCGCTCGGCAACTCCGTCCTGGTCAGCGAGATGGTCAAGCGCTGGCGTCCCATCGTGCTGCGCTACTACCTGGGCACCCCGCACTACCGGTCGATGATCGAGTACAGCGAGGAGGCGCTGCGCGAGGCCGAGTCGGCGTTCGCGCGGATCGAGGGCTTCGCGCAGCGCGTGGTGGAGAAGGCCGGCGTCGTCGAGCCCGCCGCCGAGGTGCCGCTCGCCTTCGCCGAGGCCATGGACGACGACCTGGGCGTGCCGCAGGCGCTCGCCGTGGTGCACACCACCGTCCGGCAGGGCAACAGCGCGCTGGCCGCCGACGACAAGGAAGCCGCCGTGGCCCGGCTCGCCGAGGTCCGCGCGATGCTCGGCGTGCTCGGCCTCGACCCGCTGGACCCCCAGTGGGCCGGTGAGGGCGACCGCGGCGAGACCGCGCTCAACAAGAGCGTGCACGGCGTGGTCGACACGCTCGTCCGCATGGTCCTTGACCAGCGCGAGGCCGCCCGGGCCCGCAAGGACTGGCCCACCGCGGACGCCATCCGCGACCAGCTCGGCCAGTCCGGCCTGGTCATCGAGGACGGCCCGCAGGGACCGCGCTGGAGCCTCGGCCCGCGCTGAGACGAGCCCCACGGGCTGATCGACTGTGCCGCCCGGGCCTCCGGGCGGCACACTGCATAGACGGAACAGACATACACAGCCGTACGGACGCAGTCGTACGTACGCATCACCTCACGGAGACGAGCACAATGGCCGCGAACAACCGCCGCATGTCCGGCAAGAAGGGCGCGCAGGTCGGCAGTGGCGGCCAGCGGCGCCGGGGCCTGGAAGGCAAGGGCCCCACCCCGCCCGCCGAGATGCGCAAGGGACACAAGAAGAACCGTGTCGCCAACGCCAAGGCGAAGCAGGCCGTCCGCCGGCCCACCGTGCGCGGCCGCGGCGGCAAGGGCACGTCCGAGCTGGTCGTCGGGCGCAACCCGGTCCTGGAGGCGCTGCGCGAGGGCGTCCCGGCCTCCACCCTGTACGTCCAGCAGTTCATCGACAACGACGAGCGGGTGCGCGAGGCCCTCCAGGTCGCCGCCGAGCGCGGCGGCATCAACCTCATGGAGGCCCCGCGTCCCGAGCTGGACCGGATGACCAACGGTCTCAACCACCAGGGCCTGGTCCTCCAGGTCCCGCCGTACGAGTACGCCCACCCCGAGGACCTGGCGTCCGCCGCCTACGACGACGGGGTGGACCCGCTGATCGTCGCCCTCGACGGCGTCACCGACCCGCGCAACCTCGGCGCGGTCGTCCGCTCCGTCTCCGCCTTCGGAGGGCACGGCGTGGTCGTCCCCGAGCGGCGCGCGGCCGGCATGACGGCCGGTGCCTGGAAGACGTCCGCCGGTACGGCGGCCCGCACCCCGGTCGCCCGTGCCACGAACCTCACCCGGGCCCTGGAGGCCTACAAGAAGGCCGGCATCACGGTCGTCGGCCTGGCCGCCGACGGCGAGTCCGAGGTCGGCGAGCTTCCGGCGCTGGACGGCCCCGTCGTCATCGTCGTCGGCAGCGAGGGCAAGGGGCTGTCCCGGCTGGTCGGGGAGACCTGCGACCACCGGGTGCGGATCCCGATGCCGGGTGGCGCCGAGTCACTCAACGCCGGTGTGGCGGCGGGGATCGTGCTGTACGAGGCGGCCCGCCGACGCAGCTGAACAGGCGTCCGGAACTTCGCCCGTGCGGGGTAATTCCGGTGTCGCCGGGGCGACGAGGACGAGCTTGACGGGGTCCGGACAGATCCGGCGGGTCAAAGCAGTGTCCTAACGCGACGTCACTCGGTTAGATGAGTGTGGACACCAGAACACCCCGCACACCCACGGGGGACCGCTCGTCGGGACTCGACGACGCTCCCGCGCTGAGCATGGTGAAGGTGCCGAGCGACCCGGCGCAGGTCATCGTCAATCACGCGAGCTTCCGCGTGCAGTTGGGCGTATCGACGCGTCGCGTCCAGTCCCCCCGGATCGCACGGCATCTGACCGCCACCGAGGACACCGCCCGCATCCCCCAGGTGGGGGGCGAGGCGGACGGGGCCACCGCCCGCCGCCGGCCCGTCGTCTGGAGCGGCAGATCCGCCCCCGACGACACCGGCGCGCACCGGCTCCTGCAGGCCGTGCGGCACGAGAGCGTCCGCCACGCCGAAGAGTCCGCCTCCGACACCGGAGCCACCCAGGTCATCTCCCGCGTGGGACCGGGCTACGACAGCCCGGGCTACCAGGGCGCGGGCTACGGCGGCTACGGGGACGACGGCTACGGGGACGACCTCGCCCGGACCGCCGAGACCCCGGTCGTCGGCCCCCAGCGCACCCATGAGCCCGCCGACGGCACCCGGCTGCTGCCGCCCACGCGTACCGTCGGCAGTGCCTACGACGAACCGGCCTACGCGGACGAGTTCGAGGAGTCCGCCACCGACGCGGACGACACCGGCCGCCGGGCCAAGCGGCACGGCGACGACCCGGTCCGGCACGCCTACTACCCGGGCCGCCGGATGAACCTCGGCGTCGTCCTGCTCCCGCTGCGCGTCTTCCTCGGCTTCATCTCGATCTATGCCGGCATGGGCAAGCTGTGCGACCCCGTCTACTTCGAAGGCGGCAAGCGCGGCTCCATGGTCAAGTGGCTCAACACGCTGCATCCGTGGGAAGTCGCCGAGCCGCTGCGCCAGTTCGCCCTAGAGCACCCGGTCGGCGCCGGTCTGGTCATCGCTTTCGCACAGGTCATCGTCGGCGTCCTGACGGTGCTGGGCTGCTGGCAGCGCGTCGCCGCCTGTCTGGGCGCCCTGCTGTCGGCCGCGCTGCTGGTCACGGTCAGCTGGAAGAGCGTCCCCGCCTACGAGACCCCCGACATCATCTACCTCGCCGCATGGTCGCCGCTGATCATCGCCGGCGCCCCCGTCTACTCCATCGACGGCCGCCTCGCCGCCAGCGCATGGCGCCGGCTCGGCCCCCGCGCCGACATCTGGGACCTGCGCCGCTACGTGCTGCGCCGAGGCGCCCTCGTCACCGCCATCGCCACCGGCATCACCCTGCTCGTCGGCTCGCTGCTCGGCGGGGCCGTCCGCGACGCCGACCGGGTCGTCGTCCCGGGCCCCGGGGAGGCCCCGCGCAACGAGCTCCCCGGCTCCCCGCTCCCGGGCGAGCCCGGCAAGCGACAGGACAAGCGGACCCCGCCGGCCTCCTCCTCGCCCACCCAGGGCGCCACGGCCGGCTCGGCGAGCCCCAGCGCGGGCACCACGACCAGGCCTGGCGCCACGCGCGACATCGGCACGGTCACCGGTGGCTCCCCGAGCCAGACCCAGGGCACCGCGGGTCAGGCCCCGCCCCAGCAGTCCACCCCGGAGAACCAGGCCCCGAGCACCACGACCGGCCCCACCTCCGGCGGCACGGCCACGGGCGGCTCGGACTCGACAGGCGGCACGGAAACCGGAGGCTCGTCCTCCACGGGCCGCCCGGGCTTGGTGGGCGGCCTCCTGGGCTAGCCCCCGACCCGAGCGACAGAAGGCCCCGCATCACGCTTGGGTTCTAACGGTCCTCGCAACACCCGCGATCTGTGGGAGTTGCGAGGACCCCTTGAATCCAAGACGCAGATGCCGCGCGAACGCCGACTCGGCCTCGCGCAGCGCCTCCTCGCTGTACTCGATCATCGAGGGGGCCTTCTCACGCGTACGAGACAAGACTCTTGGGCCAACGGGCTCGGGGGCAAGGGCCTCAAGGGGCGCGGGGAACTGCGTGACACGCCACGACGAACGGTCAGCCGCTGACGGGAAGCAACCGGCCGAGTCTCGGCGCCTGAACGCCCCGGCTCCTTGACGGGGCAGGCGGCCGCTCGCCACCCGGCCCAACCGGCGGAGCCCTCAGCGTCCCAACGCCGCCAGTTCCTTCGCCGCCTCCGTCAGGTCCTTCGCCGTGTCGATGGCCCGCCAGTACGACCCCTGGGGAATCGTGAACCCGGCCAGCCGCCGCTCACGGGCCAGATGGGGGAACGTCGTCCGCTCATGGTCACCCCGGTGCGGCAACAGCCCGGCGAACTCGGGGGAGAAGACGTACACGCCGGCGTTGATCTCGAACGTCGACGGCGGCGCCTCGATGAAGTCGGTGATACGCCCGAACCCGTCGGTCTGCACGGCCCCCCACGGCAGCCTGGGCCGCGCCAGCGCCAGCGTCGCGACGGCATCGCGCTCGGCGTGGAAATCGGCCATGTCCCGCAGCGAGAACCGCGTCCAGATGTCCCCGTTGGTCGCGTACCAGGGCTGGTCGGGGTGCGGGAGGTGCGCCGCGGCGTACTTGAGGCCGCCGCCGCGTCCGAGCGGCTCGGGCTCGACGACCGTCGTGACGGACACGGGCAACTCGGCCGTATCCAGCCACTTCTGCAGCACCTCGGCGAGATGGCCGCAGGAGACCACGACGTCCGTCACGCCCTCGTCGGCGAGCCAGGACAGCTGATGGCCGATGATCGGCGTCCCCGTCCCGGGGATCTCGACCATCGGCTTGGGCCGGTCGTCGGTGTACGGACGCAGCCGGGAGCCCTGGCCACCGGCCAGAACGACGGCTTGAACGGGGCGGGACGCGGCGCTCGGATCGCTCATGGACACGAACTGTACGTGGCGTCCCGCCCGGGACGGCGGCCGACGATGGATCTCACGTCGGCCGTAATGGACTTCCCACCCGTCGGCAGGGCGGTGCGCTCAGCTGTGCGCGGCGGCGACGCCGGTGGCGAAGGCGGTGTCGCAGACCGGGCGCGCGTAGGACTGGGCGCGGGTGGGGCCGTAGACGCGGACGGCGGCCTGGCCGAGGGCGCGCGCGATGGACGCGCAGTGCTTCGCCAGCGACGGGCGGCCGTTGACGGCCTGCTGGAGGTGGGTGAGGGCGACGCCCGGGTCCTCCTCCTGCAGTTCGGTCAGCAGCTTGTCGCGCAGGACGTCCTGGGGGGCGCGCTTGGCGGCCCGTGGGGAACCCACGGAGGTGTCCGCGGCGGTGAGCACCGGGTCGGTGGAGTTCCCCGACCAGTTGACTCGGGTGACCGCGAGGGTCCCGGAGAGCACCAGGACGACGGGCAGGACGAATGCGAGGGTGCGGCCGATCCGGCGGGCGGGGCCCCGGCCGCGTCGCGTCTGTTGGTTCATGGAGTGCTTCACGCGTGTGAGGGTAGCGCCCGGTAATGGTTTGTAGACATTTAGTCACCGGTTCGGGGGATGAGAGAGTGCCACTTTCCGGGTAAGGGGTTGACGCACACAGCTCGAAACGTCCGGTCTGCCGGGGTATTTGTCGACAACGACGAGGGCCCCGCAGCACGCTGCGGGGCCCTCGTCGTCAACCTGGGTGATTCACCCGGGGTTGTGCGTTCGCTGGTTGATCAGTCGGACAGGCGCGCACCGGTCGACGTCGAGAAGACGTGGGTCTCGCCGGAGCGGGGCACGACGTGCAGCTGGCTGCCCTTCTCCGGGACGTCACGGCCGCTGACGCGGACGACGAGGTCCTTGGAGTCGTCGCCGACCTTGGCGGTGCCGTAGACGTACGCGTCGGCGCCGAGCTCCTCGACGACGTTCACCGTGACCGCGAGGCCCAGCTCGGCGTCAGCGCCGGCCACCTCGAAGTGCTCGGGGCGCACGCCCACGGTGACGGTCTTGTCGGTGGCGGCGGCGATCGCGTCGCGCTGCACCGGGACGACCGACTTGCCGAACTTCACGCCGCCGTCGGTGATCGGCACCTCGACGAGGTTCATCGCCGGGGAGCCGATGAAGCCGGCCACGAAGAGGTTGGCGGGCTTGTCGTACATGTTGCGCGGGGTGTCGATCTGCTGGAGCAGACCGTCCTTGAGGACCGCCACGCGGTCGCCCATCGTCATGGCCTCGACCTGGTCGTGGGTGACGTAGACGGTGGTGATGCCCAGGCGGCGCTGGAGCGAGGCGATCTGCGTACGCGTGGACACACGGAGCTTGGCGTCCAGGTTGGACAGCGGCTCGTCCATGAGGAACACCTGGGGCTCACGCACGATGGCGCGGCCCATGGCCACACGCTGGCGCTGACCGCCGGAGAGCGCCTTCGGCTTGCGGTCCAGGTAGTCGGTGAGGTCGAGGATCTTCGCGGCCTCCTCGACCTTCTGCCGGATCTCCGCCTTGTTGACGCCGGCGATCTTGAGCGCGAAGCCCATGTTGTCGGCGACGGTCATGTGCGGGTAGAGCGCGTAGTTCTGGAACACCATGGCGATGTCCCGGTCCTTGGGCGGCAGATGCGTGACGTCGCGGTCACCGATGCGGATGGCGCCGCCGTTGACGTCCTCGAGCCCCGCGAGCATGCGGAGCGAGGTGGACTTTCCGCAGCCGGAGGGGCCGACGAGGACGAGGAACTCACCGTCCTCGATGTCGATCTCCAGCGCGTCGACGGCGGGCTTGGTGGAACCCGGGTAGATCCGGGTCGCCTTGTCGAACGAGACAGTGGCCATGGTGAATGAACCCCTTCTACCGGCAGGAACGTGCCGGACGATCCGAGTAGGAAGGCGGTGCCACGACGGGTGTTCCGTTGTGGTGTAGTCCACGCGTGTGAACTGGCTCAGGACGGTACCTGGCGTTCACACGTCTGTCAGTAGTTCCGGGCCTGTGAACTTCGCGGAAATTTTCGAAGCGGCGCGTCACGGCCGCATGGCACGGGGCGACGGCCGTGGCCTACGGCAACGGAACTTCGTGGCTCGGCGTAACGGGCTCTGTGTACAGTGGAGCCGCCTTCCCGCGCGGAAACGCGCCACACGGCACCCGCCTCCTTAGCTCAGCTGGCCAGAGCAACGCACTTGTAATGCGTAGGTCGTCGGTTCGAATCCGACAGGGGGCTCACTGGAACCCCGGGTCACATAGCCCGTGACCTGGGGTTTTCTGGCCTCCGGGGCATGGCGCGTCAGACGGCTTGGGTGCCGCGACTCTGAGTGCGTGAGCGATGCGTGAGCGGAGCCGCTCGGGAACCTACTTCTTGGGCCTCCGGCGCTTGGCCTTCTTGCCCACCTTGGCCTGGCCTTTCGCCTTGTCCTTCGGCTTGCCGGCGCTCTCGGCCGCCACCTTCTTCGCCTGCTCCTTCTTCGCGGCCTTGCGTGCCGCCTTCTCGGCCTCGGTCTTGCGCTGGAGAGGGACGAGCTTCGCGGTCGCCTCGGCGGCGTTCTTGCCGACCTGCGGCAGGACGCTCTGGTAGATGTCCCGCGTGATGCGGGTGTCGCTGTGCCCGAGGGTGTCCGAAACGATCTTGATGTCGAGGTCGGCGGCCAGCATGAGGGTGGCAGCGCCGTGGCGCAGGTCGTGCAGGCGGATCGGCGGGAGGCCGGACGCGGCGACGAGGCGTTCGAAGAGGTCGGTGACCTTGCCCGGGTGGAGCCAGGAGCCGTCTTCCTGCGTGAAGACGTGGCCGGTCTCGACCCAGGCCGTGCCCCAGTCCTCGCGTGCCTTGTCCTGCCGTTCTCGGTGGCGCTTCAGGACGTCGACGGTGTCGCCGTCCAGGGCGACCACGCGGGAACCGCTGTCGGTCTTGGGGTCGGATGCCTCGACTTCCCAGCCGTCCTGCACGAGTTGGGAGGAGACGGTGAGGAAGTGGGTGTCGAGGTTCGTCTCCGACCAGGGCTGCCCGCACGCCTCGCCACGGCGCAGGCCGCGGAAGGCGATCAGGTGCCACATGGCGTACAGCCAATCCTCGGCGACGAAGTCCAGGAAGGCGCCGGTCTGCTGCGGCGTCCAGACCATCACGGGCGACGGCTTCTCGCCCGTCTGTTCCCACTTGGTGACCCGCTCGTCGGTCCACACGAGCGCCTTCGGCTTGCGTACGGGATCGATCTCCACGTGGGCGGCAGGGTTGAACGTGATGATCTGCTGCCCGATCGCGTCGTTCAGGGCCGCGCGGAGGGTGGCCTTGACGTGCTGGCGAGTAGCGGGACCGGTGATGCGGCGGAAGGGCGGCATCTCGTCGATCGCGGCCTTCATCGCCTTGCGGCGCGTACGGTTCTCCACGCCCTTCCACGGGACGGTCGCCAGGTCGTCGATCGCGGCTCGGCGCTGGGCGTTGTCCTCCAAGGTTTGGGCGTTGGCGTCGCGGATGTCCGTGAACATCTCGCTGAGGTGGCTGACGCGCAGCCGATCCAGACGCCGGTTCCCGATGCGCGGCTTCAGGTGGACGCGGATGTCGGTCTCGTAGCGGTTGAGGCCGGACTTGCGTATGCGCTTGCCGGCCAGCCACCGGTCGAGCCATTCGGCGACGGTAAGGCTGCCGATGAGGTCCTGGCCGACGTTGAGACGCCGCCGCGTCTCCTCGACCTCGGGCAGAGGCGACCGGTCGCGGCTGACCTCGGCCAGCATCTCGGCGATGAGGTCGGTGCCCTCGGGGTCGTCCGACTCGGCCAGCCCGAGGAGGGCGCGGACGTGGTCGAGGTCGGCCTGGGCCGCTTTGAGGCTGCTGTACCCGCCACGGGCGAAGGAGCGTCGGCTGCCGTCCTCGCGCGGCGAGAGTTCCTGGCGGATGGAGTAGGTGCAGTGGTTCCTGCTGTTGCGCTTGGGGCAGGAGGTGCCGAGTTCCTTGCCAATCTTCGGGACCTCCTCTACGCCTACGACCATTCGGGCAACGTCACCTCCATCGCCGACACCAGCACCCTCGGCGGCACCGCCTCCGCGGAGACACAATGCTTCGCCTACGACGGCCACCGACGCCTGACCGAGGCGTGGACACCTGCCTCACAGAACTGCTCCGACAACCGCAACGCGAGCAGCCTGAGCGGCCGGGCCCCGTACTGGTCCAGCTACACCTACAACGACGCCGGCCAGCGCACGACGGAGACCAAGCACACCGCCACCGGCGCCACCACCACGACCTACTGCTACGAGAAGGAGAACCAGCCGCACGCCCTGACCGGCACCAGCACCAAGGCCGACTGCGCCGCACCCGAGCGGGCCTTCGCGGTCGACAACACCGGAAACACCACCAGCCGCCCCGACGGCGCCGCCACCCAGGACCTCGCATGGTCTGACGAGGGCAGGCTGGCGACTCTCACTGAGGACGGCAAGAAGACGGACTACCTGTACGGAGCCGACGGCACCCTCCTGATCCGTGCCACCGAGGGCGGAGAACGTGTCCTGTACGCGGGGGCGACCGAACTGCACCTGCGGGCCGGCGGCAGCACCTGGGGCCAGCGCCACTACGGCGCGGGCGGCGTGACGGTGGCCGTCCGCTCCAACGAGAGTGGCAGCAACGAGCTGAGCTACCTGGTCGCCGACCAGCACGGCACCGGCACCCTCGCCATCGATGCCACGGACCAGGCATACTCCCGGCGCTATATGACCCCGTTCGGCGCGCCCAGGGGCAGCGTCACCGGGTCTGCGTGGCCCGACGACAAGGGTTTCCTCGGCAAGACCACCGACACCGGCACGGGACTCACTCACGTCGACGCGCGCCAGTACGATCCCGGGATCGGACAGTTCATCAGCGTCGACCCGCTGCTGCAGACGGGTGTGGGCCAGACCCTCAACGGTTACAGCTACGCCGTCCAGAACCCGGCGACCGTCGCCGACCCCTCCGGCCTCGGCATCCCCGAGTGCAACGAGCCGCAGAAGTATGGCATCACGTGCCGGGGCGGCATTCCGGTCAGCAGTAAGAAGGCCGCCGGCAGCAGCGATGAGGGCCCGCGCCGGGCCTGCCGCTGCGGAAAGCGCCCCACGCTCGTCAAGGGCATGAAGCCCACCGGCCTCGGAGGCATCCCGGGCCGCCGCAACATCACCCTGCCCTCGACGCCGGCTCCGAAGGGCTGGCTCAAGACCCTCCCGCCGCCGCCCAATCCCGGTCCCGAGCCCAAGAAGGACGACGGTTTCTGGGGAAGCATCAAGAACACGGTGAAGAAGGGTGTCGGTGCAGCCCACGACTTTATGCAGGACCACAGTAAGGCGCTAGGGTGGGCTGGCGTTGCGCTGGGCGTAATTGCGTTCGCTTCTCCGGTGGGTTGGATCGCTACCGCGGCAACGGTTGCTGGTCTCGCTCTAGCTGCTGCCACAACAGCTGACGCATGTATGTCCAGCCAATGGGGCAGCTGCACGCTGGGTGTGGCTAGCTTTGGCCTCGCGGGTGGAGCCGTGGCTCTCAGTAAGTCGGCGTCCTCGCTGCTCCGCAATTCGTCAGGATCGTTCGGGCGGCAAGTAGTTGACGCCGCAATTGCAGGAGGGGCCCGCGGTATAGCCCGCGTCTCTGATGCAAGCTCTATTGGTGTCACCGCCATCGGAACCCTTACTGGGGGATACCTGAAATCATCAGGAAGGGACGACTACTGAACTTCGCTGTGAAATGCCGCAAGTCAAGGTGCTTCTGGTGCGAGTGATTTGTGGCAGGCGCGCGGCATCAACGCTGGCGCCCGTGGGCATGGGGGCCTGCCGAACCGGCAGGCCCCTGCTCGACGGGTGGCTGAGGCGGAAAAGGCGCAGGAACGTTGTGCCCCCTTGAGCGCCGTGACGGTGAGCGTTTGCGACGTCCCTTCGTCGCCAACGCTCTGCTCACGAGGCTGCTGCGGCCTGTGAAGCCGCCCTTCCAGCTTGAATCCAGCGACTGTAGAATCCGCGCATGCATAACACCTGGATTGCTCTCGACGCTGCCGCCCGACGCAAGAATTGGTGGTGGACTGGCTACTTGACGGCAATCTTTGGTGGCTTGGGGGTGGCGGTGGCACTGACAGAGACGGACGAACGATTCTGGTGGGTGTTTTCCGTCTCTATTTGCTGGCTGCTTTCGGTCATCTATATGATTAACCGGGGATACGGTCGAACTCTCCTTACATCAGATCGGATCGTATTTCGCACTTTCATTAGCCGCCGATCGATCCCTTGGGGTGAAATTGTCAATATCGAGAAGCGGCGCCATCAAACACGAAGTGGAGAGTGGTGGGACTTGCGTATCGTTCGCATGCGTGGGCGGTCGCTTGCAATACCTGGCGCATTTAGTGGTCGGCCGGATGATGCTGCTTTCGAAGAGAAGTTCACTCTAATTCGCGAGTATTGGACTCGCTCGGCTCGCACAGAATGACAACCGTTGCGCTCGGACGCGGGGGAATGCGAAGAGCTAGTAACGGTAAGGGGGTGCCGCTACCGGGCTCGCTGGTCGACCGCCGGAAGACGGGCAGCAAACACCACCTGATCTGCGACGGGAAGGGAACTCCGTTGCTCCGCTACGTCCTTGAGCGGACCTTCGCCCTGCTCCACTAGTTCAAACGTTTTGCCATCCGATGGGAGCATCATGAACCTGGCACAGCTTCTAGGAGTGCCGGCTTACGATTGAGTTGGTATATGACGCGAGATCGTGGACCAAAACCTGAAGGCGCTGTCTTCTGAGCATGCCCAGAAGCGGGAGTGCGTGCCGGTAGGTTGCTGACCAGGTGATGTTGGTGCCGCCGTGGGGTGCTCGATCCAGGTCCACAGACCCCCGATGAGACGCGAACAGCCCGGCGTCCTGTTCGTAGCTGAGCCGCTGGTTGGGAACCAACTCGACAATTCGCTCACGGCAGCACACCCGCCCAAGGCGGGAACGGATGGTGCGGAGGTCATCTATGCGTGCCGGTCGCTCGACCCCCGCGGGCAACTCCCACTGGACCTCGTAGTAGGACGTCCACGACGGCCAGGATTCTGCATCCAGGAGTGCTGCGTAGACGAGAGCGGAAGGCGCCGATGAGTACGAGGTGGCAGTAACAGCGAGGGACGGCACCTGGCAAAGCTAGATGGTGTCTCGCCATGATCGTGTTGCGAGGTCGTAGCGGCATCCGCAACCGATCAAGCTCTACTCCGGCGGCCTGGGATAGTGCAGGCACAGGGGCGCCTCCAAGCTTGGCGTCGGGGATTGGCCATCGAGACGGCTGGCTCACGCGCGGTGAGGCTCTGGCGCCTTGGCGACTGCAGTCCTCGGGGAAACCGCTGGTCACCCAACGCGCGATGCGTGAGCGATGCGTGAGCGGACAGTGCGGCAGCCTGCGGATTCAGCAGCAGGCACCGGCGAGCCCGCAAGCCGCTGATCAGGGGAAACGGGATCCAATGTGATGATGCGGCACCAGCCGCCACGACCCCGCGAGCCCTTGTAATGCGTAGGTCGTCGGTTCGAATCCGACAGGGGGCTCTGTGAAACCCCAGGTCGGATGTGGTCCGACCTGGGGTTATGCCGTTCAGTGCACGTGGCCGCGGAGTCGTCGGGCGATTTCCAATTGGGCGTCGTCGACGGGGCGGGCGTCCTCGATGTCCCACAGGGTGTTCTGGAGGAGGCGGCCCAGGGTCCAGGCGTGGGCTCGGGGGCGGTCCAGGGCGAGGATGTCGGTCATGGCGTCGAAGCGCCAGAGGATGTCGTCGGGGTCGTAGCGGTTGTCGAGGGCCGGCCACAGTTCGAAGCCGGGGTCGCCGGCCAGGGGCTTGGGGTCGATCGCCAGCCAGGGGGCGCGGGGGCCGGCCAGGACGTTCTCGTCGTGGAGGTCCCAGTGGAGGAGGCGGTCGCCCGGGTCGTCCACGACCTCGCGTACGGCGGCCGCGCAGTCGGCGACCAGGCGGCGGGCCGCGGGGTCGGGGATGCGGTCGAGGGCCCAGGGGGTCCGGTCGAGCATGCCCTGCGCGATGTCGCCGATGCGGCGCATGCCGGGCGGGGCCGGGAAGGACGTGAGGTGGGCCAGAAGCTCGGCGATGGTGACCACGGCCTGGCGGGGGTCCGGCAGGTGGGACAGCATGCGGGTCTCGTCGAGGCGCTCCAGCAGCATGGTGCCGGTGGGCTCGTCGAGGTCGAGGAGGCGGACGGCTCCGTCGCCGTTCCAGACGCGCAGCGCGACCGGTTCGCCCTCGCTCTCCTCGTCGAGGATCTGGAGCTTGAGGACCGCCGGGGTGCCGTCGGCGGTCCGGACGACCGGGACGACCAGGGCGGAGACGCCGTGCATCGGGGGGCCGTCGGGCTTCAGGTCCCAGTGGTCGAGGAAGCGGGCCGTCCGCTCCGGCAGCCCGGCGATGAAGGCGCGGCCCGCCTCGCCGTTGAACTTCGCCTGTGATTCCGCTAGTTCCCGGGGAATGTCGATCACTCCCGGAACGGTAGTGGGGCGCGCGGGGTGGGGCATTCGAGTTTCGCCCCGCCTCCCCGCCTCCCCGATTCCCCGACTCCGCGCCTCCCCGCCCCTCAAGCCGCCGGTTCCGGCATCGGCGTGGCCGTCGGGGTGCCGTGCTTCGGGGCCTTCTTCGTCACCATCAGGCCCGCGATGAGCCCGGCCAGCAGCATGATGCCGGCGGCCCACCAGATGGCGACGGTGTAGCCGTGGACGACGCCCTCCCGCATCACCCGGGTGCGGTCGGACGGGTCGGTGAGGTGCGTGGTGACGTACGTGGCGGTGCTGGTCGTCGCGATGGTGTTGAGGAGGGCCGTGCCGATGGAGCCGCCGACCTGCTGCGAGGTGTTGACCGTCGCGGAGGTCACGCCCGAGTCCTGCGGGGCGACGCCCGCGGTGGCGGTGGCGAAGACCGGCATGAACGTCAGGCCCATGCCGAGGCCGAGCAGCAGCAGCGCGGGCAGGATCTCGGAGGCGTAGGAGGAGTGCGTCGTGATCTGGGTGAGGAGCACCATGCCGGTCGCGGCCAGGACCATGCCGGGGACCATCAGCATGCGGGGCGGCACGCGCTGCAGGAGCCGGGCGGAGATCTGGGTCGAGCCGACGATGATCGCGGCCGTGAGGGGCAGGAAGGCCAGGCCCGTCTTGACGGGGGAGTACGCGAGGACGGCCTGGAGGTAGTACGTCATGAACAGGAACAGGCCGAACATGCCGATCACGGCCAGCGCCATGGTCAGGAAGCAGCCGGCGCGGTTGCGGTCGCGGATGATGTGCAGCGGCAGCAGCGGGCTGGGCGCCCGGGACTGCCACCACACGAACACCGCGAGCAGCACGATCCCGGCGGCGAACAGCGACAGCACCATCGGGTCGCTCCAGCCCCGGGACTCGGCCTCGCTGAAGCCGTAGACGATCGCGACGAGGCCGCCGCAGCCGAGCACGACGCCGGGGACGTCGAGGCGGGCACCGGCGTGGCCGGGGCGGTCGTGGAGCAGGGCGAGGGCGCCGAGCACGGCGACGATCGCGATGGGCACGTTGACGTAGAGGCACCAGCGCCAGTCCAGGTACTCGGTGAGCAGTCCGCCGACCATGAAGCCGATCGCGGCGCCGCTGCCGGCCAGGGCGCCGTAGATGCCGAAGGCCTTGCCGCGCTCCTTGGGGTCGGTGAACGTCGTGGTCAGCAGGGACAGCGCGGAGGGGGCCAGGACGGCGGCGAAGGCGCCCTGGAGCGCGCGGGCGCCGAAGAGCATCCCGGCGTTGGTGGCGGCGCCGCCGAGCGCGGAGGCGGCGGCGAAGCCGACCAGCCCGATGACGAAGGTCCGTTTGCGGCCCACCAGGTCGGCGATCCGGCCGCCCAGCAGGAGCAGTCCGCCGAAGGCGAGGGTGTAGGCGGTGATCACCCACTGACGGTTGCCGTCGGACATGCCGAGGTCGCGCTGGGCGGAGGGGAGGGCGATGTTCACGATGGTCGCGTCGAGCACGACCATGAGCTGGGCCAGGGCGATGACGACCAGGCCCCACCAGCGGCGTGGGTCGGTGTCCACAGCAGGGCCCTGTTCGCCTGTCCGGGTGACACTCATCTCGTCAGAAGACCATGGATCCGGGCGGCCTGCATCCGCGGATTCGTCGCCGCTGGCGGGGCGTCGGGTCATGGCTCCAGAACCACCTTTCCGACCGTGCCGCGGGTCTCCAGCGCGCGGTGCGCGGCCGCGGCCTCGGCGAGCGGGAAGCGCTGTACGGCCGGGGTGAGCCGGCCGGCGGCGGCCTCGGCGAGGGCGCGCAGTTCGAGGGTGCGGACGGGTTCGGGACCGCCGGCCTTCCCCAGCATCACCGGGCCGAGGACCTGCTCGGAGACGCCGTCGACGAGGTAGGGCTCGCCGTCCCGGATGCCCTCGCCGGACCAGCCGAAGACGATGTGCCTGCCGCCGGGGCCGAGGAGGCCGACGGCCTCGCGGGCGATGTCGCCGCCGACGCCGTCGAAGACGACGGTCGCGGCCCGGCCTCCGAGATGCGCACGCACCTTCGCGGGCCAGGCGGGGTCCTTGTAGTCGACGGCGAGATCGGCGCCGCCCGCCTCGACGCGCGCGGTCTTCTCCGGCCCGCCCGCGAGGCCCACGACGGTCGCGCCGGCGTTCTTGGCGTACTGCACGAGAAGGGTGCCGATGCCTCCGGCGGCGGCCGGGACGATCACCACCGAGTCCGGGCCGAGCTCGGCGAACTGGAGGATGCCCATCGCCGTACGGCCCGTGCCGATCATGGCGACGGCCTCGGCGAAGTCCAGGTTGCCGGGGATCTCGTGCAGGCGCTCCACCTCGGTGACGGCCAGTTCGGCGTATCCGCCGGGGACGAAGCCGAGGTGGGCGACGACCCGCTTGCCGAGCCAGTCGCCGGTGACGCCCTCGCCCAGGGACTCGACCACCCCGGCGACCTCGCGGCCGGGGATGGTGGGCAGCGGCGTCGGCTCGGCCGCCGGGCCGCCCCGCATGCCCTCGCGCAGGGCGGCGTCGAGGAGGTGGACCCCCGCCGCCCGTACGGCGATGCGGACCTGGCCGGGGCCCGGCCGGGGGTCCTCGACCTGCTCGTGGGTGAGGTTCTCGGGCGGGCCGAAGACGTGCAGCCGGATGGCGTGCATGGCGACTCCTCTGGTCGGGCGTTCGGTGTCTTCCGGTCGGGCGTGCGATGCGAACAGCTTTCAACCTCAAGCTTGCTTGAGGTCAAGCTCGCGCCGTCCGAGGGCCAGCGAGACCGCCGTCAGGGCGCTGTTGAACGACACCTCCGACAACACGCCGGGGGCCGCGACCTGGTCGCCGGCGAGGTAGACCCCGTCGCCCCGGTCCACGGCCGGCCGGTCGCGCCAGCTGGTGCCGGGCGGATCGACCGCGCCCGTACGGCCGCTCGCCACCGACTCGCGCCGCCAGGTCACGCGCTCGCGCCAGCCGGGGAAGCCCAGGTCGAGCAACTGCTCGGCACGGGCGGTGCCGTCGGCCTTGGACTCGTGCGGGGCGAGGGGGATCTGACCCTGGATCAACTGCTCGCCGGCCGGGGCGAGGCTGCGGTCCTGGGCGGTGAACCGCTCCAGCCAGCCGGGCGCGTCCAGGTCGGATACGACGAAGGCGTCCCCGCGCCGGGTGCGTACGGCCAGGTCGACGAGGGCGGTACGGCCGCTCGGCCAGGTCAGGGAGTCGTCGCCGAGCAGGCGGCGGGCGGCGTCCAGGGAGGTGGCGACGACGACGGGCGTGTCCGCGGGGAGTGTGTCGGCACGGGACAGCGTCTCCATCCGGACGCCCAGGTTCCAGGCACGGGCGGCCATCCGGTCGACGAGGCTCACCCAGCCGCCGCGCGGGTAGTGCGCCTCGGGTGGCAGCTTGGTGGCGCGGCGCAGCCGCTCCTGCACGAACGCGGCCGACAGCGACCCGGGGTCGTGATGGAACAGGGCGACCGCCGAGTAGTGGGCGGCGGCCCGGGCCCCTTCCTCGCCCGCGACGTCCGTCGCCCAGGTCAAAAAGTCGGCGTCCACGGGCGCCTGACGGCCCGTCCGGCGTAGCAGCTTCAACATCGCGAAGGGTGGGGTGCGGCGCAGCACGCCCTGGTGCCGCAGCCGGAGCCGGGCGGCCTCCAGGGGCGGGAGCGGGGCGAGCGGGCCGATGAGGTCGCGCTGCTTGAGCCAGGCCCAGTGCGGGCCGCCGTTGTAGAGGGCGTGCGGGCCCTCGTTGGTGCGGTAGGGGCCGTCGGCGGTGCGCGCCCGGCCGCCCAGGGTGTGATGGGCTTCGTGGATGGTGACCTTGGCGCCCGCCTCGGCGGCGGTGATGGCCGCGGTCAGTCCGGCGAGGCCGCCGCCGATGACGGTGATGCGGTGCATGGCTGGGGATCTCCCTCGGGTCGGGGTCGCCTTCTGTGAGTACGACCCGATGACGGCCCCGGAATGTGACATCTGAGGTGGCCGTGCAGGTCAGGGCCGGTTGTCAGTGGCGGGGTGCAGCATGGGGGCATGGCGAGGAGAGCGGCGGGCGGTACGGGTGTGAAGGGCGCGCGGCGACCGGAGGTGCGGCTTCCGGAGCTGGAGCCGTACGAGGGCGGCGGGCTGGAGCCGGATGGGGACTACGACGGGCTGGACTTCCGGGAGGCCGGCTTCTCCGGGCAGGACGGGTCGGGCGCCCGTTTCATGGACTGCGCCCTGACGGGCTGTGCGCTGGACGAGACCCGGCTGCGGCACGCCCGCGTTCTGGACTCCACCCTCACCGGCGTCCGCGGCGTCGGGACCGACCTCGCCGAGGCGACCCTGCGCGACGTGGAGCTGACCGACGCCCGGCTCGGCGGGCCGCAGTTGCACGGGGCGGTGCTGGAGCGGGTGCTGATCCGCGGCGGCAAGATCGACTATCTGAACCTGCGCACGGCCCGGCTCAGGGACGTCGTCTTCGAGGGCTGCGTCCTGGTCGAGCCGGACTTCGGCGGCGCCCGCCTGGAGCGCGTGGAGTTCGTCGACTGCGCCTTGAAGGGCGCCGACCTGCACGCGGCGACCCTCACGGACGTCGACCTGCGCGGCGCCGCGTCCCTGGAGATCACCCGCGGGCTGGACCGGCTGTCGGGGGCGGTGATCAGCACGGCGCAACTGCTGGACCTGGCACCGGTGCTGGCCGCGCAGTGGGGGATCAGGGTGGAGGGCTGACGGCGTCCCTCACCTTCCGTACCAGCCCTCCGATCCCGCCTGCTCCGGGCAGTCGGAGGACTGGTGCAGCCCGATGAGGGCGTTGACCAGGCGCGGATCCAGGTCCTGTGTCAGCACCTGGTAGTCCTCGGCCACCGCGCGGAAGACGACGTGGACACGGCGTGAGGTGTCGCGCCAGATGATGCGTCGCGGCGGGCGGAATCCGTCGTCGATCTCCGCCATGAGTGCCAGGACCAGGAACAGCGGATAGACCGGCAACCCCAACGGCCACCACAGCAACCACGACACCAGAAGGCCCTCGTGCCCCCGCAGCACGGGGCCGGCGACCGGTTCCACCGTCCAGCGCTTGCGACCCCAGCGGAAGGCACGGCGGCGCCGCAGAGTGATCCGCCCGAGGGGCGCACCGTGGTGATCCAGCACCTGGTACACCGCTGGGCGCCCACTCAGCCGTGAGCTAAGAGCCCGCTCGGTGACCACGCGGGCGAGCGGCGTCCAGTCCTCGGCGCGCAGACGGAAGGCCCGCAGCGAAGGGAGCCGGTCCGAAACGGGACCGTCGGGGTCACGGAAGAGCCGGACGGACGTGCCCTGACCCGGTCCTTCACCGCTGACGACGGCCGGTGGACTGACCTTGTAGTTCATCCCGTAGGCCACGCGCCCCTGCGTCATGGTCCTTCTCCCCGTGTCAGGTACCGATCACAGGTGATGGTGTCATCGCGGGTCGCCGGGGCCGGTCAGGGGAGTCTGGGAAAGCGGGCCTGGAGGGTCCAGATCGCCGGGTTCTCCGCGAGGTCGTCGTGGAGGTCGGTGAGGTCGGCGATCAGGTCGTGCAGGAAGTCCCGTGACTCGCGGCGCAGTTCGCTGTGGGAGACGGTGAGCGCGGGCTCCTCCGCGCGCATCCAGTCCGCCTCGATGTCCACCCAGCCGAAGCGGCGCTCGAACAGCATCCGGTCCGTCGACTCGGTGAAGTCCAGTTCCGCCCGCTGCGGCCGGGACGCCCGCGACCCCGCCGGATCCCGGTCGATACGCTCCACGATGTCGCACAGCGCCCACGCGAAGTCGAGCACCGGCACCCATCCCCAGGCTGTGGACACCTCGTGATCCGTCTTGGTGTCCGCCAGGTAGACGTCACCGCAGAACAGGTCGTGCCGCAGCGCCCGGACGTCCGCGCGGCGGTAGTCCGTCTGCGGCGGGTCGGGGAAGCGGTTGGAGAGGGCGTAGCCGATGTCGAGCACGGAGGTGATGGTGTCACGCGATCGTAGGATCACGAGCGTGGCCCGATCTGTACGTCTTGTCCCCGCGTTGCCCGCCGCCTCCCTGCTGGCCTGCGCGCTCGTCCTCAGCGCGTGCGGCGGCGGCGTGCACGGCACCCCGGGCGGCTCCGGCGTCCGCGACCCCTACTTCCCGAAGGCCGGCAACGGCGGCTACGACGTCACCCACTACGGCCTGCACCTCGCCTACGACCCCGGCGCCCGCCACCTCACCGGCACGGCCACCCTCACCGCCCGCGCGGAGAAGGACCTCTCCGCCTTCAACCTCGACCTGCTCGGCATGGAGGTCGAGCAGATCACCGTCGGCGGCGAGGCGGCCCGCTGGAACCGCGCCGGGCAGGAGCTCACCGTCCGGCCGCACGGCGACCTCGACCGGGACGAGACGTTCCGCGTGACCGTCCGCTACTCCGGAACGCCCGAGACCGTCACCGACCCGGACGGCTCCCAGGAGGGCTGGCTGCGCACCACGGACGGGGTGCTCGCGCTCGGCGAGCCGACGGGGTCGATGGCGTGGTTCCCCGGCAACCACCACCCCTCCGACAAGGCGGCCTACGACCTCGCGGTGACCGTGCCCAAGGGGCTGCAGGCCGTTTCCAACGGGGAGTTGCGCAGCGAGCGGACCGCGCGGGGCCGTACGACGTTCGTGTGGCACAGCGGGGAACCGATGGCGAGCTACCTCGCCACCCTCGCGATCGGCCGCTTCGGCATCAGCCGCTCCAGAGCCGGGGACCTGCCCCTGTACACGGCCGTCGACCCGGCCGAGGCGGCGGCGAGCCGGCCGGTGCTCGGGCGGATCCCGGAGGTGCTGCGGTGGTCGGAGCGGAGGTTCGGGCCGTACCCCTTCTCCTCCACCGGTGCGATCGTCGACAGCGCGGCCTCCGTCGGCTACGCCCTGGAGACCCAGACCCGGCCGGTCTTCCCCGGCGCCCCCGACATCACGCTGCTCGTCCATGAGCTCGCCCACCAGTGGTACGGCGACTCCGTCACGCCCGAGAGCTGGCGGGACATGTGGCTCAACGAGGGGTTCGCGACCTACGCGGAGTGGCTGTGGGAGGAGGACCACGGCGGGGACAGCGCGCAGCAGACGTTCGACGCGGTGTACTCCGGGGCCCACTTCGACACGGAGGAGGCCGGGGAGGAGATCTGGGAGTTCCCGCCGGCGGACCCGCCGAGCGCCGCGCAGATCTCGGACCCGCCTGTGTACTGGCGGGGGGCCATGGTGCTGCAGAAGGTGCGGCAGGCCGTAGGGGACGAACGGTTCTTCTCGATCCTGCGGGGGTGGGCGGCCAGGTACCGGCACGGCAACGCCGACACCGCCGACTTCACGGCCTACGTGGAGAAGCGGGCGCCCGGGGCGGACCTGGAGGGGATCTGGGCCGACTGGCTG
Organism: Streptomyces sp. AK010; assembly: GCF_014207295.1. Classification (NCBI taxonomy): domain Bacteria; kingdom Bacillati; phylum Actinomycetota; class Actinomycetes; order Kitasatosporales; family Streptomycetaceae; genus Streptomyces; species Streptomyces sp. AK010. The sequence continues at coordinate 122,993 of NZ_JACHCX010000002.1, forward strand.
TACGGGGAGGGGAAGCCGGAGCAGCCCTGAGGCCTCACGGCCCGGTCAGTTCCTTGCGCAGGACCGCGCAGGGGCGCCCCATCTGCTCGTCCTCACGATGGTCGACGACCTCGTAGCCGAGGGCGGTCCCGAAGGCCAGGGCCTTCGGGTTGTCGGCCAGGGGCTTCGATGCGCCGTAGGGGCTCGGGGTTTTGTCCGGTGCGGGTGGAATGTGGCTTGTCGCGTAGTTCCCCGCGCCCCCTGAGGCGAAGCCCCCCGGGCCGGTCGTCCGGTCCGGGGGGCTTCCCGTGAAACGCTCAGGCGTTCGTCAGACGTTGACGCCGAAGTCCTGGGCGATGCCGACCAGGCCCGAGGCGTAGCCCTGGCCGACCGCGCGGAACTTCCACTCCGCGCCGTTGCGGTAGAGCTCGCCGAAGACCATGGCCGTCTCCGTCGCCGCGTCCTCCGACAGGTCGTAGCGGGCGATCTCCGCGCCGCCGGCCTGGTTGACGATGCGGATGTAGGCGTTGCGTACCTGGCCGAAGTTCTGCGAGCGGTTCTCCGCGTCGTAGATCGAGACCGGGAAGACGATCTTGTCGATGTCGGCCGGGAGGGCGGCGAGGTTGACGTTGATCGCCTCGTCGTCGCCGGCGCCCTCGCCCGTGCGGTTGTCGCCGGTGTGGACGATCGTGTTGTCCGGCGTCTGCTTGTTGTTGAAGAAGACGAAGTGGGCGTCCGAGTAGACCTTGCCCTGCGTGTTGACCGCGATCGCGGAGGCGTCGAGGTCGAAGTCCGTGCCGGTGGTGGTGCGGACGTCCCAGCCGAGGCCCACGGTGACGGCGGTCAGGCCCGGAGCCTCCTTGGTGAGCGAGACGTTGCCACCCTTGGACAGGCTTACAGCCATTGTTGGGAGTCCCTTCCCTCGTTTACGTACGGCAAAGAAGCTACAGCTACCCCCATGAACGTGGATGGGGTACGCGAGGTTCCAACTCCTTTACTTTCTTTACTCGCGGTTATTCGGGTGACGTGGACGGGACAGAAGCGGGAACATGGACGGCATGTCCGGTTCCCACGTCATCCGAGGCTCCGTCTCCCTGCCCGAGGCCGAGCTCATGTGGCGTTTCTCGCGGTCGTCGGGGCCGGGCGGGCAGCACGTCAACACCAGCGACTCGAAGGTCGAGCTGAGCTTCGACCTGGCGAAGACCGAGGCACTGCCCGCGGTGTGGAAGCAGCGGGCCCTGGAGCGGCTCGCCGGGCGTCTGGTCGACGGGGTCGTCACCGTGCGGTCCTCCGAGCACCGCTCCCAGTGGCGCAACCGCGAGGCCGCCGCCGTCCGTCTCACCGCGCTGCTGGCCGAGGCCACCGCGCCCCCGCCCAAGCCCCGCAAGCCGACCCGGATTCCCCGGGGCATCAACGAGCGCCGCCTGCGGGAGAAGAAGCAGCGCTCGGAGACGAAGCAGGGGCGCTCCCCGCGGAACTGGGGCTAGGGGCCTGCTGACGGCTCTCCGAGGCGTCGCTGGTCCAGCTCCGGCACGCCTACGGTCTCGTCTCCGCTGGTCTCCCCGTTCGGGCGGAAGCCCAGGCCCAGGTAGAACCGCTCCGGGGCGTCCGGCCCCGGGTGCCAGGTGACGTAGAGCTCCTTGCCGCCGCGCCGGCGCAGTTCGGCCGCCACCGCCCCGACGGCGAAGCGGCCGTACCCCTTGCCCTGCTCCTCGGCCGCGATGCTCAGCCGCCACAGGCCCGAGCGGCGGACGCCGCCGTCCTCGAACCAGTCGATGTCGAGAAATGCCATGAGGAAGCCGACCGGGCGGTCGCCGTCGACGATCAGGCGGGGCCAGGCGACGCCGGGACGGACGTAGGCCTCGGCGAGCGACTTCACGACCGGGGCGACCGCGTGTTCCTGGCCGGGGCGGACGTGGATGCCGAGGGCGGCGTCGAGATTCGCGGGGGTGATCTCTTCGAGGCGCGGGCCGGTCGTCGTCATGGGCGCGGGCCGTTCGTCGTCATGGGCGCACTCCGGGCGTGGTCGTGGCCGCACCCTAGAAGACCGATGAAGATCTTGCTCCGGCCGCCGGGATCACCCCGGATTGCCGGTAAATGTCAATCGCCCCGAACCGGTGCAAGCCGGGCGCAATTCCAAGATCTTCAGGACACTCCTAGGCGGGTGGCTCGGCGCCAGGCCAACGGTTTCCTCAGCCCAACTGCCGGTACCTGCCGCGGAAGTACGTCAGCGGGCCGCCCTCCGCGCTGGGGACGGAGGCGGTCAGGACCCGGCCGATGACCAGGGTGTGGTCACCGGCGGCCACCCGCTGCTCGGTGCGGCACTCCAGGACGGCCAGGGCGCCGCCGACCAGCGGGGAGCCGGTGTACTCGCCGCGCGTGTACGGGATGTCCGCGAACAGCAGCCGGTCGCTGACGCGGCCCTTCATCGCGAAACGGCCCGCGATGTGCCGCTGGCTCTCGGAGAGGACCGAGACCGCCCACAGGTCCTGCTCCTCCAGCAGCTCGTCCATGCGGGAGCCCTCGCGCAGACTCACCAGCACCAGGGGCGGGTCCAGGGACACCGACATGAAGGCCGTGGCCGTCATGCCCGCGTCCTCGCCGCCCGGCGCCGTGGCGTCGTCCGGGTCGAGCGGCGGCTCCTGCGCGGTCACCAGGACCACACCCGAGGCCAGCCGGGACATGGCGGCGCGGAACTCGTCGTTGCTCACCCCCTCAGCATGCCCGGAGGCGGGCGACGGAATGATCGGGGACGTGGCAGCGGAAGTGTTCGGCACACCCGAGACGCTAATCTCCGTCCCGCGCGCCCCGCATCGGGCTCCCGCCCGATCGCGGTCCTAGGACTCGCGACGGACATCGCGCCGGGCATGGCGACGGACATCGCGACGGGCATGGCGACGGACATCGCGACGGACATCGCGACGGGCATGGCGACGGGCATGGCGACGGACATCGCGACGGGCATGGCGACGGACATCGCGACGGGCATGGCGACGGACATCGCGACGGGCATGGCGACGGACATCGCGACGGACATCGCGACGGGCATGGCGACGGACATCGCGACGGACATCGCGACGGACATCGCGACGGGCGTCGCCACGGGCATCGCGAAGGACATCCACGGTCTCCCGGCGGTCGCCAGGGAAATACATGTGCGCAACCCGACAAAGTTTGCGTTCGGTAGAGCACGTGAAGAACGCAGAAACTCCTCTCAATTGTTCAGGTTTGCCTGTGACTTGAGTCACAAGGGGCAGGAATTGTTGACCCTGTGTACCGAGTGGGCAGCGCGCTGTGATTCAGTGGCGGGGAAGCTGCCAGGGCGATACGCCGACGAGAACCCTTGAATCGCTGCGAGTACTCGGGGGGAGGGCGAGCATGGAGACCGAGTCGGAGCCCTACGTCCGTCTTGCGTCCCTGCGACAACTGCACCAGGTCATGGCCGACATGAACACGGCCCGAAGCCTGGCGGACACACTGCAGACCGTCGCGGAGGGCGTCGTCGCGGCCCTCGGGTACGAGCTGGCGTGCGTGAACCTCGTACGGCCGGACGGCGACCTCGTCGTCGCCGCCTTCGCCGGGAACCCCGCCGCCGAGGCCCTCATCACCGGCCGGGTCGGCTCGCGCGAGTCCTGGGAACGCCGCCTCGGCATGGGCGAACACTGGGGCGACCTGGTGTTCATACCGCACACCGAGGGCTGGGTCCTCGACGACGACGACGTCCCGCAGTGGTACACCGACGGCCCCGCCCCCCGCTTCGAGGACGAGTGGCACCCGGCCGACCGGCTCTTCGCCCCGATGTACGCGCCCGGCCCGCAGGGCAACGCGGCCTGCGGCGAGCTGATCGGCGTGCTCTCCGTGGACCGGCCGCGCAACGGCCGCCGGCCCGGCGCCTGGGGCCGCGAGGCGCTCCAGATGTACGCCTTCCAGGCCGCCATCGCGATCAGCAACGCCCGGCTGCGCGCCAACATGCAGCGCGCCCTCGTCCGGCTGGAGCGCGAGCAGCAGGCGCTGCGGGCCAGCGAGGAAAGCTTCAGGCAGGCCTTCGAGTACGCGCCGTCCGGCATGGCCATCGCCGAGATGGGCGGTGACCAGCACGGCCGGATCCTGCGCACGAACGACGCGCTGTGCCGGCTGCTGGGCCGCCCCGCGTCCGCGATGCGCCGCTACTCCTTCTCCGACCTGGTCCACCCCGAGGACATAGGCACCCTGCTGCGCACCTCGGCGGAGGGCGGGCGCGCGGAGCTCCGCCTGGGCCGCCGCGACGGCACGTACGTGTGGGTGTCGCTGCGCAACAGCGTCGTCGCGGACGCCGCCGACGGGCCCCGCTTCCTGCTCACCCACGTCGAGGACATCGAGGAGCGCAAGCGCCGCGAGCTCCAGCTCGCCCACCGCGCCTCGCACGACTCGCTCACCGGCCTGCCGAACTCCGCGGAGCTGCGCTCCCGCCTGTCCGCCCGGCTCTGTCAACGCGCGTCATCCCCGCACGCCGCCGTGGAGTCCGTAGACGCCGCCTACGGCCATCCCGCCTTCGACGTGGTCGGGCCCGGCTTCGACTTCCGGCAGGGCGCCGAGCCGTACGACGCCTACGACCACCATGTGCACACCGTCGCCCCGGACGGGAACCACGACGACGGCACCAAGGGCCTCGCCGTGCTCTTCTGCGACCTCGACGGCTTCAAGTCGATCAACGACCGGTTCGGGCACAACGCGGGTGACGCGGTTCTCATCGAGGTGGCCCGGCGGCTGAGCGGCGGCGTCCGCGACGGTGACACGGTCGCCCGGCTCGGGGGTGACGAATTCGTCATCCTGGCCGACGGACTCGGCCGCGCCGACGCGCAGGACCTCGCGGTCCGGCTCCGCAACGAGATCATCCAGCCCATCCGCGCCGAGGGGCGGGCCGTCCGGGTGGGCGCCAGCTTCGGCATCGGATGGGCACACTGTGGAATGACCGCGGATGAAGTGTTGAAATCCGCTGACGAGCGGATGTACGTCGAGAAACGATCTCGTCCCAAACAACACAGACGCGCCGGGTGAAGCCCAGGTCAGTGAGTTGATGCGGTCTGAGTCACCCGTTTGGGTCTCCGGGAGCGGGTAGGCTCGCTTACTCACCCAAGTACCGCATGCACCGCACCTGACTGAGGAGACCAAGGGATGACGCCCGGCAACAACGGCGCGAGCACGCCCGAGGACGACGACCCGTTCGGCTATCTCTACGCCGACGGGCAGGCCAACGGAGCCCAGCCGCCGTCCGGTGGCGGCTACGGCTACCCGAACTCGGTCAACCGGGTGCGAGCGGTCGGCACACGCCAGTACGGCCAGCAGCCGCATAACGCGCAGACGGCGCCGTACGGCCAGGTCCCGCAGCAGGGCACCTACAGACAGCCGAACGCGCACTACGCCGCCCCGGAGACGCTGCCCGGCGGTGCGACCACCGCCCAGCAGCAGATGCCGGCCGGTGGCGGTGGCGGCCGGGGTGGCCGCGGCCCGAACCACAAGGGCCTGCTGATCGGCGCGATCGCGGTGGTCGCCGCGGTCGTCGTCGGCATCGGCGTGGCCATGCTGGGCGGCGACAAGGACAAGGACGACGCGTCCGACGAGGTGGGCACGAACCCCACCCAGTCCCAGGACTCGAAGCCGAGCCCTTCGGCGAGCAAGGACGGGGAGAGCGCGGCGGAGCTGCCCACGATCGACGCCAAGGCGCTGCGTCTCGGCGGCGCCGCGACCCTCGCCCAGGACGTCAAGGGCGCCCAGTCCGACGGCGGTATCTACGTCGGGAACCTCAACCAGGTCGGCTCCTCCGTCACCTGGACCGTCAACGGTGTCCCGAAGGCCGGTGCCTACACCGTCTTCGCCCGCTACAGCACGGTGGACGAGGACCAGGAGATGACCCTCACCGTCAACGGCAAGCCGTTCGGTGACAAGCTCAACCTGGGCAACTTCACGCACACCTCGGACGGCGACTTCGCCAAGGGCTGGACGAGGACCTACGCCTGGCCGACCCTCAACAAGGGCACCAACACCATTTCGCTGTCCTGCCAGGACGGCGACAAGTGCAACGTCCTCCTGGACCAGCTGTGGCTGAAGGCGGGCCGGGTCAAGGACTGACCCGGCCTAGGCCGCGCAGACCTCTCCCGAAACCGTCACCCCCGCCAGCAACTCCTCGTACAGCCTCCGGTCGAACTCCCCGGCCACCGGTGCCTGCACCGTCGCCGCCGCGAGAGCCGTCGCCCGGGTCAGGCGGGTCGGCCAGGGGAGGTGCTCCACCAAGCCTGAGAGCAGACCTGCTACCGCCGAGTCGCCCGCGCCTGTCGGGTTGCCTCGTGCCCGGGTCGGTGGGATGGCTCGCCAGCGGCCGTCTCGGGTGAGGGCCAGGAGGCCTTCCGGGCCGAGGGACGCCACGACCGCGCCCGCGCCTCGGCGGCGGGCGTCCTGGGTCGCGCGGAGCGGGTCGTGGGAGCCGGTGAGTTCCGCCAGTTCGTCGGCGTTCGGCTTGATGATGTCGGGGCGGGCCGCGACGCCCCGGCGCAGGGGTTCGCCGCTGGTGTCCAGGAGGACCGGGACCGCGAAGGAGCGGGCCGTGCGGACCAGGCCCGCGTACGCGCCCACCGGGACGCCCGGCGGCAGGCTGCCGCACAGGGCCACCGCGGAGGCGGAGGGGAGCAGGTCCTCGTAGGCCTCCTGGAAGGCGGACCACTCCGTGGGCGTGATCATCGGGCCCGGTTCGTTGAGCTGCGTCGTGTCGCCGGTGCGCTCGTCGACCACGGCGACGGTGCGGCGGGTCGCTCCCGAGACCGGGACCAGCGCGTCCACCACCCCCGGCACCGCCGCGAGCTTCTCCTGCACGACCCGGCCCGTCGCCCCGCCCGTGAACCCGGTCACCGTCACCTCGTGCCCGAGGGCCGCGAGCACCCGGGCCACGTTGACGCCCTTGCCGCCGGGGCGTTCCGTCACCTCGGAGACGCGGTGGGAGGCGTGCGGCCGGAGGGACCGTACGCGATAGGTGATGTCGAGAGCGGTGTTCAGCGTGACCGTGAGGATCACCGGGCCGACCTCCCCCAGACGCGCTTGTTGCCGTGAACGTTCCCTGATCATGCCAAAGAGACGGCGGTCGGCCCAGTCCTGGAGTCGGCCACCGTCTCTCGACTGCGGGATGAATCAGGTCAGTTGGGGAGGGACCACCCATTCGCCCCGGCGCATGACGCCCTTCAGCTCGTACGCGGAGTCCAGGATCAGCAGGTCGGCGTACTTCCCGGGCTCCAGTGAGCCGATCGTGTCGGCCATGCCGAGCAGGCGGGCCGGGTTCGCGGACAGGGCCGTCACCGCGTCCTCGACGGAGAGGCCGTCGACCGTGACCGCCCGCTTGAACGCACGGTCCTGGGTGAGGGTCGAGCCGGCGATCGTGCCGTCCTCCACCAGCCGGGCCACGCCGTCCGCGACCTCCACCTCCAAGGGGCCCAGCCAGTAGCGCCCGTCGCCGAAACCGGCCGCGTCCATCGCGTCCGTGATGAACGCGACCCGGCCGGCGCCCGCGTGATGGAACGCCAGTTGCAGTGCGGCGGGGTGGAGGTGCGTGCCGTCGTTGATCAGCTCGACCGTGATCCGCTCGTCCTCCAGCAGCGCGGTGATCGGGCCGGGGGAGCGGTGGCCGAGCGGCGGCATCGCGTTGAAGAGGTGCGTGGCGACTGTGGCGCCCGCGTCGATGGCCTCCACCGTCTGCTCGTAGGTGGCGTCCGTGTGGCCGATCGCCGCGATCACGCCGTGGTCGGCGAGGAGGCGTACGGAGTCCAGGCCGCCGGGCAGTTCCGTGGCCAGCGTGAGCATCTTCGCCCAGCCCCGGGCCGCGTCGATCAGCTTGCGGACCCCCGTGGGGTGGGGGTCGCGCAGGAGGGCCTCGGAGTGGGCGCCCTTGCGGCAGGGGGAGATGAACGGGCCCTCGAAGTGGACGCCGGCGATCTCGCCCTGCTCGGCGAGTTCGCTCAGCAGGCCCGCGCGGTGGGTGAGGGAGTCCATGTCGCCGGTGACGGTGGAGGCGACCAGGGTGGTCGTGCCGTGCAGGCGGTGGGTGTGGATGCCCTTGAGGATGTCGTCGACCGAGCCGGAGGTGAAGGAGGCTCCGCCGCCGCCGTGGTTGTGCAGGTCGACGAAGCCGGGGATGACGTAGTGGCCTGTTACGTCGATGACCTGGGCATTTTCCGGGGCGGTGGTGGTGATTCGGGTGCCGTCGATGGCGACCTGGCCGTTTTCGACGGATCCGGTGGGGAGTACCACGGTCGCGCCGGTGAGGACCGCGGGGTGTCCGGCCGTCGCGGGGTGCGGGTGCGTGGGGGCTTGTCGCGCAGTTCCCCGCGCCCCTGAGGCGTTGGTCATCAGGGGGTTACCTCCATGCGGTCGGTCGATGCCAGAAGATCCCAGGCCAGCAGGCCCGCGCCGAGGCAACCTGCACTGTCGCCCAGCGCCGCCGGGACGAGTGTCGGTTGTTTCTGGAAGGTGATGCGGCTGCGGATCGCTTCCCTCAAGGGCGTGAAAAGGGTTTCCCCCGCCTCCGCCAGCCCGCCCCCGATGATCAGAATGCGGGGATCCAGCAACGTCAGGGCCGTGACCAGGCCGTCGGCCAGGGCGGCCACGGCCTCCTGCCAGACCGCCGTTGCCTTCGGGTCGCCGGAGTCCACCGCCTTCGCGCAGTCCGCCGCGTCGGCGTCCGGGTCGCCCGAGGCCGCGGCCCAGGCCTCGCTCACGGCCGCCGCCGAGGCGAAGCGCTCCAGGCAGCCGTGCTGCCCGCACGGGCAGGGGGCCCCGCCGGGGCGTACGACGATGTGGCCGATCTCCCCCGCGAAGCCGTGTGCGCCCGCCTCGACCCGGCCGTCGACGCCGATGGCGCCCGCGATGCCGGTCCCCAGCGCCACGAACAGGAACCGGTCCGCCCCCCGGCCCGCGCCGACCCGTCCCTCGGCGAGGCCGCCGGTGCGCACGTCGTGGCCGAGGGCGACCGGGGCGCCGAGCCGCTCCGCCAGCAGGTCGCGCAGCGGGACGTCGCGCCAGCCGAGGTTGGCCGCGTAGACGGCGACGCCGTGCGCCTCGTCGACGATGCCGGGGACGGCCACACCCGCGGCGGACGCGGGCGTGCCGAAGCGCTCGGCGCCGTACGCGCGCAGCTCGGCGGCGAAGTCGAGGATGCCCGCGACGACGGTGTCCGGTCCCTGGGCGCGTCCGGTGGCCCGGCGGGCCCGGTGCAGTACCTCGCCCCCCGGCCCGGCCAGCGCGGCCTTCATTCCGGTGCCGCCCACGTCGAGGGCGATGACATGTCTCACGGGGAACAGTGTGACCCGGGGACCCGCAAGAGGTCTAGTCCACTCACGTGGTGTAGACCTTGTTCCGGATATCGAAAATGTTTCGGCGGCGGTGACGCCGGGGTTGGGGAAGAGCAGCGGTGCAGCGTCGGCGGATGGCAGGAACGATCGCGGTGGTGTCCGCACTGGGCATGACGGCGGTCCTCGGCGGCTGCGGCGTCACGGGCGGATCGGGCGACGTGACCTTGAAGCTGGTCGCCGCCGACTACGGCGACAGCGCGGCCAACAGCTCGGAGAAGTACTGGGACAAGCTCGTCGAGGAGTACGAGGCCGACCACCCCGACGTCAAGATCGACGTCAGCGTCTATTCCTGGAACGACGTCGACCGCAAGGTCAGGGAGATGGTCGCCGCCGGTGACCCGCCGGACCTGGCGCAGATCGGCGCGTACGCCGACTACGCCGCCCAGGACCGGCTCTACAAGGCCGACGACCTGCTCTCCATACGCACGCAGGCCGACTTCGTGGGGCAGTTGGCCTCCGCGGGCCAGGTGAAGGGCGTGCAGTACGGGCTGCCGTTCGCCGCCTCCACCCGCGTGCTCTTCTACAACAAGACCCTCTTCGCCAAGGCCGGTATCAGTGCGCCCGAGTCCTGGGACGACCTGGCCGCGGACGCCGAGGCGCTCAAGGCGAAGGGCGTGAAGTACCCGTACGCGCTGCCCCTCGGCCCCGAGGAGGCGCAGGCCGAGACCATGCAGTGGATGCTCAGCGGCGGGGGCGGCTACACCGACGGCGTCGACAGCTACGGCCTCGACTCCCCGGAGAACATCGACACCTTCTCCTGGCTGAAGGAGGACCTGGTCGGCAAGGACCTGACCGGGCCGGTCGCGCCCGGCGAGCTGAACCGGGCCGCGGCGTTCGCCGCCTTCTCGAAGGGCCAGGTCGGGATGCTCAACGGCCACCCCTCACTGATGAAGATCGCCGCGAAGAACGGCGTCGAGTACGGGATGGTGCCCACGCCGGGCAAGGAGGGCCCGAGCAGGTCCACGCTCGGCGTCACCGACTGGATGACGGCGTTCCGCAAGAACGGCCACCGCGACCAGGTGGGCGACTTCCTCGACTTCGTCTACAGCGAGAAGAACGTGCTGGCCTTCTCCCGCGAGTACGACCTGCTGCCGGTCACCTCCTCCGCGTCCGGCACGATGGCCGCCTCCGACGAGGACCGGCACCTCAGGCCGTTCCTGGAGGAGCTGCTGGCCTCCGAGCTCTACCCGGTCGGCAAGACGTCCTGGGCCGACGTCGCCTCCCAGGTCAAGCAGCAGATCGGCAAGGCCGTCGCGCCCGGCGGCAGCCCCTCCGGCGTGCTCGGCCACCTCCAGGCGGCGGCGGTCCGGGCGGAGAGCGCGGAGTAGCTGCGCTGTGCTGTCGGTGGGGGGCGTTACGGTGCCGTTCATGGACGAGGACACGGGTGAGCAGGGGCTGGGGCGTAGGGAGCGGGAGATTCTCGCGCTCGAACGCCGGGGCTTCTTTGGGCCCGGGGCGAAGGAACGGGCGATACGTGAGGAGCTGGACCTCGCGCCTGTTCGCTACTACCAGCTGCTCAACGCCCTGCTCGATGACGCTCGGGCGTTGGCGCATGATCCGGTGACGGTGAATCGGCTGCGGCGGGTCCGGGAGACGCGACGGGGTGAGCGGTGACGGGGCTTTCGGTTGTTCGTCGGGTGCGGGTGTGCGGGGGGTGATCGCGCAGTTCCCCGCGCCCCCAAGGGGGCGCGCGCCTCAGCCGATTCGATCGGCCAGCGCGGCCAGCAGCTCCACCACCCCCTCCGGGCCCTCCACCACCACGTCCGCCCGCTGCCTGAGCTCGGTCACCTCGTCGCTGCCGCTGCATACCAAGAGGCCGGGGGTGCCGGTGGTGCGCAGGGTGTCCACTGCGGAGTAGGCGGGCAGGTCGCCCAGGTCGTCGCCGGCGTAGAGCACCGAACCGGCGTCGATCTCGCGGGCGAACCCGCTCAGGGCGACGCCCTTGTCCATGCCCGGCGGGCGCAGTTCGAGGACCATGCGGCCGGGCTCGACGATCAGGCCGTGCCGGGCCGCCAGGTCGGTGAGCGGCTCGCGCAGGGCGTCGAAGGCGGCCTGCGGGTCGGCGGCCCGGCGGGTGTGCACGGCCACCGCCCGGCCCTTCTCCTCGACCCAGGTCCCGCTGCCGTCGAGCAGCCCGGGCAGCTCGGCGCGTACGGCCGCGACGCCGGGGTGCGGCTCGGGCGCGGTGACCTTGCCGCTGCGGGCGTCCCACCGCTCGGCGCCGTAGTGCCCGAGGACGACGAGGTGCTCCAGACCCGGCACGTGAGCGAAGCCGCCGTTGCGGACCGCGACCTCGGCCGGCCGGCCGGTGACCACCGCCACGGCGGCCACCTTCGGCGCGAGGGCGGCCAGCGCGGACAGCGCCCGGGGATGGGCCCGGGCCAGCTCCGGATCGGCCACGATCGGCGCGAGCGTCCCGTCGAAGTCGAGCCCGATCAGTGCCTCGCCGGGCCGCGCGAGGAGGGCGTCGAGGCCGTCCTGCCCGGCCCGCGTGGCGGGGGTGGGAAGGCTGCTCATCCGGCCCTCAGCCCCTCAGCGCGTCGAGCTGGTCGACGAACCACTGCGCCGGTGGCAGTGCCGTCGCCGCCGCGGCCAGGCGCTTGCTGCGTTCGGCGCGTTCCTCCGGGCGCATCGACAGGGCCTCGTGCAGGGCCGCCGCCGTGCCCGTGACGTCGTAGGGGTTCACCGTGATCGCGTCCTCGCCCAGCTCCTCGTGTGCCCCGGCCTCCCGCGACAGCACCAGCGCGCAGCCCGCGTCGGAGATCACCGGGACCTCCTTGGCGACGAGGTTCATGCCGTCGCGGATGGGGTTGACCAGGGCCACGTCGGCCAGCCGGTAGGCGGCCAGCGAACGGGCGAAGTCGTCCTTGAGGTTGAGGAGGACCGGGGTCCACCCGGGCGTGCCGTACCCGGCGTTGATCTCGTCGGCGAGCCGCTGCACCTCGGCCGTGTAGTCCCGGTACACCGCGAGGTCCTGCCGCGACGGGTAGGCGAACGCCACGTGCACCACGCGCTCGCGCCACTCGGGGTGGTCGTCGAGCAGCTGCCGGTAGGCAAGCAGGCCGCGCACGATGTTCTTGGACAGCTCGGTGCGGTCGACCCGGACGATGGTGCGGCGGCCCTCGCCGATCTCCTGCCGCAGCGCGGCCATCCGCTCCTCGACGTCCGGCTCGTGCGCCCGCTTGCGCAGGAAGTCCGCGTCGGCGCCGAGGCCGTGCACCCCGACCCTGGTGCCGCCGAGCCCGCCCGCGAACCGCTCGGCGCACTCGGTGAACGCCTGCGCCCAGCGCTCGGTGAGGAAGCCGAGGCGGTCCGCGCCGAGCATGCCGCGCAGCACCTGCCCGGCCACGTCGTCCGGCAGCATCCGGAAGTACTCGGGCGGCGCCCACGGTGTGTGCGAGAAGTGCCCGATGCGCAGATCGGGCCGCAGCTCGCGGAGCATGCCCGGCACCAGCGTCAGGTGGTAGTCCTGCACCACGACCGCCGCGCCCGGCGCCGCCTCCTCGGCCAGCGCCTGAGCGAACGCCCGGTTGTACGCCTCGTAGGACGCCCACTGCCGCCGGAACTCCGCGTCGAAGACCGGCTCCAGGGGCGTCTGGTAGAGCATGTGGTGCACGAACCACAGGACCGAGTTGGCGATGCCGTTGTACGCGTCGGCGTGCACGTCGGCCGGGATGTCGAGCATCCGCACGCCGTCCTCTCCCACCCGTCGCCCGCCGCCACCCCTCTGCGGAGGGGCCTCCGGCCCCGCCCCGGCGATTCCGCGCCGGACCGCCTCCCGGTCGCCGTCGGACAGCGCCGAGCACACCCACAGCGCGTCCGCGTCGGAGCCGATCGCGGAGAGCCCGGAGACCAGCCCGCCGCCGCCCCGTTTGGCCTCCAGTGAACCGTCCTCGCCCACCGTGTACGAGACGGGACCCCGGTTGGAGGCCACCAGCACCTGCGCAGCACCGTTCGTCGAAGCCATAAGCCTCAACCTAGCCCGCCCCATGAACGCTCAAACGTGCGGATCTGCCGCGTCCGGCCGAAAACCGCCCCGGTCAGGCCGCTCTCCGCGCCTGGTACTCGGCGATGTCCACCATCGGCGGACGCTCCTCGGTGTCCACGGAGTACGTCAGCGGCTCGAAGCCGTCCTCGCCCCGCTCGAACTGCGTCAGGGACGGCCGGATCAGATGCCCGCGGGCCAGCCGCAGCTGGGCCGTGCGGTAGATCGCGGCGGCCATCCGGCCCAGCGCCTGCCCGTCCTGGTGCCGGTGCTTGCGCACCCCCACGTCCACCTGGGCGAGGGCGTCCAGGCCCGCCAGGTGCAGGGCGTCGACCAGCATGCCCAGCTCCACGCCGTACCCGACGGGGAACGGCAGCTGCTCCAGCAGGGAGCGGCGGGCCGCGTACTCGCCGCCGAGCGGCTGCACGAAGCCGGCCAGCTGCGGCCAGTGCATGTTGAGCAGCGGGCGCGCCATCAGCTCGGTGACCCGGCCGCCCTGCCCCGCAGCGCCGGCGAGGGGACGGTCGTACATGGCCTTCACCAGGTCCACGTCCGGGTCCGTGAGCAGCGGGCCCACGATCCCGGAGACGAAGTCGGACGAGAAGTCCCTGAGGTCGGCGTCGATGAAGCAGACGATGTCCCCGCGGGTGACGAGGAGGGAGCGCCACAGCACCTCACCCTTGCCGGGCACGGCGGGCAGGCGCGGGAGTATCGCGTCCCGGTGCACCACCCGCGCGCCCGCGGCGGCGGCCACCTCGGACGTGCGGTCGTTCGAGCCCGAGTCGACGACGACCAGCTCGTCGACGAGCGGCACCTGCCGCATCAGGTCGTGGCGGATGACGGAGGCGATGTCCCCGACCGTCGCCTCCTCGTTGAGCGCGGGCAGCACCACGCTGACCGTCTGGCCCGTGCGCTGCTTCGCGGCGAGCATCTGGTGGAGGGGGCGTTCGTTCGCTGACCAGGAGCGGGTGCTCAGCCAGCGCTCGACTTCTTTCAGCACCTCGGCGGCTCCTCTGCGTACTCTCGGCGGGACGGACTGCCCGCCGCGGTAGCGGCTGACGGGTACAGTCATCTCGCGGTTCGGACGACTATCTCAACTGTCCTGGTCGTCGGTTACAGTCTTGAACAAGGCGGATGACCATCGCATGTCCGGGGTCACCCGCCGCCTACAACCACATACAGCTCATCCAGAGGGGCAGAGGGAAACGGCCCGATGAAGCCCCGGCAACCCTCCAGTCGGTACTCGTAGGTCACGGTCGACCACAGGCGCGAGGCTCCCGGCTCGGGAAGGTGCCAAATCCGTCTCACGGCGAGATGCGTCGTGAGGAAGATGAGGAGAAAGGGCCTCGCCTCACATGGCTGCGCAGACTGTTGCAAGCACCACTGAATCCACCGTAGACCTCGGCCCCGCCGCCGCGCTGAGCTGCCGCGAGTGCGGTCACCGCGTGCCCCTCGGCCCGGTCTTCGCGTGCCAGGAGTGTTTCGGCCCGCTGGAGATCGCCTACGACTTCTCGGCCTACGAAACCGAAGAGCTCCGCAAGCGCATCGAAGCGGGACCCGCGAACATCTGGCGCTACGCCCCGCTGCTGCCGGTCCCGGCCGACGTCGCGGACAAGCCGAACATCAACCCCGGCTGGACCAAGCTCGTCAAGGCCGACAACCTCGCGCGCGAGCTGGGCGTCGACGCGGGCAAGCTGTTCGTGAAGGACGACTCCGGCAACCCGACGCACTCCTTCAAGGACCGCGTCGTGGCCCAGGCCCTGGAGGCCGCCCGCGCCTTCGGCTTCACCACGCTCTCCTGCTCCTCCACCGGTAACCTCGCCGGTGCGGTGGGCGCCGCCGCGGCCCGCGCCGGCTTCCGCTCCTGCGTGTTCATCCCGCACGACCTGGAGCAGGGCAAGGTCGTGATGGCCGCGGTCTACGGCGGCGAGCTCGTCGGCATCGAGGGCAACTACGACGACGTGAACCGCTTCTGTTCGGAGCTGATCGGCGACCCGGCGGGTGAGGGCTGGGGCTTCGTCAACGTCAACCTCCGGCCGTACTACGCGGAGGGCTCCAAGACCCTCGCGTACGAGATCTGCGAGCAGCTCGGCTGGCAGCTGCCGGACCAGCTGGTGGTGCCGATCGCCTCCGGCTCGCAGCTGACGAAGATCGACAAGGGTCTTCAGGAGCTGATCAAGCTCGGGCTGGTCGAGGACAAGCCGTACAAGATCTTCGGTGCGCAGGCCGAGGGCTGCTCGCCGGTGTCCGTCGCCTACAAGGCCGGGCACGACGTCGTCCGCCCGCAGAAGCCGGACACCATCGCCAAGTCCCTCGCCATCGGCAACCCGGCGGACGGGCCCTACGTGCTGGACATCGCGCGGCGGACCGGCGGTGCGGTGGAGGACGTGAACGACGAGCAGGTCGTCGACGCGATCAAGATCCTTGCGCGGACCGAGGGGATCTTCGCGGAGACCGCCGGTGGGGTGACGGTGGGCGTGACGAAGAAGCTGATCGAGAGCGGGGTGCTCGACCCCACCAAGACCACTGTCGTGCTCAACACCGGGGACGGTCTGAAGACGCTGGACGCGGTGGCGGGGACCGGGCTCACCGCGACCATTCGTCCCAGCCTCGAGTCGTTCCGTGAGGCCGGGCTCGTCTGAGCGTCGTTGTTCGCCGCGGGCCTGTGGGGGCTGGTCGCGCCCACGCGGCGGAGCCGCGCATCGACACAGCCCCGCGCCCCCAGATGCGCGGCCCAGCCGTAGCTTCCATCGAAACCGGAGGTTTTGAAGTCATGAGCGTCACCGTTCGGATCCCCACCATCCTGCGTACCTACACCGGCGGGCAGGCCGAGGTCGCCGCCGAGGGTGCGAACCTCGGCGAGGTCATCGCCGACCTGGAGAAGAACCACACCGGGATCGCCGCCCGGGTGCTGGACGACCAGGGCAAGCTGCGCCGGTTCGTCAACGTGTACGTCAACGACGACGACGTGCGGTTCGAGCAGGGTCTGGAGACGGCCACGCCGGACGGTGCCGGTGTGTCGATCATTCCCGCCGTCGCCGGCGGCTGAACCGGTCGAACGGCTTGCTTGTTACCTTCGGTAACGACGGTCACTGAGAGTTTATCGGATTGCCCCCTCCGTGAGAGAAGCGGAGGGGGCAATTCTGTGTGATTGAGCGCGGTACAGTTGGGGAACGCGATCCCGGTCCCCTGATCGGAACCCTGAATTCCCGCTGCGAGCCCGACAAGATGTAGCCAAAGTGTGCGCGTCTTTTGCGGCTTTTGTTCCCTTTGTGTGGCCCGACTTGCCCTGAATTCAGACGAATTCTCCCCACATTCCGGACCCGGTGCGTCCAGAATTCTCGTCCGATTGACCTGTTGCAGACGGCAGTTGGACAGATACATTCAGCCGCGGTCGACGCGTTCCGGCGCACGCCCCCAACCGTGGGGGGTGAGGTCTGACCCGGATCCGCGAAGTGTGGATCTGTGCAAGGGCCAGTAATAGGGGAGTTAGGCATGGCTCAGGGCACCGTCAAGTGGTTCAACGCGGAGAAGGGGTACGGCTTCATCGCGGTCGACGGTGGTGCGGATGTTTTCGTCCACTACAGCGCGATTCAGATGGACGGCTACCGCACCCTTGAAGAGGGTCAGCGGGTCGAGTTCGAGATCTCGCAGGGCCAGAAGGGGCCGCAGGCCGACATGGTTCGCGTCGCTGCCTGAACGCGCACCACGACCAACGCTTCAAGCGACCGGTCTTCTCTGAAGGGCCCGCACCCCCCGGGGTGCGGGCCCTTCGGTCTGTTCGAACGGCCTGCGGGGTGGTGTGCGCGGGCGGCTGACGGCCCCGCCCGATCCCCGGGGGGGGGGCGCTTGCGCCCGCCCGTCGCCCGACCGCCACGCCTCGACGAGCACTCGCTACGCGAGCGCGCCTTGCACTCTCGGGGGTCGAGTGCTAATCATTGCGTTAGCACTCTGAAGGTGAGAGTGACAACGTAAGGACCGGGTCGGTGAGGCCCGCAGGCCGGGTGGGAAGGAACCACAAGGCTGGCGAGCCGTCCGTCGCGGGCGCGGGCGCGGTCCGAAGTAATCACCCCCAGTCCTGGAGGGACCACTTCACATGGCCAAGATCATCGCGTTCGACGAGGAGGCGCGGCGCGGCCTCGAGCGCGGCATGAACCAGCTCGCGGACGCCGTCAAGGTGACGCTCGGCCCCAAGGGCCGCAACGTCGTCCTCGAGAAGAAGTGGGGTGCGCCCACGATCACCAACGATGGTGTCTCCATCGCCAAGGAGATCGAGCTCGAGGACCCGTACGAGAAGATCGGCGCCGAGCTGGTCAAGGAAGTCGCCAAGAAGACGGACGACGTCGCCGGTGACGGTACGACCACCGCGACCGTTCTCGCCCAGGCCCTGGTCAAGGAGGGTCTGCGCAACGTAGCCGCCGGCGCCAACCCGATGGCCCTCAAGCGCGGTATCGAGCGCGCCGTCGAGGCCGTCTCCGCCGCCCTGCTGGAGCAGGCGAAGGATGTCGAGACCAAGGAGCAGATCGCTTCCACGGCCTCCATCTCCGCCGCCGACACCCAGATCGGCGAGCTCATCGCCGAGGCCATGGACAAGGTCGGCAAGGAAGGCGTCATCACCGTCGAGGAGTCCCAGACCTTCGGTCTGGAGCTGGAGCTCACCGAGGGTATGCGCTTCGACAAGGGCTACATCTCGGCGTACTTCGCCACCGACATGGAGCGTATGGAGGCCGTCCTCGACGACCCGTACATCCTGATCGCGAACTCGAAGATCAGCAACGTCAAGGACCTGCTGCCGCTCCTCGAGAAGGTCATGCAGTCCGGCAAGCCGCTGCTGATCATCGCCGAGGACGTCGAGGGCGAGGCCCTGTCGACCCTGGTCGTCAACAAGATCCGCGGCACCTTCAAGTCCGTCGCCGTCAAGGCCCCGGGCTTCGGCGACCGCCGCAAGGCGATGCTGCAGGACATCGGCATCCTCACCGGCGGCGAGGTGATCTCCGAGGAGGTCGGCCTCAAGCTGGAGAACGCCACGATCGACCTGCTGGGCAAGGCCCGCAAGGTCGTCATCACCAAGGACGAGACCACCATCGTCGACGGTGCCGGCTCCGCCGACCAGGTCGCCGGCCGGGTCAACCAGATCCGCGCCGAGATCGAGAACAGCGACTCGGACTACGACCGCGAGAAGCTGCAGGAGCGCCTGGCGAAGCTCGCCGGCGGTGTCGCGGTCATCAAGGCCGGTGCCGCCACCGAGGTGGAGCTCAAGGAGCGCAAGCACCGCATCGAGGACGCCGTGCGCAACGCCAAGGCGGCCGTCGAGGAGGGCATCGTCGCGGGTGGTGGCGTGGCCCTGCTGCAGGCCTCCTCGGTCTTCGAGAAGCTGGACCTGGAGGGTGACGAGCAGACCGGCGCCAACGCCGTGAAGCTGGCCCTGGAGGCCCCGCTCAAGCAGATCGCCGTCAACGGTGGCCTCGAGGGTGGCGTCATCGTCGAGAAGGTGCGCAACCTGCCCGTCGGCCACGGCCTGAACGCCGCGACCGGTGAGTACGTCGACATGATCGCCGAGGGCATCATCGACCCGGCGAAGGTGACCCGCTCTGCCCTGCAGAACGCCGCCTCCATCGCCGCGCTGTTCCTCACCACCGAGGCCGTCATCGCCGACAAGCCGGAGAAGGCCGCCGCGCCCGCCGGCGGCGGCATGCCGGGCGGTGACATGGACTTCTGATCGACCCCAGGGTTGATCAACGGTCTTACCGAGGGCGGCACTTCCTGTTCCGACAGGGGGTGCCGCCCTCGGGCGTGTCCGGGTGTGCGCCGTCGGGAGGGTCCGGGGGTGCCGCCCTCGGGCGTGTCCGGGTGTGCGCCGTCGGGAGGGTCCGGGGTGCGCCCTCAGGCCTGTCAGGGGTACGCCCTCTCGCCTGTCCGGGAGTGCACCCCTCGCGTGTCCGGGATCACAGCGCAGACGGGATGCCGCGGCCGGGCCGGGTGGTTGAACCATGCGTCCTATGCGTATGCACATACCATTCGGTACCCCCAAGGGAGCCCCCACGTGACTGTCGCCGCCTCCGCATCCCGCGCCGCCGAAATCCTGTCCCGGCCCGTATCGCTGGGCGGCCTGACCGTTCCGAACCGGATCGCGATGGCGCCGATGACCCGCATGTTCTCCCCGGGCGGCGTGCCCGGCGACGACGTCGTCTCGTACTACGCGCGCCGCGCCGCCGCCGGAGTCGGCCTGATCGTCACCGAGGGCACCTACGTCGGCCACGACTCGGCCGGGCAGAGCGACCGCGTGCCGCGCTTCCACGGCGAGGAGCAGCTCGCGGGCTGGGCGAAGGTCGCCGAGGCGGTGCACGCCGCGGGCGGCACGATCGTGCCCCAGCTGTGGCACATCGGCATGGTCCGCAACCAGGGCGAGCCCCCCGTCGCCGACGCCCCCGCCGTCGGCCCCTCCGGCCTGCGCATCGGCGCGACGGAGCCCACCGGCAAGGCCATGACCCAGGCCGACATCGACGCCGTCATCGGCTCGTTCGCCGAGGCCGCCGCCGCCGCCGAGCGCATCGGCTTCGACGGCGTCGAACTGCACGGCGCCCACGGCTACCTGCTCGACCAGTTCCTCTGGGAGGGCACCAACCGCCGCACCGACGCCTACGGCGGCGACCGGGTCGCCCGCGCCAAGCTCTCGGAGGAGATCGTCGCGGCCGTCCGCGAGACCGTCTCCGCCGACTTCCCCGTCATCTTCCGCTACTCCCAGTGGAAGCAGGACGCCTACGACGCCCGCCTCGCCGAGACGCCCGAGGAACTGGAGGCCATCCTGACCCCGCTCGCGGCGGCCGGTGTCGACGCCTTCCACGCCTCCACCCGCCGCTACTGGCTGCCCGAGTTCGACGACTCGGACCTCAACCTGGCCGGCTGGACCAAGAAGCTGACCGGCAAGCCCACCATCACCGTCGGCTCGGTCGGCCTGAACGGCGACTTCATCAAGGCCTTCCAGGGCCAGGGTGCCGAGGTCGGCGACCTCGACAACCTCCTGGACCGTTTCGAGCGCGACGAGTTCGACATGGTCGCCGTCGGCCGCGCGCTGCTCCAGGACCCCGAGTGGGCCCGGAAGGTGCTCGACGGCCGCCTGGAGGAGCTGGCGCCCTACAACCCGGCGTCGCTGAAGTCCCTCAGCTGACCTCCGTCACCTGAGGCCCTGGATCTGCTTGCGTCAGTCAAGGACACTGACTGGGCGCCTGTGCACCGGCACCGAGTGAGGAGATCCAGATGACGACGACCGAGTCCCGCCCGCCGCACGACGGTTCCGCGGGGCAGCCCGGACCGGTGGTGCGCACCACCGCCGGTGCGGTCCGGGGCCGGCGGGAGGCGGGGCTCGCGGTCTTCCGCGGTATCCCGTTCGCCGAGCCGCCGGTGGGCGAGGCCCGCTTCCAGGCCCCGCGCCCCGCCCGGCCCTGGGACGGCATACGCGACGCCCACGCCTTCGGCCCGCCGCCCCCGCAGGACCTCGGCAGCCTCGGCGGCCCGGGCCTGTTCGATCTTCCCGAGGGCGACGACTGGCTCACGGTCAACGTCTGGACGCCCGAGCCCGACCCGGCGGCCCGCCGGCCGGTCATGGTGTGGATCTACGGCGGCGCCTACAAGCTCGGCCACTCCGGCAGCCCCGGCTACGACGCCCGGCACATCGCCGCCGACGGCGACCTGGTGGTCGTGTCCCTCAACTACCGCCTGGGCATGGAGGGTTTCGCGCACATCGAGGGAGCGCCCGCCAACCGCGGCCTGCTCGACCAGGTGGCCGCGCTGGAGTGGGTGCGGGACAACGTCGAGGCGTTCGGCGGCGACCCCGACCAGGTCACGGTCTTCGGGGAGTCGGCGGGCGCCGGCTCGGTCGCCTCGCTGCTCTCCATGCCCCGCGCGGCCGGGCTGTTCCGGCGGGCGATCGCCCAGAGCGTGCCGGGGACGTTCTTCTCCGACGCGCTCGCCCGGGACATCGGCACCGCCCTCGCCGCCGAGGTGGGTCTGCGCCCCACGGTCGCCGACCTCGCGACGATCACCCCGCACCGGCTCACGTCGGCGGGTGAGACGCTGAGCGCCAAGATGCTCCAGCGCATCGACCGCTGGGGCCAGGCGGCGCCCACGGTCACGCCCTTCTCCCCGGTGGTCGACGGCGAGGTCCTGCCGACGAGCCCGTGGCAGGCCCTGAGGTCGGGATCGGCGAAGGACGTCGACCTCCTCGTCGGCCACAACCGCGACGAATACCGCCTCTTCATCGCCATGGCCGGACAGCTCGGCCAGATATCCGACGAGCGGGCGGCCTCGGCCCTGAGCCTCTTCGCCCCCGGTGGTGAACGGGCGTACCGCGACGCCTTCCCCGAGGCCTCCCCGAGCGAGCTCTACGAACGCGTCCAGACGGACTGGCTGTTCAACATGCCCTCCCTGCACCTGGCCGAGGCGCAGCGCGCGGGCGGCGGCAGGGCGCACGTCTACGAACTGACCTGGACGGCCCCCGGCAACGGCGGCGCGCTCGGCGCCTGCCACGGCCTGGACATCCCGCTGCTGTTCGGCACCTACGGGGCGGACCTGGGGCTTCTGCTGTTCGCCGGCGCGGAGCCCTCCGCCGAGGCCCTCGCGCTGTCGTCCCGCTTCCGCGCGTCCTGGACGTCCTTCGCGAGGACGGGCGACCCGGGCTGGCCGGCGTACGACGACGCCGAGCGGCTGGTGCAGGTGCTGGACGCGGAACCGGAGGTGCGGGCGTACCCGGAGGAGCGGTCGCGGCGGCTGTGGGAGGGGCACGAGTTCCTGCCGCTTCCGCTGCTGTGAGTCCGGGCCGCTACAGGTTGCCCATGGGCTCGATGTCCACCCGCACCGGCGTCCCCCACACCCGCAGCACCTCGTAGTCGGTGAACTCGTGGACCAGCCGGTACGCCATGGCGGCCCGGGGAGCCTTGCGCTGGGCGTTGATGAAGAGTTCGGCCTCGCGGCGGTCCCGGCGCGGGGTGCCGCACAGCTGCCAGGCCTGGCCGTTCCACAGCTCCGCCAGCCAGCGCTGCTGGGGCTGGGGACGGTCGCCGCGCACGCCGTAGCGGGACGGTGCGGGCTCGACGGGCTGGTGCTGGGGGGCGGGCCCGTTGAACTCCGCCCGGCGGGCCGCCCGGCGCCGCGTCTCGCACAGCAGGCACAGATCGGGGGCGGCCTCGTCGACCGGGCCGTTCGGGTGCTCGGGGCAGCGGGTAGTGGGCGCGGCGCCCGTGACACTCTCGTCCAGCAGGTCCAGGGCGCGCTTCAGGTCGGCCTTGACTTCGTGCAGCTTGGCGTCCGGGGTGTCGGCGGACAGGGCCTCCCCGTGCTCCCCGAGCAGACGGAGGGCTCGGCCTAGGGCGGTGAGCTGGGCGTGGTTCATGGTTCCTATTGTCGTCAGTCGGCGTAGTCCTTGAGCTTCTCGGTGTCCAACGTGATGTTCACGGGCGCCGGGAGCTCGACGGCGGCGCCCCAGGGATGCGGGGAGATCTGCTGGTAGCGGCCGCCTTCTGGCTCGCTGAAGACCGTGAGGGTCTGGTTGTCGCGGTCGATGAGGAGGTACACGGGGATCCCGGCCTCGGCGTAGCCGAGGGGCTTGTCGATGCGGTCGCGCTGGTTGATGTCTCGGTCGCGGGACGTGATCTCCACGGCCATGAGGGAACCGTCGGGGTCGGACCACTCGCCGTCGCCCCGAAAATGATCCACCGGCCCGAGCGTTCCGTCCGTGCGAGCGCGACCCTTGCGGTAGGCCTCTGCCTTGACGCCTGACTCGGGTACCAGATCCAGGTCAGGACGGTGCTGCATGCACTGGCGCAACAGCCACATGAAGATGGAGCGGTGGTTGCCGTCAGGCATGGCCTTGACCTCTGGTTTTCCGTTGATGTACTCCAGCCGCACGCTCTCCGGGGCGCGGCGCTCCAGCTCTTCGAAGTCCTCGACGCTGAGCGCGTCCTTCGTCCGGACGCGACCGTCGACGTACTCGAGTCGCACGCCCTTCGGGGCCACCTCGGCCAGATCCTCGAAGTCCTCGATGGGCATCAGCGGGCGGTCAGCGGTACCAGGCGTCATGGTGGTGCCTCCTCCCTTCCATCGTGCCCTCAGGGAGTGGCGTCGCACCGCAGGAGCCGTCATGTGTGTGCCTTCTCTTGTCGTCGTTGGGACATCGCGGCGCGGATCTGGGCCGCGTGGTCGTGGACTGTGGGGGTGGAAAGGGGTGCAGCGGGTTGCGCGGGTGCGCGTTCGCCCCGGCAGGCGCTGCAACGCCCCCCTGGCAGGGTTTCCGGACGTCCCGGGGCGCCGCAGTTCGCGCACTCCAGGATCCGTAGGGGTGGGCGTGGAGGGGGTGGAGGTGGTGGAAGTTTGCTGGTCAGGCGGTTTCGGACCAGGGCTGCGGCGTGGTGGACGGGCGTCGGCAGGCCGGCTGCGAGGGCGCGCAGTACGTCGTCCTCCGAGGCGCCCCGTGCGAACCACTGCGTCACGAGTGGGGCGAGGGTCGCGCAGTCGGCCTCGGAGAGGGAGAGGACGGGTGCCGTGCGGCCGAGGGCGGCCAGGAGGATGTGGGCGCGGGAGCGGGTGGGGCGTGCCGCCTGCGGCCGGGGTGCGTCGCCGCGGGTGAAGGCGGTCCACCAGTCGTCATCCCGGGCGGTGCGGGACCACCACGATCGGGTGATCCAGCGGGAACTGCCGTCGTCGGCCGTCACACACTCCCGGCCTCGGCGCAGATGCCCTGCCAGCTGGATGCGGTTGAGGGCGGTACCGAGGGCGCACTGTCCGTAGGGCAGTTGCTTGGCCAGCGTCTTTACGGAGATGTCGGCGCCGTCGGGGAGCCGGTCGAGGTAGGCGGCGATGGCGGCTTCGCGGGGTGGGAGATGGGCGAAGTCGTGGTTCGTGCCGGGGGGTTGGCCGGGGGTGGTGCGTTTGCCGTAGCCCGGCCCCGCCATGGGGTGCGCGGACGGGATGGCAGTACTAAAGTTGGCGTCAGCCATGGGATCGCCTGGTTTCGATCTCGATGGTTAAGCCCCCGCAGGTGTTGGTAGCACCGGGCGGGGGCTGTTGCTTGTCCAGGAACGTTAGAGGTATGTGACTGTCCGTGGCAAGCCGGACGCGTCGCGTCAACTTGCCGGGTGGGAGGGTGGGTTGAGGCCCTCCACCCAATCCTTGAAAAGAGAGCTCGAAGCTCGGATCCCGAAGCTCAGGCCGTCTCGTCCTTGAGGTTCTCGACGAAAGCGGACCAGGCGGTGGCCCGGAACACGAGCTTCGGGCCGTGGGGGGTCTTGGAGTCGCGGACGGGGATGACATCAGGGAATGCCTGGGTGACTTCCAGGCAGTTGTCGCCGGTGCCGCCGCTGTAACTGGACTTGTACCACTCAGGCGTGTTCCTCATGGTCGTAATCCTGCGTCATCGCCTCGAGGAGGGCCAGAGACTTCTCAGGCGAGAGCGCCGAAGCCGTGAGGAGCTCGAAGTAGAGCCTGTAGCGCGCGACGGTGGCGGGGTCGTCCTCCAGCTGTCCGGTGTCGACCCCTTCCAGGTAGGCGAGCGGAGGGGCGTCGTCGAAGTCCATCAGCCTGACGCACCCCTGCATCCCCGGGTGAGCCCCTGCGTCGAACGGCAGCACCTGCACGATGACACGGTTCCGGCGGATCAGGCCGATGAGGTGGCGTAGCGCCCCCGCCATCACCTCCGGCCCGCCCGTCGCGCGGCGAAGTGCGGCTTCGTCAATAGCCGTCCACAACAGAGGCTTTGTTGGATCGTGGAGGATCCGCGCCCGCTCCATCCGGCCTGTCACCAGCGCCTCGATGGCCTCTTCTGCCGCTGAGGGCTGGTAAGCGCGGCTGACGGCTCGTGCGTAGGCGGGTGTCTGGAGCAGCCCGGGAATCAGCATCGATGTGTACTCCCTGATGGCCGCGGCTTGCGTCTCCACCTCTGCTGCTTCCGCGAAGTGTTCGCGATACTTCGACTTCGCCGCCGCCGCACAGTTCCGCTGGAAGAAATCCTCCGTCCCCAACACCTCGTCCAACAGCCGCGCATACTCCCGCTGCAACCTCCGCGTCCCCGCCTCCAACTGCCCGATGAACGACCCGCTCACGAACAACCGCTGCCCCAGTTCCTCCTGGCTGAGGCCGACCTTCTCGCGGGCATGGCGCAGCTCGGCGCCCAGGAGAGCCCTGGGGGAAGAGGACGGGTCGAGGTCCCTGGAACCGGGCATGGGCAACTCCCTGTCGTACGGATCGGGTTGTTGGACCGCCGTGTCTGGCCAGGTTAGGGACGTGACGGCCACGCTGTGTGGTGAATCGCAAACTCAGCGTGGAGGTAGGAACAGTGCGTTCGACCGAAGAGATCGTGCAATCGCTGCGGGACGCCCTCGCCGGAGTCGGGGTCGTGCTGCCGTCGCTGGGCGTCGACCCGGTGACCGGCGCGAGCGACGAGCCGTACGCGCTGGTCGATCTGGGGCGGTGCAACGTACGGACGGCGGAGCACCTCACCGACGTACTGCGCTCGCTGCCCGTGGGGGAGGCGCTGCGGGCGCGCGTGCGGCAGGTCAACCGGGAGATGAGGTCACGGTGAAGTAATAGCCGGCGGTAGATGTGCAAACATTCGCCCAGCCGTACGTCCTGACCAACGCCAGCGACCTGCCCGACGCCGAGTTCCGGGCGGCGTACACCACCGCCGGGGGCGCCTACCTCCTCGACCGGGCCTGCACCCGGCTGCCGGAGATCCTCGACTCGGTGCGCGCCCCGGGCCGCGACCCGATGGCATCCGAGCGCCGGGTCCTCAAGGAGTACGTCCTCGGCCCGGACCGCCCCACCTTCATGGAGCGCTTCAGTACGGCGGTCAACGCCCTGGCGGACAAGGCGACGGTGGAGCAGGCCGAGCGGCTCGCGGAGGAGCAGCGGGTGGTCGTGGGGGCGTGACGGCTCAGCCGCTCGCCGCCAGGGCCGCCCGCAGGTGCCCGCCCGACTCCTCCAGCAGTCGGGCGGCCGTCGGGCCGTCCACGTCGGCCAGGATCGTCAGGATGGCGTTCTTGACCTCGCCGTCCGTGGCGGTCAGGGCCTCCTCGATCTCCTTGTCCCCGGCGCCGGTGGCGAGGGCGACGATGCGGTGGGAGCGGGCGCGGAGCTTGTCGTTGGAGGCGCGGACGTCGACCATCAGGTTTCCGTAGGTCTTGCCCAGCCGGATCATCGTGATGGTCGAGAGCATGTTGAGGACGAGCTTCTGCGCCGTTCCGGACTTCAGGCGGGTGGAGCCGGTGAGCAGTTCGGGGCCCACGACGATCTCGATGCCGTGGTCGGCGGCGGCCGCGAGCGGGCTGCCGGGGTTGCAGGCGAGGCCGATGGTGAGGCAGCCGCGGGCCCGGGCGTACTCGACCGCGCCGATGGCGTACGGCGTGCGGCCGGAGGCGGAGATGCCGACCACCGTGTCGTCGGGGGCCGGGGCGAGGGCGTCCAGGTCGGCCCTCGCCAGGTCCCGGGAGTCCTCCGCGCCCTCGACCGAGGTGACCACGGCGTCCGGGCCGCCCGCGATCAGGCCGACGACCCGGGAGGGGTCGGTGTTGAACGTGGGCGGGCACTCGGAGGCGTCCAGGATGCCCAGCCGGCCCGCCGTGCCCGCGCCCGCGTAGACCAGACGCCCGCCCCGGGTCATCCGCTCGGCGACGGCGTCGATCGCGGCGGCGATCTGCGGCAGCCGGGCCGCGACCGCCCCGGCCACGGTGGCGTCCTCGCCGTTCATCAGCCGGGCGATGTCGAGGGTGGGCAGCCGGTCGATGTCCGCGAGCTCCGGCCGGAAGGCCTCGGTGGTCAGGGACGCCAGCTCGGTCCTGAGGTCACGGAGGTGGGAGGTGGAGGTCATGAACGGCTCTTTCCGTGTCTTTCCGGTGCTGGGCGGGGCGGCTGCCTCAGGAGCGGTGCCGGTGGGCCAGCGCCTCGTACGACGCCGACAGCGCGGGCGCCGCCTTCTCGTACGTCCGCTGCGCCACCCCCACGAACAGGCAGTCCACCACGAGAAGCTGGCCGGTCCGGGACGACATGGCCGCCGGACGCAGCTCGCTCTCGCGTGCGGTGGACGTGGTGAGGACGTGATCGGCGTACTGCGTGACCGGGCCGTTCGGGCGGCCGGTGATCGCCACCGTCGTCGCCCCGCGCTCGAAGGCGACCCGCAGGGGCTCGATGACGTCCCCGGTCGACCCGGAGTGCGTGATGGCGATCGCGACGTCGCCCGCGCGCAGCTGCACGGCGTTGGTGACGGCGAGGTGCGGGTCGCTGTGGGCATGCGCGAGCATCCCTATGCGCAGCAGCTTCTGCGTGAGGTCCTGGGCGACCAGGCCGGACGCCCCGACGCCGTACACATCGGTGCGGCGGGCCGCGGTCAGGGCGGTGACGGCCGCGCCCAGTTGGACGGTGTCGAGGCCGGCGGCGGTGTCGGCGAGGGTCTGCTGCTCGTCGTAGGCGAGCTTGGCGACCACGTCGGCGATCGGGTCGTCCACCGCGATGTCCGTGGTGATCGCGGGGGCGCGGCCCGACTGCTGCTGCGCGGCGAGGCCGGCGAGGGCCAGGCGCAGGTCCCGGTAACCCGGATAGCCCAGCAGGCGGGCGGTGCGTACGACGGTCGCCTCGCTGGTGCCGGTGAGTTCGGCGAGGCCGGTGACCGTGAGGGCCGCGCAGCCGGCCGGGTCGCCCGCGACGGCCTCGGCGACGCGCTGCATGGAACGCGTCATCGACGGGCCCAGGGTGCGGACCTTGGCCGCGAGGGCGGCCGGGGCGGGCGGGGCGCCGCTCGCGCCCGAAGGACCGCCACGCTCGCGGGCGAAAATTTCCTTCACGTCTCGGGTCACGATTGAAAGATATTTTCGGGGCGGCGGTGGGGTCAAGAGTGCGCACAATGGGTGCATGGATCCCATCAGCCCCCTGGAGCAGGCGCTGCACGCCGCGCGCGCCCTCGTGCTGGCCGACCTCGTCGCGGGCCGCGTCGCCGACGCGGATGTCGTCTCCCTGGTCGAGGAGTCCGTCAAGCAGCGGCGATGGTGGGTCGAGCAGTGGCCCGAGGGCGCCCGGTACGTGGCCGGCCTGGTCGCGCAGGACGTGCAGGACTCCCTGCTGGAGCGGTACGGCCGCTGGCCGCTGTGCCCGGTGTGCGGCGCGGGCGAGCCGCACGCCCTCGATGTGGAGCCGGAGTTGGGGCCCGACCCGCACTGGGTGTGCAGCGAGGCGGGCGTGAAGGTCGCCGCCGTGGGATCGCTGGGCGAGGCCATCGGCGGGCCGGCGTCCTCGTGAGGCCCGTGTGACGATCTACATCGACCCGCCGACCTGGCCCGGCCACGGCCGCCTGTGGTCCCACCTCGTCAGCGACGTCTCCTACGAGGAACTGCACACCTTCGCCGCCGGCCTCGGCGTCCCCCGCCGGGCCTTCGAACGCGACCACTACGACATCCCCGACCCGCGGTACGCCGACGCGGTGCGGGCCGGGGCCGTGGAGGTCAGCAGCCGCGAGGTGGTGCGGCTGCTGTACGCGGCGGGGCTGCGGCGGCCCAAGGGGCGCTATCCGTCGCCGGGTTCGCGCAGCTCGTAGGTCAGGTGCTCGGGGTCCTCGGCGACCTGGGTGAAACCGGCCCGCGCGAGCACGTTCTGCGAGGGCAGGTTGTCCCGCTCGACGTTCGCGACCACGGTCCGCACCTCCGGCCGGCCCAGCGCCCAGGACGACAGCGCGCGCAGCGCCTCGGTGGCGTAGCCGTGGCCACGGGCGCCGTCGACCAGGTCGTAACCGACCTCGACCCGGCCCGCCTCGTCCGGGACGCCGTGGAAGCCCATGGCGCCGATCGCGTGCTCGTCCTCGCGCCGGACCAGCACGTACATGCCCCACTCCGGGCGGTGGACCCCGTCCTCGTACTGCTTGTACACCAGCCCGGCGCCGACCCGGGTGCCCTCGATCGGGCCGCCCTCGATCCACTCGTGGCCGCCGTCGCCGACCGTGGACAGATCGGTGGCCGCGGCCGGGGTGACGCCCTGGAGGGTGAGCCGCTCGGCGTCGATCACCAGGTTGTTGTTCCAGCGCCACTCGGTGAGCGGGGCGCGGCCGGCCAGCTCCCCGCGGCCGGTGGCCCACAGCAGGGTCGGCCACGGGGTGGGGCCGGGCCGGACGTGCGGGAAGATCCGGCCGAGCACGAAGTCGCACAGCTCGGGCGCCGGTTCGTACGGCACGCCCAGCCCCTCGGCGATGTCGTGCGTGTGCAGCAGCACCTCGACCACGCCCATCGCGGCGAACCCCTCACGGTCCGCGCTGCGGAACGGATACGGATGGAAGGCCCGTACGTGCCGCGGGGCGGTACGGATCGCGGCCGCGAGCAGGGCACCCGTCGTGCCGATCACCCGCAGCACGTCCGCGTTGCCCGAGTCCTCCTCCATCGACAGCTCGAACGGCGCGTACCGGTCCTGCTCCCGCCCCGCCAGCTGCCCCGCGTACGCGATGAGGTCCTCGGCGATGTGCACCGCCGTCCGCCGGCAGTCCCACTCCAGCCGCCCGGCCCGCACCCCTTCCCAGTCCCGCTCGGCGACCGCCCCCAACAGCCCCACGCACTCGGCGACGGCCTGCTCCACCTGTTCCGCACCCGTTGTCCACACAGGGGGCAGGCTACGAGGCGTCGTGGGGTGGGGGCGACAGCATTTCCAGCTCGGCTGCGAGGTTGTAGCGGGCCGTGGCCTCCCACTCCGCTGCGCCGTGCGGCGTTCTGAACAGGCTTGAGAGGTACAGGAGTTGACGCAGGATCGCGGCGCGGCCCTCGCGGAAGGCGTCGCTGGGGACGAAGTGGTACTCCTCGCGGACGGCCGTGGTGTAGGCGGCGTACGCCGACGGGGGTGAGGCGAGGATCGCCAGGTCGGCGTCGCACAGGACCTGGCCGTCGGGGTCGTCGTCGGCCGGGTCGTGGGTGACGGTGAGGCGGACCAGGCGGGCCACCTCGGCGGTCTTCGCGTCCGGGACACCGGCTTCCGCGAGGGCGCGTTCGGCGAGGCGGGCCGAGCGCTCCTCGTTCTCGGAGCGGTCGGGCAGGTAGACCGCGTCATGGAACCAGGCGGCCAGCCGGACCACGTCCGGGTCGCGCGCGTACCGCTCCAGTTCGTCGACGCGGTCCAGGACCGCCGTGAGGTGCTCGACCGTGTGGTAGCGGCGCTGCGGCTCCTGCCAGCGGGTGAGCAGGGCGTCGGCGTACGGCGCCGGGTCCGGGCCGCCGGCCGGGCCCCGGGCCGCTTCCAGGGTGCGGGCGAAGCGGGTGCGCAGGGAGTCGAGGTCGGACATGGGGGCATTCTCCCGCTGGGCGGGGTCGGGCACCTAGCGTGGGGTCATGACGACTCCTGCTGATGTTCCTGACGTACGGGACCCCGAGCAGCCCGGGCGGCTGCTGACGATCGAGCGTGAGGCGCTGATCCCGCTGCTGCGGGACCGGGCCGGGGAGGACTTCGCGCGGCCCGTCGCCGCGTGTCCGGGCTGGACGGTGCGGGACGTGCTGGCGCACTGCTCGGCCGCGCTGACGCGGGCGGTGGAGGGCAGGTTCGAGGAGGGCGTGTTCTCGCCCGAGTGCAACGACCGGGACATCGCCGAGCGGGCCGGCTGGAGCGACGCGCAGGTCGTCGACGAGCTGGAGCGGGGCATGGGCGCGGCCGGGCCCGTGATCGCCGGGGCCGGCGGGAAGCTGGACGCTCTCGCCCTCGGGGAGTGGGTGCACGCCGGTGACGTGCGCGAGGCCCTCGGGGAGCCGGGGGCGTACGGCGGGGCCGGGCTGCCGGACGCGCTCGCCCTGCTCGCGCGGATCACCCGCGAGCGGGGGCATGTGGCGCTGCACGCCGACCTCGACGACCTGGACGAACCGCTGCGGCTGGGGGAGAGCGGCGGGGAGCGGCCCCCGGGCCGCTTCATCGGGGACGGGCCGACGCTCGTACGGCTGTACACGGGGCGGCCGGTCGACGGGGCCCCGGCGTTCGAGCTGGCCGGGGTGGAGGCGAAGGAGCTGGACATCTTCGGCTGACGCGGGCGAAGGGGCCCGGGGGCTTGGGATCCGGCGGGAGCGGGCAGCGTAGTCTTGATTGGACTAGACCTGTCGCAACCGTCAGGCGTCCGTACGCCGACGCCGTGCCGACGAAGGGGCCCCATGAGCAAACGTGCAGTCCTGGAGGTGATCGCCCTCGGCGTCGAGGACGCGGTCGCCGCCCAGGCGGGAGGCGCGGACCGCCTCGAGCTGGTCAGCGACATGGCGGCCGACGGGCTCACTCCGTCGGCCGCCACCGTCGCCGGGGTCCGGCGGGCGGTCGACATCTCCCTGCGGGTGATGATCCGTCCGGCGGACGGGTTCGCGGCCGGGGACGTCGACCGGCTCGTGCGGGTGGCCGGTGAGCTGCGGGAGGCCGGGGCGCAGGAGTTCGTGCTGGGGTTCCTCGATGCCGGGGGTGTGGTCGATCTGGCGGCCGTGGAGCGGGTGGTGGCCGTCCTGGACGGTTGCCCCTGGACCTTCCACCGGGCCATCGACCGGGCCGCGGACCGGGACGCCCTGCGCAAACAGCTGGACGGGATGCCGGGGTTGGACACGTATCTGACGGCCGGGTCGGCGGACGGGGTCGACGACGGGCTTTGCGTGCTGCTCGCGGAGGCGGCCTGGCAGGGACAGCCGGGGTACGAGCAGCATCTCCTGGTGGGGGGCGGGCTCCGGCTCGATCACGTGCCGACGCTGCTGACGGCCGGGATCGACGGCTTCCACATCGGCGGGGCGGCTCGGCCGGAGGGCTGGCAGGCACCGGTGTCGGCGGATGCCGTCGCGCGGTGGCGGGCCGCCCTGGACGCCGTGTGAACGTCCCCGGCCCTCACCCCGGGGTGACTGCGACCCCGCGTGCGGTGGTGTCCGCCACCACCGGGTCGTGGACTCCCTGCGGGGAAGCAGGGGACGTGCCCCGGCGTTGTGCCGTTGCATGAGCTTGCGCTTCTCACTGATGGGTCCGGTACGAGCCTGGGACGACGACGAGGAGATCGAACTGGGGCCGCGCCAGCAGCGGGCGGTGCTGGCGGCGTTGCTGCTGAACAACGGCATCCGGCTGAGCAACGACCAGTTGGTCAACATGGTCTGGGACAACCCGACGCCGAGCGCGGTGATGGCGTTGCGGACGTACGTGTACAAGATCCGCAAGACCCTTCCGGAGCTGAACCTGACGTCCAGGGACGGGGGGTACACGGTCCGCGCGGAGATCGTCGACGACTGCCGCGGAGAGCCCTTGGAAGGCCTCCGGAGTGCCTACTTCGACGCGCAACGGGTGCGGCTCGGCGACTACCGGCTCAAGGCGCGGGAGGACTGCCTCGAACGTGAACCCGACGTGCTGGAGCTGCAGAAGCACGTCGCCGCCTTCCCGCTCAGGGAACGCCCGCGCGCTCTGCTGATGCGCGCGCTCTACCTGGAGGGCAGGCAGGGCGAAGCACTCGACCACTTCCACCGGGCGCGCGCACTCCTCAACGAGGAACTCGGCCTCGAACCAGGGCCGGAGCTGCGCGAGGTCCACGCGCGGATCCTCAACGGCGACCTCATCCCGCCGCGCAGACCGGAGCAACTGCTGCCGGATCTGACCGACTTCACCGGCCGTGCCGAGGAGATCGCGCAGGCTCTGCGGACGTTGCCGGGCACCGTGGGCATCACCGGTATGCGGGGCAGCGGCAAGACCGCGCTGGCCACCCGGATCGGCCACCTCGTCAAGGGCCGCTTCCCGGACGGGCAGCTCTTCGTCAGGGGCGGGGACGTCGCCGGCGAGCTGTTGCGCGCGGTCGGCGTGGAGAACCCCGCCGGCGACAAAGCCGCACTGTGGCGGGAGAAGGCACGCGGCAAGCGCTACCTCGTCGTGGTCGACGACGTGCAGGACGCGGCGGCCGTACGCGATCTCGCCACGCCCGGCTCGGCGATGATTCTCACGAGCGTCCGCCGGTTGAACGAGCTGCCGGGGGTGACCTGGCTGAAGACCGCCGGTCTGGCCGAGCGGGAGGCACGGGACTTCTTCCGCAAGGTCCTCGGCCCGGTGCGCGCGGACGCGGAACCGGGGCAGGCCGAGGTGCTGCTGGAACGCCTCTCGCGGCTGCCGGGCCCGATCAGGGTGATGGGCGGCAAGCTCAGCTCGCGCCCGCACTGGACGATCGGGATGGTCCTGCTGCAAATGGAGCGGGAGAGCAAGCTCGACGGCGTGATCCCCTCCGACTGCGCCGCGATGTTCGCCCCGTTGATCGCGGCCGAGGAGCAGCTGAGCGATACGGAACGGCACATGCTCATGTGCTTCGCGCGCCAGGATGCCGAGGTGATCGACAGCCACCATGCCGCGGAGATGTCCGGGGCCGACGCCGGCGAGATCGAGATGGTGCTGGAGTCGCTCACGGGCGTGCACCTGATCGAGCCGCTCGTACTCGGCCGCTACCGGCTGCCGCACTTCGTGCGCCTCTACTTCGGCCGGCGCACAGCGGCCCTGACCGCCTGATTCATTTCGGTGTCCGCGCGGCCTGACCAGGCCGTATATCCGGAAATTATGCATTGACGATCTGGCACCGCCACGTTTGCAGACATGGCAACCAACGAACTGCAGGACAAGAAGGCACTCGTCACCGGCGCCACCTCGGGTATCGGCCGCGCGATCGCGGTCAAGCTCGCGGAGGCGGGTGCCACCGTCTACGTGACGGGGCGCAGGGCCGAGCTCGGCAAGGAGACCGTCGAGCTGATCGAGCAGGCGGGCGGGACGGGCCACTTCGTCGTCGCGGACGTCGCGAACATCGACGACGTCCGCAAGCTCGCCGAGGAGGTCGGCGAGGTGGACATCCTGGTGAACAACGCGGGCATCTTCCCGTTCTCGTCGACCCCCGAGCAGTCACTGGACAGTTACCAGCAGGTCTTCGACATCAACGTGCGTGCGTCCTACTTCCTGACGGCCGCGCTCGCGCCCGCCATGGTGACCAGGAAGAAGGGCGCGATCGTCAACGTGTCCTCGGTCGCCGCGCAGATCGGCACCCCCGTCGGCTCCGTCTACAACGCCTCCAAGGCCGCGATGGACGCGCTGACCCGGTCGTGGGCCGTCGAGTTCGGCGCGGCGGGCGTGCGCGTCAACTCCGTGGCGCCCGGCCCGATCCGGACCGACACGGCCGTCGACACGGTGGGCGAGATGTTCGAGGCGTTCAGCCAGTCCACACCGCTCGGCCGCGCCGGCGAGCCCGAGGAGATCGCCGACGCCGTGGTGTTCCTGGCCTCCGACAGGGCCGGCTACATCACCGGCGCGGTGCTCACCGCCGACGGCGGCCTGGTCGCGACCTGAGCGCGGAGCCGACTGCCCGGCGCCGATGAGCGACGTCCACGGGCATCACCGCCGGTGATGCCCGTGGACCAGGCCCGACGCTTCGGTGAAGGGTGGTTCACGCCAACTGCGACGGCAGCCCGGCCGCGTGGGTGACGATCAGGCCCGACACAGCTCGCGTCAGCGCCACATACAGACGTCGCAGGCCTGTGCGTTCGTCCGGTTCGCCGTCGACCACCGCCCGGGGTTCGTCCAGGACCACGTAGTCGTACTCCAGGCCCTTCGCGAGGGACGCCGGGACCAGGGTCAGGCGGGTGTCCACGGTTGTCTCCTCGCCGGGGCCGAGGTACGGGATCCCGGCCTGCCCGAGGGCCTCGGCCAGCTCCGGGACGCGGGTGTCCGCCGCGATCAGGCCCGTCGAGCCCTCGTGGCGCAGCAGCTCGCGGCACGCCTCGACCACGTCCTTCGGGCCGGAGACCGGCCGGACCTCGAAGTGGCCGGGGTTCTCGCGGATCGACACCACCGGGGTGAGGCCCGGGGCGATGTGCGGGAGCAGCCGGGAGGCGTAGGTGATGACGTCCGTCGGAACACGGAAACCGGCCGTCAGCTCCTCCACCAGCGCCTCCGGCTTGCCCAGGTGCGTCAGCGCCTCCTGCCAGCCCCGGGTCGCCCACGGCGTTGTGCCCTGCGCCAGGTCGCCGAGGACCGTCGCGCTGCCGGTGGTGCAGCGGCGGCCGACCGCCCGGTACTGCATGGGGGAGAGGTCCTGCGCCTCGTCGAGGACCACGTGCCCGAGGGAGTGCGTGCGCTGGATCAGATCCGTGGCCTCGTCGATCAGCACGGCGTCCGCCGCCGACCACGCGGCCGACTTCACGCTGCGCGCCGGCTTCGCCCAGAGGATCGCCTTCTGCTCGTCCTCGTCGAGGATCCCCTCGGCGTGGACCGCGAGGAACTCCGCGTCCGACAGCAGCCGCAGCACCAGCTTCGCCGGGTCGACCGCCGGCCAGACCGCCTTCACCGCCGCCTTGACCGCGCTGTTGCGGGCCACCGCGTCCTGCACCCGGTCGTCCGGCGCCTCACCCGACCGCTCCATCTGCACCAGCACGGCGTGCGCGATGCGCTGCGGCAGGGCCTCGCGGGCGGCGCCGTAGCGGATGTCCCGGTCGAGCAACTCGCGGACGAGCTCCTCCAGTGCGTACGCCGGGATCCGCCAGCGGCGGGAGCCGCGCACGACCACGACCGGCTCGGTGGGCATCGTGACGTGCGCGTAGAGGGCCCGGCGCAGCACCCGCGCCAGCCGCGCGTCGCCCTTGACGACGGCGGCCGTCGCGTCGTCCGTGCCCTTGATCTCGACGTGGGCGACGAGATCGTCGACGGTCGCCTGCTGCACGGCCAGCTCACCCAGCGCGGGCAGCACTTGCTCGATGTAGTGCAGGAAGGACCGGTTCGGCCCGATGACCAGCGTGCCGGTGCGGGCGAGCCGCTCGCGGTGGGCGTAGAGGAGGTAGGCGACCCGGTGCAGGCCGACGGCGGTCTTCCCGGTGCCGGGGCCCCCTTGCACGCACACCGTGCCGGACAGGCCGGAGCGGACGATCTCGTCCTGCTCGGGCTGGATCGTCGCGACGATGTCCCGCATCGGGCCGACACGCGGCCGTTCGATCTCCTGCTGGAGCAGCTTGCTGGTCCGGGAGGCCTCGGCCGGGTCCGACAGGTGCTCGTCCTCGTAGGCCGTGATGTCGCCGCGGGTGTAGCCGAAGCGGCGGCGCAGCGCGACGTCCATCGGGTCCTTCTTGGAGGCCCGGTAGAACGGCTGCGAGACCGGAGCGCGCCAGTCGATGACCATGGGGTCGCCGTCGTGGTCGTGCACGTGCCGGCGACCGATGTGCAGTGTCTGATAAGCAGCCTCCGGCTGCGGGCGCTCCCCGTCCGCCCCCTCGGCCTGCTCGGCGCCCGGCGCGTGCAGGTAGTCGAGCCGGCCGAAGAACAGCGGGGTGTCGCTGAGGTCCGCGAGCGCCTTGACGCGCTCCTCGATCTGCCGGGCCAGCACCTCGGCGTTGACCCAGTTCGCGGTGACGTCGGTGATGTCGAGGGCCTCGACGTCCTCGCGCATGGCACGCAGGGCGGAACGGGACGCGGAGAGGTGGGAGCGCTCACGCGAGAGCGGATCGTCGACGGGCGTGGACAAGGGGGTGCCTCCGGAGGGACCTGCTGAGAGTGGGCGGTGAGATGCCGGCCGGTTTCCGTCCGGTCGGCGGCACTCCGTTAGGGAGGCGGGCAAGAGCGGAGATCTTAGAGGAGCGGGGGCACCGGCCGCGAACGGTTTTCTCGGCCCTCCTCGCTCCCTCATCCCCTAGGGGACAGGGCCCTCCCCCCTGAGGGGACCGGGTCGCCCCACAGGCGTACGCGGACCGCCGCACAGTTCGGTCCGGAGACCGACGCAGTCTTTACGGTCGAAAACGCACCATGGAGACATGAGCGCAGCAACCATCCACCCCGCCCCGGCACCGGGCCGCCCGCCCGGCGCCACCGCCGTGGCCGGCAGTCACAGCCACCGCCTCGGCGATGCCCTGCGCGCCGTCAAGGTCTTCGTGGGCGCCGCCTTCGACGTGGTCGTACTCGGTCAGTACGGAGAGGAAGTCGGCGTGGTCCGCCGCAAGTGAGAAGGCGTGGCCCGCCGCGCGTGAGAAGAGCCGGTCCGCCGCGAGCGGGCGGACCGGCCCCCACCGTCAGCTCTCCGCCAGCAGCTCGTCCGCGTCCATGATCCGGTACGCGTACCCCTGCTCCGCCAGGAACCGCTGGCGGTGGGCGGCGAAGTCCTGGTCGATCGTGTCCCGGGCGACCACCGAGTAGAAGTGCGCCTGGTGGCCGTCGGCCTTGGGGCGCAGGACCCGGCCGAGACGCTGGGCCTCCTCCTGCCGGGAGCCGAAGGTGCCCGAGACCTGGATGGCGACCGTCGCCTCCGGCAGGTCGATCGAGAAGTTCGCGACCTTGGACACGACGAGCACGCTGATCTCGCCCTCCCGGAAGGCGTCGAAGAGCTTCTCCCGCTGCGCGTTCGACGTCTCGCCCTTGATCACGGGCGCGCCCAGATGTTCCCCGAGCTCGTCGAGCTGGTCGATGTACTGCCCGATGACGAGGATCTGCTGTCCGGCGAAGCGGCGGACGATGGCCTCCGTGACCTTCCGCTTGGTCGCGGTCGTCGCGCAGAAGCGGTACTTCTCCTCCGTCTCGGCCGTGGCGTACGCGAGCCGCTCGGAGTCCGTCAGATTGACCCGGACCTCGACGCAGTCGGCGGGCGCGATGTAGCCCTGCGCCTCGATCTCCTTCCACGGCGCGTCGAACCGCTTGGGGCCGATCAGGGAGAACACGTCCGACTCCCGGCCGTCCTCACGCACCAGCGTGGCGGTCAGGCCGAGCCGTCGGCGCGCCTGGAGGTCGGCGGTGAACTTGAAGACCGGCGCGGGCAGCAGGTGCACCTCGTCGTAGACGATCAGCCCCCAGTCCCGCGAGTCGAACAGCTCCAGGTGCGGGTAGACGCCCTTCCGCCGGGTCGTCAGCACCTGGTACGTGGCGATCGTGACGGGCCGGATCTCCTTCTTCGTCCCGCTGTACTCGCCGATCTCCTCCTCGGTGAGCGAGGTCCGCTTCACCAGCTCGTGCTTCCACTGCCGGGCGGAGACGGTGTTCGTGACGAGGATGAGGGTGGTCGACTTCGCCTGGGCCATCGACCCGGCCCCGACCAGCGTCTTCCCGGCGCCGCAGGGCAGGACGACGACGCCCGACCCGCCGTGCCAGAAGTTCTCCACGGCCTGCTTCTGGTACGGCCGAAGCGCCCAGCCGTCCTCGGCCAGCTCGATCTCGTGCGCCTCGCCGTCGACGTACCCGGCGAGGTCCTCGGCCGGCCAGCCCAGCTTCAGCAGCGTCTGCTTGATCTGCCCGCGCTCGGAGGGGTGCACCACGACCGTGTCCGGGTCGATGCGGGCGCCCACCAGAGGCGTGATCCGCTTCGACCGGAGGATCTCCTCCAGCACCGGGCGGTCGGTGGTGGTCAGCACCAGCCCGTGCGCCGGGTGCTTGGACAGCGTGAGACGTCCGTAGCGGTCCATCGTCTCGGCGATGTCGACGAGCAGCGCGTGCGGCACGGGGTAGCGGCTGTACTGCACGAGCGCGTCCACCACCTGCTCGGCGTCATGACCCGCCGCGCGGGCGTTCCACAGGCCCAGCGGGGTCACGCGGTAGGTGTGGATGTGCTCCGGCGCCCGCTCCAGTTCCGCGAACGGGGCGATGGACCGGCGGCAGTCGTCGGCCTGCTCGTGGTCGACTTCCAGGAGCAGGGTCTTGTCGGACTGGACGATCAGCGGACCATTCACGCGCGGCACCCTTTCTGTGGCCAAAGGACTCGGACGGCTCGACAGCGCGACGCCTCGGCCAAACGTCCAGTGTGCCTGATCGACCGGGGCGGGTGGTGTGATCCGCGCGTCCGATCGTACTGAATGCCTATTCATCCCAACGTGTGGTGTGAATTCAGTTTTTCCATCGCGGCCCCGAAGAATGGCGAAGGTGCAGAACCCGACGACCACCACACTCGGATACGCCCTGTTCGCCACCCGCTGGCTCCAAGCCCCGCTGTACTTCGGGCTGGTGGCCGCCCAAGGCGTCTACGTCTACAAGTTCTTCAAGGAGCTGTGGACCTTAATCCTGATGTGCGTGAGCGGGCACGCCACAGAGACGTACGTGATGCTCGCGGTGCTCAAGCTGGTCGACGTCGTCATGATCGCCAACCTGCTGATCATGGTGATCGTCGGCGGCTACGAGACGTTCGTCTCGCGCATCGGCCTCCAGGGCCACCGTGACCAGCCCGAATGGCTCTCACACGTCAACTCCAACGTACTGAAGGTCAAGCTCGCCACGGCGATCGTGGGCATCTCCTCCGTGCACCTGCTCCAGATGTTCGTGGACGTCCACCACACCTCCCAGCACGCCCTGCTGTGGGGGACGGTGATCCACATGGCGTTCATCGCGTCGGCGGCGATCCTCGCCTACATGTCCGGGCCGATGGTCGCCCACACGGACCGCGCGCACGCCGACCGTTCACCCGCCACACCGGCGGCCCAGGCCGCCCGCCCACAGGAGCAGGAGCGGCCGCAGGAGAAGCCGGATCCCGAGACCCCGGCCGTCGCGCCCGCCCTCCCACGGCAGACCGACCCGGCCGCCGACGCCGAGGCCCGGATCCGCGCCGCCGGGTTCCCCGCGCGCAAGCTGCTGGAGGACTTCGACGAGCAGCACCCCCGGGGCTTCGACCGGGAGGCCGTGGCGAGGCTCGGCAAGGCCGACTTCGTCACCGCCCGGCGCAACGTCGTCTTCGTCGGCCCGCCCGGCACCGGCAAGACCCACCTGGCCGTGGCCCTGGGCGTCCGCGCGTGCCACGCCGGGCACCGGGTGCTGTTCGCGACCGCTGCCGAGTGGGCCGCCCGGCTCGCGGACGCCCGGGCCGCCGGCCGGCTCGACGCGGAGCTGACAGCGCTCGACGATCACCCCCTCCTGATCGTCGACGAAGTCGGCTACACGCCCCTCGACCCGGCGACGGCCGGCCTGTTCTTCCAGCTCGTCGCCCACCGCTACGAGCGGGCCTCGCTGATCGTGACCAGCGACCGGCCGCTGGGCCGCTGGGACGAGGTCTTCGGCCCGTCCGCCCCGGCGCTGACGGACCGGCTCGCCCATCACGCCGACCTCGTGCGGCTGGACGGCGACAGCTACCGGACGCGCCGCGCTACTTCAGCGTGGGCAGACTGACGTTCTGGACCAGCGGCCCTTCGACGGTGACCCCCTCGGTGATCAGCGGCTCCACGGCGGCGGCCGGCAGGGGCAGCGGCAGCGCGGGGGCCGCGGCGGCGGAGGGCGCGAGGGCCCCCACGAGCGCGACGGCACAGAGAGCGGCGGCGGGCAGGTTCTCACGCATGAGAGTGGCAGTGCCTTTCACGGGCGGTGAGGCCTTCACGGGCTGTGAGGCCTTCACGGGCTGTGAGGCCTTCACGGGCTGTGAGGCCTTCACGGGCTGTGAGGCCTTCACGGGCTGTGAGGCCTTCACGGGCTGGGAAGCCTTCACGGGCTGGGAGGCCTTCACGGGCTGGGAGGCCTTCACGGGCTGTGAGGCCTTCACGGGCTGGGAAGCCTTCACGGGCTGGGAAGCCTTCACGGGCGGTGAGGCCTTCACGGGCGGTGAGGCCTTCCACGGTGGAGGGGCCTTTCACGGGCTGACGGACGACGGACCCCGCACCACGGGCCGGCCCGGGACGCCTGGGCCGGCCCGATGGGTGCGCGGGAGCGGATCAGATCTGCGGTGTCTCGAGGACGAGACCGGCGACGTCGATGCTCACCGCGGAGGCCGGAGTGGCGAGCCCCCCGAACGTCATCAGGGCGGCGGTGGCGAGGACGGCGGCGACTCGGCGGACAGTGCGCATGCGCGGACTTCCTTTCGGCGGAGCTCACAGGACACCGGGTGGCTGCCCCCACGCGCACGGCGTGATGCGGCACGCCCGGGAAGGTCGCCCGTGCGTGGGAAATCCCCGGCGTGGCGTGCATGAACGCCCGCCTGCACCCGAACGGGTGACGGCCCGCGAGCCGTCGCCAGAGCGGTCGTGAGAGGGGGGCGGGAGC
Organism: Streptomyces sp. AK010; assembly: GCF_014207295.1. Lineage (NCBI taxonomy): Bacteria > Bacillati > Actinomycetota > Actinomycetes > Kitasatosporales > Streptomycetaceae > Streptomyces > Streptomyces sp. AK010. The sequence continues at coordinate 164,282 of NZ_JACHCX010000002.1, forward strand.
GGTCGTGAGAGGGGGCTCGGGAGCTGCCGGTCGTCAGCCCGCGTCGTCGGCGAGCTCCGCGACCCCGGTGATCCGGTGCAGCGGATACGTGCGGACCTCGTCCGCGGTGTGGTCGTACGCCGTGACGAAGCCGCCCTCGACGCGGATCGGCGCGATGACCCGCTGGCTGGCGGCGCCCTCGGCGTTGACGTAGCCGATCCACAGGGCCTCGCCGGTGAGGACGGCGGCCTGCATGGTGGCGAGGGTCTCGGCCGCACCGGTGCGGGGCAGCTCGCCGTTGGCCGCCGGGGCCGCGCCGGGCTTGCGCGGGGTGGTGGAGGCGAGGTCGCCGGCCCGGATGGCGCGCAGCGCGGCCGCGAGGAGGGTGTCGTCGGGGACCGGCGGGCCGTCCGGGACCGGCTCGGGCGCGGTGCGCGGCGGGGTGCGGTGGGCCAGGGCGCGGGTGATCAGCACATCGCCCTCGGCGGACTCGGCGGCCGGCGCGAACCCCATCGCCCGCAGGCCTTCCAGGAGCCCGGCCGGATCGGCCTGCGCGGCCAGCACGGTCGGGGCGAGCCGGCGCAGCCCCAGCCCGGCGGCCCGCTTGTCGGCGAGGATCTCGCTGAGCACCGCGTCGTCGTCGCAGCGCACGTACGCCGAGGCCGCGCCGACCCGGAGGTGGCCGTGCCGCCGGGCCACGTCGTCGATCAGGTACGCGAGCGGCTGCGGCACCGGCGTGCGGGAGTGCGCGGCGAGGAAGGCGTGCAGATCGGAGGCGGCCTGCCCGGCGTCCAGCGCCCGCCGCACCGAGCCGGGCGTGAACCGGTAGACCGTCGCCCCGCCCTTGGACTCGACGTCCGCCAGCACGCCCAGCATGTCCGCGAGCGGCCGTTGCAGGGGGCCGGGCGCCACCGCCGTCAGGTCGGCCTGGAGCAGCACGTGGTCCAGCGGCTCGGGCAGCAGCCGTGCGAGCAGCCGGGCCGCGGCGGCCGAGGCCACGGCCTGTTCGGCGGGGGAGAGGGCGGTGAGCGGGGCGGGGCGGTGATGGTGGTGGACGGGCAGCTTGTCCCCCGGCCCGGAGGGTTCCGCTTCCGGGCCGGGCGCGGGAGCCGCGGGCGCGCCCAGCAGGGCCCGGCCCTGCGCCGACAGCGCGCCCCGGCCCGTGACACCCAGCTGCTCCGCCTCGGACAGCGCCCACTCGGCGAGCCGGCCGCGCAGATCGTCCTCGCGCCGGTCGCCGCGCAGGGGCCGCTCCCAGCGCAGCCGGGCCAGCACCGACCCGGCGGCCGGTGCGGCGCCCTCCGGCAGCCCGGCCAGCAGCGCCAGCACCCGGTGCCGTACCTCGGGCGCGGCCGAGCGGTCCAGGCCCGGCCCGAGCGCCGACAACGTACGGTCCTTCGCGTCCCGCCCACCCACCAGCCCGGCCGTGCGGGTCGCCGCGAGCCAGGCCGTGACCAGCCGCGACCAGCGCTCGGCGGGGGGCAGTTCCAGCCACTCGTCGTACGCCGGGGTCGCCGCGTACCGCTCGTCGGCCTCGCCGTCCGAGGCGATCAGGCCCGCCGCGTACGCCAGTTCCACCCAGAACGCGGCGACCGGCTCGGGCACGTCCAGCGCGACGGCCGTCCGCTTCAGGTCGCGCACGCTGAGCCCGCCGGCCCGCAGCACCACGGGCCCGCCCTCGTCCCAGTCCTTCAGCAGCTCCCCGACGGTCGCGAGCGCGGTGTACGCCTGTCCGGCCGCCGCGCTGTCCACAACCTGTGGACGGTGAACGGCCGCCGTCTCCACGACCGGCGGCACGGGCTCGGGCGCCCGGTGCGCCAGCCCCCGCCGCAGATGCAGGGCGACCTCGCGCGGCAGGACGACCGTCCCCGGCGCGGTCGGCAGCAGCAGTCCGCGGTCCAGCAGCCAGCGCAGCCGGGGCGCCGGATCGGCCGTGACCTGACCGTACGGCGGTCCCCACACCAGGCGTTCCAGCACGTCGAGGGAGTCGGCCGGGGCGTCGGCGAGCAGTGCGGCCATCCGGGCCCGGTCCGTGAACAGGCCGGCCAGGGCGGTCACCGCGGAGACCGAGTCGTGCGTCGAGGCCAGTCCGGCGGCCGTGACGATCTCCTGGATCCGGCCCGGCGACATCCCGGCGGTGGCCTCCTGGACCGTCGGGCCGAGCCCGGTCGGCGAGGGGTGCTGCGGCGAGGGCGCCAGCAGTTCACGCGCCGTGCGCACCAGTCGCAGCCTGTCGTCGTCGCCCCACACCAGGGCCTGCTCGCGCAGCAGGTCCAGGGCGTGCGGCAGCGCGGCGACGACGGCCGGGTCCGCGTCGTCCCCGGCCATGAGCCCGAGCAGTTCGCCGTACGCCGCCGGGTCCGCCGCCACGGCCAGCGCCTCCGCCGTCTGCAACGCGAACCGGTCCAGCCGCTCCAGCGCCCGCACGACCGAGGCGCGGGTGCCGGCCCGGGTCGCGAGCTGGGTGAGGTCGGTGGGGACGGGCGTGATGAGATCCGGGCGGCTGCGCAGGAGCGCGCCCAGCGAAGCGTCGCCCCGCGCGCGGAGCGCTTCCGCGAGGGAGCGGGGGGCCGGGGGCCTGTCCTCGGTGCTCATCCGGTCCACGGTAGCGGGTCGGCCCCGGCGGCCGGGCCGACTGTGCGGGGCCGCGGCCGCGGCTCCCTCCCCGAACGCGGGACGGGGTTTTGGCCGCTTCGTGGGCACTCGCGGTACCGTCGTGCGACGGCGTCACGCAACGCACCCGCCCCGGAGGGGACTTCGTGGGGATTGAGAGCGACCAGGTCGTTTACGAGTATCTGAGCCGCGTCGGCGACGTGGCCCAGCAGCGGCAGTTGTCGTCGGCCACCCGGATGCGTCTGGTCGCGGACCTGCGCAACGAGATCGACAAGCGCCGCGCGAAGGCCACCGTCGACTCGCCCGCCGCCGTCCGCCGCATCCTGACCCGCCTGGGCAGCCCCGACGACGTCGTGACCGCGGCAGCGGACGGTACGGGCGGTGAGCTGCACGGCGCCGCCCCCGCCTCCGTCCCCGTGCAGCGCGAGGCCGAGCCGGAGGAGCGGGCGAAGGGCGTCATGCGGCGCGTCGTACCGCGTCCCCGGCCGTCACGGTCCGCCGGGGAGCCGCACCCCGCCCCCTCCGACGGCCCGGCCCCGCCGCACCTGGCCGCCGGGCACGAGCTCGGCGACAGCGCGCTCCAGCCGGACTGGTGGAGGGTCGACAGCAGCCCCTTCGGCGTGGGCGACGAGGTGCCGGGGTTCGTGGGCGGTGTGGAGGTGCCGGACCTGCTGAAGCCGCCGGCGCCGCGGAAGCCGGAGAAGGAGAAGCCGGACTCCGAGGACGCCGCCCCGGTCGTCGAGACGGCCGAGGTGACCGAGAAGGGCGGCCGCCGCCGGCTCCCGCGCCTGACCGGCACGAACTGGAGCAACCCGCTCCTCCTGATCGCCGCGGGCTTCCTGGTCGCCGGTGCCGTGCTCGGCAACTGGTTCGTCCTCCTGCTCGGCTGGCTCATCGCCTACGCGTCCCGCCGCCTCACCCAGGCCGAGACGAAGTGGGCGGTCGTCATCCTGCCGAGCCTCTCCGTGGTGGGAGGCCTGGTCTGGCTGTGGGGCCGGATGAACGGCCGCTGGGGCGACCCGATCGCCGACGGCCACATGAACGCCGCGGTGGCGGAGACCTGGCCGTGGGTGGTCAGGGGCGCGGCGGTGGCGTCGGCCCTGTTCCTGGTGTGGCGTTCACAGCGCTCGCGCTAGGGCCGCCACAGCCGGTCGCCTGTCGTTCACACCCTCTGGGCACAATGGCCCATATGGCCTTCATGACCCCGCCCGCGCTCACCGTCGGCTTCGACCTCGACATGACCCTCATCGACTCCCGGCCCGGCATCCGCGCCTGCTACCAGGCGCTGTCCGAGCGGACGGGCACGTACATCGACGCCGACCTGGCGGTCACGCGGCTCGGGCCGCCGCTGGCCGAGGAGCTGATCAACTGGTTCCCGGCCGAGGAGATCGCGGTCATGGCGGACCTGTACCGCGCGATGTACCCGACCATCGCCATCACCGCGACGCCGGCGATGACCGGCGCCCGGGAGGCCATCGCGGCCGTACGGGAGGCCGGTGGACGCGCGATAGTCGTCACCGCCAAGTACGAGCCCAACGCCAAGCTGCACCTCGCCCACCTGGGCATCGAGCCCGACGCCGTCATCGGCGACCTGTGGGCCGAGCAGAAGGCCGAGGCCCTGCGCGAGCACGACGCGGGCGTCTACGTCGGCGACCACGTCGGGGACGTCCGCGGCGCCCGGAGGGCCGGGGCGCTCTCGGTCGCCGTGGCCACCGGGCCGTGCCCCGAAGAGGAACTGCGCGTGGCGGGCGCGGACGTCGTCCTCGCCGATCTGACCGAATTCCCGCGGTGGCTTTCGGACTACCGTCCCGCGCGCGCCTGACGGCGGCCCGCCGCCACGGAACGCAGCACTCCCGCACCGGCCATCAGGAATCCGACGGCCATGAGCATGCTCAATCCGAACATGTACGTCGGAAAGGGAGTCGTCCCGAGGAACAGCGGGGCGACCGTGACCAGTGTGGCCAGGGCACCGATGAAGAAGACGACGGCTCCGGCACGGACCAGGCGGTCACCGGGAGCGGCGGAATTCGTTTGGGTTTTGTCACGCACCCGACCAGGGTAGTTCCCAGCGCGAAGGAACAACCGGGTGACGTCTTGTCACCGGCTGCAAGAGCATTAGCCTGGGTACCGGCGGGTCCGTACGACCCGCCCGAGTGCTATCAAGAGCCGTTTCCAGAAGCAGTTTTCCGACGAGTACGAGGACGAGGACAGACATGCCCACCGGCAAGGTCAAGTGGTTCAACGGCGAGAAGGGCTTCGGCTTTCTCTCCCGCGACGACGGCGGTGACGTCTTCGTCCATTCCTCGGTCCTCCCCGCCGGAGTCGAGACGCTCAAGCCGGGTCAGCGCGTGGAGTTCGGCGTCGTCGCCGGACAGCGCGGCGACCAGGCGCTGTCCCTGGCGATTCTGGATCCGACCCCGTCCGTCGCCGCCGCGACCCGCAGGAAGCCGGACGAGCTGGCCTCCATCGTCCAGGACCTGACGACCCTCCTGGAGAACATCACGCCGATGCTGGAGCGCGGCCGCTACCCCGAGAAGACCGCCGGCAAGAAGATCGCCGGCCTGCTGCGCGCGGTCGCCGACCAGCTGGACGTCTGAGACCTCAGGGAAAGCGCAGCGAGTCCGGGCCGAGGGGCGGTACGAGTCCCTCGGCCGCCGCGCGTGTCAGCAGCCCGCGCACGGCCGCGTAGCCGTCCTCGCCCAGGTCCGCGGTGAACTCGTTGACGTACAGCCCGATGTGCTGGTCGGCGACGGCCGGGTCCATCTCCTGGGCGTGCTCCATGACGTACGGCCGGGACGCCTCGGGATCGTCCCAGGCGGCGCGCACGGACGTGCGGATCGAGTCGGCCAGCAGCCGCAGCTTCTGCTCGCCCAGCGACCGCTTGGCGATGATCGCGCCCAGCGGGATGGGCAGCCCCGTGGTGTTCTCCCAGTGCTCGCCCATGTCGGCGAGCTTGTGCAGCCCGTAGCTGCGGTACGTGAAGCGCGCCTCGTGGATCACGAGCCCCGCGTCGACCTTGCCGTCCCGCACGGCCGGCATGATCTCGTGGAACGGCATGACGACGATCTCGCCGACCCCGTCGGCCACGGTGTCCGCGGCCCACAGCCGGAACAGCAGATAGGCGGTGGACTTCTCACTGGGCACGGCGACGGTCCGGCCGGTCAGGTCGGTGTCCGCCTCCCGCGTCAGCACCAGCGGCCCGCAGCCCCGCCCGAGCGCGCCCCCGCAGGGCAGCAGGGCGTAGTCGTCGAGGACGTAGGGCAGCACCGCGTAGGACACCTTCAGCACGTCGAACTCGCCGCGCTCGGCCATGCCGTTGGTGAGGTCGATGTCGGCGAAGGTCACGTCGAGGGCGGGGGCGCCGGGGACGCGGTCGTGGGCGAGGGCGTCGAAGACGAACGTGTCGTTCGGGCAGGGCGAGTACGCGATCTGCAGCTCAACTGTCATGCCGGTTCCAACTCTCCAGTACGGGCGCGAGCTTCCCGAACCCCTCGGTCAAGGCTGCCAGAGCGTCGCCGATCCGCCATGCGGCGCGGTCACGCGGCCCGACGGGGTTGGAGACGGCCCGGATCTCCAGCACGGGTACCCCCTGCGCGGCGGCGGCCTCGGCGACGCCGAAGCCTTCCATGGCCTCGGCGAGGGCGCTGGGGTGCCGCTTCCGCAGCGCGGAGGCCCGGACGGCCGTCCCGGTCACGGTCGACACCGTGAGCACGGCCCCGGTCCTCGCCCCGGCGCTCTCGGCGACCCGCCGCACGAGATCCGCCGGCGGCTCGTGCCTGACGGTCCCGAACCCGAGCTCGGTCACCGGAAGGAACCCGTCCTCGGTCTCGGCCCCCAGATCGGCCGCGACGATCCCGTCGGCGACCACGAGCGACCCCACGGGCGCCTCGGGCTGGAACCCGCCCCCGATCCCGGCCGACACGACCAGGCCGTAGGGCGCGCCCTTCAGGGCGGCGGCGGTGAGCGCGGAGGCGGTGGAGGCGGCGGCGAGCGCGGGCCCCACGCCGCCGGCGATCACATCAAACGAACACCCGGCGGCGCCGCCGTGGGCAGTCGTTCCGCTGGGGCGGAACGGGTGGGCACGGCCGACAGCGCCGAGTACCGCTTCATCGGCCCCCAGGGGCACGCCCAGCCCCGCGGCCACAGCGTCCCTCTCCACGGGAACAGCCGTGGCCACCAGAATCCGGCCGAGCCCGGCGGCAGCGATCAGGCGTCCTTCTTGAGCTTGAAGTTCCAGAGCCCGGAGGTGTCCTTGTCGCCTTCCTTGATGGAGACCAGCGTCGAGTTGCCCTGCGCGCCGTACTGGGCGTTGAAGAACACGCTGCCCGGAATCGTGCGGTAGGTCTTCGTGCTGGAGTCGGTCAGAGGCTGACCGTTCATCAGGATCGTCCAGCCGTTGTCGGCGATCTCGGGGTCGACACCGAAGCGCACCGTCTCGTCGGGGTCGACGGAGATGCTCTTGATGCCCTTGTCCTTCAGGCACCCGGCGAGATCGGACGGCTTCAGGGCGTCGCCCTCGCCGCCGCAGGTGGCCTCGGAGTTCACCGTGTCGCTGCCCACGGTGACCGTGGCCATCGGCGTCGGCTTGTCACAGGCCGACAGGACGAGCAGTCCGGCGGATACGACGCCGGCGACGGCGACGGCGCGGCGGCGTCGCACAACGGATTGCAACGTGTTCATGGGCGAAGGCTATAGGGCGCGTGGGTCGCACCGCCCACGCGGGGTACGGCTCCCCCGGAGATCCATCAGAAGGGCCCTACGCGACACGCGCCCGCCCCGAGCCCCCGCGCCGCGCCGAGCCGATCAGCCCCCGCACGGTCGTCAGCCACCCCACGCCGACGATCGCGGCGCCCACCGCCAGCCCGGCCGTGCCCGTGAGCGGCATCGCGATGCCGACCGCCCCGCCCAGCACCCACGACATCTGCAGCAGCGTCTCGGAGCGGGCGAAGGCCGATGTACGGACGCTCTCGGGCACGTCCCGCTGGATCAGCGCGTCCAGCGACAGCTTGGCCAGGGCCTGCGCGAACCCGGCGATCGCGGCCAGCCCGGCCACCATGACGGCGCCGAAGAACGCCGCGGCCGTGATCGCCGCGCCCGCCACGCACGCCACGACCGTCACGATGATGATCTCCGGCGCCCGGGACCGCAGCCACGCCCCGACGGCCGTACCGAGCGCGTTGCCCACGCCCGCCGACACGCCCACTATCCCCAGCGACACGGCGGCGCTCTGGCCGGAGACCGGGTGCTCTCGAAGCAGGAACGCCAGGAAGAAGATCAGGAACCCGGTCAGACAGCGGATGGCGGCGTTGGCGGCCAGGGCGTGGGTGACGGCCGGGCCGACCGTGCGCAGCCCGGGGCGCTTGACGGGCTGCCGGTGCGGCCCGTGCAGGTGCTGCTCGTCCGCCGCCAGCAGAGCGCGGTCCTCGCCCTTGGCGGAGTCGACCTTCGGCGGCAGCGTGAACGACAGGATCGTCCCCGCGACGAACAGCACGAAGGCGCCGAAGAGGGGCCAGCGCGGCCCGATCTGCTGGAGCCCGGCCCCGACCGGCGCGGCGATGCCGGTGGCGAGGAGGCCGCCGAGGGTGACGCGCGAGTTGGCCTTCACCAGGGAGAAGCGCGGTGGCAGCAGCCGGGGCACGACGGCGCTTCTGACCACGCCGTACGCCTTCGACGAGACGAGGACGCCCAGCGCGGCCGGATACAGCTCCAGGCCGCCGCTGACGACCGCGCCCGACAGGACGATCGCGAGCAGCGCCCGGGCGAGCATCGCGCAGGCCATCGCCGCGCGGCGGCCGTGCGGGACGCGGTCGAGGAGGGGGCCGACCACCGGCGCGAGGAGGGTGAAGGGCGCCATGGTGATGGCGAGGTACAGCGCGACCCGGCCCCGGGCCTCGTCGGTCGGCACGGAGAAGAACACGGTCGACGCGAGGGCGACGGTGATCATCATGTCTCCGGCGCCGTTCACACCGTGCAGTTCGATCAGCTTGCCGAGGCCGGACTCGCCGGCGCCGTGCGCGTGGGTGGCCTTGCGGATTCCGCGGGCCGTGCCCGTCACGGGGAAGTGCAGGGCACGGCCGACCGCGCGGAAGGAGCCGCCCAGACGGCCCCGTCCGTTCAGTCGGCTGCTTCCCTTGACCCCTTTCGACCCACCGGTCCCGGTGGCGCCCGGGGGTGTCTTCGCGGCTGCCACGACGTCATAGTGCCCCGAGAAGGCTGTGGGTAGTGCCATTACCGCTTGTATAGGGCCTGTGGGGTGACTGTCCGGGGGCGGGACGGGGTCGGGTGGGCGGTGCAACAGGACCGCCGGTGTACGCGAAGTGGGGCGGAAGGGTAGCGTGCGTATCTCAGCCATCCCGCAAAATGGATGAAGGATGTCGACGCGGTCCCCCGGTCCGCTCCGTCCGCCCCCGCGCTGGGAGTGGCGCACTCGTGAGACGGCGTATGGAGAGAAGCGATACCTGTGAGCGCAGCGACAACGCGAAGCCGCACCCCTGACCGTCTGTGTGCCGAGGCCGTCGACCTCGCCCGCGCCGCAGCCGAGGAGGCCGCCGCGCCGGGCATCGTCGGCGAACACGTGGGGCTGGTCTCCGAGGGGGACCGCGTCGTCACGCACTTCTTCCAGTGCCTAAAGCTCGGGTACCGGGGCTGGCGCTGGGCCGTGACGGTGGCACGGGCGTCCCGGGCGAAGATCGTCACGGTGGACGAGGCCGCGCTGCTGCCCGGCCCGGACGCGGTGCTGGCGCCCGAGTGGGTGCCGTGGAGCGAGCGGCTGCGGCCCGGCGACATGGGGCCGGGCGACCTGCTGCCCACCGACGCCGAGGACCTGCGGCTGGAGCCGGGCTACACGGGCGAGGACGAGCCCGCGCCGAACGTTCCCGTGTCGCACGAGATGGCCGACCTGGTGGAGGCGGAGGACGCGGACCTCGCCACGGGCCCCTCGTCCGGCTTCACGGTCGCCCCCCTGCGCGGTTCGATCCCGGCGATCGCCGAGGAACTGGGCATGCGCCGGGCCCGCGTCCTGTCCCGCTACGGCCTGCACACCGCGGCCGACCGCTGGGAGGAGGCGTTCGGCCCCAAGACGCCCATGGCCCAGTCGGCCCCCGCCGCCTGCGTCAGCTGCGGCTTCCTCGTCCCCATCGGCGGCTCCCTCGGTCAGGCCTTCGGCGCCTGCGCCAACGAGTTCTCCCCGGCCGACGGCCGCCTGGTCTCCCTCGCCTACGGCTGCGGCGGCCACTCCGAGGCCGCGGTCATGCCCCGCCCGCCCCAGCCGCCCGCCCCGGTCATCGACGAGACCCGCGTCGACCCGTTCCCGCTCCGCCCCTCCTCGGACTCCGGCTCGGTGACCCCGACGGCGGACGCGGACACGGAGGAACTGGGCCACTCGTAGCCGCCGGCGGCCGACCCGGCGCGGGGTGCTGTGCGCCGCCGCGTCATCGAGGGCGCGCACGAACAGGGGCCCTGCGCCGTCGAGTCAACGGCGGTCCGCCCGGAGAGGGCGCCCCCGCGTCGCGGTGGCCCGCGCCGGGCGGGCGCACGGTGGGTGCTTCTCAGGCGGTACCTTCGTCCTCACGTCCACGAGGAGAAGGAACGGAACGTGAGCAGCAAGTTCGTGCGGCCCGCCGCCGAGGGGGCCGATCCGTTCGGTACCGCCCGCCTGCGACGCGGTGTCCTCGACGCCTGGGCCACCAGCCCCGCCCGGTTCCGCGAGGACGCCAACGCCGAGGAGGACCTGGTCCTCGGCGGCTACCGGGACCGGCTCGTCGTGGAGCTCGCCCAGAACGCCGCCGACGCCGCGGCCCGGGCCGCAGTGCCGGGACGGCTGCGGCTCACCCTGCGCGACGGGGTGCTCGTCGCCGCCAACACCGGCGCCCCGCTGGACGCGGCCGGGGTCGAGTCGCTGTCCACGCTGCGGGCGTCCGCCAAGCGGGACACGCGGGACACGTCCTCCGTGGGGCGGTTCGGTGTCGGCTTCGCCGCCGTGCTCTCCGTCACCGACGAGCCCGCCGTCGTCGGCCGGCACGGCGGTGTGCGGTGGTCGCTCGCCGAGGCCAGGGCACTGGCCGCCGAGACCGCCCGGCACAGCCCAGGCCTCGGGGACGAGGTCCGGCGGCGCGACGGCCACGTCCCCCTGCTGCGGCTGCCGTACGCCGCCGAGGGCACCGCCCCCGCCCCGTACGACACCGCCGTCATCCTGCCGCTGCGGGACGCGGCCGCCGCCGATCTCGCCGAGCGGCTCCTGAGGGCCGTCGACGACGCCCTGATGCTCACCCTCCCCGGACTCGAAGAGCTCGTCGTCGAGATCAACGGGGAGAACCCGCGGACCCTCACCCGCCGTACCGACGGTGCCTTCACCGTCGTCGACGACTCCGTCCACGGCGTCACCCACTGGCGCACCGCGGCGGCCCACGGCCCCCTCACCCCCGACCTCCTCACCGACCGGCCCGTCGAGGAGCGGCTGCGGCCCCACTGGTCGGTCACCTGGGCCGTCCCCGTGGACAGCGACGGCAGCCCCGCCCGGCCCCGCACCAGCGCGGTCGTGCACGCCCCCACGCCGAGCGACGAACCGCTCGGCGTCCCCGCGCTGCTCATCGCCTCGTTCCCGCTGGACTCCACCCGCCGGCACGCCGCCCCCGGCCCGCTGACCGACTTCCTCGTCCAGCGCGCGGCCGACGCCTACACCGAACTCCTCGGCGACTGGCGGCCGGTGACCTCCGGGATCATCGGCCTGGTGCCCGGCCCGCTCGGCAAGGGCGAGCTGGACGGCGCCCTGCGCCAGGCGATCCTGGACCGGCTGCCGCGGACCTCCTTCCTGCCACCCGCGCTGCCCCCGCGCGAGGGCGACGACCTGCCCGAAACCCTGCGGCCCCGGGACGCCGAGATCGTCGAGGGCGCGGGCGCGGACACCGTGCGGGTGCTCGCCGAGGTGCTGCCCACGCTGCTGCCCGCCGGGCTGGAGCGCCGCGCCGAGCTGCGGACCCTGGGCGTCGCCCGCGTCCCGCTGACCGACGCGATCGACCGCCTCGCCGGCTTGGAGAAGGAACCCGGCTGGTGGCGGCGGCTCTACGACAGCCTGGCCGGGATCGACCCGGACCGCTTGTCGGGGCTCCCGGTCCCGCTCGCCGACGGCCGGACGACCATCGGGCCCCGGCAGATCCTGCTGCCCGGCGCGGAGGCCGCCGGGATCGACCCCGAGGTGCTGGCCCGGCTCGGACTGAAGGTCGCCCACCCGGACGCCGCCCACCCGATCCTGGAGAAGCTCGGCGCGCTGCCCGCGACACCCCGGGCCGTCCTCACCACCCCGCAGGTCCGGGCCGCCGTCGCCGCGTCCCTGGACGACGAGGGCGCCGTGAACTGGGAGGAGGACGTCCTCGACGCCGACGAACTGGCCGACACCGTGCTCGCGCTCGTGCGGGACGCCGGCCTGGAACCCGGTGACGAGCCCTGGCTCGGCGCGCTCGCCCTGCCCGACGAGGACGGCGAACCGGCCCCGGCCTGCGAACTCGTCTATCCCGGCAGCCCCTTCGCCCAGGTCATGCGCGAGGGCGAACTCGCCGCCGTGGACGCCGAGCTGGCCGGCAAGTGGGGCGAACAGCCGCTGGCCGCCTGCGGTGTCCTGGTGAACTTCGCGATCGTCCGCGCCACCGACGTCGTCCTCGACCCGGACGAACTGGATCCCCACGAGGGCGACTTCGCCGCACCCGACGACGCGGGCCTGCTGGACGCCGTCGACGTGTGGTGCGAGGACATCCTCGACCGCTTCCCGGACAGCCCGGTGCCACCGGTCGCCACCGAGATCGTCGCCGTCCGTGACCTCGACCTCGTCGACGAGGACAAGTGGGCGCAGGCGCTGGCGCTGCTGTCCCGGCCGCCCCTGCGGGACGCCATCGTGCAGCCCGTGCGGATCCTGCTGCCGGACGGGACGCACGAGGTCGTCCGGCCGTACACCGCGTGGTGGCTGCGCGGGAACCCCGTCCTCGCCGGCCGCCGCCCGGCCGGTCTTCGGGCGGCCGGCGGCGACCCGCTGCTGCGCGGGCTCTACGACGAGGCCGACGCGACCGGGTTCGAGGACGAACAGGTGCTGCGGGCGCTGGGCGTGCGGACGTCCGTCGCCGCGCTGCTGGACGAGCCCGGCGGCGCCGCCGAACTGCTGGAGCGGCTCGCCGACCCCGAGCGCGAGGTGACGGGCGCTCAGCTGCACGCCCTGTACGGGGCGTTGGCCGAGCTGGACCCCGAGCAGGTGACCCTGCCGGACGACCTGCGGGCCGTCACCGACGGCCGGGTGGAGGTCGTGGACGCGGCCGACGCCGTGGTGTGCGACTCGCCCGACCTGCTGCCGTTCACCGAGGGCGTCCCCCTGCTTCCCGTACGGCCGTCCCGCGCCGCCGACCTGGCCGAACTGTTCCAGGTGCGGCGGCTCAGCGAGTCCGTCACCGGGGAGGTCACCTCCGAGGGCACCGAGCACGACGTCCCGGAGCCGGTGCGGGTGCTGCTCGGCCCGAACACCCCGTCCTTCTACATCGAGCACGAGGAACTCGTCGTCGACGGCGTGGAGATCGACTGGCGGCTCACCGACGACGGCGTCCTGCACGCGGCCACCCTGGAGGGCGTCGCCGCGGGGCTCGCCTGGGCGGCGGGGCAGTGGCCGCGGCGCTTCGAGGTGGCGGCACTGCTGGAGGACCCGTCCCGGACCGAGGAACTGGCGCGGGACCGGTGGTTCGACTGAGCCGACGGTGACGGGCGACCGAGCCGACGGTGACGGGCGACCGAGCCGACGGTGACGTGCGACCGCTCGTGGAAAATTCCGCACACATTCGTCCACGCCGACTCCGGCCGTTCGGCCTTCGTCGGAGCCGTGGACGGCGCGCCGATCGCCTTGAACGTGACCTTCTCCTCGGTCAAGGTCAACAACGGCAAGAACATCGCCGTCGGGACCACGAACGTGGTCAAGGTCCCCGTGTCCTTCACGCTGACCCACGGCAAGGAAGTGAACATCCACGCCGCGGACTTCTTCGCGGGCGTCGAGCTGTACCGCGGTGCCTCGTTCGAGGACTCGATCTTCTTCTTCGACAGCAACGACGCGACCTGCACGGACTCGTCCGCGACCGTCGCGAGCTGCAAGGCCACCGTCGCCATCGACCCGTTCGCGCTGCTGAACGAGGACGCCGGCTCCTGGAAGGCGGCCGCGTTCGCGGTCGCGTTCAACGGCGAGGACCCCGAGGACCCGAACCTGGACAACGTGGGCGTCGCGGTGAAGGACCCGACGAACTCCTTCAAGCTCCAGCGCTACTCGAAGCTGACGGTCAACGCCTCGCCCGAGCCGGTGAAGAAGGGCAAGACCATCACGGTCACCGGCAAGCTGTCCCGCGCCAACTGGGACGACAACAAGTACCACGGCTACACCAACCAGTCGGTGAAGCTGCAGTACCGCAAGAAGAGCTCCAGCACCTACACCACCGTGAAGACCATCAAGTCGAACTCCACGGGCGAGCTGAAGACCACCGTCACGGCGTCGGCGGACGGCTACTTCCGCTACTCCTTCGCGGGCACCACGACCACCCCGGCGGTCAACGCCACGGGTGACTTCGTCGACGTGCAGTAACAGCGCCTGAGCGACGACGACACCGCCGGTCCCGGAGCCATGCCGGGGCCGGCGGCATCGTCCGTACACCGGGCATGTGCCACGCGTTCGTCAAACGTTGCGGACGAGACGGCAGAACCCGGGTCCGGCCCTACAACCCCGCCGGGGGCTCGTGGATCTGATCGCGTGAGTCAACAGACTCCGCGATCACTTCTCTCCCTGGGGAAACACATGCACATGCGAGCCACCGTGGCCGCCGTCGCCACGGGCGACTACGTCGACGTCCGGTAGGACCGGGCCCCCTAAGGGGTCCTTTCACTATGAGTGTCCGATCAGGGCGCGTGGTCTGGTGCCGTGCGTCGCAAGGCGCCGGGAAGCCCTCGTAGCGGAGCTACTAGGGCTTTTCGGCAACGCGGCGAGGTGCGGTGCCAGACCACGCGACCCGGACGGGCATAGTGAAAGGACCCCTAAGCGGGCACGCGGCGGTCGACCCACCTCCACAGGAGTTCCAGGGCGGCCGCCGCCACCGCCGCGATGCCGACCGCGATCCACGGCATCGTCATCCCCACCAGCTTCAGCGCGAAGAAGTGCTGCAGCCACGGCACGACCAGCACCACCAGGAACGCCCCGGCCATGGAGGCGACCAGGGCGATACGCCACCAGGTGTACGGGCGGGCGATGATCGCCAGCACCCACATCGAGATCAGGAACAGCGTCAGCGTCGCCGCACTCGTCTCCGCGTCCAGCGCCCCCGGCCCCGTGTAGTGCTCCCGGGCGATGAGGTACGTCGCGAAGGTCGCCACCGCCGCCACGACCCCGCCCGGGATCGCGTACCGCATGACCCGCCGTACGAAGTTCGGCTTCGCGCGCTCCTTGTTGGGCGCGAGCGCCAGGAAGAACGCCGGGATGCCGATCGTCAGCGTCGACAGCAGGGTCAGATGGCGCGGCAGGAACGGGTACTCCACCTGGGAGCACACCACCAGGACGGCCAGCAGCACCGAGTAGACCGTCTTGACCAGGAACAGCGTCGCCACCCGCGTGATGTTGCCGATGACCCGGCGCCCCTCGGCGACCACCGACGGCAGCGTCGCGAAGCTGTTGTTCAGCAGCACGATCTGCGCCACCGCCCGGGTCGCCTCCGAGCCGGAGCCCATCGCCACGCCGATGTCGGCGTCCTTCAGCGCGAGCACGTCGTTCACCCCGTCGCCCGTCATCGCGACCGTGTGCCCGCGCGACTGCAGCGCTCCCACCATGTTCCGCTTCTGCTGCGGGGTGACCCGCCCGAACACCGTGCCGTCGTCGAGCGCGTCGGCCATGCCGTCCCGCTCGGCGGGCAGCCGGCGCGCGTCCACGGTCGTGCCGGACAGGCCGAGCTTGGCGGCGACCGCCCCGACCGAGACCGCGTTGTCGCCGGAGATGACCTTGGCCCGGACGTTCTGGTCGGCGAAGTAGCGCAGTGTGTCCGCGGCGTCCGGCCGCAGCCGCTGCTCCAGCACGACCAGGGCGGTGGGCCGCGCCCCCTTCGTCACCTCCGGATCGTCCAGGTCCCGCGTGACCCGCACCAGCAGCAGCACCCTCAGGCCCTGCTCGTTCAGCCGCCCGGTCTCGGCCAGGGCCGGATCGTCCTCCGCCAGCAGCACGTCGGGCGCGCCCAGCAGCCACCGGCCGGTCTGCCCGTCGCTTTCGCTGAACACGGCACCGCTGTACTTGCGGGCGGAGGAGAACGGCAGGGCCTCGGTGCAGCGCCAGCCGTCGACGGCGGGGTAGGCGTCGATGATCGCCTTCAGGGACGCGTTCGGCCGCGGGTCCGACTCGCCGAGCGCGCCGAGCACCTGCCGTACGTAGGTCTCGTCGGTGCCCTGGAGCGGGCGCAGCTCGGTGACGTCCATGCCGCCCTCGGTGAGGGTGCCGGTCTTGTCGAGGCAGACCGTGTCGACCCGGGCGAGTCCCTCGATGGCGGGCAGCTCCTGCACCAGGCACTGCTTGCGGCCCAGGCGGATCACGCCGATGGCGAAGGCGACCGAGGTGAGCAGGACGAGCCCCTCGGGGACCATCGGGACGATGCCGCCGACGGTGCGGGCGACGGAGTCGTCGAAGGCGTTCTCCTTCACGACCAGCTGGCTGATGATCAGGCCGATCGCGGTCGGGACCATCATCCACGTGACGTACTTGAGGATGGTGGAGATGCCCGACCGCAGCTCGGATTGGACGAGGGTGAAGCGTGAGGCCTCCTCGGCGAGCTGGGCGGCGTAGGCCTCACGGCCGACCTTCGTCGCCTGGAAGGCCCCGCCGCCCGCCACCACGAAGCTGCCCGACATGACCTGGTCGCCCGGCTGTTTGACGACCGGGTCGGCCTCGCCGGTGAGCAGCGACTCGTCGATCTCCAGACCGTCCGCCTCGACGCAGACGCCGTCGACGACGACCTTGTCCCCGGGCCCGATCTCGATCAGGTCGTCCAGCACGATCTCGGACGTGCTGACCTGCGCGGCGGTCCCGTCGCGCCGCACGGTCGGCCTGACCTCGCCGATCAGCGCGAGCGAGTCCAGCGTCTTCTTCGCCCGCCACTCCTGGACGATCCCGATGCCGGTGTTCGCGAGGATCACGAACCCGAAGAGGCTGTCCTGGATCGGCGCGACCACCAGCATGATCAGCCACAGCACGCCGATGATCGCGTTGAAGCGGGTGAAGACGTTCGCACGGACGATCTCGACGGTGGACCGGCTGCTGCGCACCGGCACGTCGTTGACCTGCCCGCGCTCCACCCGTTCGGCGACCTGAGCACCGGTCAGGCCGGTCTCGCGGGAGGTGACCGTCGCCGGCCGTGCGGAGTCGGGCCGGGCACCCGCGTCGAGATGCGTCATGCATTCGACGGTACGTGCGCAATTGCCGCTTCACCCGCTGAATGCGGCGAAGATCCGACCTGGGAAGGACGGACTTCGTGCCGTGGTCGTACGGCAGTTGTACGCCGTCGGACCCCGGTGCCACGCCCGGTTCCACGCCCCTGCCACGCTCCGGTGTCAGCCCGCCCGGCGGGCGGTGAGCAGCAGGTACTCCCACTCCAGGGCCGTCCCGCCCGAGCCCGTGCCCAGATCGCCGTCGCGGGCGAGGTCCACCAGGGCGGCGTCCAGGGCCGCGGCGCGTTCGGGTTCGCCGGCGATGTTCTTGTAGACGCTGATGGTCGGGCCGTAGCGCTCCTTGAAGTAGTCGCGGAACGCCTCGGGCGTCTCGAAGCGGTCGACCCGGACCGTGCGGCGCTCGGCGCGGACGTCCGTGACCCGGTCGCCGAGGAGGGCGCGCACATGGTCCTCGTCCCCCCACAGCGGGGGCGGCTGCGCTCCGGGCGGGGGCGGGGGCGCGTACGGCTTCATCGCGGCGAACATCCGGCCGATGAAGCCCTGGGGCGTCCAGTTCAGCAGCCCGATGGTGCCGCCGGGGCGGCAGACCCGGACGAGTTCATCGGCGGCCTGCTGGTGGTGCGGGGCGAACATGACGCCGACGCAGGACAGCACGGTGTCGAACTCGGCGTCGCCGAACGGCAGGGCCTCGGCGTCGGCCTCCTGCCAGGTGAGGTGCGCACCCTGCTTCTCGGCCACCGCCCGGCCGGCCTCGAACAGCTCCGGCGTCAGGTCGGAGGCCACCACGTCCGCGCCGGCCAGGGCCGCGGGGATCGCGGCGTTCCCGGAGCCCGCCGCCACGTCCAGCACCCGCCCGCCGGAGCGCACCCCGCACGCCTCGACCAGGACCGCTCCCAGCTCGGGGATGACCTCGGCGGCCAGGGAGGGGTAGTCGCCCTGGGCCCACATCGCCCGGTGCTTGGTCTTCAGGGCGCGGTCGGCCTCGGTCACGCTGTTCTGCATCGTCATCGCTGCGCTCCTCACCGGTCGGACGGCGGTTTCGCGCCGACGGTTTTCGAGCGTTTCGCCGCCTTGTACGAGCGTAGGGAGGCGGCGGGGGTGTGTCTCGCCGGAGAGCAGGCAGGAAGGTGCCGTGGGCCCGGGGGCCTATTCGGCCGAGGGGGTCGTCGCCGTCAGGTCCTCGGCGGTCTCCGCCCGCTTGATCGCGGCGTCGCGCTTGCGGACGTACCAGACGCCGATCAGTCCCAGCCCGCCGCCGGCCAGGCAGGTCCACACCCACCAGGTGTGGCCGTGGTCTGCGAACCAGCCGTAGAAGGGGAGCTGGACCAGGAAGAGGACGAACCACAGGATGGTGCCGCCGGTGATGGTGGCGACCACGGGGCCCTCAAGGGGCTCCGGCGCCTCGTGTCTGGGGGTCCACTTCGCCATGGGGACAGCTTACGAGGCGATCAGGTCTACGCGCGGAGATGGCCTACCAGGGACTTATATGTTCATACTGAAACGGTTTGCGCCTGACCACTTCTCTTCGTAGGAAACACCAAACGCATGTCCTCCTCGGCTCCTGCCAAGGCCCCCGCCCCTCAGCAGTCGGGAGCCGGGCCCACGTTCGGCGCACTCGACCGCTTCTTCCGGATCTCCGAGCGGGGCAGCACCCTGCCCCGTGAGGTCCGCGGGGGTCTCGCCACCTTCTTCGCGATGGCCTACATCATCGTGCTGAACCCGATCATCCTCGGCAGCGCCAAGGACATGTACGGTCACCAGCTCGACAACGGGCAGCTGGTCACCGCGACGGCCCTCACCGCCGCACTGACCACCCTCCTCATGGGCGTCATCGGCAACGTCCCGATCGCGCTGGCCGCCGGCCTCGGCGTGAACTCCGTCGTCGCCCTCCAGCTCGCCCCGCGCATGTCCTGGCCGGACGCGATGGGCATGGTGGTCCTCGCCGGGTTCGTGGTCATGCTGCTGGTCGCCACCGGACTGCGCGAGCGCGTCATGAACGCCGTGCCGTTCGGGCTGCGCAAGGCCATCTCCATCGGTATCGGCCTGTTCATCATGCTGATCGGACTCGTGGACGCGGGCTTCGTCTCCCGGATCCCGGACGCCGCCCAGACCACCGTCCCGCTCCAGCTGGGCGGCGACGGTCACCTCGACGGCTGGCCGGTCCTCGTCTTCGTCCTGGGCGTCCTGCTGACCCTCGCGCTGATCGTGCGCAAGGTCTCCGGCGCCATCCTGATCTCGATCGTCGCCATGACCTTCCTCGCGGTGATCATCAACGCGGTGGCCAAGGTGCCGAGCTGGGGCCTGACCACGCCCAAGTGGCCCGGCAACCCGGTCGCGAGCCCCGACTTCGGGCTGATCGGGCAGGTCAGCCTGTTCGGCGGCTTCGGCAAGGTCGGCTTGCTGACCGGCGTGCTCTTCGTCTTCACCGTGCTGCTGTCGTGCTTCTTCGACGCGATGGGCACGATCATGGGCGTCGCCGACGAGGCGAAGCTGACCGACGGCGAGGGGCAGATGCCGGGCATCAACAAGGTGCTGTTCGTGGACGGCCTCGCGGTCGCCGCCGGTGGCGCCAGCTCGTCCTCCGCTACGACCTCCTTCGTCGAGTCCACGGCGGGTGTCGGCGAGGGTGCCCGGACCGGTCTGGCGAACGTCGTCACCGGCGGCCTCTTCGCCGTCGCCCTCTTCCTGACGCCGGTCGCCACGATGGTCCCGTCCCAGGCGGCCACGCCCGCGCTGGTCGCGGTCGGCTTCCTGATCATGGCCGGGTCGGTCAAGGAGATCGACTGGGCGGACTACACGATCGCCGTCCCGGCCTTCGTGACGATGGTGATGATGCCGTTCACCTACTCGATCACCAACGGCATCGGCATGGGCTTCATCACCTTCGCGGTGCTGCGGCTGGCGGCCGGGCGGGGCCGGGAGGTGCCGGTGGCGATGTACGTGGTGTCGGCGGTGTTCGCGTTCTACTACCTGATGCCGGCGCTGGGTCTGACCTGATCCTCGTCACCGGAGTCGGGTGACCCGTAGAACCTCTCCGTCTCCTCCACCGCGGCCTGGAACCGCTGGTCGAAGTCTTCTCGAATGAGCGTCCGGACGACATGGTCCTGGACGCTCATTCCCCTTTTCGCGGCATGGTGCCTGAGCCGTTCGAGCAGGTCGTGGTCTATGCGCAGGCTGAGCACACTGGTCCCCATGACCATGAGGGTCGCGGCACCGTTCGGTGCGGCGGGGCGCGTTCCGCCGCCTTGTCGCCCATATGAGTGATGTCACGGTTCAGTGGCGGGCGTCACGGCCGTTCCTGCGCGTTCCCGCTGGTATTTAGCGAGAGTAATGAGTTACGCTAAAGAACATGCCGGACCTCAGCCATGGCGACGACGTAGCCGCCGTGAACTCCCTCCGATCCGCAGTGATGCGGCTGTCCCGTCGGCTCAAGCACCAGCGGGTCGACGAATCGCTCAGCCCCACCGAGATGTCGGTGCTGGGCACCCTGTCGCTGTGCGGCAGGGCCACGCCGGGCGAGCTCGCCCGCAAGGAGCACGTCCAGCCGCCGTCGATGACCCGCATCGTGGCGCTGCTGGAGGCCAAGGGACTGGTCCGGCTGGAGCCGCACCCCGAGGACCGGCGCCAGAAGGTCGTCACACGCACCGAGCAGGCCGAGGCCATGCTCGAGGAGAGCCGCGCCAAGCGGAACGCGTTCCTGGCGACGCTGGTGGAGAACCTCGACGAGGACGAGTGGGCGAAACTGCGCGCCGCCGCCCCCGTGCTGGAGAAGCTCGCGCATCTGTAGGAAGGCCGTTGCAAGGAGGCGACACATTTGAGTTCGGGACCCGGAGCAGCTTCCGCCCCCGCACCTGATCACCACGATTCCCCGCCCGCCTCCGACGCACCCGCCGCCCGGCCCGCCCGCAGGTCCTCGATGTTCTCCTCCCTGAAGGTGCGGAACTACCGCCTGTTCTTCATGGGGCAGGTCGTCTCCAACATCGGCACCTGGATGCAGCGCATCGCCCAGGACTGGCTGGTGCTCAGCCTCACCGGCTCCTCCGCCGCCGTCGGCATCACCACCGCCCTCCAGTTCCTGCCGATGCTGCTCTTCGGCCTCTACGGCGGTGTCCTCGTCGACCGGCTGCGCAAGCGGCCCACGCTGCTCGTGACGCAGTCCTCGATGGCGCTCACGGCGATCGCCCTGGCCGTCCTCACCCTGACCGGGCACGTCCAGGTGTGGCACGTGTACGTCGCCGCGTTCGCGGTCGGTCTCGCCACCGTCGTGGACAACCCGGCCCGGCAGTCCTTCGTCTCCGAGCTGGTCGGCCCGGGGCAGCTGCAGAACGCCGTCAGCCTGAACTCGGCGAACTTCCAGTCCGCCCGCCTGGTCGGCCCCGCCGTCGCGGGCATACTCATCACCGGCGTCGGCACCGGCTACGCGTTCCTCTTCAACGGTCTGTCCTTCATCGCGCCGCTCACCGGACTGCTGCTGATGCGCGCCCGTGAGCTGCACGTCGTGGAGCGCGCCCCGCGGGGCAAGGGGCAGCTGCGGGAGGGCGTGCGGTACGTCACCGGCCGCCCGGAGCTGATCTGGCCGATCGTCCTGGTCGGCTTCGTCGGCACGTTCGCCTTCAACTTCCCCGTGTACCTGTCGGCGTTCGCGGACGACGTGTTCCACGCGGGAGCGGGCGCCTACAGCATGTTCAACACGCTGATGGCGGTCGGCTCGGTCGCGGGCGCGCTGCTCGCGGCGCGGCGGGGCACGGCCCGGCTGCGGCTGCTGATCGTGGCGGCCGTGGCCTTCGGCGCGCTGGAGATCGTGGCGGCGACGACCCCCACGCTGTGGATGTTCGCCCTGCTCATGGTCCCGCTGGGGCTGTTCGGCATGACGGTCAACGTCACCACGAACACCAGCATCCAGATGTCCACGGACCCCGCCATGCGCGGCCGGGTCATGGCCCTCTACATGATGATCTTCCTCGGCGGCTCGCCGGTCGGCGCCCCGATCGTCGGCTGGGTCACCGACACCTACGGTGCCCGGGTCGGCCTCGCGGCCGGCGGCGCGGTGGCGGCACTCGCCGCGGCCGTCATCGGCCTGATCCTGGCCCGGGTCGGCAACCTGCGCCTGTCGGTGGGCTGGCACGGCGGGCATCCCCGGGTGCGGTTCGTGCCCCGGGAGCAGCAGGAGGCGCTGGCCCCTGCGGCGTAGGGCGCCGTCAGTCCCGGGGGAACTCGCCGGTCTGGAGGACGAGCCCGACCACGGTTTTGGTCAGGTCGATCTCGTCCCCGAAGTCCAGGCTCAGCTCGCCCCGGTACTCGCCGTCCTTGGGCTTGGTGTGCAGATGCCAGCGGCCGGTGTACGGATCCACGATCAGGTACACCGGCACGCCGGCGGCGGCGTAGGCGTCCTTCTTGGGACCGTAGTCGTTGGCGCCGGTCTTCCTGGAGATCACCTCGGCGACGAACTCGACGTCCTGGTAGCGCCACAGGCCTTTGGCGTTCTTGGCCGCGCCCTCGGTCATCACGGTGATGTCGGAGGCGAAGCCGTTGAGGTGGCCCGGGTAGTCGACACGGACGTCGGACTTCACGCGCTTGCGCGGATACTTGGTGCGCAGCTGGTCGTAGATGTCCGCGATGATGTCCCAGTGGGTGTCCCGCTGAGGCGCCATGAAGATGTTCCCCCCGACGATCTCGACCTTGTAGCCCTCGGGGACCGGCATCGTCTCCACCCACTCGAACATCGTGTCGAGGGTGAGTTCACCGCTGCTGTCGGCCATCTCGATCCTGTCGTCAAGGACGGTCATCGTGGCGCTCCTCCCCGGCCGCACCCGTGGATGAATCCGACCGCGCGGTACAACGATACGCACGGTGACCGGGACACGCCCGGGTCCGCGGGGCCCGTGCCTACACCCTCCGAGCCAGCAGCTGGCCGGGCCAGTCGTTCTCGCCGACCGTGAAGGACTCGGTTCGGGTGAAGCCGTTGGCCTCGTAGTAGCGGACGAGCTTGCCGTCGTCCCCGGCGTAGCAGTCCACGCGGAGGAGGGAGATGCCGGCGTGGCGGGTCTCCTCGGCGACGTGGGTGAGGAGGGCGCTGCCCACGCCGTGGCCCTTGAAGCGTGGGTCGGAGGCCAGCCAGTGGATGTAGCGCTCGGGCTCGCCGGGCGGGAGGTGGGAGAGGTAGGCGCCCGCCGAGCCGGTGAGGGTGAGGGTGCCGGCGGGGACGCCGTCGACGTCGGCCATGTACACGCTGCCCTGCGCCATGTACCGGCGGACCGACTCCACCGTCTTCGGGCTCTGCGACAGGGGCTTCGTCCCCCACTGCCCCGTGCGCCCCTGGGAGACCAGCCACTCCACGCAGCTGTCGAGCATGCCGAGTATCGCGGGGATGTCGTCGGGCCCGCCGTCCCGGATGGTGATCCGCATCGCCCCATGGTGCCAGGCTGGGCCCCATGAGACTCTTCGCGGCCCTGCTGCCCCCGGACGAAGTGTGCCGTGAACTCGGCGCCGTGGTCGACGAGTTGCGCGGGCGGCCGGGCGCCGACTGCATGCGCTGGACCAGCCGGCCCGGCTGGCACCTCACGCTCGCCTTCTACGGCGAGGTCGACGACGGGCTCGTCCCCGCGCTGTCAAAGCGGCTGGAGCGGGCCGCGCGCCGCACCGAGCCGTTCCCGCTGGCCGTGCGGGGTGGCGGGCAGTTCGGGCACGGGAAGGCGCTGTGGGCCGGGGCCGAGGGCGATCTGGCCACCCTCCGGCTGCTGGCCGAGCGGGCCGAGGCGGCGGCGCGCAAGGCGGGGGTGCCGATGGGGGAGCACCGGCGGTACAAGGCCCATCTGACGGTGGCGCGGAGCAGGGCGGCGGGGGACGTGCGGGCCTTCCTGGACACCCTCGCGGGCTTCACGGGCCGGACCTGGACCGTACGGGAGCTCTGCCTGGTGCGGAGCAATCTGCCCACCTCCGGGGTCCCCGGGGAGCAGCCCCGGTACGAGGCGGTCGGGCGCTGGGCACTCGGGGGTGCCGGTTAGGCTCGGTGCCGTGGACCCGAAAACCCGCAACCGGATCATGGCCGGTGTGCTCGTGCTGATGTTTCTCGTCGTCGCCCTGGCTTCCGTGATCGGGAGGTAGGGCAGGGGGCGGTGGGGGAACTGTGGACGGCTGTTCCCCCACCGCGGGCCGGTGGGGGCCGGTCGCGCCCACGCGGCGGAGCCGCACATCGACACAGCCCCGCGCCCCTGCAGGGCGACCTACCAGGCAAAAGCCTCCGGGCTCGGGCCCGGGCCCGGGAAGATCTCGTCCAGGGCGGTCAGGAGGTCCTCGGAGAGGTCCAGCTCGGACGCGCGGACGGCGGAGGCGAGCTGCTCGGCGGTGCGCGGGCCGACGATCGGGCCGGTCACGCCGGGGCGGGTGAGCAGCCAGGCCAGGGCGGCCTCGCCGGGCTCGATGCCGTGCTTGTCGAGCAGGTCCTCGTAGGACTGGATCCGCGCCCGGGTGGCGGGGTCGGCGAGCGCGTCGGCCGCGCGGCCGGAGGCGCGTCGGCCGCCCTCGACCTCCTTCCTGAGGACCCCGCCCAGCAGACCGCCGTGCAGCGGCGACCACGGGATGACGCCCAGGCCGTACTCCTGCGCGGCCGGGACGACCTCCATCTCGGCGCGGCGCTCGGCGAGGTTGTACAGGCACTGCTCGCTGACCAGGCCGATGGTCCCGCCGCGCCGGGCGGCGATCTCGTTGGCCTGGGCGATCTTGTAGCCGGGGAAGTTCGACGATCCGACGTAGAGGATCTTGCCCTGCTGGACCAGGACGTCGATCGCCTGCCAGATCTCGTCGAAGGGGGTGTCCCGGTCGACGTGGTGGAACTGGTAGACGTCGATGTGGTCCGTCTGGAGCCGCTTCAGGCTGGCGTCCACCGCCCGCCGGATGTTGACCGCGGAGAGCTTGTCGTGGTTGGGCCAGGCCGGGCCGTCGGAGCCCATGTTGCCGTACACCTTCGTGGCGAGGACGACCTTGTCGCGCCGTCCCTCGCCCTTCGCGAACCAGTTGCCGATGATGCTTTCGGTACGGCCCTTGTTCTCGCCCCAGCCGTAGACGTTGGCGGTGTCGAAGAAGTTGATGCCCGCGTCCAGCGCCGCGTCCATGATGGCGTGGCTGTCGGCCTCGTCGGTCTGCGGGCCGAAGTTCATGGTGCCGAGGACGAGCCGGCTGACCTTGAGTCCCGTGCGTCCGAGCTGCGTGTACTTCATGGTTCCCAGCCAACGTCTTGAAGTGCGCTCCAGGCAAGCGCGCAATCCGGGCCTCGACGTCCCGCCCTGTGCGGAGCACCTCGTCCGGGTGATCCGGGTGATCCGGGTGATCCGGGTGATCTACTCCCCGTAAGGGCCCGTCAGGTCCCAGCCCTGGTGCATCGCCGCCGCGAAGGCCGCCGCGATCTTGTGCTCGCCGCTCGCGTTGGGGTGGGTGCCGTCGTAGGTGTCGGTGGCGACGTCGTACGAGGGCGGGGGTGAGGCCAGCAGGACGGGGGAGCCGGGTTCGTCGAGGTCGGCCGCCGTCTTGGCGAGGAGCTCGTTGAACCGGGTGACCTCGCCGGCGAAGGCCGCGTCCGACTGGGCGCGCACGTTCGGGGTGACCGGCAGCCACACCATCCTCACCCGGCGGTTCGCCGCCCGGGCCTCGGCCGTGAAAGCCCGGACGTTCTCGGCGGTCTGCTCGGCGTTCGTGTAGAAGCCCAGGTCGATCAGGCCCAGGGAGACCAGCAGCACGTCCGCGCGGCAGGACCGCACCGCGTCGCCGATCAGCGGCGCCATGTGCTGCCAGCCCTCGCCCCAGCCGGCCAGGTGGGCCCGCGGGAAGTCCGGTTCGGCGTAGGCGTACGACACCGGGGCGTCGGCGAGCTTGTCGTAGAGCGTCTCGCGCGGGCCGACGAGCGTGCAGGGACCGGCGTAGGAACGGCACAGGTGCTGCCACAGCCGGTAGCGCCATGTGTGTTCGCCCGTGCTCCCGATCGTCATGGAGTCACCGACGGGCATGAACCTGAGCATCCGCTCATGATGAACGATCTCGACGGCCGACGGGGTGTGAGCCGGGACACGCACCGAGTCCTGCCGCCGGTCCTGTGATCCATTACGCCGGTGAACCGCCGAGCCGGATGGCAGGCTTGGGGCATGCGCAGACCGTTCGCCCTTCTCGCCGCGGCCCTCCTCACGGGCGCCCTCGCCGCGCCCGCCTCCGCCGCCGACGGCGACGAGAAGTTCACGATCAAGGACCCGCGCATCACCGAGTCCAGCGGCCTGGCGGCCTCGCGGCAGCACCCCGGCATCTACTGGACGCACAACGACAGCGACGACGGGGCGTACCTCTACGCCGTCGACAGCTCGACGGGCGAGACGGTCGCCACGATCACCATGTCCGGCGTCGGCAGCCCGCGCGACGTCGAGGCCGTCTCCATCGGGCCGGACAGCCAGATCTACGTCGGCGACATCGGCGACAACCTCGGCGGCACCTGGCCGTACGTCTGGATCTACCGGCTGCCCGAGCCGAAGAACCTGCGCGACCAGACGATCAAGGCCACGCAGTACGTCGTGAAGTACTCCGACGGCGCGCGGGACGCCGAGTCCCTGGTCGTGCACCCGAAGACCGGCCGCGTCTACATCGTCGACAAGAACGAGAAGGGCGGGCACCTCTTCGAGGGCCCGGCGGAGCTCTCTCCGTCCGGTGCGAACGTCTTCCGCCCGGTCGCCGCGGTCCCCGACCTGGAGGCCACCGACGCCACGCTCTCCCCGGACGGCGAACACCTCGTCGTACGCAGCTACTTCGGCGCGATCGCGTACGACTGGAACGGCGGGAAGATCAAGAAGAAGGAACGGCTCGGCGTGCCGTTCCTGGGGCAGGGGGAGTCCGTCACGTACACCGCGGACGGCAAGAAGCTGATGTACGGCGCCGAGGGGGCGGACAGCCCGGTGGAGCCGCAGGACGCCCCCGGTGGAGCCGGCACCTCCTCCGGCGGCGGCGGTTCGGCCGCACGGGACGACGGTGCCGCCGGCGACGGGTTCGGCAGCAACCTCAGGACCGGCGCCATCGCCGTGGCCGTGGCGTGCGCCGCCCTGCTCGGTCTGCGAGGGCTGCGGCGGCGGAAGTAGAGGCCGGAAGGCGGCCCGGTACCGGTACGTGCCGGAGCTCCGCTTTCCCGTTGGTGGAGCCGTGGTGCGGCGCGGCCCGGCGACGTACCCGCCGCGCGGCCGGGCCGGCCGGACCCGGACCGGATCACCTGGCGACGAAGACCACCCGGAACATCTTCGGCCACCACTTGCCGGTGAGCAGGAACTCACCGGTGCCCGGGACGGCGGCGATGCCGTTGAGCACCTCGGCGGGCCGCCGCTCCTTCGAGGGCAGCAGCCCCGAGGCGTCGATCTGGGCGGTGACCGCGCCGGTGCCGGTGTCGACGCGCACGATCCGGTCGGAGGGCCAGACATTGGCGTACACGTGGTCGCCCACGCATTCCAGCTCGTTGAGCCGCGGCACCGGACGGCCTCGAAGGGTGACGAGGAGTTCACCCGTCGGGGCCAGCGTGCGCGGGTCCCGCAAGGTGAGCCGGGCGGAACCGTCACTGGTGACCAGCCGCCCGCGTCCCGGCTGGTGGCATACGCCCCAGCCCTCCGCCGGGTAGGGGAGACGACGCAGCTCCGCGAGGGTTGTGGCGTCCCGTTCGATCGCGATGCGGTCCCGCCAGGTCAACTGCCACAGCGTCGGCCCGAGGACGGTGACCCCCTCCCCGAACAGCGGCGTCGGCAGGTCGGCACGGACGGTGGGGCGCCGGCCGGGCGGGCCCCGGCGGATCGACGACTGACCGGCCATGCCCGTCCCCTCGTAGAGGGTTCGCCCGGCCATCTCCAGGCCCTGCGTGTAGGCCTTCGGGTCGTGGGGCAGGACGTCGAGGACCCTGACCCTCAGTTGCTCGACCGGCTCCGCGGCGGATCCGGCCCGCGTGCGCACCGGTGAGCGGTCGTCAGCCGTACAGGAGGAGAGCAGTGCGGAGCCTGCGAGGACCGCGGCCGCGAGGGCCGGGAGTACGCGCGTCCGCGCGCACCTGATGGTCGGCCGGGAGCCGCGAACCGCCACGCCGGGGCCCCCGCGCCGACGACCGCCGGGCCGACGGCGCGGAACCCGCCGGGCACGACCCGCACCGGCTGCGGCGTCCTTGCCGTGGTCAGTGATGGTCTCCGCCTTCCTGAGCGGCCACCGGCGTGGTGTCCTTTCCCGACGGTGCGGCCGGCGCAGGGAAGGCGCCGATCGTCGCCGGCCCGCCGCGGCGGCGGAGCCGCGGCCGGAGCCTGAGCCCGAGCCGCTCCCTGCGTCCCGAGGCATGGGGGCGGTACCCGTAGCCGTACTGCTCGATGCCGCCCTTGGCGGGCACCATGTTGAGGACGCTGCCGAGCACGGTGGCGCCGACGTCTTGCAGGGTGCGCAGGGCGTCGGTGACCTGGCCACGGGAGGTCTTCCCGTACCGGGCGGCCAGCAGGTAACCGTCGACCGCCCGGGCCATCGCAGGTGTGTCCGCGACCGGGAGGACCGGCGCGGTGTCGATCACGACATGGTCGAACCTGTCGGCGAGCGCGCGCACCACGCCGCGGAACTGCTCCGAGCCCAGCATCTCCGCAGGGTTCGGCGGCAGCACCCCGCTGGCCAGCACCGAGAACGCGCCCGCCGACTGCATCACGTCCTCGGCGTTCGCCTGGCCGATCATCACGGTGGTCAGCCCGGCGTCCTGTACCAGCCCGAGCGTGGAGGCCACGCTGGGGCGCCGCAGGTCGGCGTCGACCAGGCAGACCGAGGAACCGAACTCGGCCAGGGAGGACGCCAGGTTGATCGAGATGCTCGTCTTCCCCTCGGCGGACACTGCGCTGGTGACCGCGATGACCTTGGGCGGAGCGTCGATGTCGACGAACCGGAGGTTGGTGCGCAGCCTTCTGAAGTCTTCCGCCCGCCGGCCGAACGCGTCGTCGTCCGCCGCCACCGTGTGCCGGGAAGCACTCTGGTCGAGGGCGACGCTTCCGAGTACGGGCGGTCCGCCGGCCTCGGCGAGACACCGGGTGAGGTCGTTGCGGCTGCGCACCGAGGTGTCCAGCGACTCCCGCGCGACCGCCAGGCCGGCACCGAGCCCCAGGCCGGCCACGAGGCCGAGTGCGAGGTTGAGCACCAGATTCGGGGAGGTCGGCGTCTTGGGTTTGGTGGCGTGGGTGGTGATGCTCAGCCGGACGGGCGAGAGCCGTGAGCCCTCCGGTCGTTCGATCTTGGCGATGACCTCGGCGAAGCGGTGGGCGACCGCGTTGCTGATCCTGGCCGCCCGGGCGGGTTCGGTGTCGGTGGCGGTGATCTTGAGGAGTACCGTTTCGAGAGGCACCTCCGTGGTGATCTTCCGGGCCAGCTGAGAGGGCGTCATGTCCAGGCGCAGAAGCTCGGAGACCGGTCCGGTCACGTAAGGACTGGTGACCACTTCCGCGTAGGAGCGGACGCGAGCCTGGGCGAAGCTGTTGCCCTGATTGAGCTTGACCGAGTCGTCCCAGTCCTGGAGCGACACGAAGAGGGTCGAGGTGGCCTGGTACTGCGGTGTGGTGGTGTGGGTGACGAACACGCCGACCGCTGTTCCCAGCAGGCCCAGCGCCGCGATGATGCGCCAGCGCCTGACCAGGAACCGAAGGTAGTCGGACAGATCCAAGATATCCATCCCAGGTATGCAAAACGGCAGCAGGATTTGCATTCGGTAGCTGCGTGATCTTATCTGCGATACATGGTCAAAACGTGCCATCTCTCGCCGAGTCGGCCGGAGCCGCCCTCGCCGCCGGCCAGGCGTGCGTTCCCGGCCCGGAACCGGATCCCGTGCCGCTGAGCAGCCGGATCAGCCGGTGCACGGACCGCTCGGGAGCGCGCTGGCCCGCAGGGGAAGCACGAGGGGCTGACGCAGCACGAAGGCGGAACGGTCCGCGGGGCGCTCCAGCAAGTGGAGTACGAGGGTGCGTGCGGCGCCCGCGGGCAGTTCGACGTCGAGGGTGAAGACCGGGTGGCCCCGCTCGGTGCCGTGGCTGAGCTGAGCGGAGCGTCCGTCGAGGGTGGCACCGGACAAGGTGGCGCCGGCACTGGCGTAATAGGACACCAGGAGGCGGTTGTCACCGGGGCGGGTGTCGTAGGGCGGGTCGTCCACCCGCTGGACGACGTACGACGGGAGTCCCGAGGCGGGAGCCCGGTTGGCAAGGCGCACCGTCACGGTGACCTCGCGCCGGCCGTCGACGCACCGGCCCGGTACCCACATGAGCCGGCGCTCGAGGTAGTAGTCGAGCTTCGTACCCGCCGCGTTGTTGACGACCAGTCCGGCCAGTGGAGCGGATCCCTTGGGAAGGGCTCCGCCGAACGACCGCGCCAGGAGCTCGCGCTGCTCCGCCGCGTGCCCACTCCACACCTTGATCCGCCCGTCTCCCAACTGCCGGTGCAGCGACGAGAAGAGTGCGGTCCGGCGCGTGGGGTCCGTCGACGCGCCGAGCAGCCGCATGGCCACCGTGCGCGCCATGTCGAGGAAGTACGCCTTGCGCCGCTTGAAGTCCGGGTGGAGCGCGTAGCTCGCGCGCTCGCTGAGGTCCACGACGTTGCGGGCGGTGACGGCGCTCCCGTCGGGCAGCCGGGCGGGGCCGGAGGCGGTGAGGAGCCCGGCGACCGCACCGGGGTCCAGACCGAAGGCGCCGTCCACCCGCTGGCCGCTGTGCCGTTGCCACGCCGCGGCCCAGATCCGCGCCGCGTACGGGAAGTGCGGGCTCATGTTGGAGTTGGCCCAGGTCCGGGTCGGGGCGCTGGGACCGTAGAGCCCGTTGAAATCCGCTCCCAGGTCGAGGTCCGCATGGGCCTCGCTCAGCTCGGTGTCGTTGCCGAAGTGTTCGAAGCTCAGCCGGCCCCGCTCCGCCCTGAGCACCGCGAAGGCTCCGGGCAGCCCGCCCGTTCCACGGGCCTCGGCGGTGTTCTCGAACACCGCCAGATACCGTCGCGGTCCGTCGGCTCCGAGCATCGAGGGCATCAACCGGGCCGCCGCGGCGGCATCGTGGGCGAGCGGGGTGATCCGGTCGAGCTGCCGGGCGAGTTCGGTGCGCGCCCGGTCGGTGGCCGGCAGCCAGGTGCCGTGCGGGAGGCCGTCGACGTCGGCCCGCACCCTCGATGCGCTGTGCGAGGCCTGTTCGAGAAGGGGAGCCACACGGCGCAGCGCGGAGAGGTCCAGGTGCCGGCCGTCGTCGGTCCCGGTGGAATCGAGTTCCGCGACGGTGTGCGCCAGGGGAGGGAGCACGTCGTGGGTCAGCCGGGCGGAGGCCTCCGCGATACCGCGCACCGTACGGAGGGGGCCGCCGAGAACCGGCAGATGAGCCGCCGGGAACCAGGCGGGGCCGGTCGTGAGCCGATGAGCCCGGGCGGCGTGGCCGCCGGCGTCGCGCACCGCGTCCTGCACGGTTGCGGTCAGCGCCGCAGGCGGGCCGC
Source organism: Streptomyces sp. AK010 (assembly GCF_014207295.1). Lineage (NCBI taxonomy): Bacteria > Bacillati > Actinomycetota > Actinomycetes > Kitasatosporales > Streptomycetaceae > Streptomyces > Streptomyces sp. AK010. Next base: position 195,788 of record NZ_JACHCX010000002.1, read on the forward strand.
CAGCGACAGCCGGGGTTGCCGCGGGCTGCGCGAGGTGCCGCCGCAGCGTCTCCAGGCTTCGCTGGGCGGCCATCAGCTCATTCCGGGCGAGCACCCCGGTGACCGCGATCCAGGCGGCACCGGCCAGAACCAGTGCGGCCGCGGCGTACAGCGGCATCCTGACGCGACGGTCGCGCAGCAGGCGGACGACGACGGCGGGCGGGACCCACTCCTTGTACCGGCGCGGATTCCACCGGGCCCGCTCCGCACCGGGCGAGGATTCCTGCTCCTGCGACGTACCACGGCGAGTCTCGGACATCTGATGTCACTCCCTGGCTGATCTCGTTCGCTGGGGCCGTGGGCTCCCGCAACGCCCGGTGGGCGGCAGGGATGTGGAGGTGAACCCTCGCGCCGGAGCCGGCTCAGTAGGCGCCGTCACCGCGCAGCACGGCGGGGAGAGTCCGGCAGAGGATCGCCAGGTCGAGCCGGATCGACCAGGTGTCGACGTACTCGAGATCCAGGCGCAGGGCGTCCTCCCAGGCGAGGTCGGACCGTCCGCTCACCTGCCACAGCCCGGTGATCCCGGGGCGGACCAGCAGGCGGCGCCGGGCCTCCCCGGTGAACGCCGAGTCCGCGACCGGGAGCGGACGCGGTCCGACCAAGGACATCTGCCCCCGCAGCACATTGACCAGCTGCGGCAGCTCGTCCAGGGAGTAACGCCGCAGCCAGCGCCCGGCCCTGGTCACCCGCGGATCCTCGCGGATCTTGAAGAGGTGCCCGTCGGCCTCGTTGGACTCCGCCATGGCGTCGCGCATCCGCTCCGAACCGACGTGCATCGTACGCAGCTTCAGGACGTGGAACTCCTTGCCCCGCCAGCCGGTGCGGCGCTGGCGGAACAGCAGCGGGCCCGGACTGTCGAGCTTCACCGCCACGGCGGCGGTGATCAGCACCGGCGCCACGAACAGGAGCAGGACGGCGGCCCCCGCGCAGTCGATGAACCGCTTGGCGGCCCGGACTCCCCCGCGCCCACGGCCCCGGGGAGCCGGCGGGTGAGAGGCCGTCCTCGCAGCGGATACCGGCATCGCGCATCCCTTCGTCTTCTGCGGCGGAATGGGTGAAAGGAGTCCTTGTTCGGGCGCATTGCGGCCCTCAGAACATCCCAATCGGATCATCTCTGACTAAGGAATAGAAACACGACATTGATCCACGCTTCGGCAATGACGCCGAAGCCCGCCCTCGCCACCAGGCCGGGCGGGGCGGCCGAGAGGACCTGCATGCGTGCGGTAGTGACGGGTGGGGCCGGGTTCCTCGGCTCCCATTTGTGTGAACGACTGCTTCAGGCGGAGCACGAAGTCGTCTGTGTGGACAACTTTCTGACGTCCGGTCCCGAGAACATCGAGCACCTCATGGACGACCGGCGCTTCCAGTTCCGCCACCGGGACATCACCGAGGGCCTGGACGAGCCGGGGGAGGTGGACGCCGTCTTCCACATGGCGTCACCGGCGTCGCCCGCGGACTATCTGAAACTGCCCCTGGAGACGCTCCGGGTGGGCTCGGCCGGCACCTGGCACGCCCTGGACCTGGCAGCCGCCAAGGGCGCCCGCTTCCTGCTGGCCTCCACCTCGGAGTCGTACGGCGACCCGCTGGTCCATCCGCAGCCGGAGAGCTACTGGGGGCATGTGAACCCGGTGGGCCCGCGTTCGGTGTACGACGAGGCGAAGCGCTTCGGTGAGGCACTGACGACGGCGTACCGCAGGAGCCGCGGGGTGGACGCCAAGATCGTGCGCATCTTCAACACCTTCGGGCCGCGGATGCGCCCGGACGACGGGCGGGCGATCCCCACCTTCATCCGCCAGGCGCTGAGCGGAGAGCCGATCACGGTCACCGGCGACGGCAAACAGACCAGGTCGCTGTGCTACGTGGACGACCTGGTCGACGGGCTGATGCGGATGATCGGGAGCAGCCACGGCGGCCCGGTCAACCTCGGCAACCCCCACGAGATCACGATGCTCGAACTGGCCCAGTGGATCAGCAAGCTCACCGAGTCCCCGTCCGAGATCGTGCTGGTCCCCCGGCCGCAGGACGACCCCGAGAAGCGCCGTCCGAGCATCACGCTGGCCCGCGAACTGCTGGACTGGAACCCTATGACCCCGGTGGAGCACGGCCTGCGCGAAACCGTCAGGGACTTCCGCCGCCGTATCGACTTCGACGACCTCGGCACCACCTCCCGGCGGCACCCCGTCACCGTGGTGAACGGCACGGCCCATCGATGACGGCGGTCGGTGAAACGGCGAGCGGCACAACCTCCGTACCCGTCGTCTCGTGTCTGGGCGTGCCCGTCACGGCGCACACCCGTGAGGGCGCCGCCAGCCGGGTGGTGCACCGCGCCCTGCACACCCGGGAGGCACGCGAGGCGCACCGGTCGGCACAGGCAGGCACAGCCGCCGCCCCCGCGGGGAGCGACGTGCACCTGTGCAACGCCTACACCCTCGCCCTGGCCGACCGGGACCCGGCGCTGCTCAGGACCCTCCGCTCGGCGTTCCTCAACCTCGCCGACGGGCAGCCGGTGGTCTGGGCGAACCAGCTCCTCCACCGGGACACGGCGCTGCCGCGCAGGCGCGTCTACGGCCCCGACCTGATGCTGGACGTCTTCTCCATGAGCCAGGGCACGGGGTTGCGCCACTACCTGCTGGGCTCCACACCCGAGGTGCTGGCCGCGCTGCAGCGCGAACTGCGCAGGCGCTTCCCCCGGGCCGTGCTCGCCGGTTCCTGCTCCCCGCCGTTCCGGTCGCTGACCGCCCAGGAGCTGCGGGACCAGGAGGACGACATCCGCGCACGGGGGGCCGACGTCGTCTGGGTGGGGCTCGGCACTCCGCTGCAGGACCACCGGGCCGCCGAGCTCAGCGCGGCGCTGCCGGTGGTGACCGTGGCGGTGGGCGCCGCGTTCGACTTCATCGCGGGCAGCAAGCGGCAGGCGCCGTCCTGGATGCAACAGGGCGGACTGGAGTGGCTGTTCCGGCTGGGCTGCGAGCCGCGCCGGCTGTGGCGGCGCTATCTGTTCGGCAACGCCCGGTTCGTCGGGGGCGTCGTCCGGCAGGCGGCCCTCCGGCCGGCTCCGCGGGCGTCAGCCCCGCCGGCGCGGCCTTCGGACGTCGGGACGGGACTCACCGGCAGGCGGGAGAGGGCGCGTTGACGGCCCCGACCGGCGAGGCCCCGGACGTATCCCACCGGCACGACGTCCCGCCCCCCGCCCCCACCGCACGGGCGCTGCGCATCGTGCTGGCCTCGTACGCCTGCGACCCCAGCCGCGGCACCGAGCCGGGCATGGGCTGGGCCTGGGCCGAGGCGCTGGCGCGGCGCGGGCACACGGTCGAGCTGCTGACCCGCCCCCACGGCGGCAACACGGAGCACATCGGCAGGCGCATCGATGCCCTCGGCGCGGTGGGGCGGCGGATCAGGACCCACGTCGTCCCCGTCCCGCCCCGGCCCTGGTGGGTGCGCGTGCTGCCGGGCTTCCTGCGCAGCCAGGCCCTGGAGTTCGTCCACTACGACGGATGGCAGCGGCGCGCCCTCGCACACGCGCGCGCCAACGGGCTGGACCGCGCCGATCTGGTGCACCACGTCTCGTACGGTTCGCTCGTGGGCGGCAGCGCGCTGCGGCGGCTCGGACCTCCGCTGGTGTTCGGCCCCGTGGGCGGCGGGCAGACCGCGCCGCACAGCCACCGCCGCTGGCTGGGACCCGCCTACTTCCAGGAGATGGTGCGGGAGTTGCTGTGGGTGCGGGGCATGAGCCTGCGTCCGACGTGCCGTGCGACGCTCCGGGAGGCGGCTCTGGTCCTGGCCACCAATCGCGACACGGCGCGACGGGCCCGCCGCCTGGGCCGCTCCGACCCCCGACTGGTCCTGAGCGACGGCGTGCCCGACGCGTTGCTGCGCGAGCCCCGGCGGGAGCCGCCGCAACGGCGCCGACGTCCCCCGACCGTGCTGTGGGTCGGACGGCTCACCGCCATCAAGGCCCCGGAGCTGGCCCTCAGAGCGTTCGCGCACCTCTCGGCCCGCGTTCCCGACGCCCGTTTCGTGGTACTCGGGGACGGCCCGCTCCGTGCGGACCTGGAGCGGTTCACCGCCCGGCTGGGGCTCACCGGGTCCGTGTTCTTCCGGGGCCGACTGCCCTGGAAGGACACCCTCTCCGCGTATGACGACGCGGACGTGCTGCTCTTCACCAGCCTCCGGGACTCCTTCGGCGTGCAGAACCTCGAAGCGTGGGCGCGCGGGCTGCCCGTGGTGCATCTCGACCACCAGGGTGTGGGGGACTTCTCCGCGCCGGGCTGCGCGGCCCCCGTACCGCTGGGCGACCCCGCGGACCTGCCCCAGCGCCTCGCCCACGCGCTCGCCGGAGTGCTCGCCGACGAGGAAGCCCTCCGCCGTACGGCCGAGGCCGGGCCGCGGTGGGCCCGGCAGCACACCTGGACCGCGAAGGCAGAGCTCGCCGAGCGGCTCTACGAAGCCGTTCTGGACCGTCGCTGAAGCGCCGGTCCCCGTCGGCGGCGGCCGACGGTCCCGGAACCGCAACCGCCCACCCGCAACCGGAAAGAGCAGCACAGCGCATGCCAGCACAAGAGGAAACCCGTCCCGGTACGGGCACTTCCGCAAGCAACCCCGCGGCCTACCGCGTGGCACTGGTGCACAGCTTCTACTCCTCCCGCCGGCCGAGCGGGGAGAACGCCGCCGTGCTCGACCAGGCGGAGGCGCTGCGCGCCGCCGGGCACGACGTCACCCTGGTCGCCGCCCACACCGACGACCTGGAGACCGAGCGGGGCTACGCCCTGCGTGCGGCGGTCCGGGTCGCCACGGGCCGCGGCCGGTCGCCGCTCGCCGACCTCCGCCGGCTCGACCCCGATGTGGTGCACGTGCACAATCTCTTTCCCAACTTCGCCACCGACTGGCTGGACCGCTGGCCGGGTGCGGTGGTCGCCACGCTCCACAACTACCGGCCGGTGTGCGCGGCCGCCACGCTCTTCCGTGACGGGAAGGTGTGCACCGCGTGCCCCGACGGCGACCGCTGGACCGGGCTGCGGCACGGCTGCTACCGCGGCGGCCGCGGAGCGACGCTCCCCCTCGCCTGGGCCGGCCGGCGCGGAACGGCCGCCCACCCCCTGCTGCGGCGCGCCCAGCGGTTGGTGACGCTCTCCGAGCGCAGCCGGGACCTGTACCTGCGGTTCGGCGTGCCGCCGGAAAAGCTGGCCCTGCTGCCCAACTTCGTCGCGCCCGCGAGCCCGGCCGCCCCGGAGGGCCGGACCGCGCCGGCCCCGGGCGCGGGCACGCGCTGGGTGTACGCGGGCCGGCTCAGCGAGGAGAAGGGCATCCTTCCCCTGCTCCGGAGCTGGCCGGAGGGCGAACCCCTCGATGTGATCGGCTCCGGACCGCTGGAGTCGGCCTGCAGGGAAGCCGCGCCCGGCGGGGTCAGGCTGCTCGACACGCTCTCGCGCAGGGAGATCGCCGCCCGACTGCCCCACTACACGGGTCTGGTCTTCCCCAGCGCCTGCCCCGAGTCCGCCACCGCCCTCGTCTGCCAGGAGGCACTGGCGGCAGGAGTGCCCGTGCTCGCCCTGGCCGGATCGGCGGCGGCGGACAGTGTGCGCAGGGACGGTACGGGGTCGGTCTACGGCGGCTCCGACGAACTGCCGTACGCCCTCGCGGCGGCACGCGAGCGCTTCCCCCTGCTGCGCGAGCGCTGCCGACGGGTGCACGCCGAGCGGTACAGCGCACGGTCCTGGACGGCCGGCATGGAGGCCGTGTACGCACAAGCCCTGTCACGAGCCGGCGTCGCGGAGCGGGCGTGCTGACCGCCGAAGGCGCCCGGCGCCGCGTGGTCGTGGTGCAGCCGTACGTCCCGGGGTACCGCACGTCCTTCTTCGACCTTCTGCAGGCCCGCCTGGCGTCCGAGGGCGTGGATCTGGAGGTGCTGCACGGACCGGCGCCCCCGCACCAGGCCGAACGCGGGGACGCCGCATCCTGCGCATGCGCGACCCAGGTCCCCACCCGGCGTCTTCCCGTACCCGGCGGGCGGTCCCTGCTCTGGCGCCGGGTGCAGGGCCGGGCGGCCGGCGCGGACCTCGTCGTACTGGAGCAGGCGCTGCACAACCTGGAGGCGTACCCGCTGTTGCTCCGCTCGGCGGGCCGCCCGGGGCACGCCCCCCGGGTCGCGTTCTGGGGGCACGGCCGGACGTACACCAAGCCGCCGAGCCGTCTGGAAGCCGTCGTGAAGGGCGCGCTGACCCGGCTGGGATCCTGGTTCTTCGCCTACACCGAGGGCGGAGCGGCGCACGTCGCCTCGCGGGGATTCCCCCGCGACCGGATCACCGTGGTGCGCAACTCCGTCGACACCGCGGAACTCGTGGCCGCGCGCGCCCGGGCCGCGCGGCCGGGGACCGCGGAGTTCGCCGAGGCCACGCTGCTGCGGAAGCGGTACGGCCTGAGCGAGGGGCGCACCGCCCTCTATCTCGGCGGGCTGGACACGCCCAAGCGGATCCCGTTCCTTCTGGACTGCGCCGACCGCATCGCTGCCGAACTCCCGGGATTCCGGCTTCTGGTGGCGGGCGACGGCGCCGACCGGCACCTCGTCGACGCCGCCGCGAACCGGCCCGGCAGCCCGGTGGTCGCGATCGGCCACACGGGCGGAGCGGGGGCCGCGCCGCTCGGGGCGGTCAGCGACGTCATGCTGATGCCGGGCCGGGTCGGACTCTGCGCGGTGGACTCCTTCGCCCTCGCAACACCCGTCGTCACCACGGACTGGCCCTGGCACGCCCCCGAGTTCGAGTACCTGGCCGACGGCCGCAACGCGCTGGTCGCACCGGACGACCCCGCGGCCTACGTCGGCGCCGTGACCGCGCTGCTGCGCGACCCCGCACGGCTGGAGGCCCTCCGCACGGCATGCCGGGACGACGTCCCGGCGTACACGGCGGAGGGCATGGCGGCGCGTTTCCGCGACGGGCTGCTGCAGGCGATGGAACGAGACCAAAGGAACCCCCATGCAGGTACATGAAGCCGGTCTCCTCGGCCGGACGGCCAAAGCCGCGGCGCCCCAGCTGTGCCGGCTGGCGAGCAGCGGGCGGATGCGGCAGGGGACCCGTCTGCTCGAGATCTACTTGGAGATCCTCCAGGGAAGGGGCGCCGGGACCGGCTGGGACCTGCGTGGAGAGATCGTCGCCGCGCGACGCTGCCTCCAGGGCGTCGAGGCCCCCGTGGTCTTCGACGTGGGTGCGAACTACGGCCAGTGGTCGGCCGGGCTGCGCTCCGCCCTCGGCACGCGGACCGGCCGCTTCTTCCTGTTCGAACCACAGCCCGCGTGCCAGTCGGCGCTGGCCGGGGCCGGGATCCCCAACCAGGTGGTCATTCCCGCCGCGGTGAGCGACGAGGAGGGCTCCGCGACGATCTTCGCCGACACACCGGGCTCGGGCGTGGCGTCCGTCCACCGCCGCCGTGACTCCTATTTCGGCGATATGACGGCACATCAGGAGAAGGTGCCGGTCACCACCATCGACCGGGAGGTGGAGCGGTGGGGGATCGAGCGGATCGACCTGCTGAAGCTCGACATCGAAGGAGCGGAGTTGCAGGCGCTGCGCGGAGCGGCCGGCAGTCTCGGGGACGGGAAGGTGACGACCATCGCCTTCGAGTTCGGCTCGGCCAACGTCTACTCCCGCACCTTCTTCCGCGACTTCTGGGACCTCCTCTCCCCGCTCGGCTACCGCCTGTGGCGCATCTGCCCCGGCGGCCTCCTGCTGCCCGTACGAAGGTATACCGAGGAGCTCGAGCACTTCCGCGGGGTGAGCAACTACGTGGCGTCGCTCAGAACGCCCGAGCCTCGTACTCGGCGCACACCCGCCGGCCGGAAGCGGGCGGAGCCCGTCGCCGGATGACCCCGGATCCGGTGCCGCGGATACCGCCGCCACCGGGTCACTGGTGCCGAGGAGTGAAGCGGTCGGGAAGAACACCGACACTTCGGCGTTGGCCGCGGATCTCCGAGGCCGCTGCCGTACGTTGACCCGCGTGACTGTGCACGACACCTTGCGTAGTGCCCGCGATTCGCTGTTCCGGTTGCCCGGTGTGCAGCGGGCCGTCCGACTCGCCACGATGCGCGGCTGCGTGCCGAACGCCGTATGGAAGCGCCTCCACCCCACCGGCGTATGGACGCTCCGCGCGCCGGACGGCAGTGGGTTCCGCTACGCCAGCGACGCCGACGACATCCTGGCCCGCAGCCTCATCTGGACGAACATGCGCCACTGGGAGGAGACCACCCACCCGGTCTTCTTCGACCTCGCCCGCAACGCCCGGGGGTTCGTGGACATCGGCGCCTTCTCCGGCATCTACACCCTGCTGGCCTGCCGGGCCAACGCGCGCCTGACGGCCGTCGCCGTCGAACCCAATCCGGCCGCGATGCGCAAACTGCGCCGCAACATCGAGGTCAACCGTCTCCAGGACCGGGTCGTCCTCGTCGAGAAGGCGCTGTCCAGCGCCGGCGGCCGGGCGGTCCTCGGGATCCCGGCCGACACCACCGCCGCCTCCCTGCTCGCGGCGGGGCCCTCGAACGACACGGTGGAAGTCGACGTCACCACCGGGGACGACGCGATCGGGGACCTCCCCGTCGATCTGGTGAAGATCGACGTCGAAGGGCTGGAACCCGAGGTGCTGAGCGGCATGAGCCGCACGATCTCGGCCCACCGTCCGACGATCATCGCCGAGTGCCTCGACGGAACCGCCCTGGAGAGGCTGCGCGGGGCCGTTCTCGAACTCGGATACCGGCAGATCCGCCACCTCGGGAGGGAGGGAGTGGTGCCGGCCCCGCCCGGATTCGTACCACCGCCGCGGTACGCCAACTTCCTCGTGGACTGACGTCCCCGGCGTGTCGAAGACGCCGCAGGAGGCCCGTGGCGACGGTGACCCTGGACGCGAGGAGCACAAGTGAGCGCACCGGTGGTGCTGCACCTCAACAACGAGACCGAGCTGACGCGGCGCAGCCGGTTCACCGGCGCCTTCCGGAGACTGCAGGCCGAAGGACACCTCAGTCATGTACCGGCCGCGCCACGGGCCGAACTGCTCCGCGGTGGGCATCGGGCCGCAGTCGAATCGCTGGAGGCCACGGTCGTCGAGTCCCGACCCGACGTGGTCTTCGTCCAGTCCCCGCACGGATTCCCCTTCTCCGACGGGGAGGTCGCACGGCTGCTGCGGCTGGCCGGCTCGCCTCCCGTGGTGTACCAGGAGGGCGACGCCTGGGGCGGCAACAAACGGCTTCCCGCGTCCAGCCGCTCGTGGCTGCGCGCGGCGGACGCCGTGTTCAGCGTCGCCGGAGGCGCGCAACTGGCCATGCTGCGGCGCATCGCGGGCAAGCCGGTCCGCTACGTGCCGCACACCCTGCCGCTGGACTGCTTTCCCGAACAGGACCAGCCGGCTCCACCGGGCGACGCAGCCTTGTTCGACGTGGTGACGATCGGCAACTGCGTGGTGCGGGCCCGGATCCTCCCCCGTCTGCCGGGCGCAGGCGAGCGGGTACGGGTCGTCCGCGGGCTGAGACGCCTGGGCTGCCGGCTCGGCGTGTTCGGCTCCGGCTGGCACGGTCCGCACGCCCGGGGCCCGGTCCCCTTCGAGCGGCAGATCGCCGTCCTCCATTCCGCGCGGATGAGCGTGGGATGGGACCACTACGGGCGGTACCCCGGGTACTTCTCCGACCGGCTGCCGATCTCCGGGGCCGCGGGCCGCGTCCACGTCGGCCAGGGACGGCCCGGGATGGAATGGCTGCCCGGTCCTCAGGACGGGCTGCACCTCATGCGCACTCCCCGAGACGCGGTGGACCGCGTGGGGGACCTGCTGCGGGAGGAGCAGCACGAGCTGGACTCCGCAGCGGAGCGACTGCGCCGCTGGGTGCGCTCGCGCCTGACCGATCTGCACTCCGTCCAGTTCATGCTGGGCGCGTTCGTGCCGCTGCCTTCGCCGCCCACCGACCCATGGCAGCGGATCGCGGCCCAGGAGGAGCACCGGGGGTGAGGATCGACGGCGGCCCGGCGGGTGGAGCGCGGACGGGGGAAGAGACCGTCCTTTCCGGTGAGGAGCGTCCGCACTCCCGCGCGGTGGTCAGCGGGACGTTGTGGAACTACTCGGCGGCCGTCGTGGCCTCCCTCCTCCAGCTCGGATACACGGCGTACACCGGACGCGCCGTCAGCGCCGCGGCCTTCGGGGCCTTCGCGTCCGCGCTGTCCATCACCCAGTTGCTGGGCTACTTCGCCAACGCCGGACTCGCCACGACCGTGCTGCGTTCGCGAGAGCTCACGCGCGGACTGCTGGTGGCGACGGTCCGACTGGGCCTGCTCAGCGGACTCGTGTGCTTCGCCCTCGTGCAGGCGACGGCCCCGCTGTGGGCCGAGGTGTGGAACGCCCCCGAGACGACGGGGCTGTTGCGCGTGCTCGCCCTTCAGTTCCTGTTTCTTCCGGTGGGAGCGGTGAGCGCCGCCGGCCTGCGGCGTCTGCAGGCCCAGCGGGCCGCGGTCCTGGTCGAGACCGGGGCGCTGGCCGCCGGGCTGCTGACGGGAACCCTGCTCCTGGCGGCGGGCTGGACCCCGCTGGGCCTGGCCGCCACCTCGGTGACCACCCAGCTGGGCATCGCGGTCCTCGCCGGCATGCTGGTCGCCCGGCGCCTGCCGCCGGGCGACCGGACCTGCGGCCGGCCCGGCCGGTACCGCGAACTCGCGGGATCCTCCGGGTTCCTGGCCGGACACCAGCTCGCCCAGTACGTCACGAACACGGTGCCGTTGTGGGCGGCCGGGGCGGTGCTCGGTCCTGTAGCGGCCGGGTACTACTCGCGCTCGACACTGTTCACCGGGTTGCTCCTGACCACGCTCGCGGCCGGCCTGACCCGTGTCACGACCCCCGCCCTCACCAGGGTGCGTGCGCAGGCGCCGGAGCCGTCGCCGGAGGCGCGCCCGCCCGGAGGCCGGGAGGAGCCCGCCGTCCGCCGCGCTGCGACCGACGTCCTGCTCGCAGCCTCCGCGCTGTCCTTCCTGCCGTTCGCGTTCCTCGCCGGGGCCGGGTCCGGGGCGCTGCGACTGCTCCTGGGACCGGGCTGGGACGAAGCGGCCGGACTGGTGCCCCCGCTGTGCCTCTTCTCCGCCGTCGCCGTCGTGTACGCGGTCGGGCTCTCCGTGGACACGGTGTGCGGTTCCCACCGCCGGATGGCGGCCGCACAGGCCGCGGCGGCGGTCGTGACCCTCGCGGGGGCGGTGCTGGCCACCGCCGGAGACAGCCTCACTCTGCTGGCCCTGGCCGCCCTGACAGGTCAACTGGGCGGTCTGGCGGTGCAGATGTGGAAGTGGCGCGGTCACGGCGTGGTCGAGGCACGTCGTCTGTGGGTCGGCTACGCAGTGCACGCAGCCCTGGGGCTCGCAGCGTACGCTTCGGGAGCCGCGCTGTCCCGGACGGCCGCCGGCCTGCCCTGTCCTGCCGTCCTGCTGGTGCTGCCGGCCGTCGGGCTCGCCGTGGTCCTCTGCCGCCCGCTGCGCACCCGGCTTCCGCTGTACAGGGTGGCTGCCGCCCGTGGCCTGCTCCCTCTCCGGGTACCGGTCCTCCGCCGCAGCCGGACCACCCGGCCGCAGGCGCAGTGATCAGGACCCGGGTGCCGCTTCCGGTGGCCCCGGCGGCTCCCGGTCGCGGAGGAACACCAAGTCGCACTGGAGCATCTGGCCGGTCCGGCGATCGGTGAAGCCGGGCACCACCGCCGTCAGGGTCAGGCCGTAGCGCCGTTGCGCACGGTCCATCACCTGGTGCAGCAGGGGACCGCCTTCGTACAAGGGGACGCAGGACGCTTCCAGTTGCAGTCCGCAGCAGCGTCGCGCGAGATCCTCGGCCCCCCTCAGTACGGCTTCCTCGTAGCCCTGGACGTCCAGCTTGACGAAGACGCGGTCCCCGGGTTCCGCCAGCTGCGGCCAGAGGTCGTCGAGGCGGTACTGCTCGGCCTCCTGGCGGCCCACGTACCGGGAGTCCGGGCACGCCTCGGCGTGCCGGGACAGCATGGGCAGTACGGAACTGCTCAGTCCGCTGTTTCCGGCCACGTTCAGGGTGACGGAGGTCCGCTCGTCGCCGAGGGCGTACGGGAACACGGACCACAGCGGGTCCGCGGCCGCCCGGCGGCGCAGCGCCTCGAACGGTCCGCGCAGGGGTTCGAAGGACACGATGCGTCCTCGGTACCCGAATCGCCGCAGGTTGTGCCCGTACTGACCGCGGTTCGCCCCCACGTCCAGCACCACGTCGGCGCCGGAATGACGCAGCAGCCGCACCATGCGGTAGTCGTAGGAGCACTCCGGAAACCGGTTCACGTCGAATCCGAAGCGCTGCACGGCCTTGCGGGCCCGGTGAAGAAGAGTCACCCGCCCATTGTGATCGGCTTATGTCGGCTTTGTCACTGATGGCGATGTTTCACACGCCGTGCCTTCACGGGTTCCGGCGGTCTCCGAGGGTGCTGCGCCCTCCTGCTTCATGACGGCGGATCGGCCGAGCGGGTCGGGACGTGGCACGGGTGCCACGGGGGCGGGAGCGTCGGGCGACGGCGTCGGCGGGAGCCCGTCGGCCGGCCGGAGCCGCGCCTGCCACATGCACAAACCGAGCAGCACCGCCTGCTCCGGGAAGGCCGAGTAGGACACGAACAGCACCAGCTGGCCGACCATCACGACACGGAGGGCCAGGGTCGCGGTGCCACCCCGCACGAGGCGTCTCCAGGTCCGGACGTAGACGACGAGCAGCGCCAGCAGCCCCACCAGTCCGAGCCGCAGCATGATGTGCAGGTAGTAGTCGTGCGGGGACACCGTGACGAGGCCGCCCCCGATGAACCGCTCGTAGCCGGACCCGAACGGCGCGCCGATCAGCCATTGGACCAAGGTCCGCGGGGCCTCGAGCAGATCCTGCCAGCCGAGCATCCGCCACGCGAAGGTGCTGTGGGTGCCCTGCGTCTCCTTGAACGAGTCCGTCAGAAAACCGCCGATCGCGCCGAAGGCGCCGGCGGCGTAAAGCAGCGCCACCAGGCAGAGCGCGAGCGTTCCCGCGCCCGCCGACACGAAGCGCTGTCCGCCGCGCGCGGGACGCAGCACCCACCAGGCCAGCCCCATCATCGCGGTGGCCGCCCAGACCGTCCGGTGCTGGAGCAGTACCACGAGAACGAGGAACACGAAGGCCGTCAGGTGTCTGCCCTTCACCCGCAGTCCGCTCGCCGTGCCACCGCGGTCCGGCACACCGGCGGCCGGCGGGGCGGACGCACCCGGAGCCAGCAACAGCATCGCGGCCTGGGCCAGGACCAGTGCCGCGGCGGCGGGCACCGGCCGGGAGTCCACCGTCACACCGTCGACGGCGAGATGGGCGTTCGCCGCGTGCAGTCCGCGGTCCGCCCAGCCGGCCACACCGAGCAGCGCGTACGCAGCCGCGGTGGCCAGCCAGGCCCGGGGGACGACCCGGCTCAGCGAGGCGCTCAGCGGTGCGGTGGCCAGATACAGGGTGATGGCGAGGAAGTGCCAGAAGTACGTCCGGGAGTCGTTTCCCGCGGCCTGCAGTCCGAAGGCGGCCGCCCCACGGAGGGTGGACCAGGCGGTGAGAACGACCATGGCCAGCAGGGCCGCCACCCCGGCGTGGGACTTGAGGTTGCAGCGGGGCACGCGCACCAGGGCGACGGTGATCGCGCACACGTCCAGGATGTCGGTCGGGTACACGCGAACGCCGATGTCGAGGGCGGCCGTCTGCCCGCCGGCGACGACGACCCAGACCTGGGTGCCCAGCAGCAGGCCGATCGCGATCCCGCAGTGCCGGGCGAAGACCCACAGCAGCAGCCCGACGACCGGAAGCGCCGTGAGCAGCATCAGCAGGGTCTGCGGGTCAACGGGTAGGAGTCGCACCGTGATCCGTTCTGGGGTGTGGGGATGCGTGGGCCGAACGGGTCCCCGCGGCCGGTGGCACGGTCGGTTCTCCCGTCCGGCCGCGGGACCGGTGGCTCAGGGGTCCGCGCGAAGGGACGACTGCCGGTGCCGCGGTACGGGTCCCGGCAGGCGCACGCCGGCTCTCAGGACGGTCTTCACATACGGGGAGCAGAAGACCAGAGGGGCCCAGGGGCCGAGATGACGGCGGCAGTACCGCCACCACGGCGCGGGCGGCTGCTCCCGCACCGACACCAGCCTCCGCAGCGCGGTGCGCGCGTCGAGTCCGGGTTCGGCCGAAGTGCCCTGTACCGCGCCCGAGTTGTCGTCGCAGGTGCCCACGTGGCCCGGTGCGAGCAGCACGGGGATGCCGGCCCGGCGGGCCCGGAGCCCGTAGTCGTGATCCCCCATCCGGTGGGGGAAGGCCGGGTCGAGGTCGCCCAGGACCCGCCGGGCGGGGGCCGTGACCAGCACCGCGTTGCCGTTGCAGGTGTCGCACGGCGTGGCGTCGTGGGCGTCGGGTTCCACCCGTTCCAGGACCGGGGGCCGCAGCCGGGACCTGACGAGGCGGTAGCCGCTGTAGGTGGTGCGGGTTCCGTCACCGGAGCGCATGGCGCCGACGGCGACGGCCGGGCGGTCCAGGGGTGCGGCGGCGCGCAGCAGCGCGGCGAGCGCGCCCGGGTCGAGGACCACGTCGTCGTTGAGCCACAGCACATGGGCGGCGGGATCGGCCCGGGTGGCGGCGATCCCGGTACCGGTGCCCCAGTGCACGTCCGCGCCGACCGTCACCACGTCGGTGCCGGGGAAGGCGGCCCGCACCTCGTCGGCCGTGCCGTCGGCACTGCCGGCGTCGACGAGGTGGACGGTGCAGCGGGTTCCGGCCGGAAGGCCGGTCTGGGTGTGTACCGAGGAGATGGCCGCGAGCGTCCGGTCCCGGCGGTTGTGACTGGTCATCAGGACGGCGACGCCGCGCGGAGCTCCCCCGGGCGGAATGCGATCGGCGAGCACCGGGTCACCGCGCGGCCGGGGCGGGAACGGCGGACGGCGCGGCCTGGTCTCCCGGCGCGAGTCCGTTGCGGAGGACGCTGAGTTCCGCGTCGACCATCAGGCGGGCCAGCTCGGGTGCGCGCACGGTCGCTCGCCATCCGAGTTGCGACTCCGCCTTGGAGGCGTCGCCGATCAGGTGGTCGACCTCGGTCGGGCGCAGATAGCGCTCGTCGAAGCGCACGTGGTCGCGCCAGTCGAGGCCGACGTGGGCGAAGCACTGGTCGACGAACTCGCGCACGCTGTGGCTGGCTCCCGTGGCGATCACGTAGTCGTCCGGCCGGTCCTGCTGCAGCATCAGCCACATCGCCTCGACGTACTCGGCGGCGTAGCCCCAGTCGCGGCGGGCGTCGAGGTTGCCGAGGTGGACCACGTCCTGCAGGCCGGCCTTGATCCGGGCGGCGGCCACGGCCACCTTCCGGGTCACGAACGTGGGGCCGCGGCGCGGGGACTCGTGGTTGAACAGGATGCCGTTGACGGCGTGGATTCCGTACGCCTCGCGGTAGTTGCGGGTGACCCAGTACGCGTACACCTTCGCAGCCCCGTAGGGCGAGCGGGGATGGAAGGGGGTGGCCTCGTCCTGGGGAGGCGGGGCGGCGCCGAACATCTCCGAGCTGGACGCCTGGTAGAAGCGGCAGGGCAGGCCCGTCCTCCTGATGCCCTCCAGCAGCCGGGTGGTACCCAGCCCTGTCGTGTCCCCGGTGAACTCGGGCTCGTCGAACGACACCCGCACATGGGACTGGGCGGCCAGGTGGTAGACCTCGTCCGGCTTCACCTGCTCCAGCAGGCCCGTCATCCGCGTCCCGTCGGTGAGATCCCCGTAGTGCAGGAAGAGGCGCGCCTCCGGGTCGTGCGGGTCGCGGTAGAGGTGCTCGATGCGTTCGGTGTTGAAGGTGGAGGCGCGGCGGACGATTCCGTGCACCCGGTACCCCTTCTCCAGCAGCAGTTCGGCGAGGTAGGAGCCGTCCTGGCCCGTGATGCCGGTGATGAGTGCCGTTTTGACGGTCACACGCGCTCCTTGGCTGATGAGGTTTCAAGAGGCGTCGGAAGGCTCCATTGCTGGTGGGCACCCCCGGCACCGCACCAGTGTAGGGAACAATTACTGCATTTCTTATGCAATGTGGCGTTATGTCGTCTCCCGCCCCTTTCGCCGTAAGGTGGGGCACCGCCCCACCCATCACCACCCACCCCATCACCGGATCCGATCGGGGACGGACACCTTGGACCTTCGCGACTACCTACGAGTCCTCTCTCGCCGCTGGCGCGCCATCACCGTGCTGACGCTGCTCGGCACGGCGGCCGGTGTACTCCTCACCTACACGGCCGTCCCCGAGTACCGGGCCACCGCCAAGCTCTTCGTCTCGCTGCAGGGCGGCACCGACGAGGACACCGCCCAGCTCGCCCAGGGCAACCTCTTCACCCAGGCGCGTGTCCGGTCGTACGCCGAGGTGGCGACGAGCCCCCTGGTGACCGGGCACGTCGTGAAGCAGCTGAAGCTGAAGATGTCGCCGGCCGCGCTGAGCGGCAAGATCAGCGCCACGGCCCAGCCGGACACGGTGCTCCTCCAGCTCACCGTCACCGACACCCGGGCGGCACGGGCGGCGCGGATCAGCAACGCCGTCGCCGAAAGGTTCACCGGGGTGATCCGCGGGCTCGAGCGCCCGGTCGACGCCGAGTCGTCGCCGGTGCGGCTGAGCGTGACCGAGCCGGCCTCCGTGCCCGCCGCGCCCTTCTCGCCGCGGCCGGCCGTGAACATCGCACTCGGGCTCCTGGCCGGTCTGATCCTCGGCGCCGGTTTCGCCCTGGCGAGGGAGACGCTCGACTCGTCGGTACGCACGTCCAAGGCGCTCACCGACGCGCTGGCCGGATTCGGCGGACCGCCCGTGCTCGGCAGCATCGTGCACGACCCCCAGGCGACCAGCCGGCCGCTGGCGCTCCGCGACGACATGCACGGCCTGCGCGCCGAGGGCTTCCGGCGGCTGCGCACCTGTCTGCAGTTCGTGGACGTGGACCGGCCGCCGAAGGTGATCGCGGTGACCAGCCCGCTGTCCGGCGAGGGGAAGACCAGTGTCGCGGTCAACCTCGCCGCCACCCTGGCCGAGACCGGTGCCTCGGTGTGCCTGGTCGACACCGACCTGCGCCGTCCCTCCACCGCCCGCACCCTGGGCGTGATCAGGGACGCCGGGCTCACCACCGCGCTGATCGGCCGGGCCGAGGTGCGGCAACTGCTGCAGTCCGCCGGTTCCTTCTCCGTACTGACCAGCGGCGCGGTGCCGCCGAACCCCACCGAACTGCTGGGCAGCGCCCAGATGAAGGCCGTACTGCGCGGCCTCGCCGAGAGGTTCGACCACGTCGTGGTGGACACCGCTCCGGTCCTCCCCGTCGCGGACGCCTCCGTGATCGCCTCCGAGGTGGACGGCTACCTCCTGGTCGTACGGGCCTCCCGCACCAGCCGCGACCAGATCGCCGAGGCCCTGCGCTCCCTGCGGCACGTGGGCGCCTCCGTGGTCGGCACGGTCCTGAACATGGCGTCGCCGAAGGAGGACCGCGGCGCCCACGGGTACGCCTACGAGTACCGGCCGCAGTGCCACAAGGCGGGCCGGTTCACCCGCCTGGCCAGGGCCCTTGGCCTCCCGCGCCTGGCGCGGATCGCACGGGCGCTGCGGCGCAGGCCGTCCGCCGGCACCGCACCGGCCCTGCCGACTCCGGGCGGCGGGCCGGACGCCCGGCTCACCGCTCCGGTGGCGGTGCTCTCCGACGAACCGCCGCGCCCGGTGGCCGCCGAACGGAGCGTGCAGTCGTGACCGCCGTGGTGACGGAGCCGTACGGGGTCGCCGACCGCCCGCTGGACCGCTCGGCCCGGGTGCTCGTGGCCGGAAGCCGTGGACTGGTCGGCTCGGCCGTCTGGCGGCATCTGGCGCGGGAGGGCTTCACCGACCTGGTGGGGCCCGGGTCCGCGGAACTGGATCTGCGCGAGCGCCGCGAGGTCTTCGACTGGTTCGCCGCCGCCCGTCCGGACGTGGTGGTCCTGGCCGCCGCGCGCGTGGGCGGGATCAAGGCCAACGCCACCCGGCCCGCCGCGTTCCTCTCCGACAACCTGCGCATCCAGGTGAACGTGCTGGACGCGGCTCTGGAGCACGGGGTGGAGCGGCTGCTGTTCCTGGGGTCCAGTTGCATCTACCCGAAGTTCGCCGAGCAGCCGATCCGCGAGGAGGCGCTGCTGACGGGGCCTCTGGAGCCGACCAACGACGCCTACGCCATCGCCAAGATCGCCGGAATCCAGCAGGTCCAGGCCGTACGGCGCCAGTACGGACTGCCGTGGATCTGCGCGATGCCGACCAACCTGTACGGCCCCGGGGACAACTTCCACCCGGAGCACTCCCATGTACTGCCGTCGCTGATCCGGCGCTTCCACGAGGCCCGCAAGGAGGGAGCACAGCGGGTCGTGAACTGGGGCTCCGGGGCGCCCCGCCGGGAGTTCCTGCACGTGGACGACCTGGCCCGGGCCTGCCTCCACCTGCTGGAGCGCTACGACGCGGACGGCCCGGTCAACGTCGGCACCGGCACGGACCTGACCGTCCGGGAGCTGGCGGAGCTCGTCGCGGACGTCGCGGGGTACCGGGGGAGCGTCGAGTGGGACACGAGGCAGCCGGACGGTACTCCGCGCAAGCTCCTCGACGTATCCCGGCTCACCTCGCTCGGCTGGGCTCCTCGTATCGGCCTGCGGGAAGGCATCGCCCGGACGTACGCCTGGTACGTGGAGAACCTGGAGGCCGGCACACTGCGGCGCTGACGGTCCGCGCGACGGCCGGAGCCGGACCGGAGGCGAGCCGCCCCTCCGGTGCCGTCAGCGGCGGGACGCCACGGGCGCCGCTCCTCGGCGCCTCCGGTCCCGCGACGGCGCACGGGTCGTCCTGGTGGGCACGGCACGACGACCGGCTCAGCCCACCGGGCTTGCCGTTCGACGTGCGTGAGGGACGTCAGGGTCCGGCGCGCGCCTTCCCCGGGGAACTGCCTCGGGCGGACCGGGGGAGGCAGCCGACGGCGGATCCCCCGACGGATGGGTCGGGGGATCCGCCGTCAGGCGCCCGCACATGCGCAGGCCTCGCGCCTGCCCGGTCGACGGGTGGTCAGTTGTGCTTCCGTCGCCGGACGGCCACGATCGCGCCGGCCCCGAGTGCCAGCAGTGCCGCGGATCCGCCCGCCATGACGAGCGAGCGGTCCTCACCGGTGTTGGCGAGGTGAGGCCTGTGCGGGCGGACGATGATCTTGGCCCCCAAGGACCGTTTCGATTTCACTCCCTTGAGACGGAAGATGTGCTTGCCCGGATCCGTCCACTTGGGGATGGTGACGGTGCCCTTCACCGTGCCGTTCGCGTCGGCGGTGAAGCGGCCCAGCTTGACCGGCTTCGAGAACAGGAATGCGTTCACCCCCTCGGTCGGCAGGAACCCGGTCCCTGTGAAGCCGAGGTCGTCTCCCGCGACGACCGTGGTGGCGGTGAGGGTCAGGGTTGGGGGATTGGGCGGATATGGCTGGGAGTGGGCTGGCTGGGCCCCGATGACGGGGACTGCGGCCAGGACAGCAGAGGCTGCCGCGGTCGCCAAGGCGGCACGACACTTCGATGACGCCGTCATCGCTTTCACGCTCCTCAAGTGCAGTCAGGCGACGGCATGGTCCGACCCCGAGTACGGTATGTGCATAGATAACGCTGAAAGGGCTCGTTTAGGCATTTTTGGCAAATATGGCGCCCTATGGTGCATACGGATCACCGGACTGGCCGTCGTTTGCCCCGCTTCGAGGATCGAAGTCGCCCGATATGCGCTATGTGAGGGGGCAGGCCCGCGGCGACCGCCCCGGCCCGTCCGGCGTGAACCGCGGCGCCATGTGCCCGTGCCGCACGTCCGATCCGCTCTTCTTCCCCTTCTGGAGGGTGCGTGCCCCCGTTCCGTGTACTCGTGGTCTGCACCGGCAACCTCTACCGCTCCCCGCTTGCCGAGTGTCTGCTCAGGCATCAGCTGATCGAGTATCAACACGTGATCCATGTGAGCAGTGCCGGCACCCGGGCCGTCGCGGGTGTGCCCGTGGCCTCTGCTGTCACCTCCTTCCTCGCCGGGCGCGGCCTGCGGCCCTGCGGGGTGGGCTCACGCCGGCTGACCGAGGACATGGTCGAGAACGCGGACCTGGTGCTGGGTGCCGCGCGGGAGCATCGTGAGGCCGCCGTGCGGCTCTCCCCCGTGCGTGCGTTGTCCCGTGCGTTCACCTTCCGGGAGTTCGCCCGGCTGGCGCGGTCCGAGGACACCGTCGGCATGCTGGACCCGGCCGCACGGTTTGCCGCCCTCGTGCAGGGTGCGGCCGCTCGCCGTGGTGCCGTGTCGGCCCGTATGGGTGAGGTGGATGTGGAGGACCCCCTAGGCGCACCCCCGCCCCAAGCACAGCAGTGCCTGGTTCAGATCGAGGAGGTCGTGGAGCGGATCGCCGTACTCGTGCGACCGGAACTGCATCCGTCTTCGGCGACGGCCGGCCCGGCCGAGCCCGGGGTGTGTCCGTAGCGGTCCGCGGGCTTGTCGACGCTGCCACCGCACCCCGCGGAGGGCCGAGCGGCGTGATGAGTGCACGCACCCTCCTTGACGTGCTCATGGTGTGCCCGTTTCCTGGGAAGTGCGCGGCGCGAGTGGGAGCGCTCCCACCTGTTCCGGGGCCGCGCCTCCCCGAGAGGAAGCAGCCATGTTCCGCACTCTGCGAAGAGCGCTGTGCGTCGCCGCGGCGCTCGTGTTGCCCCTGGCCGGTACGCAGTCGTCGGCAGTCGCCGACGTCGACGCGCAGGCAGGTGCCGGCTACTGGCACACCAGTGGCCGGCAGATCCTGGACGCAGCCGGGCAGCCGGTCCGTATCGCCGGCGTCAACTGGTTCGGCTTCGAGACCGCCAACCACGTCGCCCACGGCCTGTGGGCCCGCGACTACAAGAGCATGATCGACCAGATGAAGTCGCTGGGTTACAACACCATACGGATGCCCTACAGCGACGACATCCTGGGGCCCGGCACCATGCCGGACAGCATCAACACCGACGGCAGGAACACGGACCTGCGCGGGCTGACGTCCCTCCAGGTCCTGGACAGGATCGTCGCCTACGCGGGCCGGTCCGGCCTGAAGATCGTCCTGGACCGGCACCGGCCGGACGCGGCGGGCCAGTCGGCCCTCTGGTACACGGCGTCGGTGTCCGAGTCGACGTGGATCACCAACCTCAAGGCCCTGGCGACGCGTTACCGGGGCAACTCCACCGTCGTCGGCATCGACCTGCACAACGAGCCCCACGACCCGGCCTGCTGGGGCTGCGGCGACACCTCCCGCGACTGGCGACTGGCCGCCCAGCGCGCGGGCAACGCGGTGCTCTCGGCCAACCCCGAGCTGCTGATCATGGTCGAGGGCGTGCAGTCGTACAACGGCACGAACGGCTGGTGGGGCGGCAACCTCATGGGTGTGGCCCAGTACCCGGTCCAACTGGACGTCCCGAACCGGCTGGTCTACTCGGCGCACGACTACGCGACCTCGGTGGCGCAGCAGTCCTGGTTCTCCGACCCGTCCTTCCCCGCCAACATGCCCGGGATCTGGGACAAGTACTGGGGTTACATCTTCAAGCAGAACACCGCCCCGGTGTGGCTCGGGGAGTTCGGTACGACGCTCCAGCCCTCGGTGGACCAGAAGTGGCTGGCCGAGCTGGTGAAGTACCTGCGCTCGACGTCGGCGTACGGCGGTGACAGCTTCCACTGGACGTTCTGGTCCTGGAACCCCAACTCCGGTGACACGGGCGGCATCCTGAAGGACGACTGGCAGACGGTCGACACGGTGAAGGACGGGTACCTGGCGTCCGTCAAGGCCCCGGGCTTCGACCCCGGCGGTCCCGGTCCGGGCGGCCCCGGTGACCCGGGGGGCGGGAACGCCACCTGCACCGCCGCCTACACCGTCGGCAGTGACTGGGGCGGCGGCTTCAACGCCGAGGTGAAGGTGACCAACGCGGGGAGCGTGCCGCTGAAGTCCTGGAAGGTGACATGGACCTGGAGCGGATCCCAGAAGATCACGAACATGTGGAACGCCTCACACACCCAGAGCGGGGCGACCGTGACGGCGGTGAACGCGGCACACAACGGGACTGTGCCGGTGGGTGGTTCGACGAACTTCGGCCTGGGCGGCGCGCCCGGGGGCGGGGCGGTGCCGAGCGTGAGGTGCACGGCGACATGAGCACGGAGTGAGGCGGGGCGCCCGGTGCTCGCCGGGCGCCCCCTGTCCGACCCGCCTGCCCTGCCCGGCCCGCCTGATCGACGGTGCAGCCCGCCTGACCGACTGTCCGGCCCGCCTGATAGAGGGTTCAGCCCGCCTGACCGACTGTCCGGCCCGCGCGGCCGGGACGTGTGTCCAGAAATTGCCGGAACGCCCCGCTTTCAGAGGCTTCCTGAGAGCTGACTGTGCCTCGATTTGGTCAAGTCTTGCTCGAATTCGTACATGCGCGGTGCGCTCTTCCGAAACGATGCGGCACGGCCCGCGTCACTCGCAGGCCTGACCCCCCTCACCGTTGCGAGAGAACTCCACATGAGAAGAAGCGCAGCCGTCCTGTGCGGTGCCACGGTCGTCCTGGCCGGGACACTCGCCGCCGTCCCCGCCAACGCCGACGCGTCGCACTCCGCGAACACCGCCCTGACGACCGCCGCCGCGAAGGTCACCTGGAAGAAGTGCGCGACGGACGACACCCCGACGCTCCAGTGCGGCTCGGTCAAGGTGCCGCTCGACTACGCGAAGCCGCGGGGCAAGCAGATCACGCTGGCTCTCTCCCGCGTGCCGCACACCGCGCCGAAGTCCCAGGGCCCGCTGCTCGTCAACCCCGGCGGTCCGGGAGGCAGCGGCCTGTCGCTGGCCGAGTTCGTCGCGTCCTCCCTGCCCGAGGCCGTCGCCGCCCAGTACGACGTCATCGGCTTCGACCCGCGCGGCGTGGGCAGGAGCCAGCCCGCCCTGGACTGCAAGCCGGGCCACTTCGACCCCGTGCGCCCCGACTCCGTGCCGAGCACCCCGGCGCTGGAGAAGGCCAACCTCGACCGTGCCAAGGCCTTCGCCAAGGCCTGCGGCACGAAGTACAAGGACGTCCTGCCGTACATCGACACGGTCAGCGCCGTGAAGGACATGGACTCGATCCGCAAGGCCCTCGGCGCGTCGAAGATCAACTACTTCGGCTACTCGTACGGCACCTACCTCGGTGCCGTCTACGCCAAGCTGTTCCCCGAGCGGGTGCGGCGCCTGGTGCTGGACTCGATCGTCGACCCGACCGGCGTCTGGTACGAGGACAACATCCAGCAGGACTACGCCTTCGACAAGCGCCACAAGGCCCTCATGGCGTGGATCGCCACGTACGACTCCACGTACAAGCTCGGCACGAACCCGAAGAAGATCGAGGCCAAGTGGTACGCCATGCGGGCGGCCCTGGCCAAGAAGCCGGCCGGTGGCAAGGTGGGCGCCTCGGAGCTTGAGGACATCTTCATACCGGGCGGCTACAACAACGGTTACTGGCCCACGCTCGCCCAGACGTTCGCGGCGTACGTCAACAACCACGACACCGCGGCGCTGGTGAAGGCCTACGACAACATCGCGGCGATCGACGCCTCCGGCGACAACGGCTACAGCGTCTACACCGCGGTGCAGTGCCGTGACGCGTCCTGGCCGCGCGACTGGAAGCAGTGGCGCAAGGACAACTGGGCGGTGTACGAGAAGGCTCCGTTCATGGCGTGGAACAACGCCTGGTACAACGCGCCGTGCGCGTTCTGGCCGACGAAGACGCTGAAGCCGGTGAACGTCGCCAACAGCAAGCTCCCGCCGGTGCTGCTGTTCCAGGCGACGGACGACGCGGCCACCCCGTACCAGGGCGGCGTCACCATGCACCGGCTGCTGAAGGGCTCCAGCCTGGTGGTGGAGCAGGGCGGCGGCAACCACGGCATCACGCTGAGCGGCAACGCCTGCCTCGACAAGCACCTCGCGGCGTACCTCACCAACGGCAAGGTTCCGCACGGCAGCGGTGTGGCGGACGCGGTGTGCAAGAAGAACCCCGACCCCAAGCCGCAGCCGGCCGTCGCGGCGGCCGGTGACGGCCTGCGCGCGATCCTGGGGTCCGGACGCTGAGCGTCTCGGTGAACCAGGCCTGACGGGACGACAGGGGGGCGTCCGGTGATACTCGCCGGGCGCCCCCTAAGCTGTCCGGTCATGGGGGAAGCCACGGCGGACGACGAGATGGTGGCCGTCCCGGCGGGACGGGTCACGCTGTCCGACCGGCGGACGCAGCGCAGTCGGGCGGTGGAGGTCGCGTCGTTGCGGATGTCGGCCTTCCCGGTCACACAGGAGTGGTACGCCCAGGTCACCGGCGAGCGCCCGAGCACGGCCCGGGGCGACCGGCTGCCCGTCGAGGGCGTGTCCTGGTGGGACGCGATCCGGTTCTGCAACGCCCTGTCCCGGCGCGAGGGCCTGACCCCTGCGTACGAGGAGCGGCCCGGCTCCGGGAGCGCCGACTGGGACCCCGCCGCCGACGGCTACCGGCTGCCCACCGAGGCCGAGTGGGAACACGCCTGCCGCGCCGGCAGCACCGGCCCCCGCTACGGCCCGCTCGACGAGATCGCCTGGTACCGCGGCAACGCGGACGACCGCGTCCACCCCGTGGGCGGCCGTCTGCCCAACGCCTGGGGCCTGTACGACATGCTCGGCAACGTCTGGGACTGGTGCTGGGACCTCTACGACGCCGAGGTCTACGGCACCTACCGGGTGCTGCGCGGCGGCGGCTGGTCCGACGAGCACTGGAGCTGCCGCGCTTCGGTGCGCCGCCGGAGCCATCCGACGTTCCGGATCGACGACGTGGGGTTCCGGGTGGCGTGCTCGACGCCGGGGGCGTAGCGCGAGCGCAGGCCGTGGTGCGAGGCCACCAGCACGAACGAGGGGCGCCCCGCACGAGCGGGGCGCCCCTCGGTCACGTACGCGAGAAGGATCAGAGCTTCTCGATCACGTAGTCGACGCACTTCGTGAGCGCCTCGATGTCCGCCGGGTCGATCGCCGGGAACATCGCGACGCGCAGCTGGTTGCGGCCGAGCTTGCGGTAGGGCTCGGTGTCGACGATGCCGTTGGCGCGCAGCACCTTGGCGACGGCGGCGGCGTCGACCTCGTCCGTGAAGTCGATCGTGCCGATGACCTGCGAGCGCTTGGCCGGGTCGGTGACGAACGGGTTGGCGTACTTGATGTCCTCGGCCCAGCCGTACAGCGTGCGGGCGGAGGTCGCCGTGCGCCGGACGGACCAGTCCAGGCCGCCCTGGCCGTTGATCCACTCCAGCTGCTGGTTCAGCAGGAAGAGGGTGGCCAGCGCCGGGGTGTTGTACGTCTGGTTCTTGCGGGAGTTGTCGATCGCCGTGGGCAGCGAGAAGAACTCCGGGACGTGGCGGCCGGACGCGTGGATGCGCTCCGCGCGCTCGATCGCGGCCGGGGAGAAGACACCGATCCACAGGCCGCCGTCGGAGGCGAAGGACTTCTGCGGGGCGAAGTAGTAGACGTCCGTCTCGGTGATGTCCACGGGGAGGCCGCCCGCGCCGGAGGTGGCGTCGACCAGGACCAGGGAGCCCTCGTCGGCACCGGCCACGCGCTTGATCGGCATGGCGACACCGGTCGAGGTCTCGTTGTGGGTGAACGCGTAGACGTCCACGCCGGCCTGAGCGACGGCCTCGGGGTGGGTGCCGGGGTCCGAGGCGATGACGTCCGGCTCGGCCAGCCAGGGGGCGAGCTTGGCGGCCTTGGCGAACTTCGAGGAGAACTCGCCGAAGTTCAGGTGCTGCGACTTGTTCTCGATCAGGCCGTGCGTCGCGACGTCCCAGAAGGCGGTCGAGCCGCCGTTGCCGAGGATCACCTCGTAGCCGTCGGGGAGCTGGAACAGCTCACTGATGCCCTCGCGCACCTGGCCGACCAGGTTCTTGACGGGAGCCTGGCGGTGGGAGGTGCCCATGAGAGAGGTGCCGGTCGCGGCGAGGGCGTCCAGCGCCTCCGTCCGCACCTTGGAGGGACCCGCGCCGAAACGTCCGTCCGCGGGCTTGATGTCAGAGGGAATCCGGATCTCAGCCACGCAGGGGAGCGTAGCCGTTTCCAGAAACGTGGGCGAAACGTCGTCCGTCGGGTGAGACGGGAGGTGGACGGGTCAGTGCCGGGCCGGGCCGGGCCAGACGGCCGAGGCGTCGTCGCGGTGCGGGTCCGGCAGCCGGAGGGGGCGCACGGCGACGGGCCGGACCCCGTCCTCGGCGGCGGCCGTCCAGGGTGCGGGGCGGCCGGAGTAGCACAGGGTGGTGAGGACGAAGACGCCGTCGGCGTAGACCTCGACGTACTCCCCGACGGTGAGGATGCGCAAGCCGGCCGCGGGTTCCGGCAGGAGGATCTCGCCGAGCGGGGTGCCGTCGGGGCCGGTGACGCGGAGGTGCTTGCCGTCGCAGCCGACCGTGAGCGCGGGCCGGTCCCCGTCAAAGACATGCGTGCGCAAGGTGACGTCGGTGCGTCCCGAGAGGGCGATGTCGCCGACCGCGTGCAAGGGGGCGTCGTCGTACGTCTCCTCGCCGAGCCAGGCGTCCAGGCCGGGCCACCACTCCAGGCGGGGCGCCGCGTCCCGCGGTACGACGAGGGACTTGGGCTGGGCGAGCATGCCGCGGCAGCGGTCACCGGTGTCGGTCAGGCCGACGCGGCGCGGGGTGGTGTGCAGCACGACGCGGGAGCCGTCGGGGGCGGTGACGACGCGCGGGGCGTACGCGCCCGTCGGGCCGAGCGGGCCGCGCCGGGTCCACGGGCCGCGCAGGCGCGGGGCGGTCCACGCCTCGAAGCCCCGGGTGGCGCCGACGGAGCCGAGCAGCAACCAGCCGCCGTCGTCGAGGCGTTCCAGGACCGGGCACTCCAGCTCGTCCACGTCGCCGGGGGAGACGAGCGGGGGGTGGACCGTCCAGTGCTCCAGGTCGTCGGAGGTCGCCCAGGCGACGCATCCGCTGACCTCGACCGGCAGGGAGGCGTCTGCGGCGCAGACCAGCATGACCCAGCCGTCGGACTCGTCGTCGCGTACGACGAAGGGGTCGCGCCAGCCCATGCGTTCGCCCGTGCGGTACCAGCGCCCGTCCGCCTCGACGACCGGTCCGGTGCCGTGGCGGTGCCAGCCGGTGCCGTCGGTGCGGCCGGAGTACGCCAGGCCGACCGACTGCAGGGGCCAGCCGCCCGGGGTGAGTCCGGAGACGGCGGTGTAGAGCATCGCCATGCCGGTGCCGTGCGGGAAGGCGTGCATGGTCCACACCGCCTGCTGGTCGAAGCGGCCCGGCAGGCCGTTGCCGAAGGCCGTGCCCTGCGGTTCCCAGCGGACCAGGTCGGTGGAGGTGGCCCGGCCGTAGGAGGTCTCCATGCGCAGGTGGTCGAACTCGGCCGTCCACGGGCCCTGGAGGTGCAGCGCGGTGTAGGTGCCGTCCGCGTGGCGCAGGAGGTCGAAGTCGTTCACGCAGAGGCCGGGGGGCGCGTATCGCATGGACGGGTCCTGTCTGCCGACAGCGGCACTCAAACGTGTGCGCTGTGATCTTGCTGGGCGGAGTTCCTCTGGAAGTCAGCCGAAGTAAATCCGAACGCAAACGCTTGCGCAACCACAGGAGCGGGTTTACGGTCTCGTCACTCCCTCACACGCCGATGTGTTCCGGACGACCCCGAGTACACGGCGTGCACCCGATCTAGGAGCGTCCCGTGACGGTCAGCATCACCGATGTCGCCGAGGCCACCGGGGTCTCGGCGTCCACCGTGTCCCGGGCCCTGCGCGGCCGTCCCGGTGTGTCGGAGGGGATGCGGGCCCGGATCGTCGCGGTCGCCGCCGACCTGGGCTACACCGCCTCGCGCTCGGCCTCCAGCCTGGCCAGCGGACGCACCTACACCATCGGCGTCGTCGTCCCGTACGTCGGCCGATGGTTCTTCGGCACCGTGCTGGACGCCGCCGAGAAGGTCTTCAGCGCCGCCGGCTACGACGTGCTGCTGTACAACCTCGGCTCACCCGAGGCCCGCAAGCGCTTCTTCACCAAGCTGCCGATCCGCAAGCGGGTCGACGCCGTGCTGTCCCTGCTGATCCCGGACACGGAGGAGGCCGCCGCCCTGCGGTCCCTGGCCGTGCCGCTGGCCACCACGGTCGGCGGCGCCCGGCCCGGCTTCACGGTGGTCGGCATCGACGACCGGGGCGGCGCGGAGAGCGCCGTACGGCACCTGGTGAACCTCGGCCACCGGCGGATCGGCATGATCTCCGGCGCCAGCGAGCCGCTGCACTGGACCACGCCCCTCGACCGCCGGCAGGGCTACCTGGACGTGCTCACCGACTCCGGGATCGAGCCCGACCCCGCCCTGGAGGCGGACGGCGGTTACACGGTCGAGGGCGGTGAGCGGGCCATGACCGAACTGCTGGCGCTGCGCCAGCCGCCGACCGCCGTGTTCGCCCAGTCCGACGAGATGGCGATGGGCGCCCTGCGCGCCCTGCGCCGGCATCGGCTGCGGGTCCCGGAGGACGTGTCCGTGGTCGGCTTCGACGATCACGAGCTGTCCGAGGTGGTCGGGCTGACCACCGTGGCCCAGCCGGTCGCGGCGCAGGGCCGGGAGGCGGCCCGGCTGCTGCTCGCGCAGCTCGACGAGCCGGACGCCGGGCCGCCGCGCCCCGTCGAGATGCCCATCCGCTTCATCCTCCGCGAGACCACCGCCCCGCCGCACACCGGCCGGCAGCGCTAGGGGGCGGGGCTTCCCCGGCTCCCCCTCCCCTCTCCTCCCCACCGTCCGCGCACCCACCGCACACCCCGCTCGGAGGCACCACCATGATCACCGGCCACGGAAGACTCCGTCGTACGGGCCTGACGGCCCTCGCCCTGCTGCCGCTGGCCGCGCTGGCCGCCTGTGGCGGCGGGAGCGGCGGCAGCGACACCTCCGCCCAGAAGGGCAGCGGCAAGGGCACCATCAGCGTCTGGGCCCACCAGGGCCAGGCGAGCGAGGCGACCGCGCTGCAGAACGCGGTGAAGTCCTTCAACTCCTCGCAGAGCGACGTCAAGGCCGAGCTGAAGCTCATACCGGAGAAGGACTACACGAAGACCATCACCGCCACCGACGCCTCCGAACTGCCGGACGTGCTGGAGTTCGACGGCCCGACCATGGCGAACTTCGTCTACAACAGCAAGCTCGCCCCGGTCGACGGCCACGTCTCCGCCAAGACCCTCGGCAACGCCACCGACGCGATCAAGGCGCAGGGCGAGATCGACGGCAAGCACTACGGCCTGGGCATGTTCGACGCCGGGCTCGGCCTGTACGCCAACAAGAAGCTGCTGGACGCGGCCGGCGTGACGTACCCGACGAGCGTGGACGACGCCTGGACGGCCGAGGAGTTCGGCAAGGCCCTCAAGGCGCTGAAGGGCAAGGACTCCGACGGCAAGGTCCTCGACATCTCGGAGCAGTACGGCCTGGCCTCCGAGTGGGGCACCTTCGGCTTCTCCCCGATCGTCTGGTCGGCCGGCGGCGGCCTGCTGAAGGACGGCAAGGCCGAGGGCGCCCTCGACAGCCCCAAGACCGTCTCCGCGATGAAGACCTTCCAGTCCTGGAAGCCCTACGTCGACCCCAACACCGACGGCAACGCCTTCGCCAAGGGCAAGGTGGCGCTGAGCTGGGTCGGCCACTGGAACTACCCCGCCTACAGCGAGGCCCTCGGTGACGACCTCGCCGTGCTGCCGCTGCCGGACTTCGGCAACGGCCCCAAGACCGGCCAGGGCTCGTGGGCGTGGGGCATCGGCGCCGACAGCAAGAACGGCAAGGCCGCCGGCGCCTTCCTGGACTACCTGCTGAACGACACCAACGTCGGCGCCATGACGAAGGCCAACGGCGCGGTGCCCGCCACCAAGTCGGCCCTCGCAGGGAGCGAGCTGTACAAGAAGGGCGGCCCGCTCCAGCTCTTCGCCGACCAGCTGGCCAAGCCGTGCGGCGACAGCGACATCGCCTCCTCCTGCGTCGCCGTCACCCGCCCGGTGACCGCTGGATACCCCACCGTCACCGCCAAGTTCAACACGGCCCTCAACTCGATCTACGGCGGCGCCGACCCCGAGGAAGCCCTGCGGAAGGCCGCCCGCGCCATCGACCGGGACTTCACCGACAACGCCGGCTACGAGATCCCGTAACCCGCAGGACGCATCGGCCCGGGCGGGCCGTCGGTGACGTGGTGCCGCTGCGACGCGGCCCGCGTTCCCGGCCGGGCCCGCCCCGCCGGGAAGAGGACCCCTCCCGTGAAAACCGTGGAATCCGCTCAGGCCGCGGGCCCAGACCGGGCGCAGGCCGTCTCGTCCGCAGCCCCCGCCAAGCCCCCGCGTCCCGCGCGCGGCAACCGTGACCGGCTGCACGGGCTGCTGATGTCCGCCCCGGCCGTCGTCGGGCTGATCGCCTTCGTCGGCGTCCCGTTCGGCTATGCCGTGGTGCTCTCCTTCTACAACGTCCGCCTCGGCTCGCCGCTGGAGCCCGCCTTCTTCGGAGTGGAGCACTACCGGCGGCTGTTCACCGACCCCGACCTGTCCGGCCCGTTCCTGCGGGCGCTGCTGAACAACCTGACCTTCGCCGTCGTCGTCGTACCGCTCCAGACGGGGCTGGCGCTGGCGCTGGCGATCCTTCTCAACCGCAAGCTGAAGGCGATCGGCGTGTTCCGGTCCTTCTTCTTCATGCCGGTGGTCTTCCCCATGGCGCTGGTCGCCGTGATCTGGCGGCTGGTCCTCGCCCGCAGCGAGCAGGGCATGCTCAACTCGCTACTGGACACGGTGAGTTTCGGGAACTGGGGCGCCTTCGACTGGCTCGGTGACGGCCTCACCGCGATGGGCTCGGTCATCGTGCTGTCGGTGTGGCAGGGCGTCGGCTTCCAGATGGTCATCCTGCTCGCCGGCCTCCAGCAGATCCCGGGCGAGCTCTACGAGGCCTCCGAACTGGACCGGGCCTCGCGCTGGCAGCAGTTCCGGCACGTCACCCTGCCCGGCATCCGCGGCACCCTGGTCTTCGTCGCGATGCTCACCTCGGTGCTGTCCTTCCGGGTCTTCGACCAGGTGTACATCCTCATCCGCGGCGGCGGCCTGGACGAGGACGCCACCCGCACCGTGATGTACCAGGCCGTCACCACGGCCTTCGACCAGAACGACATCGGCCAGGCCTCGGCCGTCACGGTGGTGTTCTTCCTGATCGTCGTCGCCCTGACCGTCGTCCAGCGCCGCGTCGTCCGGCCCGACAACGAGGACTGACCCACCCATGGCCATGACCCGTACGCCCGTGCGCCGCGTCCTCGACTACACCGTCCTGAGCGTCCTGGCGTTCGTCTTCGCCCTCCCCGCGCTCTACCTCTTCCTCGGCAGCCTCAAGCCGTCCGACGAGGTCCTGAACGGCCTGTCCGGCTTCCTGCCCACCCACCTCTCCTTCGACAACTACACCGCCGTCCTCGACAGCCTGAACTCCGACAGCACCGGCTACTTCTGGCAGTTCATGGGCGTCTCCGTGCTGCTGTCGTTCGTGGTGGTGACGGGCGGGCTGATCGTCAACTCGATGGCGGCCTACGGGCTGACGCGGCTGAAGTGGCGGGGACAGAACGCGGTGTTCACCCTCGTCCTGCTGCTGATGCTGATCCCGTTCGAATCGGTGGCGGTGCCGCTGTTCTACATGTTCAACGGCCAGCGCAACACCCTGTTCATCCAGGCGCTGCCGTTCGTCGCCAACGCCTTCGCGATCTACCAGTTCCACACGTTCTTCAAGAAGATCCCGACGACCATCGAGGAGGCGGCCCGGCTGGACGGCGCGGGGCCCTGGCGCACCTTCTTCGCGATCATCGTGCCGATGTCCAGGCCGGTGTTCGCCTCGGTCGCGATCCTCACCTTCCTCATCCAGTGGGGCTCCTTCCTGTGGCCGGTGCTGATGGTGTCCGACCCGTCCGTGCGTCCCCTGCCGCTGGAGATGAGCGTCTTCCAGGGCCAGCAGCCGCCGGACTGGGGCCAGATCCTCGCCTTCGGAGTGCTGCTGGTGCTGCCCGTGCTGATCGTCTTCGCGTTCTTCCAACGCTGGTTCGTGGAGGGCGTGGCGAGCTCCGCGGTCAAGGGCTAGGGGAGTCACCGTCAGTGACCGGATGCATCCTGGACGCATGACGGATCTCGAAGCACGGCTGCGTGCCGTCGTCCGGGGCGAGGTCGGGTTCGACGTCACGTCCCGGGCGCTGACGACCATGGACGCGTCCAACTACCGGCGGGTCCCGGTCGGCGTGGTCGCTCCGCGTGACGCCGACGACGTCGCGGCGGTGCTCGCGGTGTGCCGGGAGCAAGGCGTGCCCGTGGTCGCCCGCGGCGCAGGCACCTCCATCGCCGGGCAGGCCACCGGCACCGGTGTCGTCCTGGACTTCACCCGGCACATGAACCGGCTGGTCGCCCTGGACCCCGGGGCGCGGACGGCCGTGGTGCAGCCGGGGCTGGTGCTGGACCGGCTCCAGGAGGCCGCCGCCCCGCACGGGCTGCGCTTCGGGCCCGACCCGTCCACGCACAGCCGCTGCACGCTCGGCGGCATGATCGGCAACAACGCGTGCGGCTCGCACTCCGTGGCGTGGGGGACCACCGCGGACAGCGTGCGGGAACTGGACGTCGTCTGCGCGCGGGGCGGGCGGCTGCGGCTCGGTCGAAACTGGGCCGGGGCACCGGACGGGCTGCGAGAACTCGCCGAGGGGGAACTCGCCCGGCTGCGCACCGGCTTCCCGGAGCTGCCCCGCCGCATCTCCGGTTACGCGCTGGACGCCCTGCTGCCGGAGAACGGCGCCGACGTGGCCCGCTCCTTCTGCGGCTCCGAGGGCACGCTCGGCGTCCTGACGGAGGCCGTCGTAGGCCTCGTCGAGGCGCCACGCGCGCGTGCGCTGGCCGTGCTGGGCTACGCCGACGAGAGCGCGGCGGCCGAGGCGGCGGCCGGGCTGCTGCCCTTCGGGCCGCTCACGGTGGAGGGCATGGCGGCGGACCTGGTGCCGTCCACGGCCGAACTGCCGCGGGGCGGGGCCTGGCTGTTCGTGGAGACCGGCGGGGAGTCGGCGGGGGAGGCACGCGCGCGTGCGGAGGCGATCGTGCGGGCCGCCGACGTCCTGGACGCGCGCGTGGTCACCGACCCGGCCGGGCAGCGGGCGCTGTGGCGGATCCGGGAGGACGCGAGCGGTACGGCGACGCGCATGCCCGACGGGACCGAGGCGTGGCCGGGCTGGGAGGACTGCGCGGTGCCGCCGGCCCGGCTCGGGGCGTATCTGCGGGACTTCCGGGCGCTGATGGCGGCGCACCGGCTGCGCGGCACGCCGTACGGGCACTTCGGGGACGGCTGCATCCACGTCCGGATCGACTTCGACCTCCTCACCGAGGCCGGTGTCGCCCGCTTCCGCCGCTTCTCGGAGGAGCTCGCGGAGCTGGTGGTGGCGCACGGCGGGTCGCTGTCCGGGGAGCACGGCGACGGGCAGGCGCGGGCGGAGCTGCTGCCGAGGATGTACGGCCCCGAGATGGTCGGCCTCTTCGAGCGGGTCAAGGGCGTGTGGGACCCGGACGACCTGCTCAATCCCGGGATGCTCGTCCGCCCCGCGCCCCTGGACAGCGGCCTGCGCTTCTCCGTCCTGCCCCGCGAGCCCGTCGACGTGGCCTTCGGCTACCCCTCGGACGGCGGCGACTTCTCGGCGGCGGTGCGGCGCTGCGTGGGCGTCGCCAAGTGCCGTACGACCTCGGTGTCCGGCTCGGGCGTCATGTGCCCGTCCTTCCGGGCGACGGGCGCGGAGGAGCACTCCACACGCGGTCGTGCCCGGCTGCTGCACGAGATGCTCGCCGGTGAGGTGGTGACGGACGGCTGGCGCTCGGAGGAGGTCCGGGACGCGCTGGACCTGTGCCTGTCCTGCAAGGGCTGCCGTTCGGACTGCCCGGTCGGGGTCGACATGGCCACGTACAAGGCGGAGTTCCTGCACCAGCACTACGCCGGCCGCCGCCGGCCCGCCGCGCACTACGCCCTGGGACGGTTGCCGGTGTGGCTGCGCACGGTGTCCCGCACCCACACGGCACGGCTGGTCAACGCGCTGTCCGCGGTACCGCCCCTGGCCTGGGCGGCGAAACGGCTGGGCGGTCTCGCGCCCGAGCGGGACATTCCGCGGTTGGCCACGCGGACGTTCAGCGGGTGGTGGGAGCGGCGCAGGGCCGAGTCGAGTGCGGCCGGGGGTGGTGGTGGCGGTGTGGGGGGTGAGGTCAGCGGTGGCGGCGGGCCTGCGGGTGGGGGCTCGGGTGATGGTGTGGGTGGTGCGCCGGTCGGTGGTGGAGGGCCTGCCGGTGGCGGTTCGGCCGCCGACACGGGCGGTGCGGTCGGCGACGCGGGCGGTGCGGTCGGCGACGCGGGCGGTGCGGTCGGCGGTGGTGGTTCGGGCGGTGTCGTGGAGGGGGTGCCCGGTGTCGGCAGGGGGCCTGTCGGTGAGGGCTCGGCGGGGGTGCCCGGTGCCGGCAGCGGGCCTGTCGGTGAGGGCTCGGCGGGGGTGCCCGGTGTCGGCAGGGGGCCTGTCGGTGAGGGCTCGGCGGCGGGCGCGAACGGTGCGCCCGGTGATGGTGGGCCTGCTCGTCATGGCTCGGGCGGTGCGGGGCAGGGGCCGCTCGTCGTCCTGTGGCCCGACACCTTCACCGAGCACCTCGCGCCGGGCGTGGGGCGGGCCGCCGTGCGGGTGCTGGAGGCGGCCGGGCTGCGGGTGGCGTTGCCGCCGACGCTGCGTCTGGAGAAGCCACCGGTGGGCGACGGCAGGACGGTCGCCCTCGACCCGCTGTCCCTGCTGCGCGGCCGGGGCCGGGTCTGCTGCGGGCTGACGTACGTGTCGACGGGGCAGCTGGACCGGGCCCGGGCCGTCATGCGCCGCACGCTCGACCTGATGGAACCGGTCCTGGAGACCGACGCCCCGGTCGTCGTCCTGGAGCCGAGCTGCGCCGCGGCCCTGCGCACGGACGTCCCCGAACTGCTGCACGACGACCCGCGCGCGGCCCGGCTCGCCGCGAAGGTCCTCACCTTCGCGGAGACGCTGGAGCGCCACGCACCCGGCTGGACGCCGCCGCGCGTCGACCGCCCGGTGGCCGGGCAGACCCACTGCCACCAGCACGCGGTGCTCGGCGACGCCGCCGACCGCCGGCTGCGGGACGCGGCCCTGCTCACCGGCGAACTGAGCGGCGGCTGCTGCGGCCTCGCGGGAAACTTCGGCTTCGAGAAGGGCCACTACGAGGTGTCCGCCGCCTGCGCGCAGGAGCAGCTCCTGCCGTCCGTACGGGACGCCCCAAAGGGCGCGGTGGTCCTGGCGGACGGCTACTCCTGCCGTACCCAGCTGGAGCAGCTGGCGGGCGTGCGGGGCAGGCACCTGGCGGAGGTGCTGGCCGAGGCCCTGGACGGGGACTGAGGCACGACGGGACGTGAGGCGTTCGGGCCACGGGAGGGCGGACCCGAGTGTCTGAGCAGGGGGAGGGACGGGGCCGCTCCTAGGCTCGCGGGACCAGTCACCGCCCGCCTAGGGCCGCTGCTCGAAGGAGCCCGCCGCATGAGCGTCCGTGTCCAGCCGATCACCCGTGACGAGCACCTGGCGTTCGTCATGGCCCGCCCCTCCGCCAGCCACACCCAGGTCCCTTCCTGGGGCGAGGTGAAGCCCGACTGGCAGGCGGAGAGCCTCGGCTGGTTCGACGACGGCGGTCGGCTCGTGGGCGCGGGACTGGTGTTGCTGCGCCCCCTGCCCGGGCCGCGGGTGCCCGGGCTGCCGCGCCACCTCGCGTACCTGCCCGAGGGTCCGCTTCTCGACTGGCACGAGCCCGGCCTCGACCGCCTGCTGGAGCCGATGCTCGCGCATCTGAGACGGCGCGGCGCCTTCGCCGTGCGGATGGGCCCGCCGGTCGTGGTGCGCCGCTGGAGCGCGGACGTGGTCAAGGCGGCGATCGCCGACCCGGCCGCCCGGCGACTGCGCGACGTGAAGGCGACGTCGTACGAACCGCGCGCCGGCCAGGTCGCGGACGGTCTGCGCCGCATGGGCTGGCGGCGGTCCGAGGCCTCCGCCGAGGACGGCTTCGCCGCGGGACAGCCCCGGTACGTCTTCCAGGTGCCGTTCGCGGGCCGGTCGCTGGAGGACATCCACGACGGCCTGAACCAGCAGTGGCGCCGCAACATCAAGAAGGCGGAGAAGGCCGGGGTGAAGGTCGTGCGCGGCGACCTGGGGGATCTGCCGGCCTTCCACGAGCTGTACTGCGAGACCGCCGAACGGGACCGGTTCATCCCCCGCCCGCTGCCGTACTTCCAGCGCATGTGGAGCGCGCTCACCGCCGAACACCCCGACCGCATGCGGCTCTACCTCGCCTACCACGACGGCGAGGTGCTCGCCGCGGCCACCATGATCACCGTCGGCGACCACGTCTGGTACTCCTACGGCGCCTCCACCGCACGCCGCCGCGAGGTCCAGCCGAGCAGCGCCGTGCAGTGGCGCATGATGACCGACGCGCACGAACTGGGCGCCGCCGTCTACGACCTGCGCGGCATCACCGACACCCTGGAGGAGTCCAGCCACCTGCTGGGCCTGCTCCGCTTCAAGGTGGGCACCGGCGGCGAGGCCGTGGAGTACCTCGGCGAATGGGACTACCCGCTCAACCGGCTGCTCTACAAGGCGCTGAACCTGTACCTCGCCCGCCGCTGACGTCTCACGGCCCGAGACAGAGGCAAAAAGGATTCACGCACCTGACGAAGTCCATTACCCTGGACTGTGCAGTGCATCGGGATGTACGTTGAGTGCATCCCGGTACACGCACCGCACACGTGCCACACCCCTGACACCGCCCCCCCCGAAGCACAGGACCGCCCGTGACCACGCCGGAGACCGCCACCCCAGCCCCTTCCCCAGCCCCGTCCGCGACCGCCGACGCCACCGCGCCGGGCTCCGGCCCGGGCCGGCTCGGCTCCCTCGGGCCCGTGGGCCTGGTGCTGGCGGGCGGGATCTCCGTGCAGTTCGGCGGCGCCCTGGCCGTGACGCTGATGCCCAGGGCGGGCGCCCTCGGGGTGGTGGCCCTGCGCCTGCTGGTCGCGGCCGTCGTGCTGCTCCTGGTCTGCCGCCCGCGCCTGCGCGGCCACTCGCGCACCGACTGGGGCACGGTCGTCGTCTTCGGCATCACCATGGCCGCGATGAACGGCCTCTTCTACCAGGCCGTCGCGCGTATCCCGCTGGGCCCGGCGGTCACGCTCGAGGTGCTCGGCCCGCTCGCCCTCTCGGTCTTCGCCTCCCGCCGCGCGATCAACGTCGTCTGGGCGGCGCTCGCCTGCGCCGGTGTGTTCCTCCTCGGCGGGGGAGGCTTCAGCGGGCTCGACCCCACAGGAGCGGCCTTCGCCCTGGGCGCGGGCGCCATGTGGGCCGCCTACATCGTCTTCAGCGCCCGTACGGGCCGCCGGTTCCCGCAGGCGGACGGGCTGGCCCTGGCCATGGCCGTCGGGGCGGTGCTGTTCCTGCCCCTGGGCATCGCCGAGTCGGGGACCAAACTGCTCGACCCGGTGACGCTGGGGCTGGGCGCGGCGGTCGCCCTGCTCTCCTCCGTGCTGCCCTACACCCTCGAACTCCTCGCCCTGCGCCGCCTGCCCGCCTCCACCTTCGCGATCCTGATGAGCCTCGAACCGGCCATCGCCGCGACGGCCGGCTTCCTCATCCTCGACCAGGCCCTCAGCGCCGCCGAGGCCGCCGCGATCGCCCTCGTCGTCGCGGCGAGCATGGGCG
This sequence comes from Streptomyces sp. AK010, assembly GCF_014207295.1. Taxonomy (NCBI): domain Bacteria; kingdom Bacillati; phylum Actinomycetota; class Actinomycetes; order Kitasatosporales; family Streptomycetaceae; genus Streptomyces; species Streptomyces sp. AK010. The sequence goes on from NZ_JACHCX010000002.1 coordinate 233,579, forward strand.
CGGTGCGCACCCAGGTGGGTCGCGGCCGCAAGAAGCGGGCAGCGCTGGAGAGCACGGGGCTGGAGGGCTGAGCAGCCGGCGAGGGAAGCGGCCACTTTCTGCCCGGCGAAGGAAAGCGGCCACTTTCTGCCCGGCGAGGGAAAGCGGCCGCTGTCCTGCCCGGCGAGGGGAGCGGTCCTTGTCCGGTCCGGCCCCGTTGAACAGGTCCCGGCGGTGAACAGGTCGATCAGCGTCATCTCCCACACCAGCGCCATGGCGAGCAGCGGCGGCATGGTCTGGTGGATGTCGGACGTGCGGGCACGGGCAGCGGCGCCAGGCCGACGCCCCAGGCGATGAACGGCAGCACCCACACCAGGACGAGCACGACGACCACCCAGGTGACCACCGTCATCGCCGGGTTGGTGGCGAACCGCCCCTCGACGAAGCCGGTGAGGACCGTCAGCGGGATCACGAACACCGCGGCGATCAGGGCCACCATCGCACCGGACGGGTTCGCGGCCCGGCGCAGCAGGTCCCGCCGGGCCGACGGCGCGGTCGGCGCCGGCAGGACGCCCACGAGCGCGAGCCGGAGTGTATTGATCTCGCCGCCGAAGAGCACGCTTCCGGCCACCGCAAAGGTTTCATGCAAGCACGCTTGATTGTTTCCGTTCCCGCTGCCATGCTCCTCAGCACGCCGCGCCACCCCGCGTGCCGCACCACCCCGCACACGCCACACCCCGCACACCGCCGTGCCCCGAGGGGAGCGCCCCGTGTCCGATCCGACGTCCGTGATCGACGACCTGCGCGAGGAGAGCGAGGAACTCGACCGCCTCGTGGCCGGGTTGCCCCCGCGGCGCTGGTCGCTCGCGACCCCCGCGCCCGGCTGGACCGTGGCCCACCAGATCGCCCATCTCGCCTGGACGGACCGCTCGGCCCTGCTCGCCGTCACGGACCCCGACGGCTTCCACGCCCTGGTCGAGAAGGCCCTCGCCGCGCCCGGCTCCTTCGTGGACGAGGGCGCCGAGGAGGGCGCGCGACTCCCGCCCGGCGAACTGCTCGCACGGTGGCGCGGCGGCCGCGCGGCACTGGAGGGGGCCCTGCGGGCCGCCCCGCCCGGGGCGCGCTTCCCCTGGTACGGCCCGCCCATGTCGGCCCCCTCCATGGCGACGGCCCGGCTGATGGAGACCTGGGCCCACGGACAGGACGTCGCCGACGCCCTGGGTGTGGTGAGCCCACCCACCGACCGGCTTCGGCATGTGGCCTGGCTCGGGGTACGGACCCGTGACTTCGCCTTCGGCGTGCACGGCCTCACCCCGCCCGCCGACCCCTTCCGCGTCGAACTGCGCGCCCCCTCCGGCGACCTGTGGACGTACGGCCCCGAGGACGCCGCCCAGCGCCTCACCGGGACCGCCCTCGACTTCTGCCTGCTGGTCACCCAGCGCGCCCACCGCACCGACCTCGCGCTGCGCGCCCACGGCCCCGACGCCGGCCGCTGGCTGGACATCGCGCAGGCCTTCGCCGGGCCGCCGGGCGGCGGACGCCCGCCGAAGGAGTCCGCCTCGTGACCCTGCGCATAGGCAACGCCTCCGGCTTCTACGGAGACCGCTTCGACGCGATGCGCGAGATGCTCACCGGCGGCGATCTCGACGTCCTCACCGGCGACTACCTCGCCGAACTGACCATGCTGATCCTCGGCCGGGACCGCCTGAAGGACCCCGCCGCCGGATACGCCCGCACCTTCCTGCGGCAGTCGGAGGAGTGCCTCGGGCTCGCGCACGAGCGGGGCGTCAGGATCGTCACCAACGCGGGCGGGCTCAACCCGGCCGGACTCGCGGACGCCGTACGGCGGTTGGCCGACCGGCTGGGCATTCCGGTACGCGTCGCCCATGTGGCGGGCGACGACCTCACCGCCGCGCACCCGGGCTCCCTCGCCGCCCACGCCTACCTCGGCGGCTTCGGCATCACGCGGTGCCTGCGGGCGGGCGCCGACGTCGTCGTCACCGGGCGGGTGACGGACGCGGCCCTGGTCACCGGGCCCGCCGCCGCCCACTTCGGGTGGAGCGAAACGGAGTACGACCGGCTCGCGGGCGCCGTGGTCGCCGGGCACGTCCTGGAGTGCGGGGCACAGGCCACCGGCGGCAACTACGCCTTCTTCCGGGACGGCGACGCCCGCCGCCCCGGCTTCCCGCTCGCCGAGCTGCACGAGGACGGCAGCTGCGTCATCACCAAGCACCCCGGCACCGGCGGCTTCGTCGACGTCGGCACGGTCACCGCGCAGCTGCTGTACGAGACGGCCGGTGCCCGGTACGCGGGTCCGGACGTCACCGCCCGGCTGGACACCGTACGGCTGAGCCAGGACGGGCCCGACCGGGTGCGGATCGAGGGCGTGCGCGGGGAGGCACCGCCGCCCACCCTCAAGGTCGGACTCAACCGGCTCGGCGGCTTCCGCAACGAGGTCGTCTTCGTGCTCACCGGCCTCGACATCGAGGCCAAGGCCGCCCTGGTGCGGGAGCAGCTGGAACCGGCCCTGGGCAAGGTCGCCGACGTGCGCTGGGAGCTGGCCCGCACCGACCGTCCCGACGCCCCGACCGAGGAGACGGCGAGCGCGTTGCTGCGGCTCGTCGTACGGGACCCCGACCAGGGGGCCGTCGGGCGGGCGCTGAGCGGGGCGGCCGTGGAGCTGGCGCTGGCCAGTTACCCCGGCTTCCATGTGCTGTCCCCACCCGGAAAAGGCTCGCCCTATGGGGTCTTCGAGGATGTGTACGTCCCCCATGGTTCCGTCGACCATGTGGCCGTCCTCCACGACGGGCGCCGGATCCCCGTGCCACCGGCCCACGACACGGCCGTACTCGACGCGGTGCCGCAGCCATCCCTGCCTCAGCCGCCGGAGCCCGGGCCCACCCGGCGCGCCCCTCTCGGGCTCGTCGCGGGAGCCCGCAGCGGGGACAAGGGCGGCAACGCCAACGTCGGGGTGTGGGCACGCACGGACGACGCCTGGCGCTGGCTCGCTCACGAGCTGACCGCCGACCGGTTCCGGGAGCTGATCCCCGAGAGCCGCGAACTGACCGTCGTACGGCACGTGCTGCCGAACCTGCGCGCCCTCAACTTCGTCGTCGAGGGGATCCTCGGCGCCGGCGTCGCCGCGCAGCACCGCTTCGATCCGCAGGCCAAGGCCCTCGGCGAATGGCTGCGCTCCCGCCACCTGGAGATACCGGAGGCCCTGCTTTGACTGCTTTCCCTTGCGGCCTCAGGGAAATTTCTGACTCAGGCGGCCTCTTGGAGCAGCGCTCCAGAAGGTCTTACGCCCTCAACACCAGCCGGGGCCAGACCAGCCCGGACCAACATCACGTGAGCAGAGTTCTTGTCCCGGGGGGACACGGATCCGCACGCGGTGCAGGTGTAAGTACGTTCCGAAAGGGGGAGTGCGTGCTTGGTTCTCGCTCCGCACGATGCGCATTCCATGGTGGTGTGCGCGGGGTGGACGAGGCGGATGTCCCGTCCGTGCTTGCGGCTCATTTCGATCAGAGCCTTCTTCGTAGCGCCGATCGCTGCATCCGCTGCCTTGCGCGCCATGCTCGTTTTGGCGAGGAACTTCGGCCGGAAGTCCTCGACCGCAATGGCGTCATGATCGCGCACGACCTTCTTCGCCCACTTGCGTGCCGCGTCCTGCCGCTGCCGGGCGATCTTCCGGTAGGTCTTCGCCCGCCACTTCTTCGCCTCCCGATAGCCCTTAGATGCCACTTGCCCCTTGGCGGGCTTGCGGCGGGCCATCATCCGGTCGTACCTGGACAGTTCTTTCTCCGCCTTCTTGCCATGCCCGGGGTGGGGCAGGTCGTGGCCGTCCGAGGTAGTAGTCGCGACCTCCTTCACCCCCCAGTCCACCCCGATGGCCCGACCGGTTCCAGGCAGCGGTTCGATCCAGGCGGGGACGACGAACGAGGCGTACCAGTCGCCAAGGCAGTTCCGGTATACCCGCACCGACGAGGGCTCGGCCGACAATTCCCGCGACCACACCACAGTAAGAACGATCCCGCCCGCCAGGTGCAATCGGCCGTCCTTGAGCCGGAAGCCGCGGCGGGTGCAGTTCAGACTCGGATCGGCCTCATGCTTCTTCTTGTAGCCCGGCATTCCGGCCCGCAGCCGCTTTGGCAGTCGGTTCTTGATGTCCTTGAGGGCTTTCGCACGGGACTTGCCGAAGTCCCGGATCAGCTGCTGCTGCGGAACGGATGCTCCCTCGGCCAGCCAGGGCGTGATGGCGCGGGCCTCGGTAAGCATCCGGTCCAGCCGTGCCGGACCACACTCTTCCTCCTCCACATGGGCTTTCTTCGAGCGCGACACGCACTCGTTCCAGATCCACCGGCACCGGCCCCACTCCGCCAGCAGCGCAGCACGGGCGGTGGCCGACACGCGCAGGCGGTACGTATATCGAGCGGGCCCCGCCCCGCCCGCTTGTCCCGCTGCCATGTCGGCATCTCCGTGTGCACGTCCGGCCTCGCTCGCCCGGATCAGGCGACCTTCATGGATGGACCGTATGTACGACATCTGCACACACGTACTGCAATTCAGCACTCACTACCGCAACTGGTGAACCATCGGACGCATGTTCGCCTTTTCGGGCATCGTCGGGTGCATCGTTGGAGTGCCCCGTGTCAGGGAATCCTCGGAGGTGAGCAGTGACGATCCTCCACTCCACGCTGGATACCGACAGTCCCGATCACCGGGCGGCCCGCGAGGAGATGCTCGCCAAGCTCGCCGCACTCGACGCCGAGCACGCCAAGGCCCTCGCGGGCGGCGGCGAGAAGTACGTCGCACGGCACCGGAAGCGCGGCAAGCTCCTCGCCCGTGAGCGCATCGAGCTGCTCCTCGACCCCGACACGCCGTTCCTGGAGCTGTCCCCGCTGGCCGCCTGGGGCAGCGACCACACCGTCGGCGCGTCCCTCGTCACCGGGATCGGGGTGGTGGAGGGCGTGGAGTGCCTGATCACCGCCAACGACCCGACCGTGCGCGGCGGAGCGAGCAACCCCTGGTCGCTGAAGAAGGCCCTGCGCGCCAACGACATCGCCCTCGCCAACCGGCTGCCCTGCATCAGCCTGGTGGAGTCCGGCGGCGCCGACCTGCCGTCGCAGAAGGAGATCTTCATCCCCGGCGGCGCCATCTTCCGCGACCTCACCCGGCTGTCCGCCGCCGGGATCCCGACCGTCGCGGTCGTCTTCGGCAACTCCACCGCCGGCGGCGCCTACATCCCCGGCATGTCCGACCACGTGATCATGGTCAAGGAGCGGGCGAAGGTCTTCCTCGGCGGCCCGCCGCTGGTGAAGATGGCGACCGGGGAGGAGAGCGACGACGAGTCCCTGGGCGGCGCCGAGATGCACGCCCGCACCTCGGGCCTCGCCGACTACTGCGCCGTCGACGAGCCGGACGCGCTCCGGCAGGCCCGCCGCGTGGTCGCCCGCCTCAACCACCGCAAGGCGTACGAGGATCCGGGGCCCGCAGAACCGCCCAAGTACGACCCGGAGGAGCTGCTGGGCATCGTCCCCGGCGACCTCAAGAGCCCCTTCGACCCGCGCGAGGTCATCGCCCGGATCGTCGACGCCTCCGACTTCGACGAGTTCAAGCCGCTGTACGGGACGAGCCTGACCACCGGCTGGGCCGCCCTGCACGGCTATCCGGTCGGCATCCTCGCCAACGCCCAGGGCGTCCTGTTCAGCGAGGAGTCCCAGAAGGCCGCCCAGTTCATCCAGCTCGCCAACCAGCGCGACATCCCCCTGCTCTTCCTGCACAACACCACCGGCTACATGGTCGGCAGGGAGTACGAGCAGGGCGGCATCATCAAACACGGCGCGATGATGATCAACGCGGTCAGCAACAGCCGCGTGCCGCATCTCTCCGTCCTCATGGGGGCGTCGTACGGCGCCGGGCACTACGGCATGTGCGGCCGCGCCTACGACCCCCGCTTCCTCTTCGCCTGGCCCAGCGCCAAGTCCGCCGTCATGGGCCCGCAGCAGCTCGCCGGCGTGCTGTCGATCGTCGCCCGCCAGTCGGCCGCCGCGAAGGGGCAGCCCTACGACGACGAGGCGGACGCCGCGCTGCGCGCCATGGTGGAGCAGCAGATCGAGTCCGAGTCGCTGCCGATGTTCCTGTCCGGGCGGCTCTACGACGACGGCGTCATCGACCCGCGCGACACCCGCACCGTCCTCGGCCTGTGCCTGTCCGCGATCCACACCGCCCCCTACGAGGGCGCCCGCGGCGGCTTCGGCGTCTTCCGGATGTGAGGCCAATGATCACTTCAGTTCTTGTCGCGAACCGGGGCGAGATCGCCTGCCGTGTCGTCCGCACCTGCCGGGAGGCGGGGATCCGGACGGTCGCCGTGCACTCGGACGCCGACGCACACGCCCTCCACGCGCGCGTGGCCGACACCGCCGTACGACTGCCGGGGTCGGCACCCGCCGACACCTATCTGCGCGGCGACCTGATCGTGAAGGCCGCCCTCGCCGCCGGCGCGGACGCCGTGCACCCCGGTTACGGCTTCCTCTCGGAGAACGCCGGCTTCGCCCGGGCCGTCCGGGACGCCGGTCTGGTGTGGATCGGGCCGCCCCCGGAGGCGATCGAGGCGATGGCGTCCAAGACGCGCGCCAAGGAGCTGCTGGGCATCGAGCCCCTGCGGGAGGTCACCGAGGCCGATCTGCCGGTGCTGGTGAAGGCGGCGGCGGGCGGCGGCGGCCGCGGCATGCGCGTCGTACGGCACCTGGCGGACCTGGACGCCGAGTTGGCCGCCGCCCGGGCCGAGGCCGTGAGCGCCTTCGGCGACGGCGAGGTGTTCGTCGAGCCGTACGTGGAGGGCGGCCGGCACGTCGAGGTGCAGGTGCTGGCCGACACGCACGGCACGGTGTGGGCGCTCGGCACCCGCGACTGCTCCCTGCAGCGCCGTCACCAGAAGGTGATCGAGGAGGCCCCGGCGCCCGGACTGTCCGCGGCGCTCGACGAGGAGGTCCGCGCCCTCGCCGTACGGGCCGCCCGCGCGGTGGGCTACGTCGGCGCCGGAACCGTGGAGTTCCTCGTCGCGGGCGAGCGGGCGCACTTCCTGGAGATGAACACCCGCCTCCAGGTGGAACACCCCGTGACGGAGGCGGTGTTCGGGGTCGATCTCGTCGCCGAGCAGATCCGCGTCGCCGAGGGCCACGCCCTCGCGGTCGACCCCCCACGCGCGCGGGGCCACGCCGTCGAGGCCCGCCTCTACGCCGAGGACCCGGCCAGGGACTGGGCACCGCAGACCGGCCGACTGCACCGCCTCGCCGTCCCCGACGCCGTGCGCCTGGACACCGGCTACGCGGACGGCGACGACATCGGCGTCCACTACGACCCCATGCTCGCGAAGGTCGTCGCCCACGCCCCCACCCGCGCCGAGGCGATCCGCAAGCTGGCCGCAGCCCTCGACCGCGCGGTGATCCACGGCCCCGTCACCAACCGCGACCTCCTGGTCCGCTCCCTGCGCCACCCGGAGTTCACCGCCGCCCGCATGGACACCGGCTTCTACGACCGCCACCTGCCCGGGCTGACCGAACCGGCCCCCGACCCGCACGCCCCGCTCGCCGCCGCCCTCGCCGACGCCCACGGCCGCTCCCGCTTCGGCGGCTGGCGCAACGTCCCCTCCCAGCCGCAGACCAAGCGGTACCTGATGGCGGGCGAGGAGCACGAGGCCCGCTACCGGCACGGCGGCAGGGGCCTGGAGGCGGACGGGGTGCGGGTGGTGCACGCCGACGCGCGGCTCGTGATCCTCGACGTGGACGGGGTGCGGCGGACGTACGAGGTCGCCCGCCACGGCGACCAGGTCTACGTCAACACCACGGCCCTGACCGCCCTGCCCCGTTTCCCCGACCCCACCACCCAGCACGCCCCCGGCTCCCTCCTGGCCCCCATGCCGGGCACCGTCGTCCGCGTCGCCGACGGCCTCACGGCAGGAGCCCCGGTCAAGGCGGGCGAGCCCCTCCTCTGGCTGGAGGCGATGAAGATGCAGCACAAGATCACGGCCCCCGCGACGGGAACGCTGACCGTTCTGCACGCCGTACCCGGCCAACAGGTGGAGCCGGGCACGCTCCTGGCGGTGGTGACGGAGACCCCTTAGGGGTCCTTTCACTATGCCCGTCCGGGTCGCGCGGCCTGGCACCGCACCTCGCCGCGTTGCCGAAAAGCCCTGGTAGCTCCGCTACGAGGGCTTCCCGGTGCCTTGCGACGCACGGCACCAGACCACGCGCCCTGATCGGACGCTCATAGTGAAAGGACCCCTCAGGGGCGCGAGGAACCGCGCGACAAGCCACGACGAGCCCGCACCCGAAGGAGGACTCCATGGACACCGAAGACCACAAAGCCCTGCGAGAAGCCGTTTCCGCACTCGGCAAACGCCACGGCCGAGAAGGGGACACCACCCAACTCTGGTCCGACGCGGCCAAGCTCGGCTACATCGGCGTCAACCTGCCGGAGGCCCATGGCGGTGGAGGCGGCGGCATCTCGGAACTCTCCGTCGTCCTCGAAGAACTCGGCGCCGCCGGCTGCCCCCTGCTGATGATGATCGTCTCCCCGGCCATCTGCGGCACGGTGATCGCCCGCTTCGGCACGGACGCCCAGAAGCAACAGTGGCTCCCCGCCCTGGCCGACGGCACCCGCCTCATGGCCTTCGGCATCACCGAGCCCGACGCCGGCTCCAACAGCCACCGCATCACCACCACGGCCCGCCGCGACCAGGACACCGGCGACTGGCTCCTCACCGGCCGCAAGGTCTTCGTCTCCGGCGTGGACATCGCCGACGCGACCCTCATCGTCGGCCGCACCGAGGACGCCCGCACCGGCCGCCTCAAGCCGTGCCTGTTCATCGTCCCGCGCGACACCCCCGGCTTCACCCGCCGCCCCATCGACATGGAACTGAACGCCGCGGAGAAGCAGTTCGAACTCGTCCTGGACGACGTACGGCTGCCCGCCGACGCCCTGGTCGGCGACGAGGACGCGGGACTCCTCCAGCTCTTCGCCGGCCTCAACCCCGAGCGCATCATGACCGCCGCCTTCGCGATCGGCATGGGCCGCCACGCCCTCGCCAAGGCCGTCGAGTACGCCCGCGACCGCACCGTCTGGAACACCCCCATCGGCGCCCACCAGGCCATCGCCCACCCCCTGGCCCAGGCGCACATCGAACTCGAACTCGCCCGCCTGATGATGCAGAAGGCCGCCGCCCTCTACGACGCGGGCGACGACATGGGCGCCGGAGAGGCCGCCAACATGGCGAAGTACGCGGCCGGGGAGGCCTGTGTGAAGGCGGTCGACCAGGCCGTGCACACCCTCGGCGGCAACGGCCTCACCCGCGAGTACGGCCTGGCCCGGCTGATAACGGCCGCGCGCGTGGCTCGTATTGCCCCGGTGAGCCGGGAGATGATTCTCAACTACGTCTCCCACCAGACCCTGGGCCTGCCCAAGTCGTACTGAGACGGCCCGCGCCGCGAGGAGGAACCGTCCATGTTCCGCAGCGAGTACGCAGACGTCCCGCCCGTCGACCTGCCCATCCATGACGCGGTCCTGGCCCGGGCCGCCGAGTTCGGCGACCCCCCTGCCCTGATCGACGGCACCGACGGCACCACCCTCTCGTACGAGCAGGTGGACCGGTTCCACCGGCGCGTCGCCGCCGCCCTCGCCCGAGGCCGGTGTCCGCAAGGGCGACGTCCTCGCCCTGCACAGCCCCAACACCATCGCCTTCCCGACCGCCTTCTACGCGGCCACGCGCGCGGGTGCCACCGTCACCACCGTGCACCCGCTGCCCCGCCCGGCACCGTCGGCAAGCTCATCGCCGGCACCGAGATGCGCGTCGTCCCCCTCGACGACCCCGGCAAGGACCTTCCGGCCGGCGAATCCGGCGAGATCCTCATCCGCGGCCCCCAGATCATGAAGGGCTACCCCGGCCGCCCCGACGCCACCACCGCGATGATCGACCCCGACGGCCGGCTGCACACCGGCGACGTGGGCCATGCGGACGATGGGGGCACCTCCCGCTCGAGCGAAGCCGTAAGTGGGGGAGGCTGGCTGTTCGTCGTCGACCGCGTCAAGGAGCTCATCAAGTACAAGGGCTTCCAGGTGGCGCCCGCCGAGCCGGAGGCCCTGCTCCTCACCCACCCGGGCATCGCCGACGCCGCCGTCATCGGCAGGTACGACGCCGACGGAAACGAGGTCCCGCACGCCTACGTCGTCCGCCAGCCGTCCGCCGGGGAGCTCACCGAGGCGGAGATCATGATGTACGTCGCCGAGCGCGTGGCCCTCTACAAGCGGATCCGCCACGTCACCTTCATCGTCGGCGTCCCCCGCGCGGCCTCCGGCAGGATCCTCCGCCGACAGCTCAGGGAGAGCGCATGACGCTGATCACCCGTACCCGCGCGCGTGCCGTGGAGACCCTGTCCCTCGACTCGCCCCACAACCGCAACGCCCTGTCGGCGGCCCTCGTCGGCGAACTGGCCGACGCGCTCACCGACGCCGGCGAGGACACCGGCGTCCGCGCGATCGTCCTCACCCACACCGGCAACACGTTCAGCGCCGGCGCCGACCTCAAGGACCCTCCCGTGCCCGAGGCGCTGGTCGCCCTGCTGCGGCAGATCGTCGAGCTGCCCAAGCCGGTCGTCGCCCGGGTCACCGGCCACGTCCGCGCGGGCGGCCTCGGCCTCTTGGCAGCCTGCGACATCGCGGTCGCCGCCACGGACGCCACCTTCGCCTTCACGGAGGTCCGCATCGGGGTCGCCCCGGCCGTGATCTCCCTGCCGATCCTGCCCCGCGCCGACCCCCGCGCCCTGGCCCGCCACTACCTCACCGGCGAACGCTTCGCAGCCTCCGAGGCCGTGGCAACGGGCCTGCTCACCACCTGTGACAGCGATGTCGACAAGGCCCTCGACCCCATCCTCGAAGGCCTGCGCAGATCCGCCCCCGACGCCCTGGCCGAGACGAAACGGCTGCTCACGGCTAGGGTGCTGGAAGCCTTCGACCGGGACGCCGCCGACCTGACCGCGCTCTCGGCCCGGCTGTTCTCCTCCCCGCAGGCGCGCGAGGGGATGACGGCCTTCCTCGAACGACGGGATCCGGCATGGGTGGTGTGAGCACGGTCGACCGTGCGGAGAGAGTCCCCAAGCAGGACCGCAGCCGGGCCACCCGGCAGCGGCTCCTCGAAGCCGCCGTGTCCTGCCTCGCCGAACACGGCTGGGCGGGGTCCACCGTCTCCGTGGTCGCCGAACGCGCCGGCGTCTCCCGGGGCGCCGCCCAGCACCACTTCCCGACCCGCGAGGACCTCTTCACGGCGGCCGTCGAGTACGTCGCCGAGGAACGCTCCACGGCCCTGCGCGACCTGTTCCCCGACGGCGCGGCCGGAGACCGCCACGCCGTCGTCGCCGCCCTGGTCGACCTGTACACCGGGCCGCTGTTCCGCGCCGCCCTCCATCTCTGGGTCGCCGCGTCCAACGAGGAGCAGCTGCGGCCCCGCGTCACCGAACTCGAATCCCGCGTCGGCCGCGAGACCCACCGCATAGCCGTCGACCTGCTGTCCGCCGACGAATCCGTCCCCGGCGTCCGCGAAACCGTCCAGGGCCTCCTCGACATGGCCCGCGGCCTGGGCCTCGCCAACCTCCTCACGGACGACGCGGCCCGCCGGGAACGGGTGGTCGCGCAGTGGGCGGGGCTGCTGGAGGAGTCGCTGGGCTGAGGGGCTGGTGGCAGCACGGACGCGGAGCGTGCATACCGCGGTATGCTCGAAGCGTGGCGGACACGACGCGCATCACGGTGACACTGCCGACAGACCAGGTCGCCGAACTCAGGAAGCTCACCGACAACGTCTCCGGCTATGTCGCCGAGGCGGTGGCACGCCAGCTGCGGCATCAGTTGCTCGGTGCCGACCTGATGCGTCACCAGGAGGAGCACGGGGCGTTCACCGAGGAGGAGCTGGCCGAGGCCCGCTCCAGGATCTTCGGCACCGCGGATGCCGGCGGATCGGCGAGCGCGGCGTGACGGAGCACGTCGAGACGGTTGTCCTGGACTCTCAGGGGCTCTCCGCCTGGATCGCCCAGGATCGCAAGATCCTGGCGATGTTCCAGGTTCTCCACGCCATGGGCGCCGATTTCGTCATCGGCGCCAACACCATCGTGGAAGTCAGTCATGCGCGCGTGAACATGCCCCGTCTGCAGTGGGCGCTCTCCCGCGTCAAGGTCGAGCCGGTGACCGAGGGCGCCGCGAAAGCGTCCGCGGAACTGCTGAAGGCCGCCGGGCTGCCCGGTCACAGGTACGCGATCGACGCGACCGTCGCCGAGGTGGCACTGCGGCAGCCGGGCCCAGTGGCCGTGCTGACGTCCGACGTCGACGACATGGCGCGGCTGTGCGGCGACCGAGTCCGGCTCATCGGCATCTGAGCCTCACGGACTGAGCCGCTCCACCCGCCAGCTGCCGTCCGCCTGCTCCACGTACCGCAACCGGTCGTGCAGCCGGTTCTCGCGGCCCTGCCAGAACTCCACCGTCTGCGGGGCCACCCTGAAGCCGCCCCAGTGCGGCGGCACCGGCACCTGCTCGCCCTCCGGGTAGCGGGCCGCCAGCTCGGCGTACGCGGCGTCGATGTCGGCGCGGGTGGAGATCACCGAGGACTGGGCACTGGCCCACGCCCCCAGCTGTGAGCCGTGCGGCCGGGTGCGGAAGTACGCGGCCGTCTCGTCCCGGCCGGTGCGCCGGGCGACCCCGGCCACGATGACCTGCCGGGCCATCGGGTGCCAGGGGAACAGCAGCGAGACGTACGGGTTCTCCGACAGGTCACGGGCCTTGCGGGAGTCGTAGTTCGTGTAGAAGACGAAGCCCTGCACGTCGAAGTGCTTCAGCAGCACCGTACGGGCGCTCGTCCGCCCCTCGGCGTCGGCCGTCGAGACGATCATGGCGTTCGGCTCGAACAGCCCGCCGTCTGTCGCGGCCTGCTTGAACCAGCGCGCGAACTGCTCGACGGGCGAGGCGGCCAGCTCGGTCTCGGAGAGCCCCTCGGCCCGGTACTGCTTGCGCATCGAGGCCAGATCGAAAGGGACGTCGTCGCGGTCGGTCACCCGGTCATCTTGCCGTACGGACGGTGTCCTTCGTCACTGCATGGCACTGAGTGCCGTGAACCCTCCCCAAACATGGCACTCGGGGATATCGTTTCGGTGCCGTATCGGTTGGGTGACCGCAAGCCGTTCGGGGCATCACAGGGGGAGACCGGCCAGGACCGCGAGTCGCGCAGACGACCGTGGATCCTCCGGACGGCCGCCCGCTTCGCAAGCTGACTGACACATGGTTCGTTCGCCCCACCCCACATCACACCATCTGTCACTTACATCACGAGGAGCCGCCTGATGTCCGACTTCGTACCCGGGCTCGAGGGAGTCGTCGCGTTCGAGACGGAGATCGCCGAACCGGACAAGGAGGGCGGCGCACTCCGGTACCGGGGCGTCGACATCGAGGACCTGGTCGGCCACGTCTCCTTCGGCAACGTCTGGGGCCTGCTCGTCGACGGCGCCTTCAACCCCGGGCTGCCGCCCGCCGAGCCGTTCCCCATCCCCGTGCACTCCGGCGACATCCGGGTGGACGTCCAGTCCGCCCTGGCCATGCTCGCGCCCGTCTGGGGCCTCAAACCCCTCCTCGACATCGACGGCGAGCAGGCCCGCGCGGACCTGGCCCGGGCGGCCGTCATGGCGCTCTCCTACGTCGCCCAGTCCGCCCGCGGCCAGGGCCTGCCCATGGTTCCGCAGCGGGAGATCGACAAGGCGCAGTCCGTCGTCGAGCGCTTCATGATCCGCTGGCGGGGCGAGCCGGACCCCAAGCACGTGGCGGCGGTGGACGCGTACTGGACGAGCGCCGCGGAGCACGGCATGAACGCGTCCACCTTCACGGCGAGGGTCATCGCCTCGACCGGCGCGGACGTGGCGGCGGCGCTCTCCGGCGCCGTGGGCGCGATGTCCGGCCCGCTGCACGGCGGCGCCCCCTCGCGCGTCCTCGGCATGATCGAGGAGATCGAGCGCACGGGCGACGCGGAGGCCTACGTCAAGAACGCGCTCGACAAGGGCGAGCGCCTCATGGGCTTCGGGCACCGCGTCTACCGCGCCGAGGACCCGCGGGCGAGGGTCCTGCGCCGCACGGCCCGCGAGCTGGGAGCCCCCCGCTTCGAGGTCGCCGAGGCCCTGGAGAAGGCGGCCCTCGCCGAGCTCCACGCCCGCCGCCCCGACCGCGTCCTCGCCACGAACGTCGAGTTCTGGGCGGCCATCGTCCTGGACTTCGCCGAGGTCCCGGCCCACATGTTCACCTCGATGTTCACCTGCGCCCGCACCGCCGGCTGGTCCGCCCACATCCTGGAGCAGAAGCGCACGGGCCGCCTGGTCCGCCCCTCGGCCCGCTACGTCGGCCCGGGCACCCGCAACCCCCGGGAGATCGAGGGCTACGAGGACATCGCCCACTGACCGACCCGCCCCGCACGGCCTCACCCACCTCCGGGTGAGGCCGTCCGCGTGCTCACCCCGCGAGCCGGTCCAGTTCCTCGCCGATGGCCTCCCGCAGCCGGTCGTGCCGGGGCCCGAGCGCGTACCGCTCCTCGCTCCACCGCTGTCGCGGATAGAGCCACACGGGCAGCCGCATGAACTCCCCGGGCTCCCAGTCGTAGCGCGGCCACACATGGGCGTGCAGGAATCCGTCGGCGTTGCCGAGGATCTCCAGATTGACCCTTCGGAACCCTGACTCCACCCGCCGGCAGGCTTGCTCGACGGCTTCCCCCAGCCGGTCCATGTCGGCCAGGAACGCCGGCCGCCCGCTCCGCGGCAGCCCGGACAACCGCCGCACCGCGGGATCATCGGTCAGCAGCACCGAGTAGCCGGGCAGGAACTGCACATCCCCGATCACCGCGAACCCCGAGCCCAGCCGCCGCATCACGGCCGGGTTCTCACCCCGCAGGGCGCTCCCGATCCGGTCGTCACGCCACGCGTCCACCGTCATCGCCCCCGGGAAGCCGCGGAAAAACGCAGACGACCCGCGAGTCTGGTTCCTCCTGGGGAGGAGCCGGCCGGACGTACCGGCGACTCGCGGGTCGGGTGACCGCTGGAGATTGGGCCGGCTGCGCGTTCGCTCACGCGCTGGTCCGGCACCGCACTGTGTGTGGTGACGGGCCGCTAGCCCGCAGCCACCTCACGCGTCCGGTTCTCATACATCTGCCGAACCACCTCCTCTCTCGTGTACCTGGAGCCTAGGAAACGGTCCGGCCTCGGATCAACCGTTTTTCTGAGAGCTTGACTCCGTGACGCAGCGGCAGGCGATTCTCAGCGGTTCGGTGTTCGAGGAGCGGATCGGGTACGCCCGGGCCGTCGTGGACGGGGACTGGGCGCATGTCTCGGGGACGACCGGGTTCGATTACGCGGACATGACGATCTCGGACGACGTGGTGGAGCAGGCCGAGCAGTGTCTGCGGAACATCGGGGCCGCGCTGAAGGAGGCCAAGTGTTCCTCGCGGACGTCGTGCGGGTGCGGTACCTGCTGCCGGAGCGGGAGGACTTCGAGCCGTGCTGGCCGGTGCTGCGCGCGTGCTTCGGGGAGGTGCGGCCGGCCGCGACGATGGTGGTGTGCGGGCTGGCGGACCCCCGTATGAAGATCGAGGTCGAGGTGTACGCGCGGCGGGGGAGCGGCGCCGGGGCCCTGCCGTTGATCGACTGACGTCGACGATCGGCTGATGATCTGTCCGGCCGGGCGGCCTCCGTGGCGTTGACGTGGGGATTGCCGCCGTACAACGATTCCCTCAATGTTGTGGGAACTCGGTGTGCGCTGGGTCACGTTCCAGTTGAATGATGGCAAGGAGCGAACCGACGTGCCGGACGTGCGGACGCAGCCTGCAGGGGGTCCAGGTGAGTGCTTCCCGGCGTAGTGGGACCACCGACGAGCTGGGGCCGGACGAGCCCGAGCGGGAGAACTCGGATGGTTCGGATCTGCTTGCCGCTTTGCTGGAGGGGATGGACGCGGCGCTGTGCGCGTTCGACGCCGACGGGGTCGTGACGCACTGGAACCGCGAGGCCGAGCGGATCCTCGGGTGGAGCGCGGACGAGGCCGTGGGGCGGCGCGGTCTGGCCGGGTGGGCCGTGCGCACCGCGGACGCCGAGGAGGTCGAGGGGCGACTGCTGTCCGTCATGCACGCGCCCGGGCGGCAGGTGCACGAGTTCGCCCTGCTGACCAAGGACGGCGGGCGGGTGCTCGTGCGGACGCAGTCGGCCGCGGTGCGCGGGCCCGACGGAAAACCGGCGGGGGTGTACTGCGCGTTCAGCGAGGTGCACGCGCAGATCGACCTGGAGCGTTCGATCGCGCTGAGCGAGGCGCTGTTCGACGACGCCAGCTGGGGTGTCGTCCTGGTGGACGTGGACCTGCGGCCGGCCGTGGTGAACGCGCACGCGGCCCGGGCGCTGGGCACGGGCCGTACGTCGGTGCTGGGGCGGCCGCTCGGCGAGCTCCTGTCGCAGGGCGTGGAGGAGCTGGAGAGCGCGCTGCAGCATGTGCTGGCGGAGGGCGCCCCGCCCGCGCCCGCCGAGGTGTGGGTGAGCGTGCGCGCGACGGAGGGCGAGAAGCGGCGGTGCTGGCGCAGCGGCTTCCTCCGGCTGGCCTCACCGCTCGCGGAAGAACCGGTTCCGCTGGGTGTGGGCTGGCTGTTCCAGGACGTGACGGAGGCCAAGCAGACCGAGCAGGAGGCGTCCCTGCTGCGGTTCCGTACGCAGCAGCTGCACCGTGCGTCGCGGGCCGCGGCCGAGTGCGAGGACCCGGCGGAGGCGGCCACGGTCCACCTGGACTTCGCCCTGGCCGGCTTCGCGGACCACGCGGTGATCGACCGGGTCGTCGGCGGCGCGCTCACCGACACGCAGGCCGAGGGACCCGTCCGGCTGGTCCGGGTGGCCGCCACGCCGTCCGGCGCACCGGGCCCGAGCAAGCTGGCCGACCTGGCGGGCCTGCCCGTCCGCTACGCCGAGGGGCATCCGGCCCTCCAGTGCGTGGAGCGCGTGGGAGCCCTGCGCGCGAGCGCGGGCGGGGCCCCGCCCGAGGCGGCCCGCGAGTGGGCCCTGGCCCGCCAGTGGCCCCCGGACGCGGTGCACGCCCTGTGCGCGGTGCTGCGCAGCCGGGGCCGGACCCTGGGGGTCGTGACGTTCCTGCGGGGCGCGGGCCGCAGTGCCTTCGAGCGGTCCGACGCGATGTACGCGGAGGACGTGGCGGTACGGATCGCGGCGTCGCTGGATCTGGCGGGGCTGTCGGACGAGGTGTGAGGGGCCGGGCCTCGCGGCACCGCCCCGCCGTACTCCGCGCCGAGCTGGGGGAGGCCGGTCCGTCGCGGTACCCGCCCCGGCCCGCTCAGTGCCGGTAGAAGATCCGGTCGCGGTACTGCTCCATCACCCGGGTGTTCCAGTCGTGGCCGCCGTCGACGTTTCCGGAGCGCAGCAGGGGCGGTTCGATGCCGCGGTCGGCGAGGGTGGTGGCCGTCGTCGCCATGACGGCCTGGAGGAGGGCCGAGGTGACGACCGTGGAGGCGGGGGCGAAGGGGGCCGGGATGCCGTCGTGGGTGAGCTCCGCGTCGCCGACCGCGATCTTCGAGTCGAGGACGAGGTCGCAGTGGTCCTTCAGATACGTGCCGGAGGCGTGCCGGGACCTCGTCTGCGAGGCGTAGGACACCGAGGTCACGCCGATGACCTTCACGCCCAGGGCGCGGGCGCTCATGGCCATCTCCACGGGCAGGGCGTTGCGCCCCGACAGGGAGATGACCAGCAGGGCGTCGCCCTCGCGGAGCGGGGAGCTGTCGAGGACGGCGCTCGCGAGACCGTCGACGCGCTCCAGGGCGGAGCCGAGCGGCGCGGGCATGACGTCCACGCCGACGACGCCCGGTACGACGAGGAGGTTCATCAGCGCGAGACCGCCGGCGCGGTAGACGAGGTCCTGCGCGGCGAGGGAGGAGTGCCCGGCGCCGAAGGCGAAGAGGCGGCCGCCGTCCGCGACGGTGTCGGCGAGGAGCGTGCCGGCCGCGGCGATGCTGCCGGCCTCCTCGTCGCGGAGCCGCTCCAGCAGGCCGATCGCGGCGTCGAGGAACTGGCCGGCCGGCGCGCGGTCGCTCATACGGGGTCCCTTCGGGCTGGCCTGGGCGGCTTGTGTCGCGCATCACGGTGCGGTCTGGACCAGTGCGGTGTCAATACGGCCGTGGGTGCCGCGCGCCGAGCCCGGGGAAGCCGCCGAAAGGGTAGTCCGTACCCTTGCGCCCGGCCGGGTAATCCCCGGCTTTCCCTCCCGAGGCCCGGTTGTCGGTGGTATCCGGCAGAATTGGGTGCAGGGCCAGCGCACACGCCGGTGAGCCGTCCAGCCTCCGGCAGATCTCATTCGAGGGGCACGTATGTCCGGACTGATCGACACCACGGAGATGTATCTCCGCACCATCCTCGAGCTGGAGGAGGAGGGTGTGGTCCCCATGCGCGCCCGTATCGCCGAGCGGTTGGACCAGAGCGGGCCGACCGTCAGCCAGACCGTGGCGCGGATGGAGCGTGACGGCCTGGTGTCCGTCGCCAGCGACCGGCATCTGGAGCTGACCGACGAGGGCCGCCGGCTGGCCACGCGGGTGATGCGCAAGCACCGCCTCGCCGAGTGTCTGCTCGTCGACGTGATCGGTCTGGAGTGGGAGCAGGTCCACGCGGAGGCGTGCCGCTGGGAGCACGTGATGAGCGAGGCCGTGGAGCGCCGCGTCCTGGAGCTGCTGCGGCACCCGACCGAGTCGCCGTACGGCAACCCCATCCCGGGTCTCGAGGAGCTCGGCGAGAAGGACGGCGCGGACCCGTTCCTGGACGAGGGCATGGTGTCGCTGGCCAGCCTCGACCCGGGTGCCGAGGGCAAGACGGTCGTGGTGCGCCGGATCGGCGAGCCGATCCAGACGGACGCGCAGCTGATGTACACGCTGCGGCGGGCGGGCGTGCAGCCCGGCTCGGTGGTGAGCGTGACCGAGTCGGCGGGCGGGGTGCTGGTGGGCAGCGGCGGCGAGGCGGCCGAGCTGGAGTCGGACGTCGCCTCCCACGTGTTCGTCGCCAAGCCCTGAGCCGACCGCCTGTCGCGCCGGGGAATACGCCAACTCCAGTTGCGCGTGCGGCTGTTGTGGCGCCGGTGGGCTCTTGGCGTGATCCGGACCGAATCCGGGATCCAGTCCGCCGAATGGCAGCGCCCGTACGCTTCCCGTGCGACGCTGTCGCGTGAGGCATATGACCTGAGGGGCTCTGGGCCGCGGCTCGACAGCGATGTCGCCGGCCGGGGAGGGGGCGGGAGGATGTGCCGCGCAGATGTGGAGGGCCCCGGCGCCGTGTGGCGCCGGGGCCTGTCCTCCCCCGTGCTGACCCGGAGCCCCGAGCTCTCAGGGTCATTCCCCGCGGACCGGTTTCCCCGAGCGGTCCGCCCCCCGCTGAAGATCTCCCCTCGGCGGCGGCGATCAATCCCCGGGAGTGGTCACTCGAACGAGGGGTGTTGTCCGCGGAAACCCGATTCTCGAATGCGCATTCGATAGTCTGCGGGCGGCGCACGGCACACTTGCACCGACGGACACGGCAACCAGCACGGCAGAAGGCACAGCAGGCAGAACACGGTTCACAGGACCGGACGGCTCGAGGGAGCCGTGGTCCGCGCGAAGCTTGGGGGGTGCCAGGACATGGCGCGACGCATCGACGTGACCGGGACGGGCGGCGTACGCCTGGCGGCCTGGGAGTTCGGCGACCCGCCCAAGACCGATCCGGCGCAGGACGGCCAGGGGGCGCACGCCGGGCACATCGCACCGGAGGGCTCCCCGGGCGTGCTGTTACTGCATGGCCTCATGGGCCGCGCCTCGCACTGGGCGTCCACCGCCCGCTGGCTCTCCGGGCGCTACCGCGCGGTCGCCCTCGACCAGCGCGGCCACGGCCGCAGCGACAAACCCCCGCAGGGCTCCTTCACGCGTGACGCCTACGTCGACGACGCCGAGGCCGCCCTGGAGCAGCTGGGCCTCGCCCCGGTCGTCCTCATCGGCCACGCCATGGGCGCGCTGACCGCCTGGCAGCTCGCCGCCAAGCGTCCCGACCTGGTGCGCGGGCTGATCATCTGCGACATGCGGGCGTCCGCGCTCGGCGCCGCCTCCCAGCGCGAGTGGGGCCAGTGGTTCGAGTCCTGGCCGCTGCCCTTCGCCACCCTCGCCGACGTCCGCAAGTGGTTCGGCGAGGACGACCCCTGGGTGGAGCGGCCCAATCCGGCCCGCGGCGAGTTCTACGCCGAGGTGATGGCCGAGTCCCCGGACGGCTGGCGCCCCGTCTTCGAACCGGAGCAGATGCTCCGCTCCCGCGAGACATGGGTCTACGACGCGCACTGGGAGGAGCTGACCCAGGTCCGCTGCCCCACCCTGGTCCTGCGCGGCCTGGACGGCGAGCTGGGCCGCGCCGAGGCCCAGGAGATGGTCCGGGTCCTGCCCCGCGGCCAGTACGCGGAGGTCGCCGACGCCGGCCACCTGGTGCACTACGACCAGCCGGAGGCCTGGCGCGCCGCCATCGAACCGTTCCTGGACTCGCTGGGCGACAGCTGACACCGGCTCCCGGGGCCGGTGTCAGCCCTTGCTCACCGTCTGCGGCCTCCGTCGGACCGACCGGCCCGCCCCGGCGCCCAAGGGCGTGCCCGGCGCTCCGGTGTCACCCCTTGCTGACCGCCGCCAGGATCTCCGGCAGCCGCCGGGCCGTCCGCGGAGCGGCCAGTTTCAGCCCCGCCGCCGTGAGCACCGCCCCGTAGGCCGTGCCCGCCGGCAGCAGCAACCACGTCCAGTCGTCGCCGTCGGCGCTCACGTTCAGCCAGATCGTGAACGCGATGACGGGCGCGCAGAGCAGGGCGGCCGCCATCATCCCGCCGAAGACGGAGATCCAGGCGAGCCCGGTCTGCCCGGGGGCGACGTTCTTGTAGCCCTCCTGCGGGATGGAGTAGGGGAAGCGGGCGGAGGTCCACGCCCCGGTCGCGAGCATCGCGCCGAGCAGCGCGAAGGACAGCCCCAGCGCCTCGGGCAGCCGCCGCCAGTCGCCCAGCATGGCCGTCGTCAGCACCGTCACGAGCGTGGCGTACGGCAGGGTGATCAGCAGCAGGGCGTACGCCCGGGCGCGCAGTTCGACGTAGGCGTCACGCGCCGAGGAGATCGTCATCGCGACCATCCAGAACGCCGAGGTGTCCTGCCCGAACTGGTTGTACATCTGGATGCCGAGCATCCCGGCGGCGAAGCACGCGAAGTACACCGACCCGGTGCCCTGCCAGGCGTTGAACACCGGCACGATCAGCCCGATGGCCAGCGACGTCACCCAGGCGGCCTTGGTCTTGGGGTCGCGCCACACGTACCGCAGGCTGCGGTCCATCACCGTGCCCGTACGGCCCGCGGGCAGCAGCCGCGCGAGCCCGCTCGACGAGCGCTCCTTCGCGGCCGACTCGGCGCTCGGCAGGGTGGAGCCGTCGGGCGAGGTCATCAGCCGGGTCAGATGCCGCGACCAGAGCGCGAGCAGCGTCACCAGCGCACCCGCGCTCAGCGCCAGTTGCGCGACGGCCGGACCGTACGAGCCCTCGCTCACCGCGTGCACGGCGCCGATCGCCGACGCGGGCGGCACCCACTGGAGCACCTCGGCCGCCGGGTCGAGCTCGCCCAGCCCGGACGCCCCGAGCCGCTGCGCGCCGAAGTTGACGATCTGCGCCCCGATGGCGATGACGAGCCCGCTGAGCACCGCGAGGTCCCGCCCCTTGCGGCTGGTCAGCAGCCGTACGTTGGCGGCGGCGACGGCCCGCGCGAGGGCCACGCACACCAGCAGCGCGAGGACGACGGCGACGGCACCGACGGCGAACGCCGCCCAGCCCCGCGCCACCGCGCCCACGGACCCGACCAGCAGGCACAGCGTGAACAACGGCCCGATGCCCACCAGCGAGGCCGTGAGCAGCGCCCGCACCAGCGGCCGGGGCCGCAGCGGCAGCATCACCAGCCGGGTCGGGTCGAGGGTCTCGTCACCGCTGGGGAAGAACAGCGGCATCACCGCCCAGCCGAGCCCCAGCACCGCCACCGCCGGCACGACCACCGACTCGGCGTGGGCGTGCCCGCGCAGCGCGATCAGGCCGATCAGCTGGAGCGCGGCGAAGAGCAGGGCGAAGACGGCCGAGGTGATGTAGGCGGCCTTCCGCCCGCCGGACTGCCGCAGCCCGTTGCGCAGCAGCGACAGCTTCAGCCGTACGAAGACCGGGGTGATCGCGGGGGCGCTCACCGCGACCCGCCGCCCAGCCAGTCCAGGTCGGACCCGGCGTCCCGGCTCTGCGCGCCGACGAGTTCGAGGAACGCCCGCTGCAGCGACGGTGCGTCGCCGCGCACCTCGGCGAGCGTGCCGGTGGCGCGGATCCGCCCGGCGGCCATGACGGCGACCCAGTCGCACAGCGACTCGACGAGCTCCATGACGTGGGAAGAGAACACGACCGTGGCGCCCGAGGCCGTGTACCGCTCCAGGACGCCCCGGATGGTCTGCGCGGAGACGGGGTCGACCCCCTCGAACGGCTCGTCCAGGAACAGCACTTCGGGATTGTGCAGGAGAGCGGCGGCGAGCCCGATCTTCTTGCGCATGCCGGTCGAGTAGTCGACGACCAGCTTGTGCTGGGCGCCGGCCAGGTCGAGGACGTCGAGGAGCTGGGTGGCCCGCTTGTCGACCTCGGCACCGGGCAGCCCGCGCAACCGCCCCGTGTACGCCAGCAGTTCGCGCCCCGACAGCCGCTCGAACAGCCGCAGCCCCTCCGGCAGCACCCCGATCCGGGCCTTCACCTCGACGGGGTCGCGCCACACGTCGTGCCCGACCACCTCGACGGTCCCGTGGTCGGGCCGGAGCAGCCCGGTCACCATCGACAAGGTGGTGGTCTTCCCGGCCCCGTTCGGCCCGACGAGCCCGATGAACTTGCCCGCGGGCAACTCGAGATCGATCCCGGCAACAGCGACCTGCTGCCCGAACCGCTTCCAGAGCCCCCGCACACGCACAGCGCTGGATCCCACCGCGCCTCCCTCCGTCACGGAGAACCCTACGGCGGGGCGACGCCCTTCTTTCAGGGGTGCGGGAACTGCGCGATCAACCACACACGACCCGAAGCCGCCGACGACGAGGAACCACGCAGACGTTTCAGGCGCTACCGATCCCGCCCGCACGCATACGCCAACGGCGAGATCAACTCCTCCGCATCCGGCAGCCACCGATTCGCCGGAGTAGGCCGGCAGGCCCACTGCACAGCCCCCCGGGACCCGAACCGCGTGGGCGGCGCAGCCACATACGCCCCCTCACCCAGCACCGTCAGATCCAGCGACGACACCGACCACCCCAGCTTGCGGACCAGGTCGGGCACCTTCACCCCGGCCCCCGGCAGCACGAAGAACTCCATCCGCCGATCCGGCGTGAGCGTCACCGGCCCGAGCGTCAGCTCCATCCGTTCCATCCGCGCCAGCGCGAGGAACCCGGCCGTCTCCGGCACGGAGATCGCGTCGAACGTCCGCCCCGTCGGCAGCAGGATCGACGCGGTCGGCTGCTTCTGCCACATCCGCCGCGCGACCGTCGCACTGCCCGTCGCCTGCGTCGCCCAGTCCGGACGCGCCGGGTGCGACCCCGGCGCCGGACACGCCGCGTCACCGCAGGAGCAGCGCTGACTCCCGTCGACGGCTTCCAGCCAGGTGCCGGGGAACACGTCCCAGTGGCGCTCCTCGGCGTAGCGAACAGCGGCCTCCAGCAGCGATTCCCCGCGCTGCTTCGGGATCTGAGCGGCTTCGGCGCCGGCGATCGTCTCTTCCACGATGAACACAACTCTGGTCGTCACCAGGGGTTACGCCCGCCCGCGTGCGCGGGGGAGAGCATCGCCCCTGTTCCCGGGGCGCATGGGTGCATGTGCGGGGGCGCGCAGGAGGAACCGTGGCCGGAGCTGGGTAGCCACGAGTGGGGCCGGCAACAGCCG
Source organism: Streptomyces sp. AK010 (assembly GCF_014207295.1). Taxonomy (NCBI): domain Bacteria; kingdom Bacillati; phylum Actinomycetota; class Actinomycetes; order Kitasatosporales; family Streptomycetaceae; genus Streptomyces; species Streptomyces sp. AK010. The sequence goes on from NZ_JACHCX010000002.1 coordinate 257,576, forward strand.
TTACCCCGGCAATCCTCACATGCCTCGCATTTTCACCTGGTGGGCGGGGCATTGATCTTCACGGCCGGATCTTTTCGCTGGGACGTGAGGGGCTCGGCCGCGGAAGACACGTCAACTCGGTGCGTGGGCAGGCACCGCAGCCACAGGGGGTACGCCATGGCCGCAAGGCCGCTCGTCGCCAGGCAGCCGAACGAACGGCTCCAGGCGCTCATCCAGGAAGCCGGATGCTCCAACGCCGGCCTGGCCCGCCGGGTCAACATGTGCGGTGCCGAGCACGGCCTCGACCTGCGCTACGACAAGACGTCGGTGGCGCGCTGGCTGCGCGGACAGCAGCCACGGGGCCGGGCCCCGGCGATCATCGCCGAGGCCCTGGGCCGCAAACTCGGCCGTACGGTCACGATCGACGAGATCGGCATGGCCAACGGCAAGAACCTCGCCTCGGGCGTGGGCCTGCAGTTCTCGCCGACGGTACTGGGGGCCGTCGAGCAGGTCTGCGAGCTGTGGCGCAGCGACGTGGGGCGGCGGGACTTCCTGTCCGGCTCCTCCGTCGCCGCGTCCGCGCTGGTCGAGCCCAGCCGCGACTGGCTGATCTCCTCGCCCGACTCGCAGGTGTCGCGCTCGGCGGGGCCGCGGGTGGGGCAGTCCGACGTGCAGGCGGTCCAGGCCATGACGCAGGCGCTCGTGGATCTCGACCACCAGTACGGCAGCGGGCATGTGCGGCCGGTCGTCGTGCACTACCTCAACAGCGTGGTCTCGGGGCTGCTGGCGGGGTCCTACCGGGAGGCGGTCGGGCGGGACCTGTTCGCCGCGGTGGCCCGGCTCACGGAGCTCGCCGGGTACATGGCCGTCGACACGGGGCAACCCGGCCTGGCCCAGCGCTACTACATCCAGGCGCTGCGGCTGGCACAGGCCGCCGGGGACCGCGGCTACGGCGGGTACGTCCTCGCGGCGTCCATGAGCCACCTCGCCGCGCAGCTCGGAAACCCGCGGGAGATCGCGCAGTTGGCGCGGGCGGCGCAGGAGGGGGCGCGGGGGCGCGTGTCGCCGCGGGCGGAGTCGATGTTCCTCGCGGCGGAGGCGCGCGGGCACGCCCTCATGGGCGACGTGCACGCCGCCCAGTCCTCGGCAGGGCGCGCGGTGAGCGCCCTGGAGGCGGCCGACCCGGCCGCCGGGGACGACCCGGTGTGGATCGCGCACTTCGACAAGGCCTATCTGGCCGACGAGTTGGCGCACTGCCACCGGGATCTCGGGCAGGCCGAGGCGGCGGCCCGGTGCGCCCAGGAGTCGCTGGCCGGGCATCCCGAGACACGGGCTCGCCGCCGGGCCATCGGATATGTGCTCTTGGCCACGGCGCAGGTGCAGCAGCGCGAGATCGAAGAGGCGTGCGCCAGCGGCATGAAGGCCGTGGAACTGCTGGAGGGGCTGCGCTCCAACCGGGGCGCCGAGTACCTGGAGGACTTCCAGCAGCGGCTGGAGCCGTACCGGGACGAGGCGGTGGTGAGGGAGTTCGGGGCGCGGCTCGACCTGCAGGCGGCGGCGTGAACACGAGGTCTGCGGGTGCGTGAACGTGCGGGAAACAGCGGCTCGGCGCGCAGGAGGTGACATGAACAGCGCGCCGTGAGCCGGTGGTGTTACCGCGCTCACAGGGCAATGAGGTCGCGCCCTGTGCTGCGTGGCACGGGGCTCTGGGGACCCGGTAGCGTGACCCGACGATTCACAAGGTCCCCCATTAGTAGGAGTCCCGGTGACGCAGAGTGGACAGGGCGAGGAGCCCTCGGCGCGCCCCGCGCGCGAAGGCATCGTGCTGCCCTCCGACGGTGGCGAACCCCTGCTGCCGGGCATGACGGGCGGACCCGCCGACGCCCCCGGCCGCCGGCCCGCCCCGCCGTCGACGGCCGGGCCGCAGGCCTCGGCCCCCGCGGAGGGCCGGACCTGGGGCCAGCCCTGGGGCCCCGACCGGCAGCAGACCCCGGCCGCGCCGGGCCAGACCTGGCAGTCGCAGCCCGAGCAGTGGAGCACGCCGCAGCAGCCCGCGTGGGACGCGTACCCCTCGGGAGCGCTCCCCCCGGAGGGCACCCCGTCCCCGGGCCCCTACGGCATCCCCGAGCACCCCGACCCGTACGGCACGGGCCAGCCGCCCGCGGGCGGCGCCGGGTACGACCCGTACGGCACCCCCGGTGCGGCCCCGCTGCCTCCGGAGGGCTCCGGCAACGCGCCCGGGCAGCCGCCGCACTCCGCCGCCGGATACGGACACCCTGCCGGGGACGACCAGGCGCAGGGTGGCTCCGGATACGGGTATCCGCAGGGGCCGGCCGCCGGTGCCTACGGCGTCGCCGCCGGGAGCGCCCAGCCGCAGCCGGGTGCCGATGCGTACGGGGGTGGTGACGCAGGCGGGCCGCCGCAGGGTGGCTCCGGATACGGGTATCCGCAGGGGCCGGCCGCCGGTGCCTACGGCGTCGCCGCCGGGAGCGCCCAGCCGCAGCCGGGTGCCGATG
>NZ_JACHCX010000002.1:260168-340052 GCF_014207295.1 Streptomyces sp. AK010
TGCGTACGGGGGCGGCCTGCCGCCTGCTTCCGGTGCGTACGGCGGTGGGCTGCCGTCGGCCTCGGCCGGCTACGGGCCCGCCGGAGGTGCCCCCCTGCCCCCGGCCGCCGACGAGGGGGCGACTCAGTACATACCGCCGGTCACGGGGGACGCGGCCGCAGCGGCCACGCAGTATCTGCCGCCCGTCGCGCGGTCCGCCGACGAGGGCGCGACCCAGTACATACCCCCGGTGACCCCGGGGGCCCTGCCGCCCGAGATGCCCGCGGGGGAGGACTCCGAGGCGACGCGGTTCCTCGGGACCGGGCCCCGCGCCGGGGCGGGAGCCGGATCGCTGCCGCCCGCCGCGCACCCGGACGCCGAGGCGACGCAGTACATACCGCCGGTGCCCGGCGGGGACAAGCAGCCGCCCGCCGAGTTCGACAACCTCTTCCGCAGCGACCAGGGCGCCGAGAGCCCGGCCGGGGCCACCCAGCAGATGCCCCGCATCGAGCAGCCCCAGCCGCACTCCCAGGCCTCGTACGGCGCTCCCCAGCCCTCCCACGCCCCGCCCGCCGGCGGCGGCCGGTCGCGCGGCGGCCCTACCGGCTCGCGCGTGCCCGTCATCGCCGCCGTGGGCATCGGCATCGCCGTCCTCGGCGTCGGCGCGGGCGCGCTGCTCGCGGGCGGCGGGGGCGGCGGTGACGACGACAGCGGCGACAAGAAGACCGTGGCCGCCTCCGCACCCGCGACGGACGGCTCCGCCTCCCCGTCCGCCGACCCCGCCCGGGCCCAGGCGGTCGAGCTGGACAAGCTGCTCGCCGACAGCGGCAACAGCCGCACCACCGTGATCAACGCGGTCGCCGACGTCAAGGGCTGCGACAACCTCCCCCAGGCCGCCAAGGACCTGCGCGACGCGGCCACGCAGCGCAGCCAGCTGGTCACCCGGCTCTCCGGCATCGAGGTCGACCAGCTGCCCGACCACGCCGCGCTGACCACCGCCCTCACCAAGGCCTGGCAGGCCTCCGCCTCGGCCGACAACCACTACGCGGCCTGGGCCGACCAGACCGCCGGCAAGAAGGGCTGCAAGAAGGGCCAGGCCCGCGCCACCAACCAGACCCAGGCCGGCAACCGGGCCAGCGGCGTCGCCAGCACCGAGAAGGCGAAGGCGGCCGGGCTGTGGAACGGGATCGCGAAGAAGTACGGCCTGACCGAGCGCCAGCCGACCCAGCTGTGACGGGACGGCCCGAGCGGGCCGTGGCCTCACCCGGGAGGGATGAGCCGGCGGACGGGGACGCTCAGTAGTTCACGTCGGCGTCCTGCAGCGTCTTCGTCGTGTCGACGAAGCCCTTGCGCGCCGACACCAGCCGCCCGTCCCGCACCACCTGAAGGGTCACGTTCGCGTTGACCAGGCGCGGGAAGCCCACCGCGGCGAGCTTGTCCTGGAACCGCCAGCGCAGCGTCGGCGTGAGCCCGCCCGTGCCGACCTCCAGGCCGTCGTCCAGGGCCTCCGCCACCGTGTCGGCGCTCACCTCGCCGTCCCCGAGCGACTCGACGACCTGCCGGAACACCGTGTAGGCGATCCACGTGGTCTGCACTCCGGCGTCCGCGGGGTCGATGCGGTTGTCGCCGAAGGCCTGCTCCCGGATCACCCGCTTCATGCCGTCCCAGCGCGGATCGCTCACCACCGGGTACCAGCCGGTGATGTACGAGCCCTCGTAGGGGCCCGACGCGCCGCCGGTCGCGTCGATCACCGTCTGGTCGACGCTGCCCAGCACGGTGGCCGTCCGCACCTCGGGGTAGTCCTCGCGGGCCCGCCGGAAGGAGTCCATGAAGGTGCCGTTGCGGTCTCCCAGCGCAGGCACCACACACCCGTCGTCGGCCGCGCCGCGGGTCGTCGTGCTCAGCGCCCGCTCGGCCTGGCCGTCGTACTCGGTGGCGTCCTCCGCCGCCCGCTGGTCGGTCGAGGCGCGGTGCCCCCCGGCCTTCAGCCCGGAGTCGAGCAGCGGGGGCAGCTGGTCGCCCGCGATGGTGTCGGGCCGGATCAGCGCGACGGGCCCGCAACCGGCGAGTGCGCTGCCGAGACCGGCGAGCAGCGCGGGCTGGCCGCCGTTGACGGGGTAGGACAGCGGGCTGGTGAACTCGGCGTTGGTGATGCCGTAGCCGCCTATGTACGGGATGCCGGCCCCCTCCAGCGACGGGAAGAAGGAGTCCGCGTACTGGCTGTAGGATCCGACGACCGCGACCGCGTTCTCCTTGGCGGCCCGCCGGGCGCACTTCGCGGCGTCCACGCTGTCGTTGTGGTCATTGCAGGTCAGCACGTTGAGCTTGCGGCCGTTGATCCCGCCCGCGGCGTTGATCCAGCGGGCGTAGGCCTGGGCGAAGGCGGGCATGCCGGGCTTGTTCGTGGCCTTGGTGCCCTGCGGGGCCCAGGTCATCACGGTGATGGTGTCGTCCCCGACATCCCCCGTGGTGCCGGGGACGACCCCGCAGCCGGCGAGGAGGGACGCGCACGCGACCGCCGTGCTCGCGGAGAGGACGCCGTTTCTGGCGTGACGGGTGAGGAGGCCGGGGAGGAATGTGCTGCGGGTGCGTCGCCTGCCGGTCATGGTCCGCACGATTCCGTCACATGGCTAACCCGTGAGTGATCTCGGGTCAACACTTGGTGACGCACGGGTGAATTACGGGGGCTGATGTCACCGATGTGGAGGGGAACGTACGATCGATGACCGTGCAAGCTTCGGAGAACTCTTCCCGTCGTGGCCGTCGCTCATCCACCATGGGCGGCATGCCTGTCAACGACATGCCGTGGTGGCGCTGGCGCAGCAACGTGCGCTCGGCGCTGCACATGCTCTCCGATCCCGGGTTCCAGCGGGACGTCTGGCTGGCCGGTGTGGACGGCTTCGGCGACGTGACCGACGCGGTGTACCGGCTGGTGGAGGACACATGGCTGGACCACTGGTCCGCCGAGAAGTACGTGGGCACGATCTTCCGCGACGCGCAGGAGGCCGCCCTGGTCGACAGCGCGGTGCTGCGGGTGCTGCGGATCATGCACCAGGTCGGGCCGGACGCGCCGGTCGCCGCGTACCTCGAGCACGAGGCATGGCCGGAGGCGGTCCAGGCGGCCCGGGTCGCGCACGTGCAGCTCGCGACGAGTGACGGCGAGGAGCCGGACACGGCGCCGCGCAGCCTGGACGTGCTGCGGATCATGACCAGGTCCGCCTAGCGGCTTCGCGGTGCGGTCCGCCCTGCGGGACGATTGCCGGGGGTGTCGCTCCTTGTGGGAACCTGTCCTGCATGAACGAGCAGTCCTCCAGCGCCGTGGCCCCGGCCGACCAGTACGTCCTCACCCTTTCCTGCCCGGACAGGAAGGGCATCGTGCACGCCGTGTCGAGCTATCTGTTCATGACCGGTTGCAACATCGAGGACAGCCAGCAGTTCGGCGACCACGACACGGGACTGTTCTTCATGCGGGTCCACTTCTCCGCGGACGCCCCGGTGACCGTGGAGAAGCTGCGGGCCAGCTTCGCGGCGATCGGTGACTCGTTCCAGATGGACTGGCACATCAACCGGGCCGACCAGAAGATGCGCATCCTGCTCATGGTCAGCAAGTTCGGGCACTGCCTGAACGACCTGCTGTTCCGGGCGCGCACCGGGGCGCTGCCGGTGGAGATCGCCGCAGTGGTGTCGAACCACACGGACTTCGCCGAGCTGGTGAAGTCCTACAACATTCCCTTCCACCACATTCCGGTGACGAAGGACACGAAGTCCGAGGCGGAGGGGCGGCTGCTCGACATCGTGCGCGAGGAGGACGTCGAACTGGTCGTGCTCGCGCGCTACATGCAGGTGCTGTCGGACGACCTCTGCAAGGCGCTGTCCGGGCGGATCATCAACATCCACCACTCGTTCCTGCCGAGCTTCAAGGGCGCCAAGCCGTATCACCAGGCTCATGCGCGGGGCGTGAAGCTGATCGGGGCCACCGCGCACTATGTGACGGCCGATCTCGACGAGGGGCCGATCATCGAGCAGGAGGTCGAGCGGGTCGGGCACGACGTGACGCCCGAGGGGCTTGTCGCGATCGGGCGGGACGTGGAGTGCCAGGCGTTGGCCCGGGGTGTGAAGTGGCATGCCGAGCGGAGGATTCTGCTCAACGGGCGGCGGACTGTGATCTTCGCCTAGGAGCTCGGGGGTCCCGTTTCGTGGCCGGTGCGGGTTGTCCGTGACTTGTCGCGCAGTTCCCCGCGCCCCTTCGGGCGTGCCCCTGAGGTCGGTCTACATCCTGCTCAGTGAAGCCGCCGCGAACAGGACGTCTCTGATCGCCTCTCTGTCTCCCACCTGGCCCGCCGCCGCCTCCTGCGGAGGGACATGGCCTGCGGCCAGGCGGCAGAACTCGACGCCGTCCAGGGCCACGTGGGCCACCTCGTGCTCGGCGGAGCCCTTCGCCGCCGGGGAGTCCAGCGGGATCAGCCACTCGCCGCCGCCCGAGCCTTCGATCTCCAGCCGGAGGCTGCGGCCCGGTTCGCCCGCCGCGACCAGATGCCGGTGGTGGGCGGGGGACGCGAGGCCGACCCGGCGGCGGTGGGCCAGGGCCGTCGGCAGCATCCGGGCCGCGAGGTCGATCATGCGGTGCAGATGGCGCGGCGAGGGTGGGTCGTAGGGGTAGTCGACCGCGTCGGCGATGTCCTCCGCGTGCACCCAGGTCTCGAAGGCGCGGTCGAGCATCGCGTCGTGCAGGGGCAGCTCGAAGTCGCCGTACGGCACCTGCATCTTCCCGGCGCCGCCGCCCGTGAAGGACACCGTGCGCACGAGGCTGTGGCTCTGCTCGCGCCAGGGCGCGCGCACGAACCGGGTCGGCGGGAAGTGGGAGGCGCGCCAGAGGGCCTCGGTGCGGGCCGCCGGCGTCGGCTGCCGGGACGGGACGTCGCCCAGCGGGTCGTCCAGGCCGAGCGCGACCGCCACCAGGCCGTCGACGCCGAGCAGATGCGCGATGACCCCGGCGACGGTGGTGCGGCGGCTCGTCGACGCGTCGGACCGGAACCAGCGCAGCCGTACCGGCGCGTGCCACTCGGCGTCGCCGAAGTCCTGCAGCAGGGCGTCCAGGCGCGCGGTCTCGGCGTCGTAGGCGGCGGCCCAGTCCGGTACCGGGATGCGCGGCGGGCGCCGCTCCAGGCAGGTGTCCAGGACGCGGGTGCGCAGCCCCGGGTCCAGGTCGAGGCTCTCGGGGCGTTGCAGCAGTCCGACCGCCTCGCGCAGCCGCCGGGCCTCGTCGGCGCAGGAGCCGCACGCGCCGAGGTGCTCTTCGACCGCCGTGGCCTCCTCGGCCGAGCACGCGGCCAGCGCCCAGGCGCCGAGCAGGGCCTTCAGCACGGGGTGTTCGAAGACGGGCGGGGCGGGCGGCGGTGCGGTGCCGCCGGGGTCCGCCGGCGCGGGCAGCGGCTGTCCGCTGTCCTCGACCGAGGCCCGGGGCATGGGTATCCGCGGCGGGCGCCCGCGCTCCGGGACGTCACGGGGCGTGCCGGTACCGCACCCACCCTGGCCACCTTCATCCCGAATGCTGCTTTCGTCCCGGGCGTTGCCCTTCCCCTCGTGGTCGTTCTCCCCCTCGTCGCCGTCGCCCTCCTCGAACCGGTCCGGCCCGTTCACACCGCACCCCCGTACCCGGGCGGTGCGCCCGGTGCCTCGGTGTCGTGGGCGGTGGACAGCAGTTGCAGGCCCAGGCGCAGGCGGCGGCGGGCCTCGTCCGCGGTGATGCCGAGGTCGGCGGCGGTCTGGCGGTAGTCGCGGCGCTGGAAGTAGGCCCGTTCCAGGGCCGAGCGCAGCGGGACGGGCATGGACTGCACGATGTAGTCGGCGCGGGCGGCGACCGAGGCGCGGCGCACCTTGTGCTCCAGTTCCTCGGTGGTGCCGGAGCCTTCGCGGGCGAGGGCGGCGGTCTCGGTGGCGCGCAGCCGCTGCACGGCGAGCCGGTGCGTCAGCGTGGCGACCCAGGTGCGCAGCGGGCCCTGCCGGGGGTCGTAGGAGTCGGGGTGTTCCCAGACGTGGATGAAGACCTCGCGGGTGATGCCGTCGGCGGCGCGCTCGTCGCCGAGGACGCGGTGGGCGAGGCCGTGCACGAGGGAGGCGAACCGGTCGTAGAGCTCACCGAGGGCGGCGGCCTCCCCGCGGGCGAGCCGCTGCTGCATCTTGCGGTCCCAGCGAGGCGGTACGTCCTTTTTCGCCATGCGGTCCCCTCACCCCCTGCTCGTGTCCCGCGCCCCTGCTCCGTCCAGCCTGTGCCCGACGTCTCCTCGAATGTAGTCGGCACGTCCGGTAGCGCACGCCCCTTTGTGGCAATGTGCGCCCCCTGACCGGCCGTAGGTGGTAGAGGGCCAGCGGCCCTCGCACCGGTTGCCTTTGGGCTCGCGCCTACCCCATGGCCCTAGGATCAGGCCTGACTGAAGAGGATCGAACAGGATCGAAGTCGACTGAAACAAGCCTCTTCCGCGGGGGATCCGTTTTTCGGGTTGTGTTTCGGGGAACGGCCGCTGGGCAGCCGCGCTGCAAGGAAGCGTAGGGTCTGCTTCCGGTTTGGCGATCGAAGGGCGTGGTGGTGACCTTCAAAGTGACCGGCGGCGAGCAGGGCGAATGGGCCGTGCTCCAGGTGTCCGGCGAACTGGATCTGGTGACGTCACCAGTGCTGCGTCAGCGCGTGCACGACGTGGTGGCCGAGGGGCATCACTGTCTCGTCCTGGATCTGTCCGAGGTGTTCTTCTGCGACTCCAGCGGCGTCGGCGTGCTCATCGCGGCCCGTCGGCTGATCCGCTCCTGCCAGGGCCGGCTGCGCCTCGTGCTGCCCGCCCGCGGCGCGGCAGACGGCTCCCATGTCAACCGGGTCCTCGGCGCGCTGGGCGTGCGCAGGCTGTTCGACGTGTACGGCGACGTGGACGCGGCCCTCGGCGACGAGGGCGAACCCCTGTCCGCGTGACGGTCCGACGACGCACGGTGGACCGAGTGTCGCCGTTCGACACGCCGTTGTCCCGGAATTCCCCCGGTCTTGGCACAAGTGACGTTTTCCCGCGCCCGAACGGCGCCCTCCGTCGTACGCTCCGACCGAAACGCACCCCACCCGACGTAAGGCGGCCTGAAGAAGACATGGTCAGCAGCGAGTACGAGCGCAGGATCGCCGCCCGGTTCGCCACCTTCGACCAGGACGGCAACGGCTACATCGACCGCGAGGACTTCTACGGCGCGGCCAAGGCGCTGCTCACGGAGTTCGCGGTGGCGGCCCGCTCCGACATGGGACAGGCCCTGTACGGCGGCGCCGAGGCCTTCTGGCAGGGCATGGCCGGGATAGCGGACCGCGACGGCGACCAGCGCATCACGCGCGAGGAGTTCGTCAACGGCGCGGTCAAGCGCCTGCGTGACAACCCCGACCGGTTCGCCGAGATCGCCCGCCCCTTCCTGCACGCGGCCCTGGACATCGCCGACACCGACGGTGACGGCGCGGCGACGACCGAGGAGGCCGCCCGCGTCCTGAAGTGCCTCGGCGTCCCCGAGGACCTCGCGGGCCGGGCCGCCGCCGCGCTCGACGAGGACGGCGACGGCAAGGTCGGCGAGTCCGAGGTCGTCCCGGCCTTCGCCCGCTACTTCACCGTGCCCGAGTAGGGACACGCGTCCGCGTCGCGGGATGTCGGCGCGCCTTCGCCGCAGGGGTGGTTCACGGGCGGGCGGCTGCGGGCTGTCGGTGGTCGCTCGCGCAGTTCCCCGCGCCCCTGGGGGGGGGGGCGTCCGCTGCGGGGCATGTGTCCGCGTCGTGGGAGGTCGGCGCGCCTTCGCCGCAGAGTGGTTCACGGGCGGGTGGCTGCGGGCTGTCGGTGGTCGCTCGCGCAGTTCCCCGCGCCCCTGGGGGGGCGTCCGCTGCGGGGCATGTGTCCGCGTCGTGGGAGGTCGGCGCGCCTTCGCCGTGGGGGTTGTTCCGGGCGGGTGGCTGCGGGCTGTCGGTGGTCGCTCGCGCAGTTCCCCGCGCCCCTGAAGAGCCTGCCCGCAGCGGGTCACATACCCGCGTAGCGCTCGCGGAGCTTGTACTTCAGTACCTTCCGCAGGGTCTCGCCCCGCGGAAGGGCGTCCACCACCTCCAGCCGCTCCGGCAGCTTGTGCACCGACAGTCCCTCGGTGCGCAGGAAGGCGGTGACGTCCGCGAGCGTCAAGGCCTCGGCCCCCGGCGGCTGTTCCACCACCGCGCACACCAGCTCGCCGCGCGCCGCGTCCGGCAGGCCGATCACCGCCACGTCCCCGACCGCCGGATGCCGGTGCAGCAGGTCCTCGATCTCCTGGGCCGAGATGTTCTCGCCCTTGCGGATGATCACGTCCTTCAGCCGCCCGGTGAGGACCAGGTGCCCGGTCTCCGTGAGCCGCCCGAGGTCACCGGTGCGCAGGAACCCGTCCTCGTCGAAGGCCTCCGCCGTCTGCCCCGGATCCAGGTACCCGCGGCACACCGCCTCCCCGCGCAGCCGCACCTCCCCGTCCACGATCCGGATCCGCATGCCCCGCGGCGGACGCCCCTCCGTCGTCGCCAGCAGCTCGGGGCCGTCGTCCGGATCCCCCATGGTGATCATCGGCACCTCGGTCATGCCGTACCCGTGGGTGAGTTGCACACCCATCTCGCGCACGACGGCGTGGTACAGCTCCGGCGGCTTGGGCGCTCCGCCGCCCGCCAGCAGCCGGAGCGTCGGCACCACGGGCTCTCCCGGCGCCTTGCGCTGCTCCGCCAGGAACATCGAGTAGAACGCCGTCGACCCGCCCGCCATGGTCACCCCGTGCGCGCGGTACGCGGCCAGCGCCTCCGGCAGCGCGAACTGCTCGAACAGCACCGCCGGGAAGCCGTAGAGCAGCAGCATCACCGTGTAGTCGGGCCCGCCGATGTGGGCGTAGGGGAAGGCGATCGAGCCCACGTCCCGCGCCGAGGGGCGCAGCGCGTGCGCCAGGCAGGAGCCGCCCGCGAGCAGGGAACGGTCCGTGTGCAGCACGCCCTTGGGGTCGGAGGTCGTGCCGGACGTCCAGTAGATCCAGCGGACGGCCCCGCCGTCGCAGGGCGGGGGAGGCAGCACGGACGGATCGCCCTCGGGCAGGTCGTCGTAGGCCTGGAAGACGCCCTTCGCGCCGAGCCGCCGGGCCATCTCCGTGTGGTCGAAACCGCGCCAGGTGCCCGGCACCGCGAAGAACTCGGCCCTCGACTCGCGCAGCGCGAAGCCGACCTCGCGGTCCCGGTAGAAGGGGATCACCGGGGTCTGCACGACGCCGAGCCGGGCCAGGGCGAAGGACAGCACGGCGGTCTCGATGCGGGTGGGCAACTGCCAGGCGACCACCGTGCCGGGGCGTACGCCCATGCCGTACAGCCCGGCCGCGACCCGCTCGGCACGCGCGCGCAGCGCCTCGAAGGTCAGCGTCCGGTCGTCCTGGAGGAAGAGCGGGCGGTCGGGCGTGAGGGCGGCACGGCGGGTGACCAGCTCCCACAGGGTGCGGGACGAACTCAGGGCGTGCGCAGTGCCGTTCACGGCTGCCCCCTGCTCCTCGGCGTGCTGCTTGGCTGACGGGTCGTCAGGTGAGATGCTAGCTGACGCTGCATCAGATAAGTACCGTCCGGCGGAGGGGACCCATGGCGACCGAACTGCCCCGCATCATCAGCGTCGACGACCACGTGATCGAGCCCGCCCACCTCTTCGACACCTGGCTGCCGGCCAAGTACCGCGAGCGCGGCCCGAGGGCGCTGACCGCCGGGATCGGTGAACTCGCCTACATCGGCGGCAAGTACCGGATCACCATGGACCCGGACGGCCAGCCCACCGACTGGTGGATCTACGAGGACCTGCAGTTCCCGTACAAGCGCAACATCGCCGCCGTCGGCTTCGACCGCGACCAGATGACCCTGGAGGGCATCACCCGCGAGGAGATGCGACGCGGCTGCTGGGACCCGAAGGCCCGCCTGGAGGACATGGACCTCAACCATGTCGAGGCGTCCCTCTGCTTCCCGTCCTTCCCCCGCTTCTGCGGGCAGACCTTCGCCGAGGCGCACGACAAGGAGGTCGCCCTCGCCTGCGTACGCGCCTACAACGACTGGATGGTCGAGGAGTGGTGCGGCGGCAGCGGCGGGCGGCTCATCCCGCTGTGCCTGATCCCGCTCTGGGACGTCGGCCTGGCCGTCGAGGAGATCCGCCGCAACGCCGCGCGCGGGGTGAAGGCCGTGACCTTCTCCGAGATCCCCACCCACCTCGGGCTGCCGTCCATCCACTCCGGCTACTGGGACCCGTTCTTCGCGGTCTGCCAGGAGACCGGGACGGTCGTCAACATGCACATCGGCAGCAGCTCCCAGATGCCCGCCGCCTCACCGGACGCCCCGCCCGCCGTCCAGGCCTCCCTCAGCTTCAACAACGCCATGGCCTCGATGATGGACTTCCTCTTCAGCGGCGTCCTGGTGCGCTTCCCGCGCCTCAGACTCGCCTACTCCGAAGGGCAGATGGGCTGGGTCCCGTACGCCCTGGAGCGCGCCGACGACGTGTGGGAGGAGCACCGTGCCTGGGGCGGGGTGCGCGACACGGTCCCCGAGCCGCCGTCGACGTACTACTACCGGCAGATGTTCTGCTGCTTCTTCCGCGACAAGCACGGCGTGGCCTCGCTGGACGTGGTCGGCCGGGACAACGCCACCTTCGAGACCGACTACCCGCACGTCGACTCGACCTTCCCGCACACCAAGGAGGTCGCCCTCGATCACGTCAAGGGCCTCGACGACGAGACGGTGTACAAGCTGATGCGGGGCAACGCCATCCGGATGCTCGACCTCGGCCTGGACCGGGACCGCTGAGGCCCGCCGATGGACCTGTCGTACACGCCCGAGGAGGAGGACTTCCGGGCCCGGCTGCGGGACTGGCTCGCGAGGGTGCTCCCCGCCCTCCCGCCCCAGCCGTCCCCCGACGACTGGCCGGGGCGGCGGGCCTACGACCTCGGCTGGCAGCGGCGGCTGCACGACGCCGGATACGCCGACGTCCACTGGGACGCCTCCCCGACCCTGCGGCTGATCTTCCTGGAGGAGACCGAGAGGGCGGGCGCGCCCTACGTGGGTGCCAACTTCGTGGGCCTGCTGCACGCCGGTCCGACCATCGCCGCCGAGGGCACGGCGGACCAGCGGGCACGCTGGCTGCCGCCGATCCTGCGCGGCGAGGAGGTCTGGTGCCAGGGCTTCAGCGAACCGGGCGCCGGATCCGACCTCGCGGCCCTGCGCACACGCGCGCAGCGCGACGGCGACGCCTACGTGGTGACCGGCACCAAGATCTGGACCTCCCACGCGGAAGTCGCCGACTGGTGCGAGCTGTTGGTGCGCACCGACCCCGGGGCGCCCAAGCACGGGGGTATCACCTGGCTCGCGATGCCCATGGACGCGCCCGGCGTCACCGTACGGCCGCTGCGCACCCTCGCCGGGTCGGCCGAGTTCGCCGAGGTGTTCCTCGACGAGGTGCGGGTGCCGGTGGCGAACCGGGTCGGGGACGAGAACGACGGCTGGCGCGTGACCATGGTGACGCTGTCCTTCGAGCGGGGCACGGCCTTCGCCGGCGAGGTCGTCGCCTGCCGACGTGTGCTGGGCGAACTGGCCGTCGAGGCCCGCAAGAACGGCCGGTGGGACGACCCGGCCCTCAGACGCCGGCTGGGCGGACTCGACGCCGAGTTCCGGGCGCTGTGGCGGCTCACCCAGTGGAACGTCAGCGCGGCGGAGGCATCGGGAAGGGTACCGGGCGCCGGCGGTTCGGTCTTCAAGCTCCGCTACTCGCACGCCCGCCAGGATCTCTACGACGCCGCCGCGCAGGTGCTGGGCCCCGACTGCCTCGACCTGGACCGGCCCTGGGCCCTCGAACGACTGAACTCCCTGTCGTACACCATCGCGGCCGGCACCTCGCAGGTGCAGCACAGCATCATCGCCGAGCGCATCCTCGGCCTGCCGAAGGGACGGTGAGTCACCGTGCGGTTCCGGCTGACGGACGACCAGCGGGCCCTGCGGGACGGGTTGCGCGAGGCGCTGGCCCGGCGCTTCGACGCGGACGCGCTGCGGGCGGCCGTGGAGGGTGCTGCCGGGGTGAAGGGCGGCACGGAGGGTGAGGGGACGGGCCGTCGCGGGGCGGGGGCCGGCTCTTGCGGAAACGGAGGTGGCGGGACGGTCCGTTCCGTGAACGGCGCAGGCATGGCGAGTAATTCCGCGTCAGCCGGGGAGCGGGCGGGTGTGTCCGGCGTCGGCGGCGAGCGGTTGGGCCGTGCCGGGTCCGGTGGCCGGCCGGTACGCGGTGCCGAGGCGGACGGGGGCGCCGCGGGGGCCCGTCGTACGGCCGGGTCGCCGCGGCTCGACCGGGCGGTGTGGCGGGCCCTCGGAGACCTCGGGTTCTTCGCGCTGCGGATGCCGGAGGCGGACGGCGGGGTCGGACTCGGGCTGCCGGAGGCGGTGTTGCTGTTCGAGGAGACGGGGAGGGCGCTGGTGCCCGGCCCGCTCGTCGCCACCCACCTCGCGGCCGGTGCCGTACCGGGCGCTGCCGCCGGGGAGACGGTGGTGGCGGCCGTGGACGGCGGGCTCGTGGAGTGGCTGGACGAGGCGGACGTCGTACGCGGAGACACCTCCGGGGCGGTGCCGCTGCGTTCGATCGACCCGCTGACGCCCCTGCACCGGGTGCCTGCGGGGCGGGCCGCCCCCGACCCCGTCGCCGTCCTCCTCACCGCCGCCGAGCAACTCGGCACGGCCGGCCGCGTCTGCGAACTCGCGGCGCAACACGCCCGGGCGCGCGAACAGTTCGGCCGGCCCGTCGGGGCCTTCCAGGCGGTGGCGCACCTGTGCGCGGGGATCTTGGTCGGGACGGAGACGGCCCGCGCCGCGGTCTACGCGGCCGCCGTCACGGCCGACCCGGCCGACATCGCGGCGGCCCGGATCCTCGCCGACGAGGCCGCCGTGCGCGGCGCCCGCGACTGCCTCCAGGTGCACGGCGGCATGGGCTTCACCTGGGAGTCCGAGGTCCATCTGCATGTGAAACGCGCATGGGTTCGAACTCAGCGTGCGGGTGGTGTCACGGAGAGTGAGGAAGCTCTCGCGGCGGCTTTGCCGGCCGAATCGGTCTGACGGGCCGTCTGGCTGCGCTGTCGCCGTACGCGCTCCCGGAGATGTCATGGATCGTGGCATACCGGAATCACGGAGCGTTGATATCGGCTTGTGTCCTCAGTGTGACTCGTTACGGCCTGGAGTCGATTGCGCGCTCCGGTACCTTGTGTCAAATGCGAGTGGCTCCGAGCGCAGTGCGACCCCGTGTCGCCACCTGTTCGACTGCCCGCGGCGAGCGTCGCACAGTATGCCGCACGGGTACTCCTTCGCGCTGGAATATGCCCGAAGCGCTTGTTGGCGTGACTGTACGTCAACCATGCTGTCCCACAAGGGATTCACGTTCCGTGATCCTTGTCCCGGCCGTTGTTCTGGCCATGCAGAAAATGGCTACGATCGTGGCCCTCGTGAGGCGCGAGCCTAAGTGTCCGCCGGTTCGGATGGTGTGAGCGGTGCAGGTGCTTCAAGTGCAGCTGGAGATCCGGCCCGACCCCGCAGAAGTGGGGCGTGCCCGGCGGTGGGCCCGCTCCCGCCTGGCCGGGTCCGGCATACAGGCCGATGAACCCCTCGCCGAGACGCTGATCCTGCTCGTCTCCGAGCTCGTCACCAACGCCGTGGTGCACACCGGCCGTCCCGCGGTCCTGCGGCTGTCGCTGCCGCACGTGGTGACGGAGGAGGCCACGGTCCGTCTCGAGGTCGCGGACCGCAGCGGCCGGGCCCCGGTGCCCCGGTGCGTCGGCGACGAAGCGACCGGCGGCCGGGGGCTGGCGCTCGTCGACGGGCTCGCCGACCGCTGGGGCTGGAGCGTCGAGGCCACCGGCAAGCGCATCTGGTGCGAACTGGACCGGTGTGAGAAGTCCCGCGACCTCACGACGTCGTGCGGGAGCGGCGCGGAGGCGTACGGCGGCGGGGCGGCTTTCGAGGGGCTGGCGTACGAGGCGGTCTAGCGCCGCCGGCCGCCGCCCGCGCCTGCCGGGTGCGGAGGGCGACGGCGCATGCCGCGGGTGTGTGCGGCCGGGCCGGGGCACGGATGCACGGCGGGTCGGCAGGTTCCCTCGGGGGATGCGGCGATGCGCCGGGACGTGCTTCCGTGCGCGCCTACGGCAAAAGCCATATGAGTGACATATCGCCGAATGGGTGTTGACGCGTCGTGACCGGTTGCTCACGCTTGTGGTCAGCGATTCGCCGCGAGGGGACGACGAGGGCTTCGGTGGACGGCAGCCCTCGGCGAGTGTGAGTCGTGATTCGGCGTCGGCTTCCTCCAGGGCGAGGGAGTCGGGGCGGGAGCGCCGGAGTCGGGTGGCGGCGCGCGCTGTCGTGCTCGGGGCGAGCAGCGCGGCGCCGCCATCCAGCTTCAGCGGGGTGGCGGCCCGGCCCGGCCTACAGGACGGCGACGGGCGCCACCGGAGAGCCGGTCGCCCCGGTGAACGGCTCGGGGGTCGCCGTCAGCAGGAACGCATGACGGCCCGCTTCTCCACAGGCTGTGGACAACTTTTCGAGATTCCAGTTCTGCCCCTGTGGCATGCCCATCTCCACGAGGTGGAGGGCGTGCACGGGCAGCCAGAGATCCGCCACCTCGGGCGGGAACACCTCGAAGGTCAGGGTGTCGTTGGCGACCGCCGCCACATCGTGCGCGTGGAACCACTCCGGCGTGCGGATCGACAGCCCCGGTGACGGATACGCGTAGCCGTGCCGGTCCCCGGCCAGGCAGGCCTGGATCTGTCCGGTCCGTACGAGCACGATGTCACCGGCCCGCACCCGTGTGCCGGCCAGTTCCTCGGCGGCGTCCAGGTCCTCGGGCGTGACGGCGTACCCGCCGTCGAGCCGGTCCGTGCCCCGGGCCCGGGCGACGTCCAGCAGCACCCCGCGCGAGACGACGTGCCGGACCGTGCCGATACCGCTGAACCCGGCGCCGCCGTGCGGGGTGACGGTGTGCGCCGGGCGGCCGTTGTAGAGCCGGCCCGAGTGCGAGACATGGGACAGGGCGTCCCAGTGGGTGGCCGCCTGGAGTCCCATGGTCACGACGTCGTCGCTGCACGCGACCGTGCCCGGGCCGAAGATCTCCTGGTTGATCTGCACCATGGTGTGCAGGGGATCGACCCGGCCGGGGATCACGCCGGTCTGCACGCCGTCCTGCTGGAGCGGCAGGGCCAGCGGGACGCGATGGCCGGTGCGGACGGTGGCCGCGGCCTGTCTGACGACCTCGTCGGTGATCAGGTTCAGGGTGCCGATCTCGTCGTCGGCTCCCCAACGCCCCCAGTTGTTCACGCGCTTGGCGATGTCGTGGAACGCGTCCGGCAGCGACATGAGTCCTCCCCGGGGCTTGTGTTCCCGTATCTGACGGGTCGTAGAATTCGGGAGTCGAAAATCTAACGGTCCGTCAGAAACCGTGGGACGGGAAGGGGCCGGGCGTGGGGAACTTCTTGGCAGGCAAGGTCGTCGCCGTCACGGGGGCGGGGCGGGGCATCGGCCGGGCGGTCGCACTCGCGGCGGCGGCCGAGGGCGCGAAGGTCGTGGTCAACGACTACGGCGTCGCGGTCGACGGCGCCTCACCGACGAGCGAGATCGCCCAGGCCGTCGTCAAGGAGATCGAGGCGGCGGGCGGGGAAGCGGTGGCCGTCGCCGACGACATCTCCACGATGGCGGGCGGGCGGCGGGTCGTGGACCTGGCGCTGGAGTCGTACGGGCGGCTGGACGGGGTCGTCTGCGTGGCAGGGATCCTGCGCGAGCGGATGCTGTTCAACATGACCGAGGAGGAGTGGGACCCGGTCGTCGCGACGCATCTGAAGGGCACGTTCACGGTGTTCCGGGCGGCCTCCGCGGTGATGCGCGGGCAGCGGGCCGGGACGCTGATCGGCTTCACCAGCGGCAACCACCAGGGGTCGGTGTCGCAGGCCAACTACAGCGCGGCGAAGGGCGGGATCATCTCGCTGGTGCGCAGCGCGGCGCTCGGGCTGCACAAGTACGGGGTGACCGCGAACGCGGTGGCGCCGGTCGCACGGACGCGGATGTCGGCGGGGGTGCCGATGGAACTGGCGGAGATCGGGGAGCCGGAGGACGTCGCCGCGCTGGTGGTGTATCTGCTGTCCGACGCGGCCTCGCGGGAGGGGATCACCGGGCAGGTGTACACGGTGGCCGGGGAGAAGATCGCGGTGTGGGCGCAGCCGCGGGAGCTGCGTGCGGCGTATGCCTCCGGCGGGTGGACGGTGGAACGGATCGCGGAGTTTCTGCCCGGCTCGGTGGGGGTGGATCCGATGCCGTCGCTGGAACGGGTGCGGGAGATGGAGAGGGCGGCGGCTCGGGGGGAACGGCCGAACGCCCAGTAGCTCGGGGGTTCGGGCTCCACGGCGGGTGCGGGTCTCGTCGTGGCCGGTCGCGCAGTTCCCCGCGCCGCTGGGCGATCCGCCCCTGCGGCATCGAGAGGAGAACCCTGATGGACTTCGGCTTCGGCCCGGAGCACGACGCGTTCCGCAGCGAAGCGCGTGACTGGCTGGCTTCGCACGTCAGCGGCGCTGCCGACCGCCGCACCTGGGAGCGCACCCTCGGGGCTGCCGGGTGGATCGGGCTCGGGTGGGGTGAGGACGGCTACGGCAATCGCAGGGCCACCCTCACCCAACAGGTCGTCTGGGCCGAGGAGTACGCGCGGTCGGGGGCGCCGCCGCGGTCCGGGCACATCGGGGAGAACCTGCTCGCGCCCACGCTCCTCGCCCACGGCACCGACGAGCAGAAGGCGCGGTTCCTGCCGCCGATCGCCGCCGGTGCGGAACTCTGGTGCCAGGGCTACAGCGAACCCGGCGCCGGTTCGGACCTGGCCGGTGTCCGTACCGCGGCCGTGCGCGAGCCGGACGGCCGTACGTACCGGGTGACCGGGCAGAAGATCTGGACGTCGCTCGCCCGCGAGGCGGACTGGTGTTTCGTGCTGGCCAGGACCGAGCCCGGCTCGGTGCGGCACCACGGGCTGACCTTCCTGCTCGTCCCCATGGACCAGCCCGGCCGGATCGAGGTCCGCCCCATCCGTCAGATGACCGGCACCAGCGACTTCAACGAGGTCATCTTCGACGGCGCGCACGCCGAGCACGTCGTCGGCGGCGAGGGCGACGGCTGGCGCGTCGCCATGAGCCTGCTCGGCTTCGAACGCGGGGTGTCCACGCTGGCCCAGCAGATCGGGTTCGCCGAGGAACTGGGCGCTGTGGTGCGGACCGCAGAGGAGTCGGGCGCGGTGCACGACCCCGTCGTACGGGAGCGGCTCGTGCGGCAGTGGGCCGAGCTGCGGACGATGCGCTGGAACGCCCTGCGCACGCTGGGGGGTTGTGGTGACGCGGGTGCCCCGAGCGTGGCCAAGCTGCTGTGGGCCGGCTGGCACCAGCGGCTCGGCGAGCTGGCGGTGCTGGTGCGGGGCGCGGCGGCCGGAGTGGGCCCCGTCGACTGGTCGGCGTCGGCGCCGTACGAACTGGACGCCGCGCAGCACCTGTTCCTCTTCTCGCGGGCCGACACGATCTACGGCGGCTCGGACCAGATCCAGCGCACGATCATCGCCGAGCGTGTGCTCGGCCTGCCCAGGGAGCCCAAGGGGGCCGTGTGATGCGAGGCGTGATCTTCGACGGGAAGCAGGTCCGGGTCGTGACGGACCTGGAGGTGCGGGAGCCGGGGCCGGGCGAGGTGCGGGTGGCGATCTCGGCGGCCGGGCTGTGCCACAGCGATCTGTCGGTGGTGGACGGGACCATCCCCTTCCCCGTGCCCGTGGTGCTGGGCCATGAGGGGGCCGGGGTCGTGGAGGCGGTGGGTGGGGGCGTCACCCATGTCGCGCCCGGTGACCATGTGGCGCTGTCCACCCTGGCGAACTGCGGTACGTGCGCCGAGTGCGACCGGGGCCGGCCGACCATGTGCCGGCAGGCCATCGGACGCCCGGGCCGGCCGTTCGGCCACGAGGGCTCGCCGGTGCACCAGTTCGCGTCCAGCTCGGCGTTCGCGGAGCGCACGGTCGTCAAGGCCGTCCAGGCGGTCCGGATCCCCGACGACATACCGATGGCCTCGGCGGCGCTCATCGGATGCGGGGTGCTGACCGGGGTGGGCGCCGTGCTGAACCGGGCACGGGTGGACCGGGGCGACAGCGTCCTGGTCATCGGGGCGGGCGGCATCGGCCTGAACGTGCTCCAGGGGGCGCGGCTCGCGGGCGCCGGGCGGATCGTGGCCGTCGACGCCAACCCGGCGAAGGAGGAGATGGCACGCCGGTTCGGCGCGACCGACTTCCTCACCTCGGCCGGCGGCGTGCGCGACCTGCTGCCCACGGGCGTGGACCACGCCTTCGAGTGCGTCGGCCGCGTGGAGCTGATCCGGCAGGCGATCGACGCCCTGGACCGGCACGGGCAGGCGATCCTGCTCGGGGTCCCGCCCGCCACGGCCGAGGCGTCCTTCCGCGTCTCCTCGATGTACCTCGACAAGTCCATCCTGGGCTGCCGCTACGGCTCCTCCCGCCCTCAGCGGGACATCGCCCTGTACGCCGGCCTGTACCGCCAGGGGCGCCTCCTGCTCGACGAACTGGTCACCCGGACCTACCCGGCCGAGGACTTCGAAGAGGCGGCGGCGGACGCCGAGGCGGGCCGGGTGGCGCGGGCGGTGCTCACCTTCTGACGGCGGCCGCGGTGTCGTTCTCCGCCCGGAACGTGCGCCGGTAGGCGGTGGGTGTGACACCGAGGGCCGACTGGAGGTGCTGACGCATCGACTGGGCCGTGCCGAAGCCCGCGTCCCGGGCGACCCGGTCGACGGAGCGGTCGGTGGACTCCAGGAGGTGGCGGGCCCGTTCCACGCGCTGCTGGGTGAGCCACTGGCCGGGGCTGACGCCGGTCTCCTCGCGGAAGCGGCGGGTGAAGGTGCGCACCGACATGGACTCCCGGGCGGCCATGTCGCGCAGCTGGATCGGCTCGTGGAGGCGGCCCAGGGCCCAGGCGCGGGCCGAGGTCGTCGTCGCCTGCTGCGGGTCGGGTACCGGCCGGTGGATGTACTGCGCCTGACCGCCGTCGCGGTGCGGCGGTACGACCGTGCGGCGGGCCACGTCGTTGGCGACCGCCGTGCCGTGGTCGCGGCGCACCATGTGCAGGCACAGGTCGATGCCCGCCGCGACGCCGGCGGAGGTCAGGATGTCGCCGTCGTCGATGAACAGGACGTCGGCGTCGACCTCGATCCGCGGGAACAGCCGCTGGAAACGGTCGGCGTCGGCCCAGTGCGTGGTGGCGGGACGGCCGTCGAGGAGACCGGCGGCGGCGAGGACGTAGACGCCGGTGCAGATGGAGGCGAGCCGGGTGCCGGGGCGGATGTGGCCGAGGGCGGCGGCCAGTTCGCCGGTGAGCACGCCCTGCTCGAAGACCGGGCCCTGTTCGTACGACGCCGGGACGATCACCGTGTCGGCGGTGGCCAGGGTCTCGGGGCCGTGCTCGACCTGGATGGCGAAGTCGGCGTCGGTCCGCACCGGGCCCGGCGGACGGATCGAGCAGGTGACGACGTCGTACAGCGGGCGTCCCCGGGCGTCCCGGGGGCGGCCGAAGATGCGGTGCGGGATGCCCAGCTCGAAGGGGAGCAGGCCGTCGCGGGCGAGGACGACGACCCGGTGCGGGCGGAACCCCGGCTCACGGCTCATGGCCCGATCCTAACGAATGCTGTCCTTCGGGCCACTCGATGGAGTGCGCCGCGGATCGGAAGCTCTATGTCGTGACCCAGACAACCGAAGCAGCGGCCGTCCAGCAGCCGCCGCAGCCGACCCGTGTGCGGGTGCACCGCGCCTGGTTCGTCGCCGCCGTCACCTTCGTGACGATCATCGGCGCCGCCGCCTTCCGGTCCGTTCCGGGCCTGCTCATCGATCCGCTGCACGACGAGTTCGGCTGGTCACGCGGCACGATCGGCGCCGCCGTCTCGGTGAACCTGGCGCTGTACGGTCTGACGGCCCCGTTCGCGGCGGCCCTGATGGACCGCTTCGGCATCCGAAAGGTCGTCGCGGTCGCCCTGACCGTGATCGCGGCCGGCTCCTGGCTCACCGTGTGGATGACCGCCGCCTGGCAGCTGATGCTGTACTGGGGTCTGCTCGTCGGGCTCGGTTCCGGCTCCATGGCGCTGGCCTTCGCCGCGACCGTCACCAACCGCTGGTTCACCGCACGGCGCGGCCTGGTCAGCGGCATCCTCACCGCCGCCTCCGCGTCCGGCCAGCTGATCTTCCTGCCCCTGCTGTCCTGGATCATCGACCGGTACGACTGGCGCCCGGCGGCCGTGACGGTCGCGCTCGCCGCGCTCGCGGTCGTCCCGTTCGTGTGGCTCCTGCTGCACGACCACCCGGCGGACGTGGGCCAGAAGCCGTACGGCGCCGCCGAGTTCGTGCCGAAGCCGCCTCCCGTCCCCGGAGCCGCCCGCCGGGCCGTGAGCGTGCTGCTGTCCGCCGTGCGCACCGGCCCGTTCTGGCTGCTCGCCGGCACCTTCGCGATCTGCGGCGCCTCCACCAACGGCCTCATCCAGACCCACTTCATCCCCGCGGCCCACGACCACCACATGCCCCTCCAGGCCGCCGCGTCCCTGCTCGCCGTCATCGGCGTCTTCGACGTCGTCGGCACGATCGCCTCCGGCTGGTTCACGGACCGCTTCGAGCCGCGCCGCCTGCTGGCGGTGTACTACGCGCTGCGGGGCGTGTCCCTGATGTTCCTGCCGCTGCTGCTCGGCCCCGCGGTCCACCCCCCGATGATCTTCTTCATCGTCTTCTACGGCCTCGACTGGGTCGCCACCGTCCCGCCCACCCTCGCCCTGTGCCGCGAGCACTACGGCGAGGACAGCGCGATCGTCTTCGGCTGGGTCCTCGCCTCCCACCAGGTCGGGGCGGCCGTCGTCGCCTTCCTGGGCGGTGTCGCGCGGGACACCTTCGGCACGTACGACGTGGTCTGGTACGCCTCCGGGGCGCTGTGCGCGGCGGCGGCGCTGATGGCGCTGGTGATCCGGCGGAGGGCGGGGGATGTGGCGGCGACGGTTTGAGAGGAACCCGCTGTCATTCTTCCGGGCGAGCCGCCGTGCCCCAAGGGCGAGGACGGCTCGGACCCGGAGACGGATCGACTTCGCCCGGTCGCTCAAGGAGGCCGAGTAGTGCGCGCGCGTTCACTCCGGCGTTGTACGGCCGTGTCCCGAGCTCGGCTGCCGTCGTACCGGTGTCGTCGAGGACTTCGCCCGAGTGCCTCAGTACGATGCGCGCCGTGTCCTGCGTGCCCTCGCGCATACGCGGCACCAGCTCCTCCAACTTCGGAGCGAGCAGCCCGACGTACGCCTCCAACTCCTCAACCAGGAGAGACAACTCGTCCCCCTGCGGGATCGGAACCCCCAGCACGTCCTCGCACCGCTGCCGGATCCGCGCCGCGTCACTCACTCTTCCCGCTCCGTGGGCAGGCAGTGACGGCCGGCGGCGATCAGCCGGGCGACTTTCAACGGCCTGCACAGGGTCGCGGCCGAGTCGATCGGCACTGACCAGTAAGGGGCACGAGCGGGGGTGCATTCCACGGTGTCCGCCCTGGGAACTCCGAGGTAGCTGCCGTGGCCGAGGCATTCCACGTCCAGAGGTTTCCAGTCGTCGATGGCCTGATGCCAGGTTCTCGGCACGCTCGCGGGTACCAGGGCGTAGTACCGCAAGTAACGTGGATCGCAGATGACGGGGCCGCCGTCGAGGGCGTGGCGCATGAACTCGTCGAGTTCGGAAGTCTCGGTGCTTTCCGTCAGGGCGACCACGAGGCGGCCGGGGACCCGTACGGCGGAGAAAAGGGTGCCGAGTGGGAGCATGGCCACGTCGTGCTGCCGCCATTCGAGCCGGGCCCGGGCACGGCCGGGGGCAGGCAGTGATGCCAATAGCCAATGCTCCGCTGCTGACCGCCGGTCTGCTGTGCCGTGTACGCGCATGCCGCGCGCAGCGACGTCGGGCCGTAAGGCTGAGTGGCTGTGGTTACTGGGCATGCTCGGGCCTCCCCGGTCATGTGCGTTCCGTTTCACCACGTGACCGTAGAAGCGCCGGTGCAGCGGCAGGGGCACAGTTTGTGCCCCCTTGATTACGCTGCGAGAAGACCGAGCTTTACAGCGAGCCCCGAGGCACGGCGCCTGCGCGCCGGAGACTTGGCCTCGGTCTCTTCCAGGATGATGCGCTTGGCATAGCCGTTGTACTTGATCGTTTCCGGTGCCGCTTCGTAGGCCTGGTCGAGCGTGGCGAGTGCCACGTCCGGCTGCCCGTCGAGCTGGTAGCCGCGAGCGCTTTCGATGCGATGGCGCGCTCGTCGCGGTCGCGACGGGATGGTTGCCGCGTCGGCAGCCGCGACCTGCCGTACGGATTCCCCGCCGGCGTGCAACTCGACGGCGATGGTCACTGCGTGCGCACCCATGATGCCGGGTGAGAACGACGTCACCGAGTGGTAATAGGCGGCGGGCAGACGGGCCGCCATATCCCGGGCCAGGTCCCAGTACCGCCAGGCTGTCCCCGCCTCACCCCGGCGGGCTGCCGTGTAACCGGCTTCAAAGGTGAGGGCGCCCGTGATCGCGAGGACATCGTCGCCGGCGTTCGGCAGCAGCGGTTCGAGGTAGGCCAGCGCACCCAGGTTCACGGCGTCGGCAGCGTCGAAGTGAGCGGGCCCACTGTCACGGTGTGCCTGAGCGGCGAGCCACGCGGCGACGCCGATCGTGTGCGGGTCCTCGGACTCCTGAGCAGCGATCAGGGCGCGGTCGGCGACACGCCACAGCAACGCCGGGTCGGGCTGATAGGCGCAAAAGAACTGCGCGAGGGAGTACACCTCCGCGAGGACCGCCTGTGCCGCACGCCGTTCCGGTCCGGAGTCGGCCTGGCGCGCCGCAGCCTGCGCGTCGCGGATCAGGTCCGGCAGCAATCCGCCGATGACCTCACGGTGGTTCGGGGCCGAGTGTCGGGCGGCCCAAGCACGTGCGAGGCGAGCGCGGAGGTGCTCGGCGGGGGGTGCCTCGCGCTCGGTGGTGAGTGGAAAGGCATCGACAGCCGACTTCACGTCGGGGAGGCGTGGGTGTCCGGGTCCGGTGAAGAGGCCGACGCGTACGGACTGGTCTCCTGTGAGGTCGGAGAGGTCCCGTAGGCGGAGAATCTCGGCGATGCGGAGGATCACTTCGAGTCTGGGTGTCTTGAGACGGCCCGTCTCGATGCCCTTGACCCAGGAACCGGAGCGGCCGACGAGGCCTCCGAGTTGCTCACGGGTGAGGCCCTTGCGGGTGCGCAGGATCTGGAGCCGTGGCCCGAAGACAAGCGGGTCGGCGTAGGGGTCCGGGGTAGCGTCAGATGGCACGGTCTCGCCCCTTCTCTGTTCGGCGTCCACTGTCAGGGTATGGGGCAGGGCCACTTGAGTGTGAGCGCTCGGCGACGCTCAGCAAGCCCGGTGCGTGCGGATGTGGTGCGCGGTGTTACGGACCCGGGAGACCTGGCCCTGGCGCACCCCGGCGGCGGGCCTGCGCGTCGCCGACCGGCTGGAGACCCGTCCGCGCCACTCCCGCGTACGGAACACGGGCGATCCGTTCCACGCCGCGCGGGCCGGCGAAGTCACCTCGCTGTGGCGGCTGACGGCGGTGTGAGCCCTACGGTGGCGCCAGCCGGGCGAAACGTCCCCGGTGGAAGAGCAGCGGACCTTCCGGGCCGTCGGCGTCCTCCGTGCCGAGGGCGTTCACCCGGCCCACCACGATGAGGTGGTCCCCGCCGGTGTGCACGGCGTGGATCGCGCAGTCGATCCATGCCACCGCGCCCGTCAGCCGCGGCGAGCCCGACACCGGCGCCGCGTCGTACGCCACGCCCGCGAACTTGTCCGCGCCGCTCACCGCGAAGGCGCGGCACAACTCGCCCTGGCCGGAGCCCAAAACGTTCACACAGAACACCCCGGCGCGGGCGATCCGCGGCCAGGTCGTCGAGGTCCGGCCGACCATGAAGGCGACCAGGGGAGGGTCGAGGGAGAGGGAGCTGAAGGACTGGCAGGCGAAGCCGGCGGGAGGTTCTCCGGCCATGGCGGCGGGTGCCGTGACGACGGCCACGCCCGTCGCGAAGTTCCCCAGGACCCGGCGGAACTCCCGGGGGTCGAGGGGGGCACGCTCGTCGGCGCCGACGCACCGCAGTTCGGGGCGCGGCAGGGCGTCGACGGGCTCCGGGGCGGTGGCGCGGACCGACCTGAGGTAGCGGACGGCGGCTTCCGCCATCCCTGCTTGTGCCATCACATCCAGCATTGAAACTGACGCAGCGTCAGATAGGAAGGGGCGGGGAGGGGCAGGAACAGGGCGGGAAGAGGGGGGAGGAGCAGGAACAGGGCGGGAAGAGGGGGGAGGAGCAGGAACAGGGCGGGAAGAGGGGCAGGGGTAGGAACAGAGCGGGAAGAGGCGGGAAGAGGCCGGGAACGGTCAGTGGCCCCGGTACTCCGGGCTCCGCCGCTCCACGAAGCTCCGTACGCCCTCCCGCGCGTCCGCTGTCGTCATGTTGATCTCCTGTGCGGCGGCCTCGGCGGCGAAGGCGGCGGTGCGGTCGGTGTCGAGGGAGGCGTTCACGAGCTGCTTGGTCAGGGCGAGGGCGCGGGTCGGGCCGGAGGTGAGACGCTCGGCCCAGGCGCGCGCCGTCTTCTCCAGCTCCTCGTCCCTGACGACCCGGTTGACCAGCCCGAGGCGTTCGGCGTCCGCCGCGCCGAGCGCGTCGCCGAAGAACATCAGCTCCTTCGCGCGCTGCGGGCCGACGAGCCGCGGGAGGAGATAGGCGCCGCCCCCGTCGGGGACCAGCCCGCGCCGTACGAACACCTCGATGAACCGGGCGGATTCGGCCGCGAGGACCAGATCGCAGGCGAACGCCAGATGCGCGCCGAGTCCGGCCGCCGTGCCGTTCACGGCCGCGATCACCGGCTTCTCGCAGTCGAGCACGGCGGCGATCAGCCGCTGGGCGCCGGTGCGCAGGGTGCGGGCCACGTCGCCCGCGAGGCGTTCGCCGGGAGGGCCGGCCGCCCGGAGGTCCGCCCCGGCGCAGAAGCCGCGGCCCGTCCCCGTGATCACCACGGCCCGCACCTCCGCCGCCGCGGAGGCCTCCGACAGCAGCCCGATGATGTCCTCGCGCTGCCCGGGCGTCAGGGCGTTGAGGCTCTCGGGCCGGTTGAGCGTGACGGTGAGGACGTGGTCGCCGGTGGTGTGCAGAACCGCGGCCCCGGTCATCAGCGGCACACCGCCAGCGCGTCCAGGGCCACGGCACCCTGCCCCTGCGGCAGCACCATCAGCGGGTTGACGTCCAGTTCCGCGAGCTGGTCCCCGAGTTCCAGGGCCATGCGCTGCACGCGCAGGACGACCTCCACCAGCGCGTCCAGATCCGCCGCCGGCCGCCCCCGGACCCCGTCGAGCAGGGCCCGTCCGCGCAGCCCGGCGAGCATGTCCCGCGCCTGCTCCTCCCCGAAGGGCGGCACCCCTACGGCCGTGTCGCGCAGCACCTCGACGAGCACGCCGCCGAGCCCGACGGTCACGGTCGCACCGAACAGGTCGTCGTGGGCGACGCCGACGACCATCTCCACGCCCTGCTCCACCATCTGGCAGACCAGGACGCCGTCCAGGGCGACGTCCTCGTAGCGGGCGATGTCGGTCAGCTCGCGGTAGGCGTCGCGGACCTGGCTGGCCGAGGTCAGCCCGATCTTCACCAGGCCCAGTTCGGTCTTGTGGGCGATCCGGGCGCCGGAGGCCTTCATCACCACCGGGTAGCCCACGAGCCCGGCCGCGCGGACGGCCGCCGCCGCACTGGTCACCAACTGCTCGCGCGGTACGCGGATGCCGTACGCCCGCAGCAGCTGCTTCGCCGCGTGCTCGCTCAGCTGCCGGCCGGGCTGCATCAGGGCCTGCGCCTTGCGGTAGGACGGCGAGGGGGTGCGCGGGGCCTCGTCGAAGGGGGAGCGGTAGGCGGCGGCGAAGCGGTGGTGGGCGAGGTGGGCGCGGACGGCGGTGAGGCAGTTGCCGACCGTGCGGAAGGTGGCCACGCGGGAGGAGCCGAGCAGGATCTCGCGGTAGGCGGGCTCGGTGCCGACCGGCGAACCCCACACCACGCAGACCAGCTTGTCGGTCTGCTCGGCCGCGTCCACCAGGTCCCGCACGAGCCGGTCGCTGAGCGGGGGGAACGGCCCGGTGACCGGGCAGAGCAGTACACCCACGGCGGGGTCGGCGAGGATCGCGTCGATGATCTTCCGGCCGCGCTCGTCCCCGACCGGATGCCCGCCGTTGTCGACCGGGTTGGCGACGCTCAGGTACTCGGGTATCCACTGGTGCAGCTCGGCCTGCCTGGCCTCGGACAGGACCGGCAGGCTCAGGCCCATCCCGGTCGCCAGGTCGGCGACGTGGGCGCCGGTGCCGCCGGAGATGGAGTAGACGACGACCCCGTCGGCGCGCGGCGGGCGGGCCCGGGCCAACAGGGCCGCCGTGTCCTGGAGTTCGTCGAGCCCGTCGACCCGGATCACGCCGTACTGGCGCAGCGCCGCGTCCACCACGGCGTCCGCGCCGGTCAGTTTGCCGGTGTGGGAGGCGGCCGTGCGGGCGCCGGTCTCGGTGCGGCCCACCTTGACGGCGACGACCGGCACACCGCGCCGGGCGGCCCGGTCGGCGGCGAGCAGGAAGGAGCGGCCGTCCTTCAGCCCTTCGAGGTAGCAGGCGATGGCGCCGACCTCGGGCTGCTCGGCGAAGTAGGAGAGGAAGTCGGCGCTCTCCAGGTCGGCCTCGTTGCCGGTGGGGGCCCAGTGGGAGAGGCGGATGCCGAGTTCCTGGAGGGCGAAGACGGGGCGGCCCTGGTGGCCGGACTGGGTGATCAACGCGATCGCCGGCCCTTCCAGGTCGTCACGGAACCGCTCGAAGGCGTTGAGGTTGGTGTTGGGCCCGAGCAGCCGCAGCCCAGACTGCTCCACGGCGGCGGCCAGTCGCCGCTGGGCGGCCTCGCCCTCCGGCCCGGTCTCGGCGAACCCGGACGCGAAGGCGACCGCGAACCGCGCCTTGGCCTCGGCCAGTTCCTCGATCACCGGGACGGGGTCTTTGACCAGCACCACGGCCAGGTCGACCTGCTCGGGCAGGCCGGCGACGGAAGGGAAGCAGGGGATGCCGAACACCGACGGCCGGCTGGGGTGGACCGGGTACAGCGTGGCGCCGACCCGCTCGGCCCAGTCGGCCAGCTGCCGTGTGATGCCGGTGTTCGGGCGGCCCTCGGCGTCCGAGGCGCCGACCACGGCGACGGACCGGGGGCGGAAGAAGCGGTCCAGATCGGGTACGCCGGAGTGCAGCGGCCGTCCGCTGACATCCAGGTCGCCCGCCTGGGCGGGCCTGCCGTGGACAGCAGGCCGCCCGGACCGCTCGCCACAGGCGATGGCCCGGGCCCGGCGGGAGTCGGTGGTGAGGGTGCCGTGGGTCGATCCAAGCATCGTTTCCGCCCGCTCCTGTGAGACAGCCGCTAACTGACGCTCTGTCAGGTTACTGAACTGATGCGACGTCAGGAACGGTGTGGGCGGGTCAAGTTGTCGACTGGACCGACGCGCATTGTCCCGCCGTGGGGCGGTGGCTCGGCCCGGCAGGCGGGACGTGCCCGTCGGGCGGTGGCTCGGCCCGGCAGGCGGGACGTGCCCGTCGGGCGGTGGCTCGGCCCGGCAGCGGGACGTGCCCGTCGGGCGGTGGCTCGGCCCGGCAGCGGGACGTGCCCGTCGGGCGGTGGCTCGGCCCGGCAGCGGGACACGCCCCGTCGGGCGGCGGCTCAGCCCGGCAGGCGGGACACGCCCCCCGAGCCGCTCCTCGCGACGGCCTTCGCGATCTTCACCGCGTCGAGCGCCATCTCGCGGAGGTTGCCGCTGATCGGGTTGGTGAAGCCGGTGAAGTACAGGCCGGGAGCGGTCCTCGGGGTGCGGGGGCCGTGGGTGACGGGCCTGCCGCGGTCGTCGAGGACGTCGAGGTGCCCGACCAGGTCCTCCAGGGCGCGGACGTACCCCGTGGCGGCGATCACCACGTCCGGGGAGATCCGGGTGCCGTCGGCGAGGGCGATCTTGCCGCCGTCCTCGAAGCCCTCCACGGCCGCCACGACCTCCACCCCGCCCTTGCGCACGGCGTCGATCAGGCCGACGTCCTGCACCGGGATGGCCCCCTGCTTCACCCGCGTGTACAGCCCGGTGTCGGGGCGCGGCAGCCCGTGGGCCGACAGGTCGGGCACGGCCACCTTGGCCTGCAGCCGGGAGATCCGGTCGACCAGGCCGACCGGCAGCCGGCGGACCAGGACGCCGCTGTACTGGGCGGCCCAGCCGGCGGTCGAACGGCGCACGATGTGGGGGACGGTGCGCACGGCGAGCCGGACCCGCGAGGCGCCGCTCTCCACCAGGTCGACGGCGATCTCGGCGCCGGTGTTGCCGACCCCGACGACGAGGACGTCCCGGCCGGCGTAGGGCTTGCCGCTGCGGTACTCGCCGGCGTGCAGGAGCTCGCCCGTGAAGTCGGCGCGGCCGGGCCAGTCCGGCAGCCGCGGGGTGTGGTTGTAGCCGGTGGCGACGACCACCGCCGCGCCGGTCAGCTCCCGGCCGCCGGTGGCGTGCAGCAGCCAGCCCGTACCGTCGGGGGTGCGCTCGACGCGGGACACCTCGACGCCGGTGACGATCTCCAGGCGGTGGTGCTCGGCGTACTTCTCCAGGTACCGCACCACGTCGTCCCGGGACACCCACCGCCCGAACCGGCGCGGCATCGGCAGCCCGGGCAGGGCCGAGAGGCGGCGGGTGGTGTGCAGGTGCAGCCGGTCGTAGTGACGGCGCCAGGACGCCCCGACCCGGTCGGACTTCTCCAGGACGACGGCCCGTATGCCCCGGGCGCGCAGCGCGTACGCCACGGAGAGCCCGCCGGGGCCGCCGCCGATGACGTAGACGGGGCGGTCGGGTGGGGGCTGTGCGGAGGCATGTGTGGGGGGTGTGGAGTCGGCCATGAGCGCGAGCGTAATCACGGGACCGCTTGATGGGTCTCGGTCAAGACCGGAATTGGTTTCGGATTGATCACGCCTGTGGGAGGAGCGAGTGGGGCTCGTGGCGTAGCGGGCCTGGTTGTGGCGGGGAGGTGATCGTTCCTGGTCGAACGAAGGTCGGGGGCGGTCCTTGTCCGGGGCGCGGAGTCGGCCTCTCGCCGG
Source organism: Streptomyces sp. AK010 (assembly GCF_014207295.1). Taxonomy (NCBI): domain Bacteria; kingdom Bacillati; phylum Actinomycetota; class Actinomycetes; order Kitasatosporales; family Streptomycetaceae; genus Streptomyces; species Streptomyces sp. AK010. The sequence goes on from NZ_JACHCX010000002.1 coordinate 289,403, forward strand.
CCCTTGCGCATCCGCGGATCTGACGTACCGTCAGATTGTATGGACGCGATCTGGCTCACCGGGGCGGAATGGCTGGCCGTGCTGCGGATCGGGCTCGGGCTGTGGTGGCTGGAGAGCTGGCGGCACAAGGACCGCAAGGCCTGGTTCGAGCGGGGCACCGGCATCACGTGGGCGGCCTCCATAGCCGCCGGGCACCGCTGGAAGGCCGTGCGTTCGGGCTTCGAGGCGGCGGTGGCGCCGCACCCGCGCGTGATGGCGCACGTCGTCGTCTACGCGGAACTGGCGCTCGGACTGGGCCTGATCACCGGCTTCCTCACCCCGATCGCCCTGGTCGGCGGGTTCCTCCTCAACGCGCTGTACTTCACGCTCATGGTGCACGACGTCGCCGAGCAGGGGCAGAACACGATGATGGCGCTGATGTCGGTGGTCGCGCTGTTCGGGATGTCCTGGCAGGCGTGGTCGCTGGACAGCGCGTTCGGGCTGTTCCTGTGACCGGCCACCGCTTCGACCGGCCCGAGGTCGACGCCTTCACGCGGACGTACTGGGACGCCGCCGCCGAGGGCCGGCTGCTGATCCGCCGCTGCGGGGCCTGCGGCCGGGCCCACCACTACCCGCGCGAGTTCTGCCCCCACTGCTGGAGCGAGGACGTCACCTGGGAGACGGCGAGCGGCCGCGCCACGCTCTACACCTGGTCCGTCGTCCACCGTAACGACCTTCCGCCGTTCCCGGACCGCGTCCCCTATGTCGCCGCCGTGGTCGAACTCGCCGAGGGGCCGCGGATGATGACGGAGATCGTGGAGGCCGGGGAGTCGTCGTCGGCGGCACTCGCGAGCGGGGGTGCGGGCCTGTCGGGTGGGGCGGAGCTGGTGGTGGCGTTCCGGGAGGGGGTGCCGGTGTTCACGAGGGCGCCGGAGCCCCCGGGGGCTCCGGTCCTCCCGGGATGCCGGCGTTCCCGGGGACGCCGGTGTAACCACCCGCTTCTTGCCCCGTCCTCGGCGCACGGGAGGCCGGTTTCCGGGAACCACGGGTTTGAATGGGACCCATGGCCCCCATACGTGACCAGTCTCTGACCGGCCCCCACCCGGCTCTCCGCGGCCACGGTCTCCGCCTGCGCCCCTGGGACGCCGGATCCGGTGCCGACGTCGACACGTGGCTGCGGGGGCTGCGCGATCCGGAGTTCCGGCGCTGGAACACCCCGCTGCGGCTGGTCACGGACCGGGCCGGTGCGCGGGAGTCGCTGCTGGCGCGGGCGCAGAGTGCCCTGGAGGGGACGTCGGTGTCGTTCCGGGTCGCGGACGCCCGCACCGACGCGCCGCTGGGGCACATCGGGGTCAACGAGATCAAGTACCACCTGAAGGTCGCCCGGGTCGGCTACTGGGTCCTGCCCGAGGCCCGCGACCAGGGCGTCGCCACCCGGGCCCTGTTGCTCACCGCCCACTGGGCGCTGACGGAACTCGGAATGCACCGGCTGGAGCTGGACCACGCGGTCGGTCACGACGCGTCGTGCCGGATCGCCGAGCGATGCGGGTTCTCGTACGAGGGCACCCTGCGCGGTGCGATCTTCCAGGAAGAGCGGCACGACGCGTTCCGGGACGCCCATCTGCACGCCCGCCTGGCCACGGACCCGGAGCCGGCGGGTCCGCGAGGAGGGCGGAACGAGTCAGAGTGACGCACCTCACATTGGCTGGGCGATCAGTCCGACCCGCCCCGCCGGTCATACCCGGCAACCGCAGCGCGACCGCAGCTGCACCGCCGAGCAGTGAAGGGACCGGCCGAGATGACCGCACCCGTGAAGGGCCCCGCCGCCTACTTCCCCTCCATCGAGAAGAAGTACGGCCGACCGATCGCCGACTGGCAGGAGCTCATCCGCACCTCGCCGCTGACCCGGCACATGGAGCTCGTCACCTGGCTCAAGACCGAGCACGGTCTGGGACACGGCCACGCCAACGCGCTGGTGGCGCACACGCTCGCCGAGGACAGCGGCAAGTGAGCGGACGGGACCGCGGCCGGCGCCGCATCGGCTGACGGGGGACCGGCTCACGGTCGGCCGACGGGGGACCGCCTCAAGGTCAGCCGACGGTGGACCGCCTCAAGCAGCCGGCGGGGACCGTCGGAAAATCAGGGGTGCCCGGGCGGCGGCACACGGCACCATGAACCATGGACACCGGAACCGGAATCGACCCCGATACCGATCCCCGCCCCGCTACGGGCGGCTGGCACCTCAGCCATGACCTCGACGGCTTCCTGACCCGCGCGGGAGCCTTCCTCCGCTCCCGGCCGGCGCTGCACACCGTGCCGCTGACGGTCACGGAGACCCTGCGGACCCGCGGCCGGTGCGTGTACGGCGACGGGGCACCGGAGTTCGGTGTACTGGAGCGGGCGGGAGAGGTCCGGGCGGCCTTCTTCCGCACCCCGCCGCACTGGCTGAACCTCACCGCCGTCACCCCCGAGGACGCCGACTCCCTCGCCGCGCTCCTGGCCGCCCTCGGCCGACGTCTGCCCGGGGTCAACGCGGAGTGCGACACCGCGGCCGCCTTCGCCGAGGCCTGGCAGCGGCACACGGGCGCCCCGGCCGTCCTCCGCCAGCGCCAGCGGCTCTACCGGCTCGGCACCCTGACCGATCCGGGGCCCCTCCCGCCCGGCGGCCCCCGGATCGCCGTCGAGGCCGACCGCGAGCTCCTCTGGCGCTGGCACGACGAGTTCAGCGCGTCCGTCGGCCTGGGCACCGTCCGCGACTCCGCCGAGTGGGCGGACGCCCGCATCGACAGCGGCGGCGTCACCTTGTGGGAAACCCCCGACGGCACACCGGTCGCCATGGCCGGCACCAGCCCCCGAGTCGCCGGCCAGGTCCGCGTCGCCTCGGTCTACACCCCGCCCCACTTCCGCCGCCGCGGCTACGCGGGCGCCGCGACGGCCGAAGTCAGCCGCGCCGCCCTGGCCTCCGGCGCGGCCGAGGTCCTCCTCTTCACCGACCTGGACAACCCGACCAGCAACGGCCTCTACCAGCGCATCGGCTACCGGCCGGTGGCGGACTTCGACGTGCACGACTTCACGTAGAAGACGTGCACGACTTCACGTGGAAGGAGGTGGGGTGAGTCGCCCTCAGGCCGAAGCCAAGTAGCCGCTCACACCCGGCCGTTGGGCCCCGCCCCTCACGGCCACAGCAGCTCCCGCGACCACTCCTCCCCGTCCCGCTGCACGGCCCGCCGGTAGCGGAGCCGGACGTGTCGGCGTCGCTCGTCACCCTGGAAGAACTCGACCTCCTCGGCCCGCAGCCGGTACAGCGTCCAGGACGGCACCGGTGCCTCCGGCTCCCGCGACGCCCGTTCCCACGCCGACTCCGAGGCCCGGGCCAGGTCGTCCAGGGACGGCAGGACCTCGCTCTGCCGCCCGGTCAGCGCCGCCGCCAGCGCGCCCGTCGAGCGGGCGTGCAGGTCGCCCTGGGCGTCCTCGGACGCCGCCGCCGTCACCGGGCCGCGCACCCGGACCTGGCGGCCCAGCACCGGCCAGTAGAAGCCGAGCGCGGCATACGGGCGGCCGGCGAGGTGCCGCCCCTTGCGGCTGCCGGCGTGGGACGCGAAGGACCAGCCGTCGGCGTCCGCTCCGTGCAGCATCACGATCCGCACGTCGGGCAGGCCCGACTCGTCGGAGGTCGCCAGCGACATGGTGTGCGGCTCGGTCTGGCCGGCCGCCACCGCCGCCGCGAACCACTCGGCGAACAAGGGCAGGGGAGTGGCCGGGGCGGTGGTCGGCTCGAAGGAGGGCAGGTCCGTGACCTTCGGGTCCCAGACCCGCAGTGACCTCAGCAGCTCGTGAAGATCGGTTGCCATGCCTCGATTGTGTCCGGTTCCGCCCGGCGACGCGGAGCGCGGGCCTCCCAGCTCCGTCCTCCCCGGGTTTCCCCGCCCCCGCGTTCGCCCCCGCGGCCTCGCCTCCGCGTTCGCCCGTGCGGCCTCCGCGGCCCCCGCGGCCTCGCCTCCGCGTTCGCCCGTGCGGCCTCCGCGGCCCCCGCGGCCTCGCCTCCGCGTTCGCCCGTGCGGCCCGTGCGGCCCGTGCGGCCCGCGCGGCCCGTGCGGCCCGTGCGGCCTCCGCGGCCTCGCGCCCGCGTTCGCCCGTGCGGCCCCCGCGGCCTCCGCGGCCTCGCGCCCGCGTTCGCCCGTGCGGCCCCCGCGGCCTCCGCGGCCTCGCGCCCGCGTTCGCCCGTGCGGCCCCCGCGGCCCCCGCGGCCTCGCGCCCGCGTTCGCCCCCGCGGCCCCCGCGGCCTCGCCTCCGCGTTCGCCCGCGCGGCCTCCGCGGCCCCCGCGGCCTACGCGGCCCCCGCGGCCTCGTGCTCGCGTTCGCCCGCGCGGACCTCCGCGCCCCGGCTCCGGATCCCCGCCCCGCCCCCTCACCCCGCCCCCTCACCCCACCCCCAGCACCACCGTCCCCGACGAGCAGAACCAGCCCCCCGTCCCCGACGCCACCGCCAGTCGCGGCGGCGAGTCGTCGCGCCGCCGCACCTGCCGTTCCCCGCACTCCCCGCGCAGTTGCCGTACCGCCTCCACCAGCAGGAACAGCCCCCGCATCCCGGGATGCTGGGCCGACAGAGCGCCCCCGTCGGTGTTCACCGGCAGCTCACCGCCCTCGACCCGCAGCCGCCCCTTCTCCACGAACGCCCCGCCCTCGCCCTTGCCGCAGAAGCCGAGGTCCTCCAGCGTCACCAGCGTCATGTAGGTGAACGCGTCGTAGATCTCGGCGACCTCGATCTCCGCCGGCCGCACGCCCGCCCGCTCGAACGCCAGCCGCCCGCTCACCGCCGCCGGTGACACCGTGAAGTCCGGCCACTCGGACATCGCCGCGTGCGACACGGACTCCCCGCTCCCCAGCACCCACACCGGCGATGTACGGCAGTCCCGTACGTACTCCTCGGCCACCAGCAGCACGGCGGCCCCGCCGTCGGAACGGACGCAGCAGTGCAGCTTGGTGAAGGGGTCCGCGATCATCGGCCCGGACAGCACCGCGTCGACCGTGATCGGTGTGCGGAACATCGCCTCCGGGTTGAGGGCCGCGTTGGCCCGGGCCTGCACCGCCACCTCCGCCAGCTGCTCGATCGTCGTGCCGTACTCGATCATGTGGCGGCGGGCCGCCATGGCGTACTTGGCGATCAGGGTGTGGCCGTACGGGACCTCGAACTGCATCGGGCCCCGTGTGCCGAAGGACAGTGTTCCGGTGCGGCGGCCGGCCCTGACGTCCGCCCGGGCCGTCGAACCGTAGACGAGCAGCACCGCGCGGGCGTGCCCGGCCGCGATCGCGTCCGCCGCGTGCGCCGCCATGACCTCCCACGTGGAGCCGCCCACGGAGGTGGAGTCGACCCAGGTGGGGCGCAGACCCAGGTACTCGGCGACCTCGACGGGCGCCAGTGTGCCGAGGCCCGCCGAGGCGAAGCCGTCGACCAGCGACCGGTCCAGGCCCGCGTCCGCCAGGGCCCGGCGGGCCGCCTGGGCGTGCAGTGCGTACGGGGTCGCGTCGTCCACACGGCCGCAGTCCGAGAGGGCCACGCCGACGACGGCCACTTTCCTCCGCGCCACCATAAATCTGACGGTACATCAGATTTCTGTGGACGCGGCAGGGCTCTGGGCTTCCCTGTTCCGCCGCCCTAATATGACGCACCGTCAGATGCGGAGAGAGGTGCCTCATGGACGCCCGCTTCACCGACGAACAGGACGAGATCCGCCGCACCCTGCGCGAGCTGCTCGGCAAGCGGTGCGGTCCGGAAGAGCTGCGGGCCGCCGTCGACACCCCGGCCGGACACGACCCCGCCCTGTGGACCACCCTCGCCGAGCAACTCGGCCTGCCCGGACTGGCCCTCCCCGAGACCTACGGCGGTGTCGGCTGTACGGTGACCGAACTGGCCCTGGCCTGCGAGGAGACGGGCCGCACCCTCGCCCCCACCCCGCTGCTCGCCACCGCCGTCCTCGCCGCCCCGCTGCTGCTCGCCCTCGGCACCGACGCCCAGCGCGCCGCACTCCTGCCCCGCATCGCCTCCGGCGGACTCACCGCCGCCCTCGCCGTACCGGGGCCCGCCCTCGCCACCGCCCTCGCGCTCACCGGCCACGACCGGCACGGGGCGTGGGCCGGCGGAGGGCGGGCCGGGGGCGTCCAGGCCCGGCGGGCCGAGGGCGGCTGGCAGCTGTACGGGCAGGTCGACCAGGTCCTCGACGGGCACAGCGCCCGGTTGCTCGTGGTCGCTGCGCACACCGGGGGGTACGCCCGCTCCCGCGTCCTGCTCTTCCTGGTGCGCGGTGACGCCACCGGGCTCACCCGCGTACGGCAGACCGCGCTGGACGCCACCCGCCCGCAGGGCCGGATCCAACTGCGCCACGTACCCGCCGAGTTGCTGGGCGACGAAACCGCCGACGCCCTCTCCGCCCTCGCGCGGCTCGGCGACACCGCTGCCGCCTGCCTCGCCACCGAGGCCGTGGGGGCGGCCGGCCGGGTGCTGGAGCGGACCGTCGAGTACGTCGGGCAGCGCGAGCAGTTCGGGCGTCCGGTCGGCTCCTTCCAGGCGGTCAAGCACCGGCTGGCCGACGCGTACGTCCAGGTCCAGGCGGCCCGCTCGGCGGCGTACTACGCGGCCTGGGAGGCCGCCACGGAAGCCACCGCACCCACAAGTGCCACCACCACCGCAACGACGGGCGCGACCGCCGCCACAACCGCAAGCGGGGCCGCGACCGCCCGCGAGGAGACGGCCGGCGCTCTCGCCCTCGCCCAGGCGCTCGAGGCGCTGCGCCGCGCCGCCGCCGAGGGGATCCAGCTGCACGGCGGCATCGGCTTCACCTGGGAGCACGAGGCTCACCTGTATTTCAAGCGTGCCGCGGGCGACGAGCTGCTGTTCGGGCCGGTGCACCGGCTGCGGGCGCACGCGGCCGACGCGGCACACGTCTTCGAGGAGGCCGGCACATGAGGGGTGCGCGTGTGGTGCAGAAGGTGTCGTCGACCAGGGGCTTCGCCCGCGTGGCACCGCACGTGGTGCCCGCCCTGGACCGTGCCGTCCACCGGCTCACCAGGGGAAAGGTGCTGCTCAGCGCGCAACTGCTCCCCGGGGTGGTGCTGACCTCGACCGGGGCGCGGAGCGGACTGCCCCGCCGTACCCCCCTGGCCTGCATGCCCGAGGACGGCGGGCGCGGCTGGATCCTCGTCGGGTCCAACTTCGGGCGGCCCGGGCACCCCGCCTGGAGTCACAACCTGTTCGCGCATCCCGACGCGGAGATCAGCTGGAAGGGCCGGGACGTCCCGGTCACGGCCCGGCTGCTGGCCGGGGAGGAGCGGGCGGCGGCCTGGCAGGCGCTGCTGCGGTTCTGGCCGCCGTACGCGGCGTACCAGGCGCGGGTGGAGCGGGAGATCCGGGTGTTCCGGCTGGTGCGGCGGTAGCGCGGACGCGGAGAGCGCGACAGGCGGTGGTCCACCCGGGTGGACCACCGCCTGCCAGACAGGACGTGGGGAGGTAAGAGGCTGTCGCGCCGCGCTATCTCGTCGGCTTCCGGCCGGTGACGCCCAGGTGTACCAACAGGGCGAGGTTCGGTTTCAGTTCGGCCTGCTTCACGCCCCAGGAGGAGAAGCCCTTCTGGTGGGAGGCGACGGCCGCGAGCATCGCGACCAGCGAACCGGCGACGGCCGCCGGGTTCACGTCCTTGTCGACCCTGCCCTTGGCCTGGAGCTCGGCGACGGCGTCCGCCAGGGAGTTGTTCACCGAGTTGAGGATCTTCATCCGGAGTTTGTAGAAGCGCTTGTCGCCCTCGGCGGCACCGAGATCGACGACCCGGAGGATGGCGTCGTTCCTGCGCCAGAACTCCAGGAAGCCGTCGACGAGTTCCTGCGCCGTCTGCCAGCCGGCCTTGCCGGCCCAGGAGCGGCCCTCCAGGAGCTCCGTCAACGCGGCGCCCTCGGTGGCCATTTGCTCGGCGATCTCCAGGACGGCGCCCTCGACGTCCGGGAAGTACTGGTAGAAGGTCGCGGGCGAAGTGCCCGCTTTCCGGGCGACATCGATGACTTTGACGTCCCGGTACGGGGAGGAGCTGAGCATCTCGCTGAGGCAGTCGAGCAGCTTCTGCCGGGTCGCCTGCCCACGTCGGCCGGCCACGCGGCCGTCGACGGTACGCACTTGTCCTGTCATGCCGTCAGCTTACCGAGGCGTGATCGGGGCGCGATTCGGCCGACTGCAAATGGGGTGCGGGAGAGTTCCGAGGCTGGTGTGCCTGGTCTGCGGGGTGCGGCAGTCGCGGTTACGTTGGCGGCATGGCCGAAAACAGGGCATCGGTATACGTAGAGGGCGTCCCCTGCTGGGTGGACGCCCAGCTTCGCGACGTCGAGGCGGGCAAGCGGTTCTACGGTGAACTTTTCGGGTGGACCTTCGAGGACGAGTGGTTCGGCTCCTTCACCGAGGCGCTGAAGGACGGCGAACCGGTGGCCGCCCTGGTCCGCAAGGTGGACGGGCGGCTGCCCACCGTCTGGACGGTGTACTTCGCGACCCCGGACGCCCCGGCCCTGGCCCGGCGCATCCGGGACGCGGGCGGGCAGATCGTCTCGGCGCCGGTGCCGGCCGGGGACCTGGGCGTCACCGCGCTCGTCACCGACCCGGAGGGCGCCGTCTTCGCCCTGTGGCAGCCGGAGGAGCACCCCGGCTTCGGCAAGCGGCACGAACCGGGCACCTTCGCCTGGGCCGAGCTGTACGCCCGGGACACCGAGGCGGCCAACACCTTCTACGGTGACCTCTTCCGGGAGGCCCTGTTCGGGCCGGACGCCGAACCCGATTTCGGCCGCGCCCCCGTCTTGGACGTGTACCCGGCCGAGATGCCGCCCCACTTCCTCGTGCATTTCGCCGTCGAGGACGTGGCGGCCGCGCTGGAGGACGTGACGCGGCTCGGCGGCCGGGTCCAGGTGCCGCCTTTCGAGACGTCGTACGGCGAGGTCGCCGTGGTCACGGACAATCAGGGGGCGTCCTTCGCGCTGCTGCACCGCTGACCAGGCATGATTTGATCAGCGTTTGATCTCTTCTGTATTGAGACATCCCAATTGTCACCGGGTTCGCAACCGGGGCTCCGGCCAGGAAGAATCAGGGTGCGTGCCGCCATGGCGGTGCGGTGGTGAGACGCTGCACGAAGGTCGCGTGGAACATGTGGCTTGGCGCGGCTCGTACGGGGAGGTGGCAGGCAGAGTGGTGGATCAGCTGACGCAGCACGATCCGCGGCGGATCGGGCCGTTCGAGGTGCTGGGACGGCTGGGTGCCGGCGGCATGGGGCTGGTCTATCTCGCGCGTTCGGCGTCCGGCCGGCGCGTGGCGATCAAGACCGTCCGGACGGAGCTCGCCGAGGACCAGCTGTTCCGGGTCCGCTTCACGCGTGAGGTGGAGGCGGCCCGCGCCGTCTCCGGCTTCTACACGGCCGCGGTCGTGGACGCCGACCCGCGCGCCGCCGTGCCGTGGCTGGCCACCGCGTACGTCCCCGCGCCCTCCCTCGAGGAGATAGTGAACGACTGCGGCCCGATGCCGGCCCAGGCGGTGCGCTGGCTGGCGGCGGGCGTGGCCGAGGCGCTCCAGTCCATCCACGGCGCGGGCCTGGTGCACCGGGACCTCAAGCCGTCGAACGTCCTCGTCGTCGAGGACGGCCCCCGGGTGATCGACTTCGGTATCGCGTCGGGCGTGTCGAACACGCGTTTGACGATGACGAACGTCGCCGTCGGCACCCCCGCCTACATGTCGCCCGAGCAGGCCAAGGACTCCCGCAGCGTCACCGGCGCCAGCGACGTCTTCTCCCTCGGCTCGATGCTGGTCTTCGCCGCCACCGGGCACCCGCCGTTCCACGGCGCCAACCCGGTCGAGACGGTCTTCATGCTGCTGCGCGAGGGCCCGGACCTGGAAGGCCTCCCGGACGAACTGCGTCCGCTCATCGAGTCCTGTATGCAGATGGACGCGACGGCCCGCCCCAACCCGGCCGACCTCCAGTCCCAGCTGGCCCCCCACCTCTTCGGCTCCGGCTCCGACGACAGCGGCACGGCCTCCGCGTGGCTGCCCGAGCGGGCCGTGAGCCTGATCGAGTCCCGCCGCAACGGCCGCCCGGCCGGCAAGCCCGCCCCCGGCGCGGGCCGCAGCGGCGGTGGACGCCCCGCCCCCGGCCTCGCGAACATCCCGCCCCCGCCCTCGCACGACCCCGTCGTCCCCGTGCCCGCGCCCTCCCCCAGGCTCTCGGCTTCGCTCGAGCCGGGAGGTGCCCCCATCGGCCCCGACACCGGCCCGGTCCGCCTCGCCGGCGCCCCGGTGCCCATCGGCCCGGGCCCGCGCGTCGCCGACGTGCGGGCCGCCGCCGTCGCGGCGCCCCGGCCGGAGGCCGCCCTCGCCGCCTCCTGGTCCAAGCCCCGCCCCGGCGTCAACGGCACGGACCCCGCCGTCGGCCCCGCGGTCACCACCCCTCCGGCCCCGGCCGCGCCGCCGGAGCAGGCCGGGGGCTGGCGGCCCTGGCGCTTCCGCATGTCCAACGACGTCTGGGGCACGCCCTCGGTCGCCGACGACCTCGTCTACGTCACCTCCTTCGAGGTGCACGCCCTGGACGTCGCCACCGGCCGCCGCCGCTTCAAGACCCGGGAGGTCGCGTGGTCCATGGCGGTCGCGGACGGCCGTATCCACGCCTCCGACGGGCCCACGCTCTTCGCCCTGGACGCCCGTGAGGGCGCCGACCTGTGGCGGCTGCAGACGGACGCCTGGGTCTACACGCTCCAGGCCGCCCGCGGCACCGTCGTCACCGGCACCCGCGGCGGCGGCGTCCAGGGCTGGGAGGCCTCCGGCGGCCAGAAGCTCTGGGAGATCACCGGCTGCCAGTCCGACTTCGAGTCCCCCGAGGCCGGGCCCGCCCTGCGCGACGGCACGGTCTACGTGTGGCAGGACGCCCGGCTGCGCGCCCTGGACGCCCGCACCGGCGAGGAGCGCTGGTCGTACCCGATCGGCGACGCGGCCTCCTGCGGCGGCGTGCCGATCCGGCTCACCCAGGCCACCGACGGCTACGTCTACGTCTGCGCCGGCACCCGCGTCCTCGCCCTGGACGTGGCCGCCGGGCACGTGAAGTGGCACTTCGAGGCCCCGGCCGTGTTCCTCTGCCCGCCCACCTTCGTCCCCGGCCCGGCCGTCACCGGCGGCGGCATCTACCTCGCCGACTACCTCGGCACGGTCTACGCCCTCGACGCCACCGACGGCCGCGACCGCTGGCGCATCGCCACCGAGTCCCGTGCCTCCGTCGACCCTGTGCTGGTCGCGGCCGGACATGTCCACGTGGGCAGCGGCAAGGGCCTCTACACCCTCGACGCGGTCACCGGCACGCCCAAGTGGCGCTTCCAGGCGGGCGGCGACATCGTGGGCGCCCCCTCGGTGGCCGAGGGCCGGATCCACTTCGGTTCCACCGACCACCTGCTCTACACCCTGAAGGCCGACGACGGCCGGCTGCGCTGGAAGCTCGCCACCGGCGGCGAGATCACCGGCTCCCCGGTCGTCCGGGACGGGGTGGTGTACGCGTGCAGCAAGGACCGCTGTGTGTACGCACTGGACGCGGAGAAGGGCACGGGCACGGCGCGCACCGCCTGACCCGGCCCGGGACGGCCGTCGTACCGGTCCGCGGAAGGGGCTCCAGACGGCGGCCGTCGCTTGCCGGGAAGCGGTCTGTTCACCGCTTCCACCCACGACGCTACGCCGGGGACGTGCCGGTCGCCACGCAGTGACATGACCGTGACAGGAGATCACTAGGCTCTCCGCCATGCAGACACGGGGGCGCAGGGTCAGGTTCACGGCGGTGCTGGTCCTGGTGGTGCTGGCACTGACCGGTTTCTCCTCCGGCCGGGGCCGCGGCGGCAGTCACGGTCACGGCGGTGGAGGCGGCGGCGGGTGCAGCAGCTCCAGCCAGGACCACGACCGTTCGAGGTCGTCGACGTCGAGCGGCATCTCGTACGGCTCCGGCGGTTCGAGCGGCGGGTCCCACGGCTCCGACGACGATGACCACGGCAGCAGCGGCGGCGGCAGCTCCTCCACCCGCAGGCCGGACTACGGCTCCACCCCGACGTCCTCCTCCTCCTCCGGCTCCGGCAGCCGCAAGGCGCTGGAGGACGGCACGGCGCGGCTGGTGAGCTGCGCGACCTCCGCCCGGCCGTACGCGACCGTCGAGGTGAGCAACCCCAACGGCCGCAAGGCCGGCTTCTCCGTCTCGGTCACCTTCGAGGACGCCCAGGGCATCACCGTCGTCAGCCGCTACGGGGACGTCACGGTTCCCGCGAACGGCAGGGCCACCGTCGACGTCCGGGTGGGCGGCTCGGGCCTGGTGGACTCGGTCGACCACTGCGAGGTCGACCGCCAGGCCCTGGTCGACGACTGACGGAACCGGGGCTCAGCCCCGCAGCTCCGTAAGGAAGTCGATCAGCGCCTCGTTCACCTCGGCGGGCCGCTCCTGCTGCGTCCAGTGGCCGCAGCCCGGCAGCACGAGCGGCTTGCGGCGCAGGTCCGGCATCAACTCCGGCAGCCGCTCGATCAGTTCGGGCGTGCCCGGGAAGGCCGGGACCAGGTCCCGGTCGCCGTACACGTACAGCGAGGGCGGGGAGACGACCGCGCCCTGCCAGGGGGCGGTCAGCTCCCAGTTGCGGTCCAGGTTGCGGTACCAGTTGAGCGCGCCGGTGAAGCCCGGCTCGAAGCTCTCGGTGAGCACGTCGAGGTCCCCCTCGGTCAGCCACTCCGGCAGCACTTCGGGGTTCGGCGCGTCCGTGAGCCAGCCGCGCTCCAGGTCGACCAGGGCCTGCTCGGGGCGCCCGGCGTCCGGCGCGTCACCGGAGGCGGAGTACAGCAGCTTGCGCAGGGTCGTGCGGGTGTCGGCGGCGAACTCGGCCTCCGCGACGCCGGGCCGGTTGAAGTAGTTCCAGTAGAAGCGGCCCTCGAACCGCTCCTGCATGGTCCGAAGCGGGGGCCGGGTCCCGCGGAACGGCGGCGGCACGCTCAGCCCCGCCACCCCGCGCACCACGTCCGGCCTCAGCAGCGCGGTGTGCCAGGCCACCGGCGCCCCCCAGTCGTGCCCGACGACGAACGCCCGCTCCTCGCCCAGCGCGTGGATCAGCCCGACCACGTCCCCCACCAGGTGGAGGATGCTGTAGGCGGTCACGTCCTCGGGGCGGTCGCTGCCGCCGTACCCACGCTGGTCGGGCGCGACCACCCGGAAACCGGCCTCGGCCAGCGGACCGAACTGGTGCCGCCAGGAGTGCCAGGACTCCGGGAATCCGTGCAGCAGCACCACGAGCGGGCCCTCGCCCTGCTCCGCGATGTGCAGCTGTATGCCATTGACGTCGATCATCCGATGCTCAACCACCCCCCGAGCATACGCATGTATGAGGAAACGACTTTACTCGCGCAACCGGTACTCCCGTGACCGCATCCCGAACAACCGGGCCTGCCGCTCGCCCGCCGCGTTCCCGAGTGCGATGAGGTGCGGCGCCTGCGCGACCCCCTGCGAGCGCCCCGCCTCGCTCGCGGCCCACAGCGCCCGCACGGTTCCCTGCACGGCCTCGGTCGGATACCCGGCGAGAACCGCGGCGCACGAGGTCGCCGCGCCCAGGGCCTCGCCCTCCGCCACGAGTTCCGACACCAGCCCGACCTCGTACGCCCGCCGGGCCGAGATGCGTTCCGCCGTCCCCATCAACGCCATCCGCGCGACCTCCCCGTACGGCATGCGCTGTGCCATCAGGACGGACTCGTAGGCGCTGACCATGCCGTAGGTGGTGTGCGGGTCGAAGAAGGTGGCGGTGGTGTCCGCGACGAGGAACTCGGCCTCGCCCAGCAGGTAGAAGGCGCCGCCGCAGGCCATGCCGCGCACGGCGGCGACGACCGGTTTCCACAGGTCGTTCGCCTTGGGGCCGATGCCGAGCAGCGGATCGTCCTGCGCGTAGGGCGAGTTCGGCTGCGGGACGACGGCGTCCCGGTCGATGCCGGTGCAGAAGGCACGTTCACCGGCCCCGGTGAGGACGATCGCCCGCACGGCGTCGTCGAACCGCAAGTCGTGCCAGGTGGCGGCCAGTTCGTCGGCCATGGCGAGGTCGACGGCGTTGAGCCGCTCGGGCCGGTTCAGCGTCACCACGGCGACCCCGCTGTCCCTCTCGGCCCGCACGAGCACGCTGCTCATGGCCGCTCCGGAACCCACTGGGGAAGGCCGTCGTGGAAGACGGCCCGCACCCGGGCGCCGATGCGCACGCTCTGCGGCGGGAAGGCGCCGAGCGGCTGCCCGGCCCCCGCGACCAGGTTGCCCACCAGCCGGATGCGAGGCGCCTCGTCCAGTTCGACGACGATCACGTTGTACGGCGCCTGCGCCGCGTAGTCGGGCAGCAGCGGCGGATGGGCGACGACGTACGACCAGACCCGGCCCCGGCCCGACACCGCACGCCACTCGCTCTGGAAGGACTGGCAGTGCGGGCAGCAGGGCCGGGGCGGGAAGCGGAGCTCCCCGCAGTCGCCGCAGGCCTGGACGCGGAGTTCACCCTGCGCGGCGTACTCCCAGAAGGGCGCGCCGTCGGTGTCGGGGACGGGACGCAGCATGAGCGGCTCCTCAACTCCTGAGCAGCAGGGCGGAGGTCGGGACCCCTTCCCCGGCGGTGACCAGACAGGCGGAGGCTCCCGGCACCTGCGCGGTACTGGTCCCGCGCAGCTGCCTGACCCCTTCGTTGATGAGGTTGAAGCCGTGCACATAGGCCTCGGACAGCCCGCCCCCGCCGGTGTTCACCGGCAGCAGTCCGCCGGTCTCCAGCGCCCCGCCCTCGGTGAACGCCCCGCCCTCACCGCGCCCGCAGAAGCCGTAGCCCTCCAGGGAGAGCAGGACCAGGGGCGTGAAGGCGTCGTAGATCTGGGCGACGTCCACGTCCTCGGGGACCAGGTCGGAGTGTTTCCACAGGTGCCGGGCGGCGCTCCAGGCGGGGCCGGTGAGGGGGTCGTCGTTCCAGTAGTTGACCATGCCGTGGTGCTGGGCGGGGAGCGACTGGGCGACGGAATGGACGTAGACGGGTCTGCGCCGGCAGTCGCGGGCGCGCTCGGCACAGACCACGACGCACGCCAGCGCCCCGTCCGTCTCCAGGCAGTTGTCGAACAGGCACAGCGGCTCGCTGATCCAGCGGGAGGTCATGTACATCTCGCGGGTCAGGGGACGGTCGTACATGATCGCGGCGGGGTTCTGGTTGGCCCGGTTGCGGCAGGCCAGGGCGACGTTGAACAGGTGGTCGCGGGTGGCGCCGTACTCGTGCATGTAGCGGCGGGTGAGCATCGCGATCTCGTCGGCGGGCCTCAGCAGCCCGTAGGGGCGGGTCCACTGGGCCGGGGTCGGGAGCTGGACGGCGGTGTTGGTCCAGGGCCGCGGACCGCTGCCCCGCTTGCGGGACCGCCAGGCGACCCCGACGCTCGCCTGCCCGGCCGTGATGGCGGCGGCGAGATGGGCGACGGTGGCGCACGAACCTCCGCCGCCGAAGCCGACCTTGCTGAAGAAGGTGAGGTCGCCGAAGCCGCAGGCCTTGGCCAGCTCCACCTCGTCCGTCTCCTCCATGGTGTAGGAGGCGAGGGCGTCGACCTCGCCGGGCGCGATCCCGGCGTCGTCGAGAGCGGCCAGGACGGCCCGGCAGGCCAGGGTGCGTTCGTCCTCCGGCAGCCGCTTGGCGAAGGGCGTCTGGCCTATGCCGACGAGAGCGGTGGCGTCCTTGAGGCCTCCCGATCCTGCTGCCATGTTGCGCGCACCTCCGGGGCCGAACAGTCGCTGACAGGCCGTCAGGTTACAGATAATCTGACGGGTAGTCAGCTCCTATGGCGTGGGGAGGCGTGCTGTGCGAGCGGATACGGCATGGGAAAGCGTTCCGGACCTGGTCAGGGCGGCGGCCGAGCGCTACGCGGACGTAGAGGCGGTCGTCGAGGGCCGAACCCGCGTCACCTACGCGGAACTCGGCGCACGCGTGGAGCGCGCGGCGGCGGCCTGCCTGGCCACCGGCGTCGAGCCGGGCGACCGGGTCGCCGTCTGGGCCCCCAACTCCCTCGACTGGATCGTCGCGGCCCTGGGCGCGGTGTCGGCGGGCGCGGTGCTCGTGCCGCTGAACACCCGGTTCAAGGGCGCCGAAGCCGCGGACGTGCTGCGCCGCAGCGGCGCCCGACTGCTGTTCGTGACGGGCACGTTCCTCGGAACGTCGTACGTGGCGTCCCTGCGCAGGGCCGCCGGAGACGGCCCGGGCACCGGCCCCCTGCCCGGGCTGCCCGCCCTGAAGCACGCGGTCGTCCTCTCGGAGGACGCCCCGGCCGACTTCCTGACCTGGAAGGACTTCCTGGCCGGCGGGGAGGGGGTGGGAACGGCGGACGTACGCGACAGGTCCGCGGCCGTACGGGGGACCTGGCCCTCGGACATCATCTTCACCTCGGGCACCACCGGCCGCCCCAAGGGCGCGGTCATCACCCACGACCAGACGCTGCGCGCCTACGACATCTGGGGCGATCTCGCGGGCCTCACCCGGGGCGACCGCTATCTGATCGTCAACCCCTTCTTCCACACCTTCGGCTACAAGGCCGGGGTGATCGCCTGCCTCATGCGGGGCGCGACGATGATCCCCCAGCCGGTGTTCAGCGTGAACACGGTCCTGGCCAACATCGCCGCCGAGCGGGTCTCCGTACTCCCCGGCCCCCCGACCCTCCTCCAGTCCCTCCTGGACCACCCCGCACGCGACGCCCACGACCTCTCGGCCCTCCGCCTCGTGGTGACGGGAGCGGCGGTCGTGCCGCTGCGCCTGGTGGAACGCCTGCGCACCGAACTCGGCATCGGCACGGTCCTCACCGCCTACGGCCTCTCCGAGGCGAGCGGCATCGTCACGATGTGCCGGCGCGGCGACGACCCGACGGTCATCGCGTCCACGTCGGGCCGCGCCGTCCCCGGCACCCGGGTCCGGGTCGTGGACCCCGAGGACCGGCCCCTGGAACCCGGCCTGCCCGGCGAGGTCCTGGTGCGCGGCTTCAACGTCATGTCCGGCTACTACGAGGACGAGCAGGCCACCGCCGAGGTGCTGACCCCCGACGGCTGGCTGCGCACCGGCGACATCGGCGTCCTGGACGCGGCGGGAAACCTGCGCATCACCGACCGCCTCAAGGACATGTTCATCGTCGGCGGCTTCAACGCCTACCCCGCCGAGATAGAGCAGCTGCTGGGCCTGCACCCGGACGTGGCCGACGTGGCGGTGATCGGCGTACCGGACGCCCGGCTCGGCGAGGTCGGCCGGGCCTACGTCGTACGGCGCCCCGGCGCCCTGCTGACCGCCGACGACCTGATCGCCTGGTCCCGCAGGGAGATGGCGAACTACAAGGTCCCGAGAAGCGTCGAGTTCGTCGCCGAACTGCCCCGCAACGCGAGCGGGAAGGTCGTGAAGGGCGCCCTGCGGGACCGGGTCACCGGCCGAGCGGCAGGGCCGGCGTGCCGGTGACCGACATCATCAGGGAGTACAGGGTGGTGTCGGCGGCGATGAACAGGCGGTTGCGCCGGGGCCCGCCGAACCGCACGTTGGCGACGGTGCCGGGCACCAGGATGCGGCCCAGGAGCGTGCCGTCGGGGTCGTAGCAGTGCACGCCCCCGTCCATGGCGGCGGCCCAGAGACGCCCCTCGTCGTCGAACCGGATGTTGTCGAAGGTGCCCCGCGCGCACGCGGTGAACACCTCGCCCCCGGAGAGCGAGATCCCGTCCTCGCCCACGTCGAAGACGCGGATGTGGTTGGCCACGCTGTCGGACACGAACAGCCGCCGCTCGTCCGGCGAGAAGACCAGCCCGTTGGGCCCCTGGAACCCGTCGGCGACCAGCCGCACCTCGCCGCTCGCGGGGTCGACCCGGTAGACGTTGCGGGCACCGATCTCGCTCTCGGCGCGATGCCCCTCGTAGTCGGTGGCGATCCCGAACTCGGGGTCGGAGAACCACACCGACCCGTCCGACCTCACCACGGCGTCGTTCGGGCTGTTGAGCCGCCTGCCCCGGAACCGCTCGGCGAGCACGGTGACCGAGCCGTCGTGCTCGGTCCTGGTCACCCGCCGATTGCCCTGCTCGCAGGTGACGAGACGGCCCTGGACGTCCAGGGTGCTGCCGTTCGGGTACCCGGCGGGGGAGCGGAAGACCCCGACGGCCCCGGTGGTCTCGTCCCACCGCAGCAGCCGGTCGTTGGGGATGTCGCTCCACACGAGGTACCGCCCGGCGGGTACGTACACGGGCCCCTCGGCCCACCGGCACCCCTCGTAAAGGGCCTCCAGCCGCGAGTCCCCCGCCTGGCACCGCCCCGTCCGGAACCGCTCGTCGAGGGTCTCGTAGAGATGGGGCTGCTCGCCGGGCATGGGGGGCCGCCTTCGGTCGGGAACCTGAACCGCCACCTACTATCGCTTGCCACCCCCGGATGCACCCCGCGACACCAGGAGTCAACTGGAGCAGTTGGGCGGTGCCCTCGTTTCCTGACCTGGGCCGGAGCCCCGTCGATGCGCCCAAACGCTCCAACTCCCCCCTCGTAAGCGGGCCCTGACCACTCACGTGAGGAGAGAGTGTGCAGACTTGGTGGACTCCCGTGTGCCGCCCTGTGATCGGTGTCTCCCACGGCTGACGTATCCCCCGTCAACAAGGCAAACTGGCGTGGTTGCTCAGGATGTCTAGGGGGACTGCATGGACGGTGTACCGGACGGTGTGCCGCGCGTACCGGAGCAGCGGCGTCCCGACTCCACGCCGGCGCCGTCGGAGCCGTCGGCGACGCCCGGGGCGGAGCGGCCGGCGGAGACCGCCGCTCTGCGCTTCAGCGTGCTCGGGCCCGTGCGCGCCTGGCGCGGTGACGAGCCGGTCACCACCGGGTCCCCCCAGCAACGTGCCCTGCTCGCCGCCCTGCTGCTGCGCGAGGGCCGCACCGCCACGGCCGCGGAGCTGATCGACGCCCTGTGGGGCGAGGAACCGCCCTCGCAGGCGCTGGCGGCGGTACGGACGTACGCCTCCCGCCTGCGCAAGGTGCTGGACCCGGGCGGCGAGGCCCGCCGGTCCGGCGGCACCGCGGCCACCGCCGTCCTGGTCAGCGAGTCCGGCGGCTACGCGGTCCGCGACCTGGCCGAGGAGGCCCTGGATCTCACCGTCGCCCAGGACCTGGCGACCGAGGCGGAGAAGGCCCGCTCCGCGGGCGACCTCTGCCACGCCCGCGAGACCCTGCGCCGCGCCCTCGCCCTGTGGGACGGGGAGACCCTGGCCGCAGTGCCGGGCCCGTACGCGGAGACCCAGCGCGTCCGGCTGGAGGAGTGGCGGCTCCAACTCGTCGAATCGCGCTTGGACATGGACCTGGAGCAGGGCTGCCACGCCGAAGCGGTCTCGGAGCTCACGGCCCTCACCGCGGCCCATCCGCTCCGGGAGCGGCTGCGGGAGCTGCTGATGCTGGCGCTCTACCGCAGCGGCCGCCAGGCCGAGGCACTGGCCGTCTACGCCGACACCCGCCGCCTGCTCGCCGACGAACTCGGCGTGGACCCGCGCCCCGGCCTGAGCGAGCTGCAGCAGCGGATCCTCCAGGCGGACCCCGGGCTGGCGGAGCCCTCCTCCCCGGCGCCCGAGCCGGCCGCCGTCCCGGTCCGGCCGGCACAACTGCCCGCGACCGTGCCGGACTTCACCGGCCGCTGCGGTTTCGTGCGGGAGCTCGGCGACATCCTGGCCTCCGCCGAGGGCCGGGTCATGGCGGTCTCGGCCCTGGCCGGCATCGGCGGCGTCGGCAAGACGACCCTGGCGGTGCACGTGGCGCACCAGGCGCGCGCGGCCTTCCCGGACGGGCAGCTGTACGTCGACCTCCAGGGGGCGGGGGCCCGGGCGGCGGAGCCGGAGACGGTCCTGGGCTCCTTCCTGCGCGCCCTCGGCACGGCCGACTCGGCGATCCCCGACTCCCTGGAGGAACGCGCGGCCCTCTACCGCTCGGTCCTCGCCGGGCGCCGGGTGCTGGTCCTGCTGGACAACGCCCGGGACGCCGCCCAGGTGCGGCCCCTGCTGCCCGGCACGGACGGCTGCGCCGCGCTGGTCACCTCCCGGGTGCGGATGCTGGACCTGGCGGGCGCCCACCTGATCGACCTCGACGTGATGTCCCCGGACGAGGCGCTGGCGCTGTTCACGAAGATCGTGGGCGAGGAGCGGGTGGCGTCCGAGCGGAAGGCCGCGCTCGACGTGGTCGCGGCCTGCGGCTTCCTGCCGCTGGCGATCCGCATCGCGGCGTCCCGGCTGGCGGCCCGCCGTACCTGGACGGTGTCGGTCCTCGCGGCGAAGCTCGCCGACGAGCGCCGCCGCCTGGACGAGCTCCAGGCCGGTGACCTGGCCGTCAAGGCGACCTTCGAGCTCGGCTACGGCCAGCTGGAACCCGCCCAGGCGCGCGCGTTCCGCCTGCTGGGCCTCGCGGACGGCCCCGACATCTCCCTGGCCGCCGCGGCGGCGGTCCTGGACCTGCCGGTGGAGGACACGGAGGACCTGCTGGAGTCCCTCGTGGACACCTCCCTCCTCGAATCGGCGGCCCCCGGCCGCTACCGCTTCCACGACCTGGTGCGGCTCTACGCGCGTGCCTGTGCGGAAAGGGACGAACTCCCCCCGAGCGAACGGGGCTCGGCGCTGTCCCGGCTGCTGGACTTCTACCTGGCGTCCGCGGCCGGGGTGTACGCGATCGAGCGGCCGGGGGACCGGCTGGTGGATCACCTGGAGCCCACGTCGTACCCGGGTCTGCGGTTCGACAACCGGCACGCGGCGCAGGACTGGCTGTACGCGGAGGCCATCTGCCTCCTCGCCTGCGTACGGCAGGCCGCGGGGCGGCCGGAGACGCTCCCCCGGGCGATCGACATGCTGTGGGCGGCGCACGACCTCTCCGAGTCGGGGGCCAACTCCAAGGAGTACGAGGCGACCGCCCTGGCGCTCGTCGGCGCGGCCCGGTCGCACGGCCTCGGCCGGGCGGAGGCCCGGGCACTGATGACGCTCGTCAACGTCCACCACGTGAGCGGCCGTTTCGAACGGGCCGAGGAGGAGGCGGAACGGGCCATCCGCCTCGCGCAGGAGTCCGACGACCTGCTCCCCGTCTGCTGGGCGCGCAACGCGCGCGGCATCATCGCGCTCTACCAGAACCGCCACGCGGACGGCGAGGAGCACCTCTCCCGGGCCATCGAGGGCTTCCGGGCCCTGGGCGACCGCCCCGGCGTGGCCGCCGCGCTCTGCAACCTCTCCCGGATCCACCTCGCGACCGGGCGCACCCAGAGCGCGGTCGCGCTGGCCCGGGAGGGCATCGACATCTACGACGCCATGGGCAACGCCCTGCGCGGGGCGAACGCCCGCTACGCCCTCGGGCTCGCCCTCACCCAGAGCGGGGAGCTGCACAGCGCCGCCGAGCGGCTCCAGGAGGCGCTGGAGGTGTTCCGGGACAGCAGGCAGCGCCTCTGGGAGGGCATGAGCCTGTTCCGGCTGGCCGAGGTGGATCTCGCCGCCCGGCGTGCGGCGCGGGCCGCCGCCAACGCCGAGATGGCCCTCACGGTCCTCCGCGGGATCGGCGGGGAGTGGCGGCGGGGCAACGTCCTCACGGTCCTCGGACGCGCGCTGAGCGGCCTCGGCCAGACCGGCCGGGCCCATGTCTGCTGGCAGGAAGCGGCCGGGATCTACGAGGAGTTGGGCTCGCCCGAGGCCGCCGAGGTGCGTGCGCTGCTGTCCCCGGTGCAGGCTGCCTGAGGCGACGGGACGGGACGTTCATCATTCGTTTATCCCCCCGCGCCATGATGGACGCAGTCGATCCGTCGCGTCGGGGGGCAGACGGGTCACCGCACGGGCCTCGCTCCGGACGTTCGGGGCGAGCGGCCCGGGTGGGTCCCGCCCGGCCACACTCGGGGGAGTGACCGGGCGGGCCCGCCGACCTCACTGCTTGATCCACGCCAAGGGGAGTTGACGATCATGGGTGACCAGCTCAAGCCGCAGGACCTGCACGCCACGGACGAGCCGCTGGAGACCAAGGATCTGCACGCCACGGACGAGGGCGCCGTCAAGACGCAGGACCTGCACGCCACGGACGAGCCGCTGGAGACCAAGGACCTGCACGCCACGTCGGAGCCGTTCAAGCCGACGAAGTAAGCCACTGTTACACGGGGTTCGGCCGCGGCGGCGCGGAGGGGGAGCCGTCGCGGCCGAGGTGTGTCCGGAACCGGGATTCCGTCGGCTGAGGAGGTTGTCCACAGGTACGGAGGCGCCCGGGCGGATTCTGCGATCTTGAGGGCATGAGGGAACGAAGGGCGCTGCGGGAGCTGGCAGAGGGGGGCGTGCTGCTCACCTGCCGCGCCCTGGAATCCGGCTGGCCCGCGCGGGGTCTCACGCGTGCTCTTCGGGCGGAGGGCTGGGGCCGGCTGCAGGCGGGCGCCTGGGCGGAACCGGGCCGGGAGGCGGACCTGTTCGTACGGCTTCGAGCCGTGCAACTCCTCAATCCCCGACTCGTCGTGAGTCACCGTTCCGCTGCCGCCTTGTGGCGGATCGAGACTCTTGCTCCGGCCACCGAGGTGCCGCTGGAGTTCATCGACCCCGCACTCACCTTCCGTGGCAAGGCCCGGGGTGTGCGGGTGCGCCGGGCCCGCCTCGACCGCGGGGACACGGCGCTGCGTCACGGTCTGCGGCTCACGAGCCCGGCACGGACCCTCGCCGACCTGCTGCGTTCCCTGCCGAGGGACGACGCGCTCGTGGCTCTGGAGTCAGGGGTGGGCTACCGGAGAGTCGGCCAGGTGCGGAGGGCGCCGCTCACCTCGCTGGACACCGTCGGGGCCGCTCTGGCTCTCCCCGGGCAAGGAGCGGCAAGAGCCCGCCGCCGGCTCGGGTTGTGCGACCCCCGGGCGGGTTCGCCGGCGGAGACCGTCGCCCGCCTGCGCATGACCGACGCCGCGCTCCGGCCCGAGAGCCAGGTCGAACTGATCACCCCGGCCGGCCGCCGTGTCGTCCTCGACTTCCTCTTCCGGTGCGAGGGGCTGGCGGTCGAGATCGAGGGGTACGCCTACCACGGCACCCGCGAGGCGCACCGTCGGGACATCTCCCGTTTCAACCAGGTCCTCCAGTGCCCCGAGGTGCGCGGCCTGCTGCGCTTCACCGCCCAGGACGTCTTCCACCACCCCGACCGGATGATCTCGGAGATCCGCGCGGCGCTGCTCGCCTCGGGGTGACGGGAGTGGAGCGGATGGGCCGGATCCGCGCGGGTGTGCCCGGGTGCGGGGAGGTGGCCGGAGCCCAAGCGCTCCAGTACCACATAGCTGACGCCCCGTCAGATCAGCGCTACCGTGAGCGGCATGGACACCCACGACAGCACGTTTCCGCTGATCATCTCCGTGGACGACCACACCGTTGAGCCCGCGAGCGTCTGGCAGGACCGGCTTCCGGGCAAGTACCGGGAGGTCGGACCGCGTATCGTCCGGGCCCCCGTGAAGGAAATGACGTTCCTCGGAGGCCGCTTCAAGCCGGTGATGGGGCAGCCCGGGGACGACGGGCCGGTCGGGGACTGGTGGGTCTACGAGGAGCTGCGGCGGCCCCTGACCCGGCTCGACACCGCCGTGGGGTACGACAGGGACGAGATCAAGCTCGAGGTCATCACGTACGAGCAGATGCGCCCGGGTTCTTATGACGTCACCTCCCGCCTCGCCGACATGGACGTCAACCACGTCCAGTCCGCCCTGTGCTTCCCGACCTTCCCGCGCTTTTGCGGCCAGACCTTCACCGAGGCCAAGGACCACGACCTCGGCCTGCTCTGCGTGCGCGCCTACAACGACTGGATGGTGGAGGAGTGGTGCGGCCCGGACGCGCACGGGCGGCTCATCCCCCTGCCCCTCATCCCCCTCTGGGACGCCGAACTCGCGGCGGCCGAGGTCCGGCGCAACGCCGCCCGCGGGGTCCGTGCCGTCGCCTTCTCCGAGATACCGCCGTTCCTCGGGCTGCCCTCGATCCACACCGACGGCTGGGACCCCTTCCTCCAGGCCTGCGACGAGACCGGGACCGTCGTCGCCATGCACATCGGCTCCAGCAGCCGGATGCCGTCCACCTCCGCCGACGCCCCGCCCGCCGTCGGTTCCACCATCACGTACGCCAACTGCTGCTTCTCCATGGTCGACTGGCTGATGAGCGGCAAGTTCGAGCAGTTCCCGAACCTCAAGGTCATGTACGCCGAGGGGCAGATCGGCTGGATCCCCTACATCCTGGAGCGGGCCGACGTGGTGTGGGAGGAGAACCGCGGCTGGGGCGGCGTCGCCGACAAGGTGCACCGGCCGCCGTCCGAGCTCTTCGCCGAGCACGTCCACGGCTGCTTCTTCGACGACGCCTTCGGGCTGCGCAACCTCGACTCCATCGGCGTCGGCAACGTCCTCTACGAGACCGACTACCCCCACTCCGACTCCACCTGGCCCAAGTCCCGCGAGGTCGGCGAGGCGCAGATGGGGCACCTGGAACCCGACGTGGTCGAGCGGATCGTACGGGGGAACGCCATCGAGCTGCTCGGGCTGACAGAGGATGGGCTGTGGCCGGGCAGCGGCGGTGGTGCGCGGTGAGCCTGCGGTACGGGATGCAGCTTCCCGTCCAGTCGCAGAGCACCCTCTACGCGGAGGGCTGGGAGGCGGAGGCCGGGCCGGACGACCTGCTGGAGACCGCCCGCGCCGCCGACCGCGCCGGGTTCGACTACCTGGCCGGCTGCGACCACGTCGCCATCCCGCGTCGCCTCGCCGCCGCCATGAGCACCGTCTGGTACGACCCCGTCGCCACGCTCTCCTTCCTCGCCGCCGCCACCGAACGCGTCCGGCTGCTCAGCCATGTCGCGATCGTCGGGCTGCGGCATCCCCTGCTCACCGCCAAGCAGTACGCCACCCTCGACCACCTCAGCGGAGGCCGGCTGATCCTCGGGGTCGGCGCCGGGCACGTCCAGGAGGAGTTCGAGGCCCTGGGTGTGGACTTCCGGCAGCGCGGTCCCGTCCTCGACGAGTGTCTCGACGCCCTGCGTGCCGCCCTCGGGCCCGACGAGTTCCCCGAGCACCACGGCAAGCTGTACGACTTCGAGGGGCTCGGGCAGCGGCCCCGGCCGGTGCAGGAACGCGTCTTGGTGTGGGTCGGCGGATCCTCGGCGGCCGCTCTGCGCAGGGCCGCGCTCAAGGGCGACGGATGGCTGTCCCAGGGAGACCCGCGAGATCGGCTGCCGGAGCAGATCGAGCGGATCCGGCGACTGCGGGACGAGGCCGGCGCCCAGGGGCCGTTCACCGTCGGCGCCATCGCCGAGCCCCTGTACATCGGTGCGGCGCGCTGGGAGGTCGGACGGCGGACACTCAGCGGACCGCCCGAGATGATCGCCGAGTCGTTGCGGGCCTACCGGGCGATGGGCGTGGACCAGGTGCAGGTGCGGTTCCGCAGCCGTGGGCGACATGAACTCATGGCTCAGATACAGGAGTTCGGAGACTCGGTCGCGCCGCTGCTGTCCTGAGCGAGTTTTTGAAAGCTTGAACACATTCCGGCAGGGCCACGTATGTACAGACGTAGGGACACGTACGGACACGCGCGGCTTCGCCGGAAGGACACAATGACGTGCGCACTTCCCGGAAACTCTCCGTCGCCCTCGCCTGCCCGGGAGGCTCCTGGCCGCATCCCGACTGGCCCGCCCCGGACGACCGGTACGTCGAGCGGGCGGTGAGGCTGCGCCCGCCATCGCCCTTCCGTGTACCGGAGGGGGTGGACGCCGTGGTCCTGTACTCCAAGGAACCGGTCGACGATCTGGGGGCGTTGCGGACGGGCGGGGCACCGGTGATCGTGGTGGCTCCGTACCAAGACCCCGAGACCGTCGCGGAGGTGTTCCGGCGAGGCGCCGGATACCTGGTCGAGGGCGACTACTGCACTTGCATGCTCTCCGCGGCCCTCGTCGGGGCCCCGGCCGGGCACACCTACCTCTCCCCGGCGGCGTGCGCGGCCCTGCGCGAGCGGGAGTGGCGGGCAGCCGCCCCGGACGTGGCGACGGAGCGGCTGCGCGGCCGGCTCGCGCCGCGTGAGCGGCAGATCATGGAACTGCTCTCGACCGGCCTGGGCGCCCAGGAGATCGGGCTGCGATTAGGGCTGAGCGAGAAGACCGTGCGCAACAACCTCAGCAACATCTACGCCAAGCTGGACGCCAGGGGAAGGACGGACGCGGTCCTCAGGTGGCTGGGTGCCGCGCCCGTGCTTCGCGTCTGAGAACGAAGCGGTGTCGGTTACGACACCTGCACCTCCGACAGCGGGACTTCCACGTCGGTGACGTTTTCCCCGCCCTGGTTGAATCCGGGTTCGGCGCGGGCGCTGTTCTGGTTGTTCAGAATTCCGTCGGCCTGCGGCGTGCCGCATTTGACGTTGCGCAGCCACAGTCGGCCGTCCGGGGTTCCGTTCTTCAGCAGTTGCGGATAGAAGACGTGTACTGCGGTGGATCCCTCACTCGGGGAGAAAAACACCGTTTGGCCGTCCTGCGCTTCCCTGTAGGTGGCACGCAAGAATCCGCTCACGTCGGTGCGCTTGTGGGACCACATGAAGAAGGCGATGTGATCCGGCTTCACCGTGTCGCTCCTGCTGAAGGTGAAGGAGGACGCGGTGTCGTCACGCTTGATGTTGATTTCCTGCGTGTTGAACTTCACGCCGATCTCGAAGAAGGAGTTTCCGAGCTTTGTGCTGCCGTCCACGCCGAAGCCGTTCTCCAGCTGGACGACGCGTTGCACGGAGGCGGTGCCGCTGAAGGTCTTGGTCGCCGCGGTGCCGACGCCGCAGTTGTCGGTCACCGTGGTGACCCGCTCGTTGGGACCCAGACTGTTCTTCTTGTCCTGTACGGGGACGAACTCGCAGTTCTCCAGCTTGTCCGAGTCGCTGCTGCAGTCGGCGCTCACCTCGTCCGGAGTGGCCGCCCCCGCGCTGTTCATGAGCGGGACGATCACCGCGAGTGCGGCCACCGGGGCCAGGGCGAGAGTGATCCGCTTCTTCTTGCTCCGGTGGCTTCTGCCGCGGCCTTCGCGTGTCATGGTCTGTCTCCTGTACGGGGTCGTGGGGGGTGTCTCAGGGGGGGGGCTGTGGTGCGGATCGGGAGGTCAGCAGTCCTCGAGGACGGCCTTGGAGGTGCCGTCCGCGAGACCCGGCGCGCCCGCGGCTCCGGGCCGGATGACGGGGCCTTCGACGACCTCCTCCGCCACGAAGTTCTGCTCGGGCGTGGCGTTGGTGACGGTGGTCGCCTCGCGGGCGTCGATCCGCACCCGCCACTCACCGGTCATGCGCTGCATCTTCGGGGTGAACGTGACGTGCAGCACCTTGCCGACGGGGACTTCCCGCGTCTCCGACTCGCTGGCGGTGGCCGTCCTGACGGTGAGGTCCAGCGTCCCCTTGTGTTTCACCCAGGAGCCGCTCAGGGCGCCGAACAGGCCGCCGAGGGCGCCCTGCTGGGTGACGGTGTACTTGCCCTCGCCCTGACCGATGGACTTCGTCCACTCGGTCGTGACCTTGGACGGTTCGGTGGCGTTCGGTTCACAGTTCGGGAAGTCGACGGTCACCTTTTCGGTGGGGCCGTCGAAGGTTTCGAACTTGGTCTCGACGAAGTCGCAGTTGTCGGCCGCGAAACCGTCTCCCAGTCCGCCTCCGAAATCCGCTGTCGTCTGCTTTTTCCCGTTGAGGACCGCGGACCGCTCGCACATCGAGGCGATCTGCTCGGGCGTCTTCTCCTCCCCGGCGGCGTTGGCCGAGGGAAGCAATGCGGCGGCGACGGCAGCACCGGCCGTGAGTGAGCACCCGATCGCGATGTACCGGACCTTCTTGTTCTTGAACTTTCTCCTGCCCATGCCTGCTCTCCTTGAGAGTGTCTATACCTTCCAGTCGAGGAGTATTAAGGGATCGGCAAGGGCCTCCCAGGGTCAAATGTCCCTACTGGTCGGTCGCTTTGGATTGCTGGCGCAAGCGCTTGTGCAACATCTGACGTTCCGTCAGTTGCGGCGGTACGCTGACCTCGGCCGATGCACCGCGAAAGGAGTCCTCATGGGCAAGCTCGACGGACGTGTCATCCTCGTCACAGGCGCCGCACGCGGCCAGGGCGAGCAGGAGGCCAGGCTGTTCGCCGCTGAGGGCGCGCGAGTGGTGGTCGCGGACGTCCTCGACGACCGGGGTGAGGCCCTGGCCAAGGAGATCGGTGCCCGGTACGTCCATCTCGACGTGGGCCGGGAGGGGGACTGGCAGGCCGCCGTCGCCGCGGCCAAGGAGACGTACGGCCACGTCGACGGGCTCGTCAACAACGCCGGCATCCTGCGCTTCAACAGCCTCCTCGACACGCCCCTCGACGAGTTCATGCAGGTCGTGCAGGTCAATCAGGTGGGTTGCCTGCTAGGCATCAAGGCGGTCGCGCCTGAGATGGCCGACGGGGGCACGATCGTGAACACCGCCTCCTGCACGGGCCTGACCGGGATGGCCGCGGTGGGGTCCTATGCGGCGACCAAGCACGCCGTGGTCGGCCTGACCCGGGTGGCCGCGCTGGAACTGGCGGGGCGCGGGATACGTGTCAACGCCGTCTGCCCGGGGGCGATCGACACCGCGATGGCCAACCCGGCCCGGCTCGACCCGGACGCCGACCCGGAGGAGGCGGCGAAGGGCCTCGACCGGCTGTACCGCAAGCTCGTGCCACTGGGCCGGGCCGGGCGGCCCGAGGAGGTGGCCAGGCTCGCGCTGTTCCTGACCTCGCAGGACTCCTCGTACATCACGGGGCAGCCGTTCGTGATCGACGGTGGGTGGCTGGCCGGGGTCACGGTTATCTGACGTCCCGTCAGGTATTGACGCTCACGGAGACCCGGTGGAACAGTCGGAGCCATAAAATCTGACGCTTCGTCAGAACCGATCGTGGGGCGGTGAACCTCCTTGGAATTCGGCATCTTCGTTCAGGGATACGTCGGCAAACGGGCCGAGACCGACCCGCTCGCCGAGCACAAGGCGCTGATGGAGGAGACCGAGTACGTCATCCAGGCGGACAAGTCCGGCTTCAAGTACGCCTGGGCCTCCGAGCACCACTTCCTGGACGAGTACTCGCACCTGTCCGCCAACGACGTCTTCCTCGGCTACCTGGCCCACGCGACCGAGCGGATCCACCTGGGCTCCGGCATCTTCAACCCGCTGGCCCCGGTCAACCACCCGGTGAAGGTCGCCGAGAAGGTCGCGATGCTCGACCACCTCAGCGGCAACCGCTTCGAGTTCGGCAGCGGACGGGGCGCCGGATCCCACGAGATCCTCGGGTTCATGCCGGGGGTGACCGACATGAACCACACCAAGGCACTCTGGGAGGAGACCATCGCCGAGTTCCCCAAGATGTGGCTCCAGGACGAGTACCAGGGCTTCCAGGGCAAGCACTGGTCGCTGCCGCCGCGGAAGGTCCTGCCGAAGCCGCACGGCGGGGCGCACCCGGCGATGTGGTACGCCGCCGGGTCGCCGCCGTCGTACGCCATGGCCGCGAAGAAGGGGCTCGGCGTGCTCGGCTTCAGCGTGCAGAAGGTCTCCGACATGGAGTGGGTGCTGGAGCAGTACAAGACGGCGATCGTGGACGCGGAGCCGGTCGGGGCCTTCGTGAACGACAACGTGATGGTGACGACCACGGCGATCTGCGCGCCGACCCATGCGGAGGCGGTGCGGATCGCGGCGAGCGGAGGGCTGCACTATCTGCCCTCGCTGGTGTTCCGGTACCACGACACGTTCCCGCGGCCCGAGGGGTTCCCGGTGTGGCCGGAGACGCTGCCGGAGTACACCGAGGAGTTCGTGGAGGTGCTCATCGAGGAGGAGCTGCTGATCTGCGGGGATCCGGACGAGGTGCTGCGGCAGTGCGAGCGGTGGGAGCGGGCCGGGGCGGATCAGTTGAGTTTCGGGTTGCCCGTGGGGGTGCCGAAGGAGGAGACGCTGCAGACGATCCGGCTCGTCGGGGAGCACGTGATTCCCAAGATCGATACGGATCCCGTTCATCGGACCTCGCGGTTCCGTCGGGGTGTTTGAGCGTCGTTGGCGGGCGCGGGTGAGTGGTGGCTGATCGCGCAGTTCCCCGCGCCCCTGAGGCAGGACATCGCACCGGAGTTGAGAGGAAGCCCCCCATGCTCGATCACGTCGTCCGGGGCGCCACCGTCGTGGACGGGACGGGTGCCCCGGCCTTCAGCGCCGACGTCGGGATCAAGGACGGGCGGATCACCGTCATGGGTGAGGTCACCCAGGAAGCCCGCACCACCGAGGACGCTCACGGCCTCGTCCTCACCCCCGGCTTCGTCGACCCCCACACCCACTACGACGCCCAGCTCTTCTGGGACCCGTACGCCACGCCCTCGCTCAACCACGGGGTCACCACCGTCGCTGGAGGGAACTGCGGGTTCACGCTGGCGCCGCTGCACCCCGACCGGCCCGGGGACGCCGACTACACGCGGCGGATGATGTCCCGGGTCGAGGGCATGGCGCTGGTGGCGCTGGAGGAGGGGGCGCCCTGGAACTGGCACTCCTTCGGGGAGTACCTGGACGCCCTGGAAGGCCGGATCGCCGTCAACGCCGGGTTCATGGTGGGGCACTGTGCGCTGCGGCGGTACGTGATGGGGCCTCAGGCGGTGGGCGGGCAGCCGACCCAGGAGCAGCTCGCCGCGATGGTGCGGCTGCTGCGGGAGGCCATGGACGCCGGGGCGTGGGGGCTGTCCACCACCCAGTCGTCCAGTCACTCCGACGGCGACGGACAGCCCGTCGCCTCGCGGCACGCCCAGCCGGCCGAACTGCTGGCGCTGTCACGCGCGGTCGGGGAGTGCGAGGGCACACAGATCGAGGCGATCGTCGCGGGCTGTCTGGATCAGTTCAGCGACGCGGAGATCGATCTGTTCGTGGAGATGAGCGCGGTGGCGGGGCGGCCGCTGAACTGGAACGTGCTGACCATCGACGCGGCCGTTCCCGAGCGCGTGCCCCGGCAGCTGCTCGCGAGCGAGCAGGCGAGGAAGGCGGGCGGCCGGGTCGTGGCGCTGACCATGCCGATCCTCACGCCGATGAACATGTCGCTGGGGACCTTCTGCGCGCTGAACCTCATCCCCGGGTGGGGTCCGGTGCTCGGGCTGCCCCTGCCCGAGCGGATCGAGAAGCTGCGGGATCCGCGGGTGCGGGCCGAACTGCTGCGGCGGGCCCGGTCCAAGGAGGCGGGGGTCTTCCGGCGGCTCGCGAACTTCGGGCGGTACGTCATCGGCGACACCTACAGCGAGGCGAACGCCGGGCTCACCGGGCGCGTGGTGAACGACATCGCCGAGGAGCGCGGTCAGGAGCCCTTCGCCTGTCTGGTGGAGATCTGCGCCAACGACGGACTGCGCACGGTGCTGTGGCCGATGCCGACCGACAACGACCCGGCGTCCTGGGAGCTGCGGGCTCAGACCTGGCGCCACGAGGACGTGCTGCTGGGCGGGTCCGACGCGGGCGCCCATCTGGACCGGATGTGCGGGGCGCCGTACACCACCCGGTTCCTCGGGGACTGCCTGCGGGGGCGGAAGCTGGCCGGTCTGGAGCAGGCCGTGAAGATGCTGACCGACGACCCGGCCCGGCTCTTCGGGCTGCGGGAGCGCGGGCAGGTCCGGGAGGGCTGGCACGCCGACCTGGTCCTGCTCGACCCGGAGCGCATCGACGCGGGCCCGGCCACCCTGGTGCACGACCTGCCGGGCGACAGCCCCCGGCTGGATTCCCGGGCGCTCGGCGTACGGGCCGTCTGGGTCAACGGGGTCGAGGCGATCCGGGACGACGTGGTGACCGGCGCCGTACCGGGCCGGGTGCTGCGCTCCGGGCGGGACACGGAGACGGTGAGCACGCGGTGACGGCACGCCAGGCGCTGTTCGTCGGCGGCTCCTGGGTGGAGCCGGACGGCGGGCACCACGAGGTGATCGACCCGGCGGGCGAACAGACCGTCGGGTGGGCGCCGGAGGCCTCGCGGGATCAGGTGCTCGCGGCCTGTGCCGCGGCCCGCGAGGCCTTCGGGCCGTGGTCGCGCACCTCACCGCAGGAGCGGGCCGCGGTGCTCGGCCGGGCGGCGGGGATCATCGCCGGCCGGCTGACGGAGTACGCCGAACTGGCCCGGGCCGAGACCGGCGCGACGCTCGGCACCGCACGCGCCATGCAGGTCGGGGTCGCCGCCGCCCGCTTCCGGCGCTACGCGCGCGTGGAGCCCGCCGAGTGGGCGATCCCGCCCCAGATCAACGAGGCCGGGCCGATGGGGAGGGCCGGTGTGATGGGCGCCCTGGCCGTCCGGCAGCCCGTCGGGGTCGTCACCTGCATCACCTCGTACAACAACCCCTGGGCCAACCCGGCCGGCAAGATCGCCCCCGCTCTGGCGATGGGCAACACGGTCGTGGTGAAACCCGCCCCGCAGGACCCGCTGTCGGTGTACCGGATGGCTCAGGCCCTGGAGGCGGCGGGCGTGCCACCGGGCGTGGTGAACGTCGTCAGCGGCTCCCGTACGGAGGTCGGCGAGGCGGCCGTGGAGTCGCCGGACGTCGACATGGTGAGCTTCACCGGCTCCACGGCGGTCGGGCAGCGCATCGCCGAGGTGTGCGGGCGGGGCATGAAACGGCAGTTGATGGAGCTGGGCGGGAAGGGCGCGGCGCTCGTCTTCGACGACGCCGACCTGGGCTCGGCCGTCGCCGGGATCGGCACCACCTTCTCCTTCTACAGCGGGCAGATCTGCACGGCACCGACGTGGGTGCTGGCGCAGCGGGGGGTCTACGACCGGCTGGTCGAGCAACTGGCTTCCTACGCTCGCTGGTTGAAGGTCGGTGACCCTCGCGAGCCGGACACCGTGGTCGGGCCGGTGATCTCGGCGAGCCACCGGGACCGGGTGGAGTCGTACGTCGAACTGGGCCGGAAGGAGGGCGCGGTGGTGGTGACGGGCGGCGAACGCCCGGACCTTCCCTCGGGCTTCTACGTCGCCCCGACCCTGCTCGCCGACTGCACCAACGACATGCGCGTGGTCCGCGAGGAGATCTTCGGGCCGGTGGTGGCCGTCGTCCCCTTCGACGACGAGGACGAGGGCGTCGCGCTCGCCAACGACACCGACTACGGGCTCATCGACTACGTCTGGTCGGGCGACGTGGCCCGGGCCTTCCGGGTGGCGCGCCGGCTGCGGGCCGGAGGCGTCGGGGTCAACACGGTCGGGCGGAACATGGAGGCGCCCTTCGGCGGCTTCAAGCGCAGCGGCGTCGGCCGGGACGTCGGCAGCTACGCGCTGCACGCCTACAGCGAGGTGCAGGCCATCGTCTGGCCGGGGTGACGCCGCTCAGGCGTCCAGATCCACCCGAACCGTCAGCAGGTTCGTCCCGAGGGCCCGTACGCCCAGGCTGTTCACCCGGGGCAGCCTCCGCAGCCGGGCCACCGGGTCGTCCTCGGGCAGCAGATGCGCGGTGCCCCCGTGCCACCGCCCGCGGATCCGTACCCGCACCCTCGGGTCCGCCCTGATGTTGCGGACGTACTGGGACCGTTCGCCGAACTCCGACACCAGCCAGAAGGAGCCGCCGACGCGGCGTCCGCCCACCGGTGTCCGACGGGGCAGGCCCGAGACACGGCCCGTGGTCTCCAGGACCGTCTGGAGGGGGAGGCGGCGCAGGATCGGGTTGAGGCGGCGCTGGAAGGCCGTGGTGGCGCGGAACCTCAGGTCGGTGCGGCGGGCCATCGTCTGCGGGTCTCCTTCGGCACGGAGCTCTCACGGTTTCTGCAAGCGGTCCTGCTCCAATGATCCCCTGACGCGGCGGGCCCGGAGCGGGTGCTGTGCATGCGGATCGTGACCTGGAACCAAGGGGGTCCGGCAGTCGATCTCACCGTCCGAGAAAGACCGGGTTGGTGAACGCCGCCAGCGGGCCGGGGAGCGGTCCCGCCGCCGCCTCGTGGCGCAGTTCGGCCCGTACGTACGCCGCGTAGGACGGCGTCGTGCGCCACTCGACCACGCCCGAGCCGGAGACCGGCAGCGGGTCGCTGGTGTGCAGGACGCCCTGGTCGGTGACGAGGCGGACCGTGCAGCGCGGGGCGCCGCTGACCTCCAGGCGGACGGTGACCGGGGTGTCGCGGTCCACCCTCAACCGCTCGCCGACCCCGGCGTGTTCACCGCGCCCGCCGGACACCCGCAGCGACAGCGCGACCCGCGCGGACTCGGCGACGTAGGACCGTCCCGCCCGGATGCCCTCCTGGATGGCCTCCCGGGTCAGGTCGTCGGCCAGGACGACCGTCTGGGGGCTGCCCACCGCGTCCGGGGAGCGGTGGGCGTCGCTGCTGCCCATCGCCGGGAGCCAGCCGCGCCCGTCCCGTACGGACGCCACGAGCATGCTGTCCCAGTCGGCCAGCGCCACCTCGTCGTCGGGCGTGTAGGGGCCGTTCCACACCTCGACCGCGTCCGCCTCGTCGAAGCCGAACTTCCAGTTGCAGCCGACGCAGGTGGCGTGCGGGTGGGCCGGGACGACCAGGCCGCCGGCGCGGCGGATCTGCCGGGCGAACCGGCCGAAGCGGTTGTCGCGGGCCCGGTAGCGCCAGTCGACGAAGGTGCCCGGGTCGGTGCCGAGCGCGACAACGTGCCCGTTGCGGGTGGTGATCTCCTCGCCCAGCATGACGAGCAGGTCGTCCCCGGCGACGTCGGCCCAGTGGGCGTGCGCGGAGTGCGTGTTGTGCTCGGAGGAGTTGATGAAGTCCAGGCCGGCTGCCCGGGCCAGCTCCCCGATCTCGGCGGGGGTGCGGCGGCCGTCGGAGTGCCAGGAGTGCAGATGGCAGTCGCCCCGGTACCAGGCCCGGCCCCGGCCCTTCGCCCGCTCCGGCGGATACACCGGCTCGGCGGCCTCGCCCGGCTCCCCGTGCGTCAGCGTGATGGTGATCTCGTACGACAGGCCCTGCGGGGCGACGGTGTACGGGCCGAGCGCGATGTGCCAGGTGCCCTCGCGCACCGGGCCCGGGAGGTAGCCGGGCGTCGCGTCGTCCGCGCGGATGAAGAACTCGGTGCGCGCCCCGCCCGACCAGCCCCGGAAGCCCCGGCCGCCGATTTCGGTGCCGCGGTCGTCGAAGACGCCGATGTCGAGGGCGTTGCCCATGGTGCCGGCCGGGACGGACGGCCGGTCGTAGGTGTAGGCGACCTTGAGCTCCCGGACACCGGCCGGGACCTCGACGGGCACGTACACGAAGTCGGGGGAGCCGGGCGGCAGCGTGCCGCGCACGGTTCTGCTCTCCCGGTCCCCGTCCGCCGCTGAAGCGAAGCTCACGCTTCCCAAGGTAAGCGCGGCCGCCGCTCCCGTCACGAACAGAGCGCGCCGACCGAGCCCGCCGTGGCTGTCCTCGCACATGCTGCTGCTCCCCAGGTGTCGTCGGTGACGTGGCACGGGTGGTGCGGGGTGGTGCGTGTGCACCCTTGTAGTCAGCCGTGAACCGGTGTGCAAGGGACGGGAATCGGACGGCGGTGAACGGGGAAACAGCCGTGCGCTGCCGGGAGGATGTGCGGGCACCCGTCGCTGGGCTCATCTGGAAATCCGACTGGTCGGTATCGACAGTCGAGCCGCCCTCCGGTAGAGATACGTCATGCGCATCGCCGTGACGATCTTCCTCACCGACGAGACGATCACCCCGACCCGGCTGGCCCGGGAGCTGGAGGACCGCGGTTTCGCGGGGCTGTACCTGCCCGAGCACACCCACATCCCCGTCGAGCGGACCACCCCGTACCCGGGCGGCGGTGAGCTGCCGCCCGAGTACGGGCGTACCCTCGACCCGTTCGTGGCCCTCGGCCAGGCCGCCGCCGTCACCGAGCGGCTCGGGCTCGGCACGGGCATCACGCTCGTAGCCCAGCACGACCCGATCGCCCTGGCCAAGCAGATCGCCACCCTCGACCACCTCTCCGGCGGCCGGTTCACGCTCGGGCTCGGCTTCGGCTGGAACGTCGAGGAGGCCGCCGACCACGGCGTGCGGTGGAGTGCCCGGCGCGAGCTGGTCCGGGACCGGATGGCGCTGATGCGGGCCCTGTGGTCGGAGCAACCGGTCTCCTACGAAGGGGAGTTCGGCGGCGTCCGGGCCAGCCACGCGTATCCGAAGCCCGTGCAGAAGCCGCGCGGCCCGGTCGTCGGCCCGCGCACGCTCGTCGGCGGGGCGGCCGGGCCCACGCTGTTCACGCACATCAGCGAGTACGCCGACGGCTGGCTGCCGATCGGCGGCCGTGGTCTGGGCGAGGCGCTGCCCGTCCTGCGCACCGTCTGGGCCGACGCCGGCCGCGACCCCCAGGCCCTCCGGATCGTCCCCTACGCCGTCCACCCCACCCCGGGCAAGCTCGCCCACTACGCCGACCTCGG
This sequence comes from Streptomyces sp. AK010, assembly GCF_014207295.1. Taxonomy (NCBI): domain Bacteria; kingdom Bacillati; phylum Actinomycetota; class Actinomycetes; order Kitasatosporales; family Streptomycetaceae; genus Streptomyces; species Streptomyces sp. AK010. Next base: position 325,758 of record NZ_JACHCX010000002.1, read on the forward strand.
TATCGAGGAGGTCGTGGCGCAGCTGCCTCCGGCGGGGGAGGCGGAGGTGCTGAAGACGCTGGACCGGTACGGGGTGTTCGTGGGGTAGTCGGGGTCTCGTCCGCCGACGCCGGGTGTGTGGCCGACCGCGGGTTCGTCGTGGCCGGTCGCGCAGTTGCCCGCGCCCCTGAAGGATGGCCGGCGGACCTTCAGGGGCGCGGAACTGCGCGAGGAACCACCCGGCGCCCGCACCCGCCGACGAACCCGAACCCCCGGCCCCGAAACGCGCCCCCGACCCCGGCGCCGCTGTCTCGGCTGATCAGCGCACTCGTATGCTCGAAGGATGACGACCTCCGCGACCCCCGGAACCGGCCCCACCGACAACTCCATGCGTCGCGCCCTGAAACGGGCCAGGGACGGTGTCTCGCTCGACGTCGCCGAGGCGGCGGTGCTGCTCCAGGCCCGGGGCGAGCGGCTGGAGGACCTGTCGGCCTCGGCCGCCCGGGTGCGGGACGCGGGCCTGGCGGCGGCGGGGCGGCCCGGCGTCATCACGTACTCCAAGTCCGTCTTCATCCCGCTGACCCGGCTGTGCCGGGACAAGTGCCACTACTGCACCTTCGTCACCGTCCCGGGCAAGCTGCGCCGGGAGGGCCACGGGATGTTCATGTCGCCGGACGAGGTGCTGGACATCGCCCGCAAGGGCGCCGCCCTCGGCTGCAAGGAAGCCCTCATCACCCTCGGCGACAAGCCCGAGGACCGCTGGCCCGAGGCGCGCGAGTGGCTCGACGCGCACGGCTACGACGACACCCTCGCCTACGTCCGGGCCATCTCCATCCGGATTCTGGAGGAGACGGGCCTGCTTCCGCACCTGAACCCGGGCGTCATGAGCTGGACGGACTTCCAGCGGCTGAAGCCGGTCGCGCCCAGCATGGGCATGATGCTGGAGACCACCGCGACCCGCCTCTGGTCGGAGCCGGGCGGCCCGCACTACGGCTCCCCCGACAAGGAGCCCGCGGTGCGGCTGCGCGTGCTGGAGGACGCCGGGCGGTCCTCCGTGCCCTTCACCTCGGGCGTCCTCATAGGCATCGGCGAGACCTACGAGGAGCGCGCCGAGTCGCTGTTCGCGCTGCGGAAGGTCTCCCGCGCCTACCACGGCGTCCAGGAGCTGATCATCCAGAACTTCCGCGCCAAGCCGGACACCGCGATGCGCGGCATGCCCGACGCGGAACTGGACGAACTGGTCGCCACGGTGGCCGTCGCCCGGCTCCTCATGGGCCCGAGCGGCAACATCCAGGCCCCGCCCAACCTCGTCGACGACGAGTACGAGCGGCTGATCAAGGCGGGCATCGACGACTGGGGCGGGGTCTCCCCGCTCACCATCGACCACGTCAACCCCGAGCGCCCCTGGCCGCAGATCGAGCAGCTCGCCGAGAAGTCCCGCGCCGCCGGGTTCGAGCTGCGCGAACGCCTCTGCGTGTACCCGGAGTTCGTGCGGCGCGGCGAGCCCTGGCTGGACCCGCGGCTGCGCCCGCACGTGGCCGCGCTGGCCGACCCGGAGACCGGGCTGGCTCGCCCCGACGCCCTGCCGCAGGGCCTGCCGTGGCAGGAGCCGGAGGAGGTCTTCGTCGCGTCCGGCCGCACCGACCTGCACAGCTCCATCGACACCGAGGGCCGCACCTCCGACCGCCGGGACGACTTCGACGAGGTGTACGGCGACTGGGGCGCCCTGCGCGAGGCCGCCGCCCCGGGCATGGCCCCCGAGCGCATCGACACCGACGTACGCGAGGCCCTGCGCACCGCGGCCGACGACCCCACGCGGCTCACCGACGACGAGGCGCTGGCCCTGCTGCACGCGGACGGCCCGGCGCTGGACGCCCTCGCCCGGATCGCCGACGACGTGCGCAAGTCGGCCGTGGGCGACGACGTCACCTACATCGTCACCCGCAACATCAACTTCACCAACGTCTGCTACACCGGCTGCCGCTTCTGCGCCTTCGCCCAGCGCCGCACCGACGCCGACGCCTACACCCTCTCCCTGGACCAGGTCGCCGACCGCGCCCAGCAGGCCTGGGACGTGGGCGCGGTGGAGGTCTGCATGCAGGGCGGCATCCACCCGGACCTGCCGGGCACGGCGTACTTCGACATCGCGCGGGCCGTGAAGGAACGCGTGCCCGGCATGCACGTGCACGCCTTCTCGCCGATGGAGGTCGTCAACGGCGCGACCCGCACCGGCATGTCGATCCGCGAGTGGCTGACCGCCGCCAAGGAGGCGGGTCTGGACACCATCCCGGGCACGGCCGCCGAGATCCTCGACGACGAGGTCCGCTGGATCCTCACCAAGGGCAAGCTGCCCGCGGCCGACTGGATCGAGGTCGTCAGCACCGCCCACGAGCTGGGTATCCGCTCGTCCTCGACGATGATGTACGGCCATGTCGACCAGCCCCGGCACTGGCTCGGGCACCTGCGCACCCTCGTCGGCATCCAGCAGCGCACGGGCGGTTTCACCGAGTTCGTGACGCTGCCGTTCGTGCACACCAACGCGCCGGTCTACCTCGCGGGGATCGCCCGCCCGGGCCCGACCATGCGGGACAACCGCGCGGTCACGGCCATGGCCCGGCTGCTGCTGCACCCGCACATCCCCAACATCCAGACCAGCTGGGTGAAGCTGGGCACGGAGGGCGCCGCCGAGATGCTCCGCTCGGGTGCGAACGACCTGGGCGGGACGCTCATGGAGGAGACCATCTCCCGCATGGCGGGCTCGTCGTACGGGTCGTACAAGTCGGTGAAGGACCTCATCGCGGTGGCGGACGCGGCCGGGCGTCCGGCCAGGCCCCGCACCACCCTCTACGGGGACGTCCCGCGGGAGCGGCAGCGCGCGGCGGCGGCCTCGGACGGGCACCTGCCCGAGCTGCTGCCGGTGCTCGACTGAACCGTCCCCCCGGGGGGCGGCTTCCGGCGCCCTACTGGCTTCCGGCGTCCGCCGGCTGATGCGCTGGCAGGGCGTGGCCGGCCGTGGCGCCGGGAGCGGCGGGGGGCGGTGCGGTCCTGCCGTGGCCCAGCCAGAGCAGCAGCAGGCCGAGGGCGCAGGCGAGCGCGGGCCAGTACACGTAGCGGAAGTCCGTCGCGGGCATGATCGGCAGATAGCCGAGGATGTAGGCGGCCGAGCTGATACCCAGCGCCCGCACGGGCATGGCGAACAGGCCCCGGCCGGGGCGGACGGCCAGCACCAGCGCGACCGTGAGCCAGAACCAGCCGCGGAACAGCCACCGCAGGTCCGCGGCCATGCCCTCGACGTACGTGCCGAGCATGGCCGCCAGCTGGGGGTGCGCCACCTTGATGCCGAGGTCGTTGCGGGTGATGCCCGCCTTGTACACGTAGTCGGTCTCGAACAGCAGCGTCGCGAAGAGCCGCAGCCGGTACTGGAGATAGCCCGGCACGTGCCCGCTCATCTCACGCAGCCACAGCGAGGTGATCTCGCCGGAGTCCCCGCGCAGCCCGTCCGCCGGGCGCCGGTAGCAGGCCCAGTAGGCGTCCGACAGGGCCCCGACCCGGTCGCACTCCCGCGCCGAGGCCACCAGCCGGTCCCGCAGTCCGGGCGGCACGTCCGCGGAGCGCAGTTCGTCCACCGTCAGGACGTGGACGAGGTCGTCGAGCATGATCTGCGCGCCCTGTTTCGTCTGGAGGGGCTGCGCGAACAGGGAGATCGCGGCGGCGGGCACCACCAGGGCCGCGACGAGCGCGGCCGTGCACACCAGCCACGTACGGCGTCCCGGGGCGCGCCACAGGGCGAGGACGAGCATGACGAACACCGGGATCGCGGCGACGAAGGCGTTCTTGCGCACCAGCATGGCGTAGGCCAGGAACAGGGCCCCGAGCCCCAGCAGCGCCCACCGCACGGCCGGACGCGGGTCCCTGTCGCGCAGCCGCAGCCCGGTGAAGGCGACCGCGCAGGCGGCGAGCAGCGCGAACGCGGCGTGCACGTCCTTCCACACCACCCCGGCGAAGTTCAGCACGAAGGGCGCGAGCCCCACGCCGAGCACGGCGAGTGACCCGCCGCGGCTCCGGGTCAGCTCCCACACACACCGGGCCAGCACCCACAGCGCGCCCCAGAGGACGGCGGACTGGAGGACGAGCATCGCGGTGATCGACCCGGTCAGGGAGATGAGCGCCCGCCACACCAGGCTCAGCACCGGCGGATGCCAGTCGGTCAGGGGAGCCTTGCCCTGGGCCTGCCGGAGCTGGTCGAGACTGTCGGGGCTCATGAATCCCGGGGCGAAGACGAGGACCGTGGCCAGGCAGCAGAGCGCGGCGACGGCGGCCAGAACCCAGACCCAGCGCTGCGCACGCGCCACCGTTGGCTTTTGTCCCATATGTCGGATGTTAGCGGCTCAGGAAGCGACGAAGACGTAGCGCCGGTAGGCGTAGAAGCGGAACAGCGTCGCGAGCACCCAGCCGAGGATGCGGGCGGTGTTGTCGCTGAGCGGCGAGTCCAGCCCGAGCAGATGCCGCGAGGCGTAGACCGTGCCCGCGGTGATGGCGAGCCCGACCCCGTTCGCGACGAGGAACAGCAGCAGTTCGCGCGTCACCTTCTCGCGGTGCCGGCCACGGTAGGTCCAGTAGCGGTTGCCGACCCAGCTGAAGAGCGCGGCCGCGGTCGTCGCGATGACGGACGCCTGCACGGGGGCGGTCCGCATCACCCCGCCCTCGACGCCGCCGGGCAGACCGAAGACGAGCAGGTTGTAGCCGCCGTTGTCGACGACGAAGGCCAGCGCCCCGACGACGCCGAACTTGGCGGCCTCGCGCCAGATGCCCTTGATGGCGTCACGCGCACGCAGCGTCACAGAGTCGAGGACCGGCACACGGCGAGCCTAACGACCCGGGTCGCACCATCCGGTCAGGCGCGCTCATATCGCACTATGTCCGAGTGTATGAGGTGCTGATGTATGAGGTGCCGACTGTGTGCGGAACCGTGTGCGGAACCGGTCGAGTGAGGAGTGGTCGTGGAACCGACGATCGCGTGTGTCGTGCCCTGCCACAACGAGGAGGCGGCCGTCGGCAAGGTGGTCCGCGACCTGCGCGCGGCCCTGCCCGAGGCCGTCGTCTACGTGTACGACAACGCCTCCACCGACCGGACCGTGGAGGTCGCCCGGGCCGCGGGCGCGATCGTCCGGGAGGAGACCCGCAAGGGCAAGGGCAACGTCATCCGCCGTGCCTTCGCCGACGTCGACGCCGACGCGCTGCTCATCATCGACGGCGACGACACCTACGACGCCTCCCGCGCCCGCGACCTGGTGGACCTGCTCTTCGAAGGGCCGTACGACCAGGTCGTCGGAGCCCGCCGGGTGACCGACGACGGGGCCTACCGGGCCGGGCACGCGGTCGGCAACAAGCTGCTCACCGGGGCCGTCCGGTCCCTGTTCGGCAACGACGTGACGGACATGCTCAGCGGCTACCGGGTCTTCTCGCGGCGCTTCGTGAAGTCCTTCCCGGCACTGGCCCGCGAGTTCGAGACCGAGACCGAGATGACGATCCACGCGCTGCACCTGCGGCTGCCCACCGCGGAGATCCTCACGGACTACCGGGTCCGGGCCGCCGGCGGCGAGAGCAAGCTGCGCACCTACCGGGACGGCTGGCGCATCCTGCGGGTCATCCTCGACCTGGCACGGCGCGAGCGCCCCTCGCTGGTCCACACCGTGCTCGCGGGCGTGCTCGCCCTGGTCTCGGTCATCCTCGGCATCCCCGTCATCGTCGACTTCGTCGAGACGGGCACCGTCCCCCGGGTGCCCACGGCGATCCTCGCCGCCGCGATCATGACCATCGCGGCGCTCGTGCTGCTCGTGGGCTACATCCTCGAGTCGCTCATGCACATGCGCCAGGAGCAGACCCGCCTGGTGCACCTCTCCTACCCGGCCCCGGTGCGCACGCCGCGCTACACCGCCCGCGGCGCAGGCACGGGCCCGGTCCCGGTCCGCAAGGCGGCCGACGGCCCCTGAGGGCACTGAAGGGCATGGGGTGCGCAGTACGATGATCGGAACCCCGTTGCGGTGCGGGGTCCCGTGACTGAGGAGATGCGTGCCGGTGCCTGCCCGACTTCCTTCGTGGGCCTGGGTGACCGGGCTGACCGTCGGAGCGATAGCCGCGGTGACGGTCCTGGGCGTGCAGGCGGACCGGGGCTCGCATCCCGCCGCCACCTCGGCCAAGCCGAGCAGCACGGCCTCGGCGCAGCCCACCCCCACGCCGTCGGCCCCGGCGAGGGTGCCCGACGGCTCCGGCACCGGCCGGCGCGTCGTCTACTCCCTCGGTGAGAAGCGCGTCTGGCTGGTGGACGCGAGCGAGGCGACCCGCCGCACGTTCACCGTATGGCCGGGCTCGGTCAGCCCCGACCCGGGCACTTACACGGTGTCGTCGCGCAACGCGGCCACGACCGGCTCGGACGGCGTCCAGATCGAGCACATCATGTATTTCGCCGCGAAGTCCGGGATCTCGGTCGCCTTCTCCAACGCCGTCGACGGGGCCTCGCCGCCGCCAGCCGCCTCCGGCACCAAGACGGGCGGAGTCCGGATGCGGAAGGCGGACGGCACGGCACTGTGGGCGTTCGGCACGGTCGGCACGACCGTAGCCGTGGTCAGGTAGCGGAGGTCTCCGTCCGCGGCGCCGACAGCTGGTTGACGAGCAGCACGACGCCGCTGAACAGGAAGATCCGGGTCGCGGCGTCCAGCCCGTTCCAGCTCTTCGACTGCCACATCGAGAACCACTCACCGCCGATCGCGATGAACCCGGCCCCGAACAGCAGCATCACCATCAGCAGCCCGTACGTGGACATCCGCCGGGCGCGCAGGTCATCGCGTCTGGCCCACAGCCAGCTCCCGTATATGAGGACCAGCGCGGCGACCGTCTCCCAGACGATGATCCCGACGTAGGCGGCGTCCTGGAGCCCCTGGCTCGTGACGGCCCGCCACATCAGGTCCTCGTCCTTGAACGTGGTGTCCATGGCCAGCACGTGCCGGACGAACTGCTGGTTGGTCCCGAAGTCGGTGATGTTCCCGAACGCGACGAGCGCCATGTAGAGGGCGATGGTCGCGGTGAGCAGGGTGGCGGCGAGCGACAGCGCGCCGCGTGATGTGGAGGAGGTGGCCATGGCGATCATTCTCCCCGCGCACGGCCGTCCGGTGTACCCCGCCGGGTCAGCGCCCTGCCGTGAACTCCAGGAAATCAGCCCAGACTTCAGCGGGAAACGCCAGTCGGGCACCGTCCTTGGTCTTGGAGTCGCGGATGTGGACGGTGGGGTTCGATATGGCTACCTCGACGCAAGCAGGACCGTCATTGCTGCTGTAGCTGCTCTTGAACCAGCCGAGCTCAGTGGTCACGTCTCTTCTCCCAGAACTTTCTCAATGAAGGCCAGGGACTCCCGTGGCGAGAGGGCCTGCGCCCGGATCATTCCATAGCGCATGTCCAGGATCTGGGCGTCGCGAGGGTCGCTGATCACGCGGTTGTGCAGGTGGGCCTCGAAGTGCCCCAGCGTCCTGCCCTCCTGGAGTTTCAGCACGCCGAACGGTCCCGCCATGCCCGCGTGATCCTCTCAATTCGTCGGCATGACCTGGATCGACACGTGCCGCAACTTGCCTACCTCCAACAGGCGTTCGAGCTGTTGGCGTAGCACCATTCTGCCTCCGATCGGCCTCCGCAGCGTCGTCTCTTCCTGAACAAAGGTGATGAGCGCCCGTGGCACGCGATCGAACACGGCCTTCCGTGCCATGCGCGCGGTGACATGGCGCTCGATCTCTTCCTCGGTGAAAGCCGGACGCCTCATCGCGTACAAGGCCTGGGCGTACTCCGGTGTCTGGAGCAGTCCGTTGATCTGGTGGTTGTCGTAGGCCCCGAGCTCGACGGCCTCCTCCTCCAGTCTTGCCAGGTCCCTCACCTTCTTCGGGTACCGAGCCTTGGACGTCCTCCTTCATCGCGGAGAGCTTGCCGCCCGCGCTGAGCACCTCATCGGCCTTGTCCAGAAAATCCGGCTTGGGAACGCGCCGCGCCCGCTCCACGGACGACACCATCTCCTCGCCGTACCCGATGGCCGCCCCCAGCTCCGCCTGCTTCAGCCCGGCCGCCTCGCGCCACATCTTGATCTGCCGTCCGACCGTCCTGAGCACGGCCGCAGCTTCCTCGTCCTCCACGCCTTCCCCTCCTGACGTACGAGCCGTACGACCCCGACGCGCGCCCGTACAGTCACGCTCCGTACCGTGGTCGTCGCTGTTCAGGGTAGGGACGGGCGACCACGCTGGGTGACATGAGCCAGAAATCTCTCGCTGAAATCGGCACCCCCGTACGTCACTTCACGCTCCAGCTCTCCGCCACTCGAAGAGGTGCTCGACTGGCGCGCCTGCTCACCGAACGTCAGCTCGACGAATGGGGCGAGTCCTGCGACGCCGCCGCTCAGGTGGTGGCCGAGCTGGCGTCGAACGCGGTGCTGCACGGGCGCGTTCAGGGCAGGGACTTCCGGCTGGCCCTGAGTCTTCACGCCGACCGCACGCTCCGTATCGAGGTCACCGACGCCCGGGGCGACCGGATCCCACGGCTCCCGGGGCCGGTCGCGCAGGACGCGGAGGGCGGGCGCGGACTGCTGATCGTCACCGCGTACGCGCACCGCTGGGGGGTGGTGGAGTCCGCGGCCCACGGCAAGACGGTATGGGCGGAACTGGTGCCGGGCCGGAAGGACTTGTCCGGGCCTGTCGGTCTAGGGTGATCCCGTGGAGCGGCATGAGTGAGCAGCGCAAGGTGTCCGAGGAGGCCGGTGAGGTCCGCCGGTTCTGGGGGCGTCTGGGGCTTCCCGGGCTGATCGACGTCCATACCCACTTCATGCCGGAGCGGGTGCTGCACAAGGTGTGGGACTACTTCGACACCAACGGGCCGCTGGTCGGCGGGCTGGAGTGGCCGATCACCTACCGGAAGGCCGAGGAGGAGCGGGCGGCGCTGCTGCGGGACTTCGGTGTGCGGGCCTTCACCTCGATGCTCTACCCGCACAAACCCGGCATGGCCACGTGGCTGAACGGCTGGGCCGCCGACTTCGCCCGCCGCACCCCCGACTGCCTGCACACCGCCACCCTCTACCCCGAGCCGGACGTGGAGACGTACGTCCGCGAGGCCGTGGCGGCGGGGGCGCGGGTGTTCAAGGCGCATGTGCAGGTGGGCGCGTACGACCCGGCGGACGAACGGCTCGATCCGGCGTGGGGAGTGCTGGCCGAGGCCGGGATAGCCGTGGTGATGCACTGCGGCTCCGGGCCCGCGCCCGGCAAGCACACGGGCCCCGAGCCCGTCGCGCGGTTGCTGGCGCGGCACCCGGGGCTGCGGCTGATCGTCGCGCACATGGGCATGCCCGAGTGGGAGGAGTTCCTCGACCTCGCCGAGCGGTACGACGAGGTGCGGCTGGACACGACGATGGCGTTCACGGACTTCACCGAGGACTTCATGCCGTACCCGCGCGAGGCCCTGCCCCGGTTCGCCGCGCTCGGCGACCGCATCCTGTTCGGCTCCGACTTCCCCAACATCCCCTACCCGTACCTGCACCAGCTCCAGGCCCTGGAACGCCTCGGCCTCGGCGAGGAGTGGCTCAGGGCCGTGTGCCACGACAACGCGGCGGCACTCTTCACCCGGTGAGCCGCTCGCGCACCCACGCCGGGTCGGGGTTGGTGTGCGCCCGGCCCGCCACGACGACGGTCGGCACGGTCTCGTTTCCCTGGTTGGCCGCCCGCACCACCGCGGCCCCGGCCGGGTCCCGCCAGATGTCGACCCAGTGCACCCGGCGGGCGTCCCGGCCCAGGCGGACGCGCAGCCGCAGGCAGTACTGGCAGCCCGGCCGCCCGTAGACGACCGGCCGTCCGTCGGCCGCGCTGCGCCGCTCCGCCTCCGGCGCCCCGACGGACCGGGGGAAGACCAGCGGCGAGTGCGTGCCCGCGAGCAGGAGGAAGAAGAGAAGCGTGACTACGGCGGAGGCGGTGCTCCCCGTGAGGACGAGCCCCGCGGCACCGGCCGAGCCGGCGAGCACCAGCAGGATCGGCAGCATCCAGGCGCGCTTCATGAGAGCCGAGGGTAGCCCCGTGCCGTGCGGCGGCCTCAGCGCAGCAGATCCACGTACGTGTCCGTGCCCGGCACCGTCGGGATGAACGGCGCCACCAGTTCCACCCTGCCCAGACCCGACTCCGCCACCGCCGCGTCGAGGCCCGTGAAGCAGGTGTCCCAGCACTCCCTCGGGTCCGTCCGGAGGAACCACAGCAGCGTCAGCCGGGTGTCGACGCCCTCGACCTGCTTCACGTACGTCATGCGGTCGCCGGGGAGGGGGGTCGGGCTGAAGAGCGTCACCAGCGCGGCCGGGGAGCCCGCCAGGCGTTCGGGGAGGTGGCGGGTGCGCAGCCACTGAAGGAGCGGGGCGCGCTGCTCGGGGGTGTCCGCCTCGACGACTTGGAGGACCAGGCCCGCGTAGGGGTGGTCGAGGGCGTGGACGTCCCGGGGGCCGGCCGCGCCGTCGCGGTACACCGTCGCCTCGTGGTTCTGGAACGCCGTGAGGACGTGGGTGCGGTCGTGGTAGACGCGGGCGTCCCGGTTGAGGCGCTTGTTGATGGCGACCGTCCAGCGCATGTGGTCGTCGTAGCGGCCGGCGGTGATCCAGTACGTGGAGAGGTAGCAGCCCGCGGTGACCGGCCGGGCGATGGCCGACTTCTCGGGGTAGCGCAGGAGTTGCAGGTCCCGGGTCGCCACCCAGCGGCGGCCCGCGTACATCCAGGGCATGGCCATCGCACCGGCGTAGTAGTGGTCGTCCTCGTACCAGCGGTTGTAGGCGTACTCGTGGCCGGGATGCGGCTCGACCATGGTGATGAGGGCGTGGCCGGGGTGGGTGCCGTAGGGGCCGACGGCGGCCAGTTCGGCGTACAGCTCGCTGCGGGTGTCCTCGCTCATGCCCTTCCCCTTCGTCGGTGACTGACCCATACTCTGACGCTCCGTCAGATAGAACGCCAGGGTCCGGTCCGGGGAGGTCCTGCCATGTCACTGCTCGCGGGAAAGACGGTCGTCGTGTCGGGGGTCGGGGCCGGACTCGGGCGGCAGGTCGCGGCGGCCGTCGTGCGGGACGGCGGGCGTGTCGTGCTCGGGGCCCGCACCGAGGCGAGCCTGGCGAAGACGGCCGCCGAGATCGACCCCGACGGGGAGCTCACCGCGTACCGCTCCACGGACATCCGTGACGAGGCGCAGTGCGAGGCGCTGTCCCGGGTGGCGCGGGAGCGGTTCGGGGGGATCGACGCCGTCGTCCATGTGGCCGCGCTGGACGGGTACTTCGGTGGTCTGGAGGACGCCGACTTCGAGTCCTGGCGGTCCGTCCTCGACGTGAACCTGCTGGGCACGCTGCGGATGACCCGGGCCTGTCTGCCGTCGCTCAAGGAGGCCGGCGGATCCGTCGTGTTCGTCGGGACGCAGTCGGCGGTGGCCGCCCCCTCACAGGTGCGGCAGGCGGCGTACGCGGCGTCGAAGGGCGCGCTGACGAGTGCCATGTACTCGCTCGCGCGGGAGCTCGGGCCACACCGGATCCGGGTCAACACCGTGCTGCCCGGCTGGATGTGGGGGCCGCCGGTGCAGGCGTACGTGCAGTTCGCGGCGCAGTCGGAGGGTGTGGAGGAGGCGGCTGTCCTGGAGCGGCTGACCGGGCGGATGGCGCTGCCCGAGCTGGCCACGGACGCGGACGTGGCCGATGCGGCGGTGTTCCTGGCGTCGGACCGGGCGCGGGCCATCACCGGGCAGTCCTTGCTGGTCAACGCGGGGGAGCTGATGCGATGAGCCGAGATGATGCGTTCATGTAGATGAACCAAGGCCATCACGCCGAACAATTTTACCTCCCCTTGACCTCACGGTGACTTGTCGTGTTCACGCGGCAGCGCCCACGATGAGCGCCGGGCCGATCCCTGGGAGGGCGCACATGAACGGTCTCGACTGGGCCGTGCTCATCGGCTACTTCGCCGTGATGGTCGCGATCGGCGTCTGGTCGCACAAACGCGTCGACAACGTCAGCGACTTCTTCACCGCCGGCGGCAAGATGCCCTGGTGGCTGTCCGGCATCTCGCACCACATGTCGGGCTACAGCGCGGTGATGTTCACCGGGTACGCGGGCATCGCCTACACCTACGGCGTCACGTCCTTCGTCACCTGGTCCTTCCCCATCGCCCTCGGTATCGCCATCGGGTCGAAGCTGTTCGCCCCGCGCATCAACCGGCTGCGCTCCCGGCTCCATGTGGCCTCCCCGCTGGAGTACCTGAAGAACCGCTACGACCTGAAGACGCAACAGGCGCTGGCCTGGTCCGGGATGCTGCTGAAGATCGTGGACGTGGGCGCGAAGTGGGCGGCGATCGCCACGCTGCTGTCCGTCTTCACGGGCATCTCCCTCAACCAGGGCATCCTCATCACCGGCGGCATCACGGCGATCTACTGCACGATCGGCGGCCTCTGGGCGGACGCGCTGACCGAACTCGGCCAGTTCGTCATCCAGTTGCTGGCCGGCATCGCGATGTTCGTGGCGGTCTTCGTACGCCTCGACGACCACGGCGGCTTCTTCGGCGTCTGGGACTCGCCCGAACTCCAGGGCCACGAGAAACCGCTGGTCGGGCCGTACGGCACGGTGTTCCTGCTCGCCTTCCTCTTCATCAAGCTCTTCGAGTACAACGGCGGCATGCTCAACCAGGCCCAGCGCTACATGGCCACGCCGAACGCCAAGGAGGCCGAGCGCTCCGCCCGCCTCTCGGCGATCCTCTGGCTGGTCTGGCCCCTGGTCCTGTTCTTCCCCATGTGGATGTCGCCGCTGCTGGTCGAGTCGCAGAAGCCGGACGGCTCGGACTCATACGCCCTGATGACCGAACAGCTGCTGCCACACGGCCTGTTGGGCCTGGTCATCGTCGGCTTCTTCTCGCACACCATGGCCATGTGCTCCTCCGACGCCAACGCCATCGCGGCCGTCTTCACCCGGGACTGCGCGCCGGTGATCTGGGCGAGGGCCCGGACCTGGAACCAGAGCCAGGGCCTGCGGGTGGCCCGTATCGCCACGGTCGTCTTCCTCGGTCTGTCCATGGCGGCGGCGACCCAGGTCAACTCCCCCGCCTTCAAGGACATCATCACGGTCGTCATCAAGTGGGTGGCCGGTCTGATGGGCCCGATGGCGATCCCCATGATGCTTGGCCTGCTGCGCGCGTTCCGCCGCTCCGGCCCCACGGCGGCCCTGGTCAGCTGGTCGATGGGCCTGCTCGCGTTCTGGCTGGTGAACTACCCGATCAACTGGAACGTCGAGGGCGGCGTCCCGCTCCAGTACCAGGTGTCGATCCCGCTGGCGGTGTCGCTGGTCCTGTACATCCTGGTCGGCTACATCAGGCCGGAGGACACACGGGAGCGGCTGGCGATCATCGAACGCATCAACACGGACGGGGACGACACGGCGGCGGCCACGATCCCTGCACCGGCCGGCCCGGCGGACGACGTGGTCCGGCTCGGCAAGGACTGAACCCCGCCGGGCGGCCACCCCCTCGACCGGGGTGGCCGCCCGGCGGCATGTCGTACCCCGCACCGCGGGCGCCACGGCGGCGGGCCGGGCTGTCGATGGGCGTCGCCGCCGGGGCCGAGCCCCGGGGCGCCCGGGCGGAGAAGGGGGCAGGTGCTTCGCCCGGAGGTGTGTCGGGGTCGGGCGCCGGGCAGAGGGGGGGGCGAGCCCGCCGCCTCCGGTTCGTGGGTGGGCCGCGGGCGGGGTAGCTGACAAGCCGGGTGGCCGGCCGGCAGCTTGAGCGGGGGGGCCGGGCTCTCCGGCAGCGGGCGAGCCGTGCGGGGCGGGCTCTGGGGCGTCCCGGCGGAAGCGGGGGCGGGTGCTTCGCCCGGAGGTGTGTCGGGGTCGGGCGCCGGGCAGAGGGGTGCGGGCCCGCCTCCGGTTCGTGGGTGTGCCGCGCGTCGTCACCGCACAGCATGTCCCCCCGCCGCCGCCCGACCTCGCTTTCGCCCGGCTCGGTCGCGTCCCGGCAGCCCCTGCCGGTCTGTCCGGCGTGCAGGAGACCGCGTCACCCCGACGGCACTTGTGGCGGTGTGCGCCCTGCGGGAGCCGCAGGCGTTGCCGCCCCCAGGCCCGTGCCGCGCTGGCTGGGGCCGGTTCAGGCCCTCGGGTAGCGGGCCAGCCAGCCCGGGGAGGAGCCGGCCTGGCCGTGCAGGGCTCGGTCGCGTCCCGGCAGCCCCTGCCGGTCTGTCCGGCGTGCAGGAGACCGCGTCACCCCGACGGCACTTGTGGCGGTGTGCGCCCTGCGGGAG
>NZ_JACHCX010000002.1:340149-346015 GCF_014207295.1 Streptomyces sp. AK010
GAGCCGCAGGCGTTGCCGCCCCCAGGCCCGTGCCGCGCTGGCTGGGGCCGGTTCAGGCTCTCGGGTAGCGGGCCAGCCAGCCCGGGGAGGAGCCGGCCGGGCCGTGCAGGGCCGGGCCCTGGGTCATCTCCATGGCGAAGTCGTCGGCGAGCTCCAGGATGGTGGCGCGGCCCTCCAGCTCGGCCAGCCAGCCCGGCGGCAGGGCGGTCTCCCCGTGCATCGCGCCGAGCAGGCCGCCGGTCAGCGCGCCGGTGGTGGCGGACGGGCCGTCGTGGTTCACCGCGAGGCACAGCCCGTGCCGGACGTCCGCCGCGACCAGCGCGCAGTACACGGCGGCGGCCACGAGCCCCTCCGCCGTACCCGCCCCGCTCAGCTCGGCCACGCGCTCCGGGCCCGGCATGCCCTGCCGCACGGCGCCCAGCGCATGCTGCAGCGCGTCCGACACCGGCTGGTGCCCCGGCCGGGCGGCCAGCAGCCCGAAGGCCCGCTGCACGGCGGCGTCGAGGCTCTCGCCCAGCGCCAGCGCGTGCACGATCACGGCGTAAGCACCCGCCGCGAGGGAAGCGGTGGGGTGACCGTGGGTCTGCGCGGCGCACTCCACGGCGAGCTGTATGACCAGCTGCGGCTCCCAGCCCACGAGCAGTCCGAAGGGCGCCGACCGGGCGGCGGCCTCGGGCCCGGCCTCCCCGGGGTTCTTGGGCGCCTCCGGGGTGCCCATGGTCTCGTCGCCGAGCCCCAGCAGCAGGGCGCGGCTGGGGTCGCGCCGCGCGTACAGCCACTCCTCCCGCGCCAGCCACCCGTCTTCCTTGCGGCGCTCGTCGGGCCCCCAGTCACGCTGCGTGGCGGCCCAGCGCAGATACGCCCGGTGCAGATCGGTCGGCGGATGCCAGGCGCCGGTGTCCCGTCTGACCTGGGCCCGGATCAGCCCGTCGACGGAGAACAGGGTGAGCTGGGTGAGGTGCGTGACCGCGCCGCGTCTGCCGTAGGCGGGGGCCAGGTCCACCAGGCCCTCCGCCCCGTGCGCCTCCCGAACGGCGTCGATGCTCAGCCCGTCGACGGGCGTGCCCAGCGCGTCTCCCACGGCCACGCCGAGCAGGGTCCCGCGCACCCGGCTGCGGAAGTCCTGCTGCTCTGTACGGCCCCAGACGGCGCCGGCAGTCGCACCCACCTAGACCTCCCCGGGGCACCGTCCGTACGTACGACAGCTCAGCACTGTAATCGAACGGGAACGAGGGGTTCAGAGGGGTGCGACGGACCGGCTCAGCGCAGTTCCTCCGGGCACGGCGTGCCCCGGGGGAGCTGGTACGGCGCCGCCAGGCGGTAGGTCCCGGCCTTCGGGGCCAGCAGCTCCGTCCACTTGTCGCCCTGCGCGTCCTCCTCCGTCTCCGCCAGGCAGCCGTTGACGTTCACATACGTCTTCGGCTCACCCTCGGGACGGTTCCTGGACTCCTCCGTCTCCTGCGGCGGCTTCAGGCTCCTGCCCTCCGCGTCGACGATGCTCAGCCAGGGCGAGTAGGGGATACGGACCAGGACCCGGCCTGCCTTCCTCACCCGGAGGACCATCTCGCCCTGCTCGGCCCGGTCGACCACGGTGTTCGGCTCGGCCAGCGAGGTCGGGGCGGTCACCCTGAACAGCTGCCAGGTGTCGTTGCCCCAGATCTGGGTCAGATACGGCAGCCCGCGCCGCACCAGCGCCCGCTCCCGCTGACCCCCGTCACCGTCCGGCTCGCCCTTCGGCAGCACGACGTAGTGCACCGCCCAGCGCTTCAGCCACTCGTGGTAGTTCGCCGAGTTGAGCGTGTCGTCGTAGAAGAGGGGGTTGCGCTCCATGTCGGCCTGGCGGTTCCAGCCGCGGGCCAGATTGACGTACGGGGCGAGCGCGGAGGCCTCGCGGTGGGAGCGGGCGGGGACGACCTCGACCCGGCCCTTCTCGGCGCCGACCTCCTGCAACTCGTTGACGAGCGGTGCGAGCTCGCGCGACCAGGACGCCGCGGGCGCCGTGTGCACGATGTCGTCGACCGTCTTGAAGCCGATCCACACGCCGAACCCGCAGAGCGCCACGACGGCCGCGTACCACCGGCGGCTGCGCGGCACCGTGAACGGCAGCGCGGCGACCAGCGCCACCCCGGCGAACAGCATCGCCAGCCGTGTGATGTTCGAACCGATCTGGGAGCTGATCAGCCACACCAGCACGACCCCCAGGCCGTACACCGCGGCCGTGAGCCGGACCGTCCTCCAGTCCTGCGGCACCAGCACACAGGCGAGGACCGAGAACGCGAGCGGCAGCAGCACCGAGCCGATCACCATCGGCTGCGTGCCCGAGAACGGGAACAGCCACGCCGACACCGCCACCACCGCGGTCGGCGCCAGCCCCAGCGCCCACGCGCCCGGCCGCCGCTTCTGCAGGAACAGCGCCACCGCCACCAGGCCCACGAACAGGCCCGCGACCGGCGACGCCATGGTGGCCAGCGCGGCCAGCGGCGCCGCGCTCAGGGCTTTCGCCCAGCGCTTGTACCGCCACCGGTAGGGCCAGCAGAACACGACGGCGACCGCGCCGAGCGCGAACATCATGCCCAGACCGAACGTCACCCGCCCGGACACCGCGTTGCAGAACAGGCCGAACACGCCCGCCAGCGACGCCCACAGGGGGTTCAGCACGGAGCGGCTGCGCAGCAGGAGCAGGGTCAGCAGCCCCGCGGAGACCGTTCCCGCGATCATCATCGTCGTCCGCACGCCGAGCACCGACATCAGATACGGCGACACCACGCTGTACGACACCGGATGCATGCCGCCGTACCAGGCGAGGTTGTACGCCGAGTCCGGGTGCCGGCCGACGAACTCGGCCCACGCGTCCTGCGCGGCCAGATCGCCGCCGCTGTTCGCGAACGTGAAGAACCAGAGGATGTGCAGCGCCGCGGCCAGGCCCGTGACGGACAGGACCGGGTGCCGCAGCATGCGCTCGCGCAGCGCCAGGACGGGGGCGGGCCACTCGAACTCCGCCTTGCGGCCCCCGGGTGCGCTGCAGTCGGGCGCGCTGGCGTCAGAGGCGCGGACTTCTGGCGCGTGGACTTCCGGGGTGCCGGCTTCCGGTGCGTCGGCCTCCGGCGCTTCGGGCAGGCGTATTCGCGGGCCTGATACCGCGCCCGGCCCGGTGTCGTCTGCGCGTGTCGGCTCCGCAGTGGCCACTCGAAGGCACTCCCCGTGTCCCGTCTTCTGTTCTCGGCTTCCGCTGCCGCGCCGGCGCGAGCGGTGACCTGTCCCGGTTCGGGACGCTAGCACGCACCCCGCCGGGCGGCGCCCGGACGGGCCGTTACCGGCGGAGTGCGGTGGTGCGGGTGGTGCCCCGGGTCAGCCGAGGCGCGTGAGCTTGGCCGTGAAGCCCGGCTCCACCAGGTCCTTCTGGAGGGCCACCGGGACCTTCACGGCACTGGTGCTGCCGTCACCGACGGTGAGCGTGCCCACCGTCTTACCGGCCTTCGCCGTGTGCGGCAGGTCGTCCGCGGCGAACGTCAGCTTCACGGACAGGCCCGCCCAGCCGACGGCCGTGACGTCCTCGGTGACGGCGACCGGCGTACGGCCGCCGAGACCGTCGTCCGCGTACCCGACGACGTCGCCCTTCTTCAGGATCGTCGCCGACTCCAGCGCGCCCTGCGCGGCCCGGATCAGCTTGTCGCCCTCGTGGAGAGCCGCGCCCAGGATCGTGTTGTCCGGGCCGCCGGCGGGCTGGCGCACGACCGCGCCGATGATCCGGTGGGTCTCACCGTTCACGTCCTTCTTGGCCGCGAAGACGAGGTTGCCGAGCGCCGAGGTGGTGGTGCCGGTCTTGATGCCGGTGACGTTGTTGTAGCCGACCAGGCGGTTCCAGTTGTCGTGCTTCTTCCCCTTGTAGTCGACGTACGACATCATCGCCGCGACCTCGCGGAACGCCGGCTGCAGCATGGCGGCCTTGGCGAGTTTCACCTGGTCCACGGCCGTGGAGACGGTCGTGTTGTTCAGGCCCGACGGGTCGGTGTACGTCGTGTTCTTCATGCCGAGGTCAAGGGCGGCTCGGTTCATCTTCCGCACGAACGCCTTCTCGGACCCCGCGTCCCAGCGGGCCAGCAGCCGCGCCACGTTGTTCGCGGACGCGATCAGGATGCTCTCCAGGGCCTCCCGCTCGGTGACCTTGTCGCCCTTGGTGACGTCGACGGTGGACTCCTGTCCGGCGTCGGACTGGTCCTGCGCGGCCTGGTCGATCAGGATCTTCGGGCCGTCCTCGCCGCTCTTGAGCGGGTGGTCGCGCAGGATGACGTAGGCGGTCATGACCTTGGCGACGCTCGCGATCGGGACGGGCTTCTGCTCGCCGGAGGAGCCGAACGTGCCGATGCCCTGGACGTCCAGCGCGGCCTGGCCGTCGGCGGGCCAGGGGATGTCGACCTTGCCGCCCTCGAAGGTGTAGCTGTCCTCGGCGGTGAGTTCGAGGGTGGGCGAGGGGAGCGGGCGCACGCTCTGCACGACCGCGAGGACCACGATCAGCAGCAGCACCAGCGGCGTCCAGATCTTCACCCGCCGGGCCGCCGTCCGCAGCGGGGTCTCCGGGGGCGGCGGGGTGTTCGTCAGCTCGGCCAGCAGATCCAGCGGCGGCTTGGGCGGCAGCGGCTGCTGCGTGGTGCGCTCGGGGCCGACGGTGGGGACGGGCGCGGTGGCCTCGGCCGGGGCGACGGGCTTCTTCGTCGCCGGGTCGTCCAGGTGCTTGAGCGCGACGAACTTGCTGGTCCGCTCGGCGTCCTTCTCCGGGACGTCCTTCTTCGGGACGTCCGCTGTCGGAGCGTCCGTCTTCGGGAGGTCCGTCTTCGGGAGGTCCTTGGCCGCGCCCCCGAGCTTCAGCATGGTGGTGGGCTGATCGACCGGCGGCCGCAGGGTCTTGAAGACGGCGGTGGGCTGGTCGACGGGGCGCTCTGCGGGGGCGTCGTCGTCGGTCGAGCCGTCAGCCTTGTCCGGCTCGCTCGACCTGGGGCCTTCGGCCGGGTCCTTGGCCTCGGCGGCGTCGTTCTCGGCGCCGGCGGTCTCGGGGGCGGCGGCTTTGGGTGTGGTCTTGGCCGCGGGAGCCTTCGACCCGGCCTCGGCGTCGCCGGAGGCCCGCGGGTCGGCCGGCTTGGAGGCGCCGTCGCCGGTCTCCTCGTCGGCGCCGGCGGTGCCGGTGCTGCCGCCCTTGGCGGAACGGTCCGCCTGGGGCTCGGCGGCGTCGTCCGCGGCGTCCTGGGCCACTTCGTCGCGCTCGGCCCTGCGGCGGTCCGCGTCGTCCGTGGCGTTGTCCGCGTCCTCGGCGTCCTCGGCGTCCTCGGCGTCCTCGGTGTCCGACGGGGCCTTTGACGCCTCGGCGGCCTTCCCGGCCTCCTGGGCGTCCGTGCCGGCCTCGGCGGGCTCGTCCGTGCGCTGGGAGGCCTCTCGGGCGTCCTCGGCCTTCGTGGCGTCCCCCTCGGCGGCGGCAGACTCCTCGCCCCCGTCCGCCGAGGCGACCCACGCGGCGACGGCATCCCGCAGCCGCCCGCCGCTGCCCTCGGCGGCCGCCTTGTCGGCCCCGGACTCCTGGGACTCCTCGGAGGAGCCGGAAACGCCTTCCTCGGCGTCAGCCACCGCGTCCTCGGTGCCCGAGTCGCTCACATCCCCCTCGGCGTCCGAGTCATCACGCGCACCGCGCTCGGCGGACTCGTCCGCGTCCTCGGCGTCCGAGCCGCTCCCGGACCGCCCGGTGTCACCCGCGGCGCCGTCCGCCGCGTCCTCGGCGTCGGAGCCGCTCCCGGACCGCCCGGTGTCACCCGCGGCGCCGTCCGCCGCGTCCTCGGCGTCGGAGCCGCTCCCGGACCGCCCGGTGTCACCCGCGGCG
>NZ_JACHCX010000002.1:346114-356245 GCF_014207295.1 Streptomyces sp. AK010
GCCGTCCGCCGCGTCCTCGGCGCCCGAGTCGCCCGCGGCTCGCCCGGCGTCGCCCGCCGCGCTCTCCGTGCCCGAGTCGCTCCCGGCCGCCGCCTCGGCGTCCGCAGCGGACGCAGCGCCCCGGTCCGCGTCGTCCTCCCGCTCCGAGTCGCCCGCGGCGCGCCCGGTGTTCTTCGGGTCCTCGGCCGTGCGTGTGGACAGCACGCGCGTCGCCGTGCCGGCACCGCCTCGTGCCGAGGACTTCTCCGCGTCCCGGGCCACCGCGAGCCGCGGGTCGGCGGCTTCGCTCCTGGCTTCCGGAACCGGACTCGCGCTCCCCGACGTCTTCCGTGCCGACGACTCGCGCTGCTTCGACCTGTCGGGGGACTCGCCCGCCACCGATGCCTCCTCCTCGCGCCGCTGCTGCCCGCGTGCGCGTACCGAACCGTGAACCGCCGCCCGTGACACCGCTCCGGCGCTGTCCGAACCATGTACCAGTGTCCTGTGTGCGGGCCAAACCCATCCGGTAGACGAGAACGACATACCTACTGGTTCCACTACGAACCGGTCACGCACCCTCGACAGACCAATGTGAGAGGGGTCACCCTGTCTTTCATCCACGCGGGGAGGCATGGATGGGCAGGAGCCGCAGAACACTTCCGGAGGAGCTTCTGTTGCTGGCGTTGGACCCGACCACGGGTACCACCGCACAGCCGCAGTCGCTCGACCTCGGTCTGGCCGGAGCACAGCTGGTAGAGCTGGCGCTGGCCGGACGGATAGCCCCAGACGGGGATCGTATCGCCGTGGTGGCGCCACGGCCGACTGGAGATCCAACACTGGACTGCGCACTGGAGTTGCTGCGAAGGCGTGGCGCTCCCGTGCGAGCCGTCCACTGGATTGGCGGGCCGCGTCTCGGGCTGCGCCAGACCTACCTCTCGCATCTGGAGCGGTGCGGCATGGTGCATGCCGTGGCGGGCCAGATGTGCGGGGTGCTGCCGACGACTCGCTATCAGGCGACGGACACCGAGATCAGCCGGGAGATCAAGGCCCGACTGGACTCCGCGATCCGCACCGGCGTACCGCCGGACCCACGGACCGCGGCACTCGCCGCCCTCGCCCACGCGGTCGGCCTCGGCAAGCACCTGTACCCGGGCAACGAGGGACGCTCCTCTCGCTCCCGGCTCAGGGACCTGATCAGGCACGACCCCATGGGCGGTCTCGTCGCGCACGCGGTGATGGACGTCCAGAACGGCGTCGCGGCCCAGCCGCGCCGCAACCCGGCACCGTCCGGCCGTCAGGCCGCCGGCGGCACCAGGCCCGCAGCGGAGCCCGCCCGGGGGGTTCCGATGCAACCGCGCCACGGAAGCATGGCGCGCGTCGCGGCCCACTGAGCCGCGCCGCGCCGGCACGGCCTACGACCGGTACACGCACCACGGGACCCACGAACCCGGTCACGGGAGCCGCTGTCCGAGCGGGGCGGAGAGAGCCACTCTCTTCGCCCCGCTCGGCGTGCCGTGCCCGAACTGGCGTGTACCCGTCGCATATCCACCGTTTCCCAGCGGTAGTAAGCACCTTGGTGGCAGTCTGCTCAACAGCAGATACGCAAAGTAGAGGCACGCAGCCGGAGGTGCACGTCCCGTGGCGTCCAATGTCAATCCCACCGTCCGGAGGCGCCGGCTGGGCCAGGAGCTCCGCAGGCTCCGTGAGCTCAAGGGCATGACGGCCGAAGAGGTGGCCGAGCGGCTGCTGGTGTCGCAGTCGAAGATCAGCCGGCTGGAGAACGGACGGCGCAGCATCAGCCAGCGCGACGTCCGCGACCTGTGCGGGGTCTACGAGGTCGAGGACCAGCGCATCGTCGACTCGCTGATGCAGATGGCCAAGGACTCCCGGCAGCAGGGCTGGTGGCACGCCTTCGGGGACATCCCCTACAGCGTCTACATCGGCCTGGAGACGGACGCCGAGTCGCTGCGGGTCTACGAACCCCAGATCATCACCGGCCTGTTGCAGACCCGTGCGTACGCCGAGGCCATCATCCGCGGCGGTTCGCCGGAGGCGTCGGACGCGGACAACGACAAGCGCGTCGAGGTCCGGCTGCGCCGGCAGGGCCGGATCACCGCCGACACCGAACCGCTGCGGCTGTGGGTGGTCCTGGACGAGGCGTCCCTGCACCGGGTCGTCGGCAGCCGGCCGGTGATGCGCGAGCAGCTGGAGCACCTCATCGAGATGTCGCGGCTTCCCCACATCACCGTGCAGGTCCTGCCGTTCGAGGTGGGCGCGCACGCGGGCATCAACGGCCAGTACTCGATCCTGGAGTTCGCCGACGCGGCCGACTCGAGCGTGGTCTACATCGAGGGCGTCACCAGCGACCTGTACCTGGAGAAGCCGCTCGACGTGCAGAAGTACACGGTGATGTACGAGCACCTGCGCGCCCAGTCGCTCAACGTGGACCAGTCCCGGCAGCTCATCGAGAACGTGGCGAAGGACTACGCGCGCTGAGCCGTCACCGGAGGATGATCTTCCGGCGAGCAGAGCGCGGGATGTTACACCCCTGACACGCCTGACTGGAAGTCTCCTCTGGAATATGCCATCCAGTCGAGTGAATGACTGCTCTGAACGAGGATGCGGGCGAGTAGCGTCGATCACGCCAACCACCAGCACGGGTTGGCGTAAACGCAACTCGCAACGGAGCGAACATGGCAATTCGTCTGGGCGCCACGGAAACGTGGACGACGTCCTCCTACACCAACAACAACGGCGCGTGCGTGATGGTCAGGTCGACCGTCGCCGAGGCCCTGGAGCTCGGGGACACCAAGATCCCCGAGGGCCCCAAGCTGGCGTTTCCCGCCGACGCGTGGAACGCCTTCGTGGCCTCGGTCAAGGTCTGACCTCGCGATCGACAGCACCACAAGCACCACCGACAGAGCCCTCTCGACCAGCATCGCCGTCCTTGCCGAGAGGGCTCCGCTTGTGCCCGCGGTCCCCTGAGAGGGGGTCAGCTCACCGGGAACGCCACGTCACACACCGGGTCCTCGGGCCCCGTGGCCGCCCAGTCCGCGAAGTAGAGCTCCCGGCAGGGGCCCGTCGCCGTCAGTCCCCGCGCCGCCATCCACTCCTCCACCGCCTCGAACGCGGCCAGGATCTGCGGGTGCGCCACCTGCGCCTTGGTGATCCTGGTGTACGCCAGCCGCCGGGCCGGCTCCACCCGGACCGCCGTCTCCCACGCCCTCCCCCGCCGCTCCACCCAGGCCCGGGCCGCCGCCTCGTCGGCCACCGGCACGCACGCCTCCGCGGGGCCGTCGCTCTCCATCGACACCTCCGAGTGATAGGCGACGTACGGCACCCCGGCCACGCCCCCGCACTCCCGGGCCGCCTCCTCCAGCCGGCCCAGCGCCGCCCCGATCCACGCCGGCAGCTCGTCCGCCAGCGTGTGCCGCTTCTCGGAGATCACCACCTGCGCAGGTGTCTGAACCGTCTCGACCGTGAACTTCCCGTACATCTCGGAGCTCCTCCCCGACAGTCGTCCACGGAGGTACTCGGCGAGCGTCCGCTGCCCCGCCACCCGCTCCTCGACATCCGCCCAGTACGCGCCGAGCAGCTCGGCCGCCCCGGGCCCGTCGCCCGCCTCGACCACCTCGGCGATCCGGGCGAGCGGCATGTCCAGCTGCCGCAGCATCGCCACCAGCCGGGCCCGTTCGACCTGGCCGGCGCGGTAGTAGCGGTAGCCGGTCACCTCGTCGACGTGCGCCGGCGCCAGCAGGCCCAGCCGGTCGTACAGCCGCAGGGCCTTCGGCGACAGGCGGGCACGCGCGGCGAACGCCCCGATGGTGAGCAGCTCCAGGTTCGGTTCCGGTCCGTCCACCACGGCATCCTCCGTCATCGGGCGGCTCTTCCGCCCGATGACGAGGACGCTCGGGCCTGACCCAGGGGCAAGGTCAAGCGGCGGGCCGTCAGGCCAGCTGGGCCTCGATCGCCGCCACGACCTCCGCCGCGTCCGGCTCGGTCTGCGGCGAGAAGCGGGCGACGACCTGCCCGTCGCGGCCGATGAGGAACTTCTCGAAGTTCCAGCGGATGTCGCCGCTGTGCCCCTCGGCGTCCGCGAAACCGGTCAGGCGGTCGTACAGCGGGTGCCGGCCCTCGCCGTTCACCTCGACCTTCTCGGTCATCGGGAAGGTCACGCCGTACGTGGCCGAGCAGAACTCGGCGATCTCGTCGGCGCTGCCGGGCTCCTGCCCGAGGAACTGGTTGCAGGGCACGCCGAGGACGCTGAAGCCGCGCCCGGCGTACTGCTCGTGGAGCTTCTCCAGGCCCGTGTACTGCGGGGTCAGACCGCACTTGGAGGCGACGTTCACCACGAGCACCGCCTTGCCCGCGTACTGGGACAGGTCGGCCGGGCCGCCCTGCAGCGAACCGATCTCGACGTCGAGGGGAGAGGAACCGTTGGTAGTCGTCATGAGCAGACCCTAGTGCCGCGGCAGGCAACGTTTGCCCGTCAAGGAGCGGCGTCCGGTGCGTGCTCTCGGCGTGCCGGGTGCATGCCCTCGTACTGGATGTACTTGGGTTTGTGCCCGGTGCGGCGAGAGTGCGTGCCGGGCGTCGCGACGGGGCGAACGTTGCCTGCCGCGGCACTAGCTCCGCCCGGTGCCGGGCCGGCCGCGGGCCTCGGTGGCTTCCACCAGGACCTGCCCCGCCGCCGTCCGCGAGTACAGCACCGACCTGCCCGCCCTCCGCCGCTCCACGAGACCCGCGTCCAGCAGCACCCGCAGATGCCGCCCGACCGAGCCGAGCCCCTGCCCGGTCACGGCGACCAGCTGGCTGGTGCTCAGCGGCGAGCCGAGCCGGACCAGCACGCCCGCGCGGGCCGTGCCGAGCAGCGCGCCGAGGCTCGCGGGCACGGGACTGCCCCCGGGGTCGGCGAGCGCCCCCGCGCACGGGTAGACCAGCGCGTACCGGTCCGTCCCCTCCCACGCCACCCAGCCGAGGCGCTGCGTCGTGATGGGCACGAACACCAGCTCCGCGCCGGACAGCTCGCGCGGCGGGTACTCGTGCGCGTTGACCTGGAGCCGGTTCTCCCCGAGCCACTGCGTGCCCGGCCGGAGCGTGTCCAGCGCGCTCGCCCAGCCGCCCCGGCTGACCTGCGCGGTCCGCGCGACCACATCGGCTTCCAGGATGCGCCGGCGCTGGGGCCAGTACGGCAGCACGGCCGTGGTCCAGACGTACGTCAGCAGGTCCGCGGCGCGCTCCGGGAGGTCACCACGGTGCAGCCGGGCCGGAACCGGGCCGCGCAGGGAGACGGTGAGGTCGGCGCGGGCCGCCTCCGCGTCGGCCGCCCGCACGCGCTCGACCCCCTGCTCGAAGGTCTCCCCGTCGCGCGGAGTGGGGGAGAGGAAGTCGGCCGTCCACTCCCGCCCGATCCCGGCGCGGACCAGCTGCGCGGTCACCGGGTCCCGTGCGAGCCGCCGCCGGTAGGCCGGCAGATGCGCGTCCAGCCACCGCCGCTCGCCGGGATGCGCCGCCTCGGCCCCGTGCAGCAGCCGCAGACTCGCGAAGGCCTCCGCGAACGGCGAGATCACGAACCGGCTCCCGGCCAGGGTGTCGGCGTTGATCTGCCACCAGCCCATGACGTCCCCCACCTTTCGCGTCCCGGCGAAACAATAACGAGCCCTCGCCGCCCGCCGGAGACTCGGCGCATGCGCAGCTACCGGCAGCTCTTCCACACTCCGGAGTTCACCCCCCTCTTCCTCGCCTCCTCGGCCAACGCCGTGGCCCAGACGATCGGCGGCCTGGCCCTGGGTGTCCTGGTGTTCCGCGCGACGGACTCGCCCCTGCTGTCGGCACTGAGCATGTTCGGGCCGTCGCTGACGCAGGTGCTCGGGGCGACGTTCCTGCTGTCGGGGGCCGACCGCCTGCCCCCGCGGTCCACGCTGACCGGCGTCTTTCTCGCCTTCGCCGCCGGCACGGCCGTGCTCGCCCTGCCCGGGCTGCCCGTCTGGGGCGTCTTCGCCGTCCTCGTCGGCCAGGGGCTGGTCGCCTCGCTCGGCGGGGGAGTGCGCTGGGGCCTGGTGAACGAGATCCTCTCCAAGGACGGCTACATGCTGGGGCGTTCGGCCTTCAACATGTTGTCCGGGGTCATGCAGACCGTCGGGTTCGCCACCGGAGGCGTCCTGGTGGCGGTCCTCTCACCGCGGACGGGTCTGCTGCTCGCGGCGGCGCTGTACGTCGTGGCGGCGGCCGTGATCCGGCTGTGCCTGTCGCCGCGCCCGCCCCGTGCCACGGGCCGCCCCTCGGCGTCGGCGACCTGGCGCGCCAACGCCCTGCTCTGGTCCTCGCCGCCCCGCCGCCAGGTCTATCTGGCCCTGTGGATCCCCAACGGCCTGGTCGTCGGCTGCGAATCCCTCTACGTCTCCTACGCCCCCGACTCCGCCGGAACCCTGTTCGCCTGCGCGGCGCTGGGCATGCTCGCCGGGGACGTGCTGGTCGGCCGCGTACTGCCCCCACGCCTGCGCCCCCGCCTGGGCTTCCCGCTCCTGCTGCTCCTGGCCGTCCCGTACGTGCCGTTCCTCCTGCATCCGGCGCTTCCGCTCGCGGCGGCCGCGGTGACACTGGCCTCCGTGGGGTTCGGCGCGAGCCTCGTGCAGCAGGAGCGACTGGTGGCCCTCACCCCCGACGAGCTGTCGGGGCATGCCCTGGGGCTGCACTCGGCGGGCATGCTCACGATGCAGGGGGTCGCGGCGGCACTGGCGGGATCACTGGCCCAACTCACCTCTCCCGCCCAGGCGATGACGATGATGGCCGTGGGGTCGGCGGGAGTGACACTGCTGTTGACGGGGGCGGCGAGACGGGAGGAACTCAGGGCGGTCAGCTGTGAGACCGGCTCAGGAGGGTGAGCTGTGAGACCGGCTCAGGAGGGTGAGCTGTGAGACCGGCTCAGGAGGGTGAGCTGTGAGACCGGCTCAGGAGGGTGAGCTGTGAGACCGGCTCAGGAGGGTGAGCCGCCGGAGACCGCGGCCGTCCCGGCCTCCACGAACACCTCGGGAACCTCGTTGTCCGCCACGACCCGTGACAGCAGGACGGCCAGGCGGTCCCGCTCGGCGCAGCTCAGCCCGGACGGCAGTGCCTCCATGCGTCGGCAGGTCTCGGCGTAGAATTTCCCGGCGAGCGCGGCCCCTTCGTCCGTCAGCCCCACCCGCACGGCCCGTCCGTCGCGCGGGTCGGCCTCCCGCCGTACCAGTCCGCGCCGCACCGTCCGGTCCACCAGCCCGGTCAGGCTCGGCTTCGCCAGCCCGAGTATCTCGCCCAGTTGGCTCATCCCGTACGGCTGGGGCATCAGCACGCACAGCAACTGCCCCTGCTGCGGCGTCAGTCCGTACGCCCGGCCGGCCTCCGCGTACACACCGTCGGCCAGGAACGTCGCGCGCACCAGCGCGGCGACGACCCCCACCTGCCCGGCTGCCCCGTTCCCCATCGGGTCAGGGTACCGACCGGTAGGTCCACGTGCGGGGCGTGCGGGGGCACTCCTGCGTCACTCCGCCGTCACTCCTCGTCCGGGGCCTCGCCCTCGATGAGCCGTTCCGCGATGTCGTCGGCCCACTCCTGGGCCCAGCGGCGCAGCCCGGCGACGGACGGGCCGTCGAGGCCCTGCACCGTGAACGCCCGGTCGTCGAGCCAGTCCGTGCCGGTCAGCCGGGCCTGGAGGTCGGTGAGGTCGAAGGTGTCGGGGGCGTGACGGCGGCCGAGCTCCTCGAGCTCGGGGTGGCTCCAGCGGGCCGAGGCGGCCCGGACGTCGACCAGGTCGCGTGCGAGACCGCGGTCGGCCAGGTCCCGCACCCGGGTGCCGACGAGGTCGTCGAGGGAGAGCGCCGGACCGAGCTCCGTCTCCACGGCCGGGCGCCACAGCACCTCCTTGTGGAGGGCGACCTCGCACTCCACGCCGCTCGGCGCGTCGGTCACGAGGAACTGGGCGGACAGCGGCCCGGCCTCCAGGGTCTGCACCAGCCAGCCGCGCCCCACCAGCCCGCTGCGGACCGTGTCCGCGACGGCCTCCAGCGCGGCCGGGTGCTCGGTGGCCAGGTCCACGTCCGGCCCGGTCCGCTCCACCAGCCCGTGCGCCAGCGCCGCGTACCCGCCCGCGAGGACGAGGGAGTAGGCCTCACCCACCGCCAGCAGATCACCGAGAAGCCGGCCGGTGGAATCGGGGACGGGGAGGGGGTCGGGCATGCCCTGATTATCGCGTGGGGCTGGAGGAGAGCTGAGACGACCGGCCCGGACGGGTGAACGGAGCGGGGTCCCATGCGGGACCGGGGGGGGGGGGAACCGCGCGGCGGGCCTGCGTGGCGAGGCACCTTCTTGGGGGCGGGGGGAACCGCGCGGCGGGCCTGTGTGGCGAGGCGCCTTCTTGGGGGCGCGGGGAACTGCGCGATCAGCCCCCACCCCGCCGCACCCGACCACGCGCCTACGCCTTGCGCCCCACTCCGCAGTACGCATCCACGGCGCCGGCACCGGAACCCCCGGCACCGGAACCGGCATCACCGGAACCGGCGTCACCGGAGGTCTCCGGTCGCCACTCGGGAACCCTCACCACCCCCGGCTCCACCAGCTCCAGCCCGTCGAAGAACCCGGCGATCTCGGCGACCGGCCGGACGTAGTACGGCACCGCCCCGCTCGCGTTGTACGCCTCCGACGCGGCGATCATGCCCTCACTGGTCGCGGTGCTGTCGCTGATCACCAGGTGACTGCCGGACGGCAGCCCGGCCATGAGCCGCCGCACCAGCTCGCGCGCCTGCTCGTAGTCGGCGACGTGGCCGAGGGTGTTGAGGATCATCAGGCCGACCGGCCGCGACAGGTCGAGCGTGCCGGCGGCGGCCTTCAGTACGGCTTCGGGGTCGTACAGGTCGGCGTCCAGGTACGCGGTCCTGCCCTCGCGGGTGCTGGTGAGCAGGGCGTTGGCGTGGGCCAGCACGATGGGGTCGTTGTCGACGTAGACGATCCGGGCGTCGGGAGCGACGCGCTGGGCGACCTCGTGCGTGTTGTCGGCGGTGGGCAGCCCGGTGCCGACGTCCAGGAACTGGCGCACCCCCTGCTCACCGGCGAGGTAAGCGACGGCCCGTCCCAGGAACCGGCGGCTCGTGACCGCCACGTCGACGAGGCCCGGGAAGATCGACTTGATCTGGTCGCCGATCTCGCGGTCGACCTCGTAGTTGTCCTTGCCGCCGACGAAGTAGTTCCAGAAGCGGGCCGAGTGCGGCTTGGAGGTGTCGATGCGGTCGCGCAGGCGGTCGTCGGGCACGGCGGGGCCTCCTGGGGGGCGGGGAAGGGGGGGACCGGTTCACCAACCTAGGCGAACTTCCAGGTGAGGTAGCGGTGTTGTCCCTCCCGCTGCCGCCCCGCCGTGGAGTTTCGGCCACGGCGGGGCGGCAGTGCGGGCGCTACATCCCGCGGGAGGCGACACCCCACTCGGCGCCGCCGTCGTGCCCGCGGCCCTGGGTGGCCAGCCAGAACGCCCACGCCAGGGACCACAGCAGCAGCCCGGCGGCGATCGGCGTACCGAAGATGATCAGCAGCCCGGCTCCGATGTTGGCTCCGATGCCCCCCGCGGTCAGGATCCGCCACCCCACACCGGCCATGAGCCCGAGCGCCACCAGCGGCCCGAGCACGCCCCACCAGCGCTGGTCCATCGCCCCGCGCAGGGACCGCCGCACGAACACCACCGCACCGGCCACCGCCAGCACCAGCGCGAGCCCCCCGGCGACCGCGGCCACGCCGTCCCCGATGTCCCACGGCTGGAACGCGTAG
The DNA here is from genome assembly GCF_014207295.1 of Streptomyces sp. AK010. Classification (NCBI taxonomy): domain Bacteria; kingdom Bacillati; phylum Actinomycetota; class Actinomycetes; order Kitasatosporales; family Streptomycetaceae; genus Streptomyces; species Streptomyces sp. AK010. Next base: position 355,883 of record NZ_JACHCX010000002.1, read on the forward strand.
TTCAGCTCACTGGCCGGAAGCCCGGCGGAGTTCCGCTGCCCCATCAGTCCCCAGGCGGCCACAGGCACCCCGCCGACGAGCGCGGCCCCCGCCGCCACGATTCCCCGATTCGTCATACGGCCAGGATCGGGGCGCGGTGCGGGGGGCGTCATGAGCACGCGTACTCAAGTACGACATGCGCTCACGTGCCCGCACGCCGCCTGCCCCGGGCCGTCCCTCCAGAACCACCCGTGGCGGGGCCGGGGGGGGGGGGGGGGCGCCCCCCGGGGGGGGGGGGGGCCCCCCCCCCCCCCCCCGGGGGGGGCCCGGGCCCCCCCCCCCCCCCCGGGGGGCCCGGGGTGGGGGCGGGGGGGGGCGGGGGCG
>NZ_JACHCX010000002.1:356254-524923 GCF_014207295.1 Streptomyces sp. AK010
GGCACTGCCCCGCTTGACCACATCCCCAAGGGGCCCCCCGCCCCCCCCCCCCGCCCCCCCGGGCCCGCCCCCCCCCCCCCCCCGGGGGGGGGGGGGGGGGGGCGCCCGCCCCGCCACGGGTGGTCAGGGGGCCACCGCACGGCCCGTCCGGGGGGAGACCGTGCCCGCGCACAGGCCTCGGGATGCCAGGGTCTGGGCGATGCGGGGGACGGCTGCCAGGGTGTTGGCCGGCCAGTCGTGCATGAGGATGATCTGGCCGTTGGTGAGGCGGGCGACGGACTGGACGATCGCGTCGGTGCTCGCGCCGTTCCAGTCCTGCGAGTCGACGTGCCAGATGATCTCGGCCAGGCCGTACCGGGCCGCGACCGACTTCACCGTCGCGTTCGTCTCGCCGTACGGCGGGCGGAACAGTTTCGGTGTGCCGCCTCCCGCGCCCGCGATGGCCTGCTGGGTGCGGGAGATCTCGGAGTCGATCTGCGCCTGGCTCAGCCGGGTCAGGTGCGGATGGGTGTAGCTGTGGTTGGCGACCCACATGCCGGCCGCCACCTGGGCCCGGACCAGGGACGGGTTGGCGGCCGCGTACTGGCCCTGGTTGAACATGGTGGCCCGCAGGCCGTTCTGCCGGAGTGCGTCGAGCAGCTTCGTCGTGGTGCCGGACGGGCCGTCGTCGAAGGTGAGTCCGACGTAGCCGGCCCCGCAGGCGGCGGCCCGGGCCGGGGCGGCCGCTGAGGTCGTGGTGGCCGTGACCGTGAGGGCCGCGGCGGCCGAGGCGGCCGCGAGGACGGTCAGCGCGCGTTTCGCCGTCACGAGCCCACCCTGATGTTGGAGCTGCCGCTGCTCTGGTAACCCTCCGTCGCCATGATCATGTAGTACTTGAAGCTGCCCAGGGGCATCCCGGCCCGGGCCCAGGCGTCGAAGTGGTTGCCGGCCGTGATGGTGCCGCCCGTCCGCTTCGACTGCCGCACGCTCCAGTACTGGTCGAAGGTCTTCGTGCCCTCGACGGACGGGGCGTTGTACCGCGTCGTCTTGTAGATGTCGTACGTGCCGCCGTCGCTGGTGACCGTGCCCTTGTACGTGCCCGTGGGCCGGTAGGTTCCCCAGTTGTCGACGATGTAGTACTCGACGAGCGGGTTCGCCGTCCAGCCGTAGAGGGTCAGGTAGGCGTTGCCGGACGGGTTGAACGAGCCCGAGTACGTCACGGTGCGGCGGGCGCCGGTGCTCCAGCCCTTGCCGGCGACGAAGTTCCCGGTGTTCCGCCAGGACGTGCTGTAACTGCCGCCGGAGGACAGGGTCATGGAGACCGTGCCCGGCGCGTCCGTCCAGAACGAGTAGTAGTAGCCGTTGTTGGTGCCCGTCTGGTTCGTGGTGACGACGGTGTCGGCGTGGGCGGTGCCCGGCATGGTGAGGGCCGCCGCCGCGACCAGCAGCATGGTGCAGGTGCTGCTGATGAGCAGCCGGAAACGGCCGGATGACTTCTTCATGGGGGTGCTTCCTCCTCGTCCTCGTGGGGTGGGTCGATGGGGGAGCTCTGTCATCCGGGAGTGTTGGCCGGGCCCTGTCAACTGTCAAGAGTTTCGGCGGTCATTGCGAAATGTTCGGGATCGGACCGGAGCCGGTTGTGGTGGATTCCCGCTGTTCAAGGGGTGGTCATAGGACACGCGAGTTCACGTTCCTTTCCGCCGCCTGTCCTTCGCGTGCGGAGGGCAGGGTTCCGCACATCGAATGTTTCGATGAGTTTCCGGATGGATCAAGCCGGAACCACGCTGCGGCCCGTCTCGTGGGCGTACAGCGCCGCACGGTCGCGCAGGGCCGCGTGGACCGCCATCTGGGCGTCCCGGCGGCGCTGGGCAGGGCCGTCCGGGAGGTGCAGGAGGCCCGCGTTGCCGCGGGAGCCGCACTGGACCTCGGCGGTGCGCGGGACGCGCAGCGCCTCGTAGTGGGCCAGACGCTCGGGGACCGCCCCGGCCGGCGCGTCGGCCAGGCAGGCGGCCAGGTCCATCGCGTCCTCGATCGCCTGGTTGGCCCCCTGCGCCATGAACGGGAGCATGGGGTGGGCCGCGTCGCCGAGCAGCGTGATGCGGTCGGTGGACCAGGTCCGCAGCGGCGGCCGGTCGTGCAGCGCCCACTGGTGGGTCGTCGCCACGGCCGCGACGATGTCGGCGGCCAGGCCCGTCCAGGAGCCGAGGACCGCCCGCAGCTCGTCCGGTCACCGGGCCGCGACCAGGACTCGCGGGGCGGGGCGTCGGAGGGCAGCGGCACGGTCGCGGCGTAGCTGAGGTACGCGCCGGACGCGACCGGATGGGCGACGAAGTGCCCGCCCGGCCCGAGCCACAGCCGAACCAGGCGCTCGCGGGCCTCGGCGGGCAGCGCCTCCACGGGGACCAGGACGCGAAGGCCGAGGCCGAGGCCGCGCGGGCGGCCCAGGCGCCGGGCCGGGGGCAGAGGTCCGGCGATTGAGCCGACCCTCGACGACTGGTCGTCGGCGAGGCGGCGTCGCCGCCCCCGGGTCCTACGGGGCGGCGACGACGATGGCGTAGGTGCCGGCGCCCAGGAGACGTTCGCCGGGGATGTCCTGGCCGGCCATGATCAGGCGTCTGATGTGTCCGGTGGCTTCGTCGAAGTCGATGTCGTCGAGGGTGCCCAGGTCCTGTCCGGTTTCGGTCAGGAGGCGTTTGCCGATGGGGTCGTGGTGCTTGTCGGTGGGGGCGGTGGTGTCCTGGTCGCCCCGGATCTCGTCGGGTGTGCGGACGGTGACCGCGTCGGGGCCGAAGGAGTGCACGTCGTTCCAGGCCACCTGAGTGCCGGGGCCGCGGGTCTTGACCCGGAGCGCGGCGATGCGGGCGGGTGCAGGGACGACGGCGAAGCCGATGACGGTGGCCAGGGATTCGGCGGTGGTCAGGGCGATGACGTTATGGCCCTTGACCTGGCTGAACAGCATCACGTCTCCTGTTCGAGGCGGGTGCGCAGGCCGTGGGCTGCTTCGGGGAACCCGGCCAGGTCACCGGCGGTGAACTCGCCGGTCGCCTCCGGCACGAGGACCATCTCGCCGGAGATGGCCACGGGTTTGATCACCGGCAGCAGGAGGTGCCGGCGGCCCTGGGTGGCGGATTCGACTTCGTATCCGGCCACGGCCGGTCTTCGCCCGGCCTCGATGACGACGTCGACGATCTTGCCGAGGTCGGTGCCGCCTTCGGTCATCACCCGGGAGCCGATGACGTTGCCGCCGCCGGACGCCTTGGAGTCCTTGGCCGCCGCGTCGTCGTCGGCGAGGGCGCTCTCGTCGCGGATCATCACCGCGTCGGGCCCCAGTGCGTGCACCTTGTTCCACAGCAGGTCCCGCTTGAGCGGGCCCGAGAGCAGACCCCGACCACTGAGGGTGAAACAGCGCACGCTGCCACTGACGGCGTCGAAAACGATGTCCTTGACCTGGGCGACATCCTCGCCGCCCAGAGTGACCACCGGCAGTTTGGCGATCTCACTCGCCCGCACGTAGCCGGTCACGGTCCCGGCTTCTTCCTGCCGTGCGGGTGGTGCTCGCCCCCCGCGATGACCCCGCCGCCGCGACGACGTGCCTGCACCCCGAGCAGCGACACGGCGCACAGTGCCACGACCGCCAGGGCGATGACGACCCACAGCCACCAGTCCATGTGCGGCACCTCCCGGGCCCGGGGCCCGGCCTCGACGCCCCTGCCTTCAGTATGCGGCGGCTCTGTGGGGCTGTCGACGCCATGGACAGGGCGCTTTACCCGGTCGGGAGGTGGCGCTTGAGGTGGCGTACGGCGAGGAGGATCTGCATCGCGGCGGCCGGCCGGAGCAGGGCGGGGCGGGGCCGCTCGGGCATCCGGCCGCGGTGTACGCCGGTGGCGGTGACGGCGACGACGGGCAGGACCCAGGCGCCGATGGCAGCCGCCCGGGCGACGCGGTGGGGTTCGTGGCGCACGGTGAGCCAGGTCCAGAACGCGGCGTCGGCGAAGGTGTCGGCGTAATCCCCGAACGGAGTCACCGTGCCCTGCGTGCGGGCGATGCGGCCGTCGGCCACATCCAGGGCGAGCGCCGTCAGACCGGACCAGCGCCCACTGCCCGCGGGAAGCGCGGGCAGGTTGGCGCGGATCAGGGTGAGCACGTCGGCGAGCGCCAGGCGGTCGCGGTGTTCCAGCAGTCCGAGGTGGAGGACGCTGAGGGTCCAGCTTGCCGCCACCCATCTCCTGCCGCGGCGGGCGGAGGCGGCGGCGAACAGGGCACCGTGCAGTGCGGTGAGCTGTCCGAGTGCCTGTGGACGAAGCGCCGCCTGGGTGAGCGACCGGTCGGCCGCTATGGCCAGGAAGCGGGCGATGGCCCGGGGCCGCCAGCGGCCGGCCTTCAGCTCGTGCAGGAGAGCGTCGGTGGCGGCACGGCTGTCGGTGAGATCGGATACATGCACGTATCCCCAACCCTTTCCTGGATCAGGCAGGCGATGTGCCGCCACCGTAGTCCGGGGCGAGTACGTGAGCGCGCTCACCGACCGGCGGCGATGCCCGGCCATGGCGCCGGTGAGGCGTTACGGACGCAGGCGGCTCGCCCGGGGGTGCGAACGTGAGCGCGCTCACCGATCGCGGGGCTCACCAGCCGTAGTGTCGCTGGTGAGCACAGCAGCCGGGGACGGGTGAGGAAGGACGTGGACTATGGCATGGCTGGGGCGGCTGGCCGTCGTGGCAGCGGCAGGCTGCGGTGCGGTGACCGGGTATCTGGGGCTGGTCAGCGGGGCGCTGCCGGTGGACGTGGGTGTAGGCCGGCGCACGCGCCGGCTCGGGCCGCGGACCGTGGACATCCGGGCGCCTCGGGACGTGGTCTTCGAGCTGATCGCCCAGCCGTATCTGGGGCGGACCACCCGGGCTATGCGGGAGAAGGTGCGGGTGCTGGAGCGGGGCAGCGACATGGTCCTGGCCGCCCACTTCACCCCGGTGGCGGGCGGCAGACTGACGGCGACGACGGTGGAGACAGTCCGGTTCACCCCGCCCGAGAGGGTCGACTTCCGCCTGGTGCGCGGCCCGGTCCCGCACGTGGCCGAAGCCTTCCTCCTGACCGAGCAAGCGGGCGGCACCCGGCTGGTGTACGAAGGAGAACTCGGCACGGACCTCTGGCGGGCCGGAACCTGGTGGGGCACAAAGGTGGCCGACCGCTGGGAGGCCACGGTCGCCGCATCGCTCGCCGCGATCAAGAAGGAAGCCGAACGTAAAGCCCACCGGTAGAGCACGCCATCAGGCGCGCACGGTGCCACGCGCCAGGAGACGGCGGAAACGCCGGGCGGCTGGTCTACCGCACTCGCCTTCGGTGTCCTCGTGGTCGCCCTCTTCGTCCGGCAGGTGGACGTCGTTGACGGCGATGCCGACCTCCACGACTTCGAGTCCGGTCATCCGTTCTACGGCGGCGATGACGTTCTCGCGGACACCGGCGGCGACATCGGTGAGGGCGTACCCGTAGTCCTTGACGAAGGAGAGGTCGATGGCGCTCTGCCGCTCACCGACGTCGACTTTCACCCCGCGGGTGACGCCGGTACCTTTGCCGGGGACCATGTCGCGTGCCGCGCCCACGGTGCGGGCATTCCGCCGCCCAGGGCGTGGATGCCGGGGACTTCGCGGGGGCCATGCCGACGATCTTCGCCACGACACCGTCGGCGATGGTGGTCCTGCCTCGGGCAGCCGGTGCCGCGTCCGGCCCGGATTTCCGGTTCTTGGAGCAGGGATGCCATGGACGAACCGGGGGGCGTGGGGCGTGGTCTTGGGTGTACTGCCGGTCGACTCCGTCACCAGAAGCCACTTCTGCCTCTCCGGGCGAGGGGACGCCGCCCGGTGAAGCGCGGCGGCCCTCCGTGACGGGGCCCGCCTCCCATGGCACCCGGGCGAGCGAGAGCCGGCCCGTCCGGGCAGGGTTCGGCAGCTTCCGGCTTCGGTGAGCGCCGTTACACAACGGAGGTCGTCTTCGCCCGTAGCGTGTCGGTATGGTGCTGCGACTGGTGCTGGGAGCGCTCTACGCGGCGATGGCGGCCGGGCAACTCGCCTCCTTCGACGCCATGCCCGGCATCCTCGGCGCGTACCGACTGGTGGACGGCCGCGCGGCGACCGGGCTCGCCGTGGTGCTGATCGCCGGTGAGCTGGTGTGCGGAGCGTGGTTCCTGGCCCGGCCGCGCTCGACGGCCATCGCCCCGGTGTGGGTGTTCACCGGCGTTTCCTTGATCTGGAGCACGCTGGCGGTGCAGGCGTTCGCCCGGGGCCTGACGGTCGACAACTGCGGCTGCTTCGGCGTCTACCTGTCCCAGCGGCTCTCCTGGTTCGTACTGGCACAGGACGCGCTCCTCCTGCTGTACGCGGCTCTGCTGCTGCGCGGAGCCCGCAGCGCCCGGCCGGCCATACCGCACACCACAGTGGCGACGGAGAACACCACGCAGGGAAGGGACGCCCCCGATGACGGCACGTGAGGGACCACAGCCCGTACAGGCAGAGGGGACCCCCCATACGGGGCCCCGGGCCAAGCAGGACCGGGACGAGGTGTTCGTGGAGTTCACCAAGTCCATCTGCCCGATGTGCAAGACACCGGTCGACGCACAGGTCAACATCCGCGACAACAAGGTGTATCTACGCAAACGGTGCCGCGACCACGGCGAGTTCGAGGCACTTGTGTACGGGGACGCCGAGGAGTACCTGGCTTCGGCCCGTTTCAACAAGCCCGGCACCATCCCGCTCATCTTCCAGACCGAGGTGAAGGACGGCTGCCCGTCCGACTGCGGGCTGTGTCCGGAGCACAAGCAGCACGCCTGCCTGGGCATCATCGAGGTCAACACCGGCTGCAACCTGGACTGTCCCATCTGCTTCGCCGACTCCGGACACCAGCCGGACGGCTACTCGATCACCCACGAGCAGTGCGAGCGGATGCTGGACGCCTTCGTGGCCTCGGAGGGGGAGGCAGAGGTGGTGATGTTCTCAGGCGGGGAACCCACCATCCACAAGCACATCCTCGACTTCATCGACTTCGCCCAGGCCCGCCCCATCAAGAACGTCAATCTGAACACCAACGGCATCCGCCTGGCCACCGACAGGAACTTCGTCGCCGAGCTCGGCAAACGCAACCAGGTGCCGGGGAAGTCGGTGAACGTCTACCTGCAGTTCGACGGCTTCGACGAGCGCACCCATCTGGAGATCCGAGGCCGGGACCTGCGCACGATCAAGCAGAAGGCGCTGGACAACTGTGCCGAGCAGCGCCTGACCGTCACCCTGGTCGCCGCCGTCGAACGCGGTCTGAACGAGCACGAACTCGGGAAGATCATCGAGTACGGCATCGACCACCCGGCCGTACGGTCCGTGGCCTTCCAGCCCGTCACGCACTCCGGCCGGCACGTGGAGTTCGACCCGCTGAACCGGCTCACCAACCCCGACGTCATCCAGCTCATCAACGCCCAGCGGCCGAACTGGTTCACCAAGGGTGACTTCTTCCCCGTGCCGTGCTGTTTTCCGACCTGCCGCTCCATCACCTACCTTCTGGTGGATGGGGAACCCGGCAACCGCACCGTGCTACCGATCCCGCGGCTGCTGAACGTGGAGGACTACCTCGACTACGTCACCAACCGGGTCATGCCTGACGCAGGCATCCGCGAGGCTCTGGAGAAGCTGTGGTCGGCCTCGGCGTTCATGGGGACGGAGACGACCGAGGAGAAGCTGCGGGCCACTGCCGAGGCCCTGGACTGCGCGGACGCCTGCGGCCTTGACCTGCCGCAGGCGGTGAGGGATTTGAACGACAAGGCGTTCATGATCGTCGTGCAGGACTTCCAGGACCCCTACACCCTCAACGTCAAGCAGCTGATGAAGTGCTGCGTCGAGGAGATCACCCCCGACGGCCGCCTCATCCCGTTCTGCGCCTACAACTCCGTCGGCTACCGGGAACAGGTCCGCGCGCAGATGTCCGGCGTCCCGGTCGCTGATGTGGTGCCGAACGCCCAGCCCCTCGCCGGCCGGCTGACGGCCACCCCCTACGGCTCGAAGACCACCCGCACCGAGGCCGAGGAGCACCGGCTGTGACCCATGAGGAGATCAAGTCCTGCTGCGCCGACGCCTACTCCAAGGACATCGTGGCGATGCTCCTCGGCGACTCCTACCACCCCGGAGGCACCGCCCTGACCCGCCGCCTCGCCGACCGTCTCGGGCTTGCCCCTGGCAGGCGGGTCCTCGATGTCGCCTCGGGCCGCGGCACCACCGCGCTCCTGCTCGCCGACGCCTACGGCGTGAGGGCGGACGGCGTCGACTACGCGCCGGCCAACACGGCCCTCGCCCAGGGGGCCGCCGAGGCCGCGGGGCTGGCCGACCGGGCCGTCTTCACCACCGGCGACGCCGAGCGCCTGCCCTACGAGCAGGGGGTCTTCGACGCGGTGGTGTGCGAATGCGCCCTGTGCACCTTCCCCGACAAGGCGCAGGCCGCCGCCGAGTTCGCCCGCGTCCTGCGCCCCGGGGGCCGTGTCGGCATCACCGACGTCACCGCAGCCCCGGACCGGCTTCCTCCCGAGCTGAGCGGTCTCGGTGCCCGGATCGCCTGCGTCGCCGACGCCCGCCCCTTGGCGGAATACGCCGACATCCTGGACGATGCCGGGCTGCGCACCATCACCATCGAGCGCCACGATGCGGCCATGCTCCGCATGATCGACCAGATCGAGGCACGGTTGAACCTGCTGCGCATCACCGCACCGGCCAGGCTCGCCGAAGCGGGCGTCGACGTGGACGCGGCGCCGGCCGTCCTGAACGCGGCACGCACCGCCGTGGCCGACGGCACCCTCGGCTACTCCCTGCTGACCGCCGTGAAATCACCCTGACGGGCGGTGATCCCCGAACGCGTACGTAAGCGCCCTCACATACGCGCGGGCGGTGATCCCCCAACGCGTACGTAAGCGCCCTCACATACGCGCGGCGCCGACGGCCATAGCGTCGGAGCCGAAGAAGACATCACCGAATGCGAGAGGGGTGCTCACCATGACAACGACGACGCAGGTATCCCCGGGCGCGGCCGCCATCCCGGTCCATGCGGCATGGGGTGCTGCCGCCGGGCTGGTCGGCGGGGTCGGGACGGGCATCTGGAAGTCGGTGCCGAGGCCCATGACGGACACCGCGATGATCACCATGGTCGCCGGACTCCTCGGCTCGACCAACGCCTTCGTCGGCTGGCTGATCCACCTGTCCATCGCGGCAGGATTCGAACCTGCGACACCCGCTTCAGACGTCGTTTCCCTTGGCGGTGTGGAGGGACAGTGCAGCTTCCGAGGTTCGTGGCGGCCTGCGCTATGCATGTGGAGGTAAATACCGTTGATCGCATGACGGGGAGCTGGGAGAGCGAGATCGAACCCTTGCTGGTATCGGCGGAGCGCTCGCTTGCTGCAGAGTTCCCCCAGCAGGTCCAAGCCCGCACCGTCCTCTCGGCGATCGGCAGCGGTGAGCGGACGTTCTCCAATATTGCCCGCGCCGCCGGCGGGATCGGGGCGACCCCGCTACAGCGGTCGCTGGGGATCCTTGCGGACAAGCGGGTGATCACGGCGGAGCTTCCCGTGTCCACGCGGCCTTCGAAGGATCGTCGCTACCGGGTCGCGGATCCCTACCTCCGCTTCTGGCTGAAGCTCCTGGGCCCGGCGATGGAGGAGATCGAGCGGGGCCGGGGTGACCTGACACTGCAGCGCATCCGTGAAAACTGGACCAGCTGGCGTGGCAGGGCCATTGAACCTTTGGTGCGCGAGGCGTTGGCACGGCTGCTGCCCGACGCGAACCTCCCCGCCGCCCCCGCCATCGGCGGCTACTGGACCCGTACCAACGATGTGGAGATCGACGTCGTGGGAGCGGACCGCGCGCCGATCGCCAAGGAGCTGTTGTTCGTCGGCTCGGTGAAGTGGCTGGAGAGCTCCCCGTTCGACCGGCACGATCTCGCGGCGCTGCACCGGCACCGCGCCGCGCTCACGCCTGCACCCGTGCCTGTGATCGCCATCTCGCGCAGCGGGACCGACTGCGCAGGGCTCGACGCCGCGTACGGCCCGGCGGAACTCCTCGCGGCGTGGTCCTCCTGAGCACGCCGGGACACGAGTGGGTGCCAGGTGTCTATGGCCTGTCGTCCCGCCGAGCCTCCGGCCCACTGCTACGGTGACGTCCTCCCGCTCACGCAAACGACCCCGGACGAGGAGTCCGAGGCCGAGTAGAGCCCTCCCTGGGGGAGAAAGACCAGGTCAGAGCGGTAACGCGTTGTGCCCCCGGCAGGATTCGAACCTGCGGCACCCGCTTTAGGAGCATGATCATACGTTTACTGATCCGTCCTCCGCAGGCTTGATGTTTCTCCGTTTACGCAGGTCAGCAAGCTACTGAGGGCGGCTGGGGCAGTGATCTTTCGTGATCCTTCATGGGGCTTCTTGGTCCTGCTGTTCCCAGCAGGTTCCCAATGGAGGTCTCGGGAATTGGTCTTGGCGGGTCGTAGAAGCGTCTACACAGGTCCGTTGCCCAGTCGGGTTCCCTTGAGCACCGCCGGTGCTTTGAGGGGGGGCGCAGGGGCGGTGCCGCGACCGGGTCAGTCGCCGTGGTAGAGGCGCGTCGGATCAATCAGCTGGATGGTGGGGTCGTTCTCGGCGAGGTGGCGCAATTCGTCGGTGAAACCGGCGCCGCTGTAGCACTGGAGCCGGGTGACGTCGGTGGCGGTACCGCGTGCGGTGAGGAGAGCACGGATGTGCTGGAGACGTTCGAGGTGGCCGTTTCCCATGACGTCGTTCCATTTGGCTTCGCCGATGGCGAGCAGGGCTTCGCGGCCGCTGTCGGTCTCGCCATGGACCGCGACGTCGACTTCGTGGCTGGTCTTCGCGGCAGGATCGTTGACGGTACCGCTGGCGACCCTTGTGACCTGCCCCCCGTGGGTTGGGGCGGACGCGTGCCAGCGGGCCCATTCGCGGCAGACCTGTTCGAAGTGCGGGCCGACGACCTTGCTGCGGAACGTGGACTGGGCGCGGCGCCAGACGGCGGGGGCGCGTCCGGGGCGTTCCAGATCGCCCCAGGCGGGGCGCATGACCGAGTGGTAGAAGGCGATGAGGGGTTCGGCGATGCGGTAGGCGGAGCGGTTACGGCGGAAGGCGTCGGCCTCATGGGTGATCATGCCGACGTCCTGGAGGACGCTGAGCGGGTGGGCGAGGTCGGTGGACTTGCGGCCGAGGTAGTCGGCGATGCCGCCGCGTGCGGTGTTTCCGGCGGCGATGGCGGCCAGGACGGAGTGGTAGAGCGCGGTGTCGTGGAGTTCGGGTTCCTCTGCGAGTAGGTAGCGGGCCTCGCGGAAGAGTGGACGGGCGGGATTGAGGACGGCGCGGGTGACCCAGGCGTCGAAGTCGTCGGGTCCGGCGGGGATGTCGCCCTGAGTGAACTCGCGGCGGTAGGCGGGGGTGCCGCCGACGATGGCGTGGGTGAGCAGTGCGGTGCGCGGGTCGGTGATCTCCCAGAACTCGGCGGCGAGGCGGAAGTCCAGGGTGGGGACGACGAGTTCCAGGCCGGCGCGGCCGCGCAGCGGGGCGTTGCCGGCGAGGAGCCCGCCCATGAAGGACAGGGCGGAGCCGCACAGCAGAAGCCGTACGGGGGTGTTGGTGTGCTGGGCGGCGGGGTCGAGGGCGCGCTGGATGATCGAGGGGAGGGCGGGGGAGGCCTTGGCGAGGAAGGGGAACTCGTCGATGACCGCTACGGTGGGGCCGCCCCTGTCGGCGATGCGCATGAGCTCGGTGACGGCCTCGTCCCAGTGGGCGAAGCGGAATGGAGTGGGCTGGTCGCGGTGGCGGGCGAGGGCTTCGCCGAACTGGCGCAGGGCGTCGGCCTCGGTGGTCTCGGTGGCGGTGAACATGAATCCACCGCTTGCCCGTGTGACGGCGTCCAGGAGGAAGGTCTTGCCCTGGCGGCGGCGACCGGAGACCACGCCGAGGGTGGCGCGCGGGCCGGGCAGGGCGGCGAAGCGGGTCAGCTCGGCCCACTCGAAGTCGCGGTCGAACATCTCGACGGGTTTGTCCACTGCGCACCTCTGTATGGATAGGTGCGCTTATTATATCTGGACTTATTCAATCCTGCTGTGCTGCGTGCTGGATCGCGTCGCCATCCCCGGCGAAGTGCCCTTCGGCGTGCTCCTGATGTGGCCCGCAGTCCATCTCGGCCAGGGATTCGCCCGCCTCGCAGTCGACGAGGAGTCCAACGCCGGCATCCTTCAACACCCGGGTGGCTCGGATGCTGCAGACCTCATCCGTGATGATCGGGCACGATGCAGTCAGGGCGGTCGCGGCCACGGCGTGAATCCGTTGAAAACGTGTGCGGCTTTCCGGTCAACGCAAAGGCGCATAAATGCCCCATTGTTCCGTTCTCGGAATGTTCCCAACGGGCATGCAAAAGACCCTCCATGGTGTCCATGGAGGGCCGATGCAGCCTCTGACCAGGTATTTCGCTGTACCCCCGGCAGGATTCGAACCTGCGACACCCGCTTTAGGAGTTTTCCTTGGGCGGGGCTGTGACCTGCGCAAACGTCTGCTGCTAGCCGTCTGGCCTGGGGAAACTCGACTCGGCAGTTCTCGCGTGTTCGCGAGGCTTCCCGACCTCCTGTGTGCCGAATCCGTTCTGGACCGACTGGAGGCAGCGACCTTTTCGGGCGGGTGGAGGTGGCAGCGCGGCCTGGAGCGGTGCAGCTCCGAGGTCCGTGGCGGGCTTGCGTTATGCATTTGGAGGTATATACCGTTGATTGCATGACGGAGCGGTGGGAGATCGAGATCGAACCCGAGGTACGGGATTGGCTGGAGCTGCTTCCGTTCCGCCTCTACCGACGGGTCGAGGACAAGACGGACCGACTGCTGGACGAGCCGACGACCCTCGGCGAGCCGTACTCGCGGCACCTGGGTGGCAAGCTACGTGAACTCCGCTTCGAGTTGGACGGCGAAGCAGTACGCATCCCGTACTGGCTCGCGCCCGGACAACGGATCGTGCTGCTGACGGTCTTCCGTAAGACGAGGATGCGTGAAGCGGCGGAAGTAGAGCGTGCGCATCAGGCCCAGAAGATCTGCGAAGCCGAGCATGGCCATGCCCAGCACACGTACGAGCGGCGCAAGGAGAGCTGATGAATCACAGCACGTGGAGGACGCGCCGGACCCGGCAGCTCGCGGGTGAGGCGGTGGAGTACGACCAGGAGTACGTCGACGCGCGGCTGGCCGGCGATCTCGGACAGGCGGTCTACAGCCGTCGGATCGAACTCGGCCTGTCCCAGGCGGAGCTGGCAGAGCGGGCCGGGATGACTCAGCCCCAGGTCTCCCGGATGGAGGGCGGTGACACCGTACCGACTCTCCCGCTGCTGCGGCGCTTGGCCAAGGCCCTGGACGGCACGCTGAACCTGACCATCGACGAAGGCGACTCGCATGTCACCTTCACCCCGCACGCCGCCTGAGCCTCTGGCAAGCGGGCCGTCGGCCATAGATCCCGAAGGGCACCTACGAGCGTCCGTAGGTGCCCTTCTCTCTGTGCCCCCGGCAGGATTCGAACCTGCGACACCCGCTTTAGGAGAGCGGTGCTCTATCCCCTGAGCTACGAAGGCAGGGGCTTGTAGAAAACCTTGTTGAAAATCCAGGGCGTGGATCTTCGACGAGGAGCACAAGCCCGCTGGTCAGACGTAGTGCGACGCTCTCCGCACAGTCACCTGAGCAGACAGTGCGACGTACCAACGGCCGACCAGGGACAGCCTAGCGGATGCGCGCCAGCGACTGTCCTCTGTATGGATGCAGGAGAGCGGGCCGGCGAACCGGAGTGCCTCTGAGCTGCAGCTTCTGTGGCCTGTAGCGAATGATTGATGGGCGTTCTGGGGGGCGGAGGTCAAGGGCGATCGGACCGTTCTGCTCCATGCGTCAGCTTGTGGGGCCACTGAGCGCTGTCTCGCCGGCGTCCGGCACGGCACGTCGTCCCTTGTTCCTGGAGGCCGAGGCTTCTTGCGATGCGCGCAGGCCGGAGCTCACTTGCCGCTGGTGCGGTAGCTGGGACGTGTTGCGAAGGTAGATCTTGGGCGGACGATGATCACCGATTGTGGGGCGTGATGTGCCCAACGGGGCGGTGGGCTCGGCTGGAGCCGTTGTTGCCGAGGGCGAGAAGCGGGAATGCCGGAGACCTGGTCCCGGGTGACAGTTGATTGTCGGAATGCCTCGGCGGATCCGGACGGTGCACGATGGCGCGGCGTGAAGGATCGGTACGGACTGTGGGACCGGGGCTGCGATGGTTGTTCCGGCGTCGGCAGTGCAATGACGCGTGGAAGCGGATCCCCACTCGCTTGTGACCACACGTGCTGTCCGTCAGCGTGGCTGCAGGCAGACCGCCAAACACCATATGAGGGCCCAGGTGTTACTGCGGGACTTGAAGCCGCTGGAGTCGACGACTGCCAGGAAATACTCCAGCTCACGCGCATTTCCATCAGTCCTCCCCCCGTGCATACGACGGCGCCGGTCGCCGCGCGTCACGTCACGCGGATGCCCTCGCGGTCTTCGAGGGCGCTGATGGCGGTGGCTGTGAGGCTGTGGGTGATGTGGCCTCGCATCAGCTGGGCGGCTTCGGCGGCGCGGCCGTCCACGATGAGGGAGACGAGTTGGTGGTGTTCCTGTAGGTCCCGGGTGCGGGGTTCGTCACCGGGCGGGAGTTCGAGGACGAGGCGACGGTAGCGGTCGGACTTGTCCCACAGGTCGTCCAGGAGACGGATGAGGACGCCGTTGTGCGAGGCCCGGTACAGCGCCTGGTGGAAGGCGCGGTGGGCCGTGAGCGCCTCTTCCCCCCATTGGCGGGTGACGGGGAGAAGTTTGTCGACGGCGGCCTGCATGGTGGCGATGTCGTCGTCGGTGCGGCGATGGGCGGCAAGTTCGGCGGCGGTCGGGTCCAGGGACAGGCGGACCTCGAAGAGCTGGCGGGCTTCGTTCGAGTTCATGACGGAGACCCGGACGTCGCGGTGGGTTTCGACGGTGACGAGTCCCTCGCTGCTGAGGCGGCGGATGGCCTCGCGCAGGGGCGTGATGCTCATGTTGAGGGACTCGGCGAGGTCGTACTGGGCGAGCCGTGACCCGGCGGGAAGAGTGCCGGAGAGGATCCGATCGCGGAGTTCCGCGTAGGCGAGGTCGCTCTTGCTGAAGAACAGGTTCTGTCCTGCCATAGCCCCCTGACCGTTCCCTTCCGGACCTTCCCCACCCCTTGACATCCCGCATCGGGCCCGCTCAGCCTAACAGGCGTTGCATCTTATAAGATATGAGAAAGGCCCCGTTGCAGCGTGGGCCGTTGGCGCACGGCTGGGCAGATCAGCGGTGGACACTGGCCCGGGGTGGAGACGCTCATCAGTCGCATGTTCCACGTCTCGTACACGCTCCAGGCATGTGGCGGCTCCTGAGACGGCACGGCTGGTCGTGGCAGCAGCCCGCCCGCCGGGCCATCGAACGCGACGACGCGGCGGTCGAGTTGTGGAAGAAGGACGTCTGGCCGCGGGTAAAAGCACCGCGGCGGCGGCTCCCGGTGCCTGGATCGTCTTCCAGGACGAGGCCGGGCAGTCGCTGACGCCGCCGCGCTCCAGGACCTGGGGCCGCAGGGGCTGCACGCCCGTGGTGCGGGTACGCGGGCGAGGATCGGGCCGGTGACGATGGCAGGGATGGTCTGCTACCAGCCGGGCCGCCGCTCGCGGATGTTCTACGCGGTACGCGAGTACCGGTGCCGCCTGGGCCAGCCGAAGGGCTTCGGCTGGCGAGACCTGCGCGACCTGGTCGTGCGGGCCCGCATCCAGCTCGGCGGGCCCATCCTGCTCGTCTGGGACAACGTGCGCCTCCATCTCACCGCGGGGATGGGGGAGTTCATCGCTGCGAACGCCACCTGGCTCACCGTCTTCCAACAGGCTGTGTTCCTGGCCACCGGGTTCTCCTACCGGTGGCTCGCTACGCCCGCTCTGGAGGCGCTGACCGGGCAGGAGCGTTGTCTGCGGCTCAGCCAGGGAGCGCCGGTCCATGGATAAGCCGTCCTCTCCCGCCGCTGCGCGGGCGCTCCTACGGTCGAGGCTGCGGGCGCTCACCGGCCCGCCGTATCGAAGGAGCAGGACCCTCATGAAGATCACCGGCAACACGATCCTGATCACCGGCGGCAGGAGACCGTGGCGGCGAACCACACGGGACTGAACGTCCTCGTCAACAACGCCGGCATCATGCAGCGGGAGAACCTCCTCGCCCCGGCCGGACTCCAGGTCTCCGAGGATCACATCGCGACCAATCTGCTCGGCACGATCCGGATGACGTACGCCTTCCTGCCGCTGCTGGTGGGCAAGGACGACGCGGTCGTCATGAACGTCACCTCAGCGCTGGCGTTCGTCCCCTATCAGAGCACCCCGACCTACAGTGCGACCAAGGCCGCGCTGCACTCCTTCTCCGAGAGCCTGCGCATCCAGCTCGCCGGCGCTGACACCGGCGTCCAGGTGATCGAGATGGTCCCGCCGGGCGTGCAAACCAACCTGTTCGGCCAGCAGGACAGCGAACACGCCATGCCGCTGGACGACTTCCTCACCGAAGCCCTCGATCTGCTGCGCGAGAAGCCCGACGCGAAGGAGATTGTCGTCGAGCGTGCCAGGTTCATCCGCGACGCAGTGGCCACCGGCTCCTACGACGACGTCCTCGCCATGATCGCCGGCAGCTGACCGACCTGTTGTTTCCGAAGGGAAACAACAGCACGCGAGAGCCGTCACACGACGAACCTCGTCCCATCGGCCGGGCCGGGCGACGAGGCCCGGGGCCGGTCGAAGCGTTGGGTGTCCTCGACGGGGGACCGTCGCGGCGGGCCGTCTTCCGGACCGACGGCCTGCGCCGTACCGCCGACAGCCGGCGAATTGCCCAGCGGGTCATGCAGGACAGGTGACCATCGGGTCGTCCCGCCGCGAGCGCCCTCGGCGTCGGCCGTACGAGCGGCTTCGCGCGGCTGGGAGAGGAGTGGCTTAGCCATGGATCGGCGGTCTCTGGATAGCCGGGCGGGATGCGGCGAGGATGGGGGGCATGGACAAGAAGGAACTGGCGGAATTCCTGCGCCATCGGCGTGAGGCGCTGCGCCCCCGCGATGTCGGGCTGGTCGAGGGTCCGCGCAGGCGTACGCAGGGTCTGCGCCGCGAGGAGGTCGCCCAGCTCGCCGGCATGTCCACCGATTACTACGCCCGGCTGGAACAGCAGCGTGCCCCGCAGCCCTCGGTCCAGATCACCACGGCTCTCGCCCGGGCATTGCGGCTGACCCTGGACGAACGCGACCATCTCTTCGCCCTCATCGGTCACAACGCACCGGCCCGTTTCCTGCGCTCGGAGCATGTCAGTCCAACCCTGCTGCGGGTCCTGGACCGCCTGGACGACTCCCCGGCCCTGGTGCAGACCGACCTGCTCGACACCCTTGCGATGAACTCCTTGGCCATCGCCCTGCTCGGCGACCAGACCCGCCACACCGGTCTGGCCAGTAGCGGCTACTACCGCTGGTTCATGGACCCGGCCGAGCGTCTGGTGTACCCCGAGGAGGTCCACGAACACCACGGCCGCGCCCATGCAGCGCGCCTGCGCGCCGCGCTGACCGCCGGCAGCGACACCCCCCGAGCCGCCCGGATCCTCGCCGAACTCCAGGAGTACAGCCCCGAGTTCGTCCGCATGTGGGAACTCCAGGAAGTCGCGCAGAGCTACGACGACTGCAAGACCCTCCTCCATCCCGAACTCGGCCGCATCGATGTTGACGCCCAGCTCCTGTTCACCGAGAACCGCGCCCAGACCCTGGTGGTGCTGACCACGCGTCCCGGCACGGAGAGCCACAACAAACTCGAACTGCTCTCCGTCATCGGGCACCAGCAGCTCACCCCCTGACGTCCGGAACCGGGGGACCGGGCCGGGCTCGGCGCGGGAGGGGCCGAACAAGCTGGAGACCTGTGTGCCGAATTGGGCCAGGGGCGCTGGTGATGCATGCGGGTCACGGTCCAGGACGCCGGAAGCCGTCGGGTCCGGCGGCGCGGCACCCCGCGCACCCACTTCCGCACGGCTCTTGTCCTGCACGCTGCGGCGGCCAGACAGGCGGGCCCCCGGGCTGTCCGGGCTCCGCTTCCTCAGGCCGCCGGTTTGACCGGACGCCGCCTCCGTTTTACTCTCGCAGATATGCGGAGGTGGCATCCGTTTTGATGCGGCCGCAGGATCACGGCAGGCAGGAGGGTGCATGAGCGCCGGTGAACAGCCGGGACGTAAGCCCCGCGCGGACGTCCAGCGCAACCGCGCTGCCCTCCTGAGCGCATCCGGGGCGTTCCGGCCGGTACGCCTGGCAGCCTCGCCATCTCCGTCACCGGCGACTTTGAGGAGGCGCGGCGTGTGGCCATGCGGCTCGTGGACGACACCGGGCACGACGCCGGCATGCTGGCCGACTCCTGGCGCCGGCAGCCGAACAGCCCCGCCTACTGCACCGAACTGCCCCTCGACGAGCTTCCCGCGGCCGACCGCGGCAAGGGCGCGGCCATCCGCGACAGCCTCCCGGAACGCTTCGCCGCCCTCCCGGCCGACCGCACCGTCGATGACGTCGTCGAGATGAACCGCGCCGCCCACCGCTGAGTCGCCCGACGCGACTCTCGCGGACGCGACGGCACGAGGGCGGCAACGCCGGCACACCACGAACACACACGACGAGCACGAAGAGCGGCGCTCACTTCGGCAAGGTCGTCAGCACCCACTGACACCACCGCGTCCGCGGTCGGCCGCAGCCCCGGTCGCGCCGCAGGGACCAAGCCCGGGAACCCCGGTCACCGAAACCGGGGTTCCGTTTCGGACAAGGAGTTTCACCATGAAGATCGGCATTCTCGGCACCGGGAACATCGGCAAGACGTTGACCAGGCGGTTGAGCGCGGCCGGGCACGAGGTGAAGGCGGCCAATTCGCGCGGCCCGGAGACGATCGAGGCGGACGTACTGGCCTCGGGCGGACGAGCGGTGACAGCGGCGGAAGCTGTAGCGGACGTCGACGCCGTGGTCCTCTCGATTCCCTTCGCCCGCATTTCGCAGGTCGCACCACTGATCGCCAAGGTTCCGGCTGACACGGTGGTCATCGACACGTCGAACTACTTCCCGCATCGGGACAACGGAATCGCGGCGATCGAGGCCGGCCAGGCCGAGAGCGTGTGGGTTGCAAAGCTGTTGGGCCGGCCCATCGTCAAGGCGTGGAACTCGATCGGAGCCGAGTCGTTCGCGCACAGGAACAAGCCGGTGGGAAGTGCGGACCGCATCTCGCTCCCCGTCGCGGCCGACAGTCCGCGCGAGCGTGACCTGGCCATGGCACTCGTGGAGGACACCGGGTTCGACGCCTTTGATGCGGGGCCGCTCGCGGAATCGTGGCGGCAGCAGCCCGGCACACCCGCCTACTGCACGGATCTCACCCGTCAAGAGCTGCCGGACGCACTGGCGACGGCCGACGCGGCGCGATCACCGAAGCGGCGTGACCTCGGGCTCGCCGTGATCCGGGAACGCTTCGGGGCCGGCGTGCAGCCGGACGCGGAATACCTTGTCCGCCTGAACCGCGCAATTTCCATGTGAGGAGGTACGGGGGCCGACGCGGTGACCAGTGAGAGGCCCTCGTGTCTCGCCCCTGTCTCCAACTGCTCCGCGACGAACCCCGCCACCCCCCGTTGTGAGAGCTGGGTCATGGTGACCCGGTCGCCGTGCCGCCGCACTCCCGGGTAGGCGGGGAAGTAGGAGTCGTGGTGACGGCTGCCACCTGCGTCGTTCCAGAAGCGCAGCGGCATGGACGGCATCGGTCGGGTGATCTCCAGCTCGGCGGTCGGCCCGCGGACCGACCCGCCCGCCGGACCCCACGCCTCCAGCGTGACGCCCAGGGACGGACCGGACAGCTCGCCGGGCCGGGCCGGCAGGATCGGTGCGCCGCGGACGAGCGCGGTCGCCACGCCCGTCCCACCGCTCGCGGACTGCACCTCGACGTGTTCCCCGACCGGGGTGCGGATCCATTCCTACGCGGATGCCGGCAGGTGTGATCCGGCTGAGCCGTCGTCAGGCGCCGTTTACGTTGGCCTCGGTGTGTCGGCATTCGAGGTCGCCGTTCAGGGACCGCGCGAGTTCTGGCATCGGTCGGTTTGGACGTCGTGTGGTCGTGTGGTGCTTTTTGGTCAGGGGGTGGAGGTGGGGTAGAAGGCGTTGATCTCGGCCAGGACGCGGTCGGGTGCTTCGTGGGCGAGGAAGTGTCCGGCGCCGGGGACGACGGCGGAGGTGGCGTGGGGGGCGGCGTCCTGGATGGGCGGCAGGAACACGTCGACGAGGGCGGCCTGGGTGATCATGTGGACCGGGATGGTCAGCGGGGTGTCCTGGAGTGTGGTGTTGTCGGCCTCGTCCTGGGGCAGGGTCCGGTAGAGCTCGAAGCCGGCGTGCAGGACCTGGGGACGGGAGAACACCCGGACGAACTCGGCGAGTTCGTCGTCGGAGACGTTCTCGCCGGCGGTCTTCACACTCTGGAAGAAGTGGGTGAGGAAGGTTTCGACCCGGCCGGTGACCAGTTCCTCGGCGAGCGGATTCTGCAAGAAGAAGGAGAAGTGCCAAGATACCGATGCGAGGGTGGCGAACTTCAGGTTCTTGCCGACGAGGCCGCCGTCCATGAGGAACAAGCCCGCCACCTGGTCGCGGTGCTGGGCGGCCAGTGGGTAGGCGACGTTGAGGCCGAAGTCGTGGCCGACGACCTGTACGTTCTCGTGGTGGCCCAGGTGGTTGAGCAGCTTGTGGACGTACGTGGCCAGGACCGTCTTGGTCATGGAGGGCGGGTTTCCGGTCGAGTCGCCCATGCCCGGCAGGTCGATGGCGATGACGGTGCGGCCGGGCAGCAGTGAGGGCATGATCGGGCGGTACTCGTACCAGCTCTGCGGCCAGCCGTGCAGCAGCACCATGACCTGCGGGCCGTCGCCTCCGATGACGTAGTGCATCTGCACGTCGTCGATGGTGATGAAGCCGTGCCGGAAGTACTTGTTGAACTCGGCGTCGTCCTTGGTCGCCGCGTCGTAGCCGGGGCTGAGCGGCTCCTCCGACCCGACGGCTACGGCGGTGGTGAAAGCGTTCATGGCGGCGTTACGTCCTTTCTTAGGGGTCCTTGCAGAAAGATCGAGTTGTGGCACGGTGGAGATGTGCGTAATCCCGTGTTCTCTGTGGGGTGCATGGCGCGGCGGAAGCCGTGGGAGGTCAGTGACGGGTTGTGGGTGGTGATCGAGCCGCTGTTGCCGAAGCATGAGCGGCGGTTCCGATACCGGGGGCGTAAGCGGAGCGATGACCGCAGGACGCTCCAGGGTGTGTTGTTCGTCCTGTACACAGGTGTCCAGTGAGAGTTCCTGCCGCAGGAGTTGGGGTTCGGTTCGGGTCCTGCCTGCGGGCGGCGGCTGGCCAAGTGGCAGGAGGCAGGGGTGTGGGAGGAGCTCCAGCGGGTGCTGCTGGACGGGTTGCGGGCGGCGGACCGTCTCGACTTCTCCCGCGCCACCGTCGACGCCTCTCATGTGCAGGCCAAGCGGGGGCGAAGCAGCCCGAAAGTCGGTTCGAGCCCGGTTGACCGCGGGCGGCCGGGTTCGAAGCATCACGTGCTCACCGATGCCCGCGGCACTCCGCTGCGGGTGTCTCTGACCGGCGGTCACCGCCACGATGTCACCGGGCTTCTGACGCTGATCGACAGCCTTGGGCCGGTGCGGGCAAGCGGGGCCGCCCCCGGCGCAAACCCAGGATGCTGTATGCCGACCGCGGCCCGGACTACGACCTCTATCGCCGCCGACTGCGCGAGCGTGGCATCACACCGAAGATCGCTCGACGGAGCCAGCCGCACGGCTCGGGTCCGGGCATGGTCCGCTGGGACGCCGAGTCCGCCAACGCCTGGCTCCGTGGCCCTCGCCGCCTGTGGATCCGGTGGGAAGCACGCGACGACATGCACGACGCCTTCCTGCAACTCGCCCACTGCATGACACTCGCCCGCAAGCACCCGGCTTTTGCAAGCACCCCTAGAAGCGACGTGGCCAGGTGAGATGGATGGCCCGCCGGGAAATGCGCCAGCCGTCATCGGTGCGTCGCAGGTCGTCGGCGTATACGACGCTGGCGACATCGCCGCCCTCCAGCAGGCTCAGTCCTTTGGATCGGGCCCGCACCTCGTCGCCCGGGCCTTCCGACACGACGATGTTCGTCGTGTGGTGGGCCTTCGCGTGTCCGGGGGCGTTCATGAAGGCCGCGATCGCGTCCAGCCCGACGACCGGGTCACCGCCGAAGACGCTGCCGTCCCACACCGCGTCTTCGGTGAGGCATTCGCCGAGACGGTCCAGTTCGTGGTCGTCCATGATGTGCGCCCACAGCGCCACGACCCTGCTGATTTCGACGGTGTCTTCATTCGTGGGTTTCACGTTCGGCTCTCCATTTTGTGCGTTGCTGGATCAGGCCTTGGCGCCGCTCAGCAGGGCCAGCACCTGGTCGTAGGCGCCGTTGACCTCGGCGATACTCTCCTTCGCCGCAGGGGCCGGGCGCGCCCGGCAGTCTCGACTATGGGGGTGTATCGGCGGGGGCGGGAGAGGATCACATGTCCATGGACCGACAATCCTCCCCAGCCGGCCACCATGGAGATCGCGCACAGGAAAGAGCTGCGGTCGTGAGCTACGAGACGTGCTCAACCAGCTCGTACGGGATGTCGAGCATGGGCTGCACGGAGAGCACAGCCGGGTACCGGGATGCTCCGCGGCGCCCAGTGCCCGGTCCAGGGTCAGCAGCGGCGCCCCAGCGAGTGCTTCCTGGCAGTCAACGGCGTGGACAACGCCTCGGCCGGGACCGCGGCCGCCGTCCCGCTTCTGCAGGACCCAGCCCGACGGCCAGCGTTCGCTTCATGAGGCAGAGACCACCCATCCATGGATATACCGTCCTCTCCTGCCCCTTCGCGGACGCCCCTACGGCCGAGGCTGCGGGCGCTCACCGGCCCGCCGTACCTAAGGAGCAGGACCCTCATGAAGATGACCGGCAACACGATCCTGATCACCGGCGGCACCTCGGGCATCGGCCTCGGTCTGGCCCTGCGTCTCCACGAGGCAGGCAACAAGGTGATCGTCGCCGGCCGGCGCAAGGAACTCCTCGACGAGATCACGGCCGAGCACCCCGGCATCGACGCGCTCGTCCTCGATGTCGCGGACCCCGGCTCGATCGCCCGGGCCCGTGAGGCAGTGGAGGCGAGCCACCCCGGGCTGAACATCCTGGTCAACAACGCGGGCATTCAGCTGCTGGAGAGCGTCCTCGACCCGGCCGGACTCCAGGCCGCCGAGGATCACGTCGCGACCAATCTGCTCGGCACGATCCGGATGACGTACGCCTTCCTGCCGCTGTTGGTGGGCAAGGACGACGCGGTCGTCGTGAACGTCACTTCCGCGCTGGCGTTCGTACCGCTCCCGTTCACGCCGACCTACAGCGCGACCAAGGCCGCGCTGCACTCCTTCTCCGAGAGCCTCCGCATCCAACTCGCCGGTGCTGATGCCGGCGTGCAGGTGATCGAGGTGGTCCCGCCGGCTGTGCGCACGACCCTGATGGGCCAGCAGGACAACGACCAGTCCATGCCGCTGGACGACTTCCTCACCGAGGTTCTCGGCCTGCTGCGTGAGAAGCCCGATGCGAAGGAGCTGGTCGTGGAGCGAGCCAGGTTCCTCCGCGACGCGGTGGCCAACGGCTCCTACGGCGAAGTCCTCGCCATGCTCAGCGGCAGCTGACCGATCTGTGGCAGACGCGGAACAACAGCGCGCGGGCGGGTCCTGTCGGGCCGCATCATGGATGATCGCGAGCTGGACCCGCCTCGGGGAGGTTCTCACCGGAGACGCGGAACGGTAAGGAAGCGCCTTCGGCTTCGCCCCGGGCGTCGCACTGGAGGCGACCGGCTCCGTCCTGAGCGCCGAGAAACACGTGAGCGCCTGTCTGACACGGCGAACATCGTCGTGTCGGCCGGGCCGGGTGACGAGTCCCGGGGCCGGTCAAAGCGTTGGGTGTCCTCGACGGGGGGATCGTCGCGGCGGGCCGTCTTCCAGACCGACAGCCTGCGGCGTACCGCCGACGGTAGGTGAATTTGCCAGCGGGTCATGCCGGTCAGGTGATCATCGGATCGTCTCGCTGCGAGCGCCGCCCTCGGTGTCGGCCGTGTGAGCGCCTTCGCGCGGCTGGGAGAGGAGTGGCTTAGCCATGGATCGACGGTCTCTGGATAGCCCGGCGGGATGGGGGCGAGGATGGGGGCATGGACAAGAAGGAACTGGCGGAATTCCTGCGCCACCGGCGTGAGGCGCTGCGGCCCCGTGATGTCGGGCTGGTCGAGGGGGCGCGCAGGCGTACGCAGGGTCTGCGCCGCGAGGAGGTCGCCCAGCTCGCCGGCATGTCCACCGACTACTACGCCCGGCTGGAACAGCAGCGGGCACCGCAGCCCTCGGTCCAGATCACCACGGCTCTCGCCCGGGCATTGCGGCTGACCTTGGACGAACGCGACCATCTCTTCGCGCTCATCGGTCACAACGCACCGGCCCGTTTTCTGCGCTCGGAGCATGTCAGCCCGACGCTGCTGCGGGTCCTGGATCGCCTGGACGACTCCCCGGCCCTGGTAACGACCGACCTGGTCGACACCCTCGCGATGAACTCCTTGGCCGTCGCGCTGCTCGGCGACCAGACCCGCCACACCGGTCTGGCCAGTAGCGGCTACTACCGCTGGTTCATGGACCCGGCCGAGCGTCTGGTGTATCCCGAGGAGACCCACGAACGCCACGGCCGTGCCCAGGCGGCGCGCCTGCGCGCCGCGCTGACCGCCGGCAGCGACACCCCCCGAGCCGCCCGGATCCTCGCCGAACTCCAGGAACACAGCCCCGAGTTCGTCCGCATGTGGGAGCTTCAGGAGGTCGCTCGCTACGGTGACTGCAAGACCCTCCTCCATCCCGAACTCGGCCGCATCGACGTCGACCCCCAGCTCCTGTACACCGAGAACCGCGCCCAGACCCTGGTGGTGCTGACCACTCGCCCCGGCACGGAGAGCCACAGCAAACTCGAACTGCTCTCCGTCATCGGACACCAGCAGCTCACCCCCTGACGTCCTGGACCGGGGGACCGGGCCGGTTCGGCGCGGGAGGGGCCGGACAAGGGCATTTGGAATGGTGCAGCCCGCACGGCTTGTGCCCAGCGTTCCACAGCGAAACAGGTAGGCCCCCTGTGATGTCCGAGCTCCGCCCTCAGGCCGCCAGTTTGACCGGACGCTGCCTCCGCTTTACTCTCGAATGTGTACGGAGGCAGCATCCGTTTTGATGCGGCCGCAGGATCACGGCAGGCAGGAGGGCGCATGAGTGCCGGCGAACAGCGTGGACGTAAGCCCCGCGCGGACGTCCAGCGCAACCGCGCGGCCCTCCTGGAGACCGCGCAGCGTCACTTCCTGCAGCACGGGGTCGGCACCTCCCTTGAGGCGGTGGCCAAGGACGCGGGCGTCGGACCCGGCACCCTGTACCGGCACTTCCCCACCCGGGAAGCGCTGCTGGCGGCCGTGCTGCAGACACGCTCCGAGGAGCTGGTGGCCCGCCAGGCTGACATCGAACAGCTCAACGACCCCGCCGAGGCGCTGGACCAGTGGCTGCGGGCGATGGAGGAGTACTTCAGCGCCTTCAGCGGGCTGCCGGACCCGCTCATGGCCGCCGCCCGGGCGCAGGAGCCGGACAACCCGCTCACCATTCCCTGCCACATCCTCATCACCGCCACCGATCAGTACGTGCGAGCCGCCCAGCTCGCGGGGCGCGTGCGCGCGTCGGTGCGGGGGCACGACCTGTTCCTCGCGGCCTGCTCCGTTGCCTGGATCAAGGGCACCGGCACCGAGGAGGAGCCGCTCGACCGGCTCCGCACGCTCATCGCGAGCGGCTACCGCCAGCAGGACCCCCAGGCGTAATCCGCCAGGCACCCAGCCCCGCTCCGCCCCCGCAACGCCAGGCGGCACCACCATCCATCACATCGTGCTGCCCCAGGGGCGGCACAACCTCCTAAGGAACAAATCATGAAAATTACTGTCATAGGCGCTGGCGCCATCGGCGGGAACCTCGCTGCCAAGCTCAGCACGGCCGGTCACGATGTCCAGGTGGCCGACGCCCGCGGCCCCGAGGCCGTCCGGGCGGAGGTGCTGGAGACCGGGGCCCGCGCGGTGGACCTCTCCGAGGCCGCCGTCCAGGGCCGGGACGTCATCGTCCTGTCGATCCCGTTCGGGGTGGCGGGCCAGCTGGCGGACCTGTTCGCGTCGGTGCCCGACCAGACGGTGGTCATCGACACCTCGAACTACTACCCCGGCATGCTCAGCGAGCCGATCGAGGCGGTGGACAAGGGTCAGGTGGAGAGCGTGTACACCGCCGAGCTGCTCGGCCGCCCCGTGGTCAAGGCGTGGAACGCAGCCCTGGCCGAAACCCAGCGGACCAAGGGCGCCCCGGCCGGAACGCCCGGCCGCCTCGCCATCCCCGTCGCCGGTGACTCCGAGGAGGCGCGGAAGGCGGCCATGAGCCTGGTGGACGACACCGGCTTCGACCCCTACGACGCCGGCCCGCTGGCCGACTCCTGGCGCCAGCAGCCGAACAGCCCCGCCTACTGCACCGAACTGACCCTCGACGAACTGCCGGCGGCCCTGGCCGCGGCCGACCGCGTCAAGGACGCAGCAATGGCGACAGCCTCCCGGAACGCATCGCCGCCCTCGGTGCCGATCCCACCGTCGAGGACGTCGTCGAGATGAACCGCGCCGCCCACCGCTGAGACACCCGACACGGCTTTCGTGCACGTAACGGCACGAGGACGGCAACGCTGGCACACCACGAACGAAGACCAACACGAAGAGCGCACAGTCCCCCCGCTGCAGACTGCAGCTTCGGCACGCCGCTGCCTGCGAACATACGCAAGCCTGTCGGCACCCGCAGGGTGCGTCCGCAGCCACGGCGGCCTCCGCGCAGCGCGGCATGGCAGATGACTGCGCGCCACGGAGAGGAACCGCCTTGCCCGGCACCGCATCACCCTTCACCGACATCGCACGCTCCCGACGCTCCCCCCCGGCAGTTCCTGTCCACAGCCCTGTCCCCTGCGGACATCCGCGGTGTGCTGGAAGACGCGCAGACCGCCCCCTCGAACAGCAACACCCAGCCGTGGACGGTGCACGTCGTCTCAGGTGCGGCACGGGACACCCTGGCCAAAGAGCTGCTCCGGGCCGAGGAGGAGGGGCGGACCTCCCCGGATTTCACCGATGGCTACGGCGACGGGCTCTACCTCGAGCGGTCGCGGGCCCTGGGCGCGAGTGTCTACCGGGTCCGGGGCGTCGAGCGCTCGGACCGGGACGGCAGGAGGGCGGCGGTCCGCGAGAACCTGGAGTTCTACGGCGCTCCCCATGCCGCCTTCCTGTTCATGCCGGCCCTTGGCGACGGGGTGCGGACGGCCGGCGACATCGGCATGTACGCGCAGAACTTCCTGCTCTCGCTGGCGGCCCGGGGGCTGGCCGGCATCCCGCAGACCGTCCTCGGCGTCTATGCCGACACCGTCCGCGAGTTCCTGGGCGTCCCCGCGGAGCTCAAGCTGCTGTTCGGCATCTCCTTCGGCATGGCCGACCCGGAGGCACCGGTGAACATGCTCCGCACGGAGCGGGTTCCGCTGCAGCGGAGCGTGGTCCTGCATGACACACCGGGAGTCCTCAGCAGGCAGTAGTTCCACCGACTGCCGGAACCATTCGGCGGGCGGGCCCGGCGCCCGCATCGCAGACATTCTCCGTTTCTCATCGCCGCGTCTGAGGAGTAGCCATGACAAGCTGACAGGTGATCCTGGGCATACAGTTCAACGGCGGATCCGGGGCCGCACCCGGGGTCTGGCGGCTGCCCGGTGCGAACCTGAACAGCTACACGGACATGGACCAGTTCGTGCGTTACGCGCAGGCCGCCGAACGCGGCAAGATCCAGCTGCTGTTCATCGCTGACACCCGGTCCTGGACGTCGACCTCGACCACCACCCCCCGCACCGCAACACCGCTGACCTGCCAGAACAATGACGGTCTCGGCATCACAGCGGTACCCGGACGGTATCGGTTATGCGTCCTTCCTGCTGGGCCGGAGATATTGAGGGAAGGCGTCGCCGAAGACGCGTCAGGTCAGGGGGACATGGGTGAAGCGGGCCGCTGTGTGGAGGTCCGTCTGGATGCGGGCCGCCGTGGCCGTCAGTTCCGGGACCAGGTCCGTCACGCACTCCCTCGGGGTGCGGCGGCTCGCGTGCATCGCCGTGTTCAGGGCCGCCACCACCCGGCCCGAGCCGTCGCGGATCGGGACCGCGATCGAGCGGAGGCCCTCTTCCAGTTCCTCGTCCACCAGGGCGTAGCCCTGCGCGCGGACCGAGGTCAGGGCCTCCGCCAGCGTCCGCTCGTCCGTGATCGTGTGCGGGGTGAAGGCCCGCAGGGATGCGGAGGGGAGGGTGTCCCCGGACGCGTCCGCCAGCAGCACCCTGCCCAGTGCCGTCGCGTACGCCGGCAGCCGCGTGCCGACCGTGATGTTCACGCTCATCACCCGGGCCGTCGCCACCCGGGCCGTGTACTGGATCTCCTCGCCGGACTCCGACAGCACCGCCAGTGACGTCGACTCGTGGATGCGGGACGTCAGGTCGGCCAGGTGGGGCTGGGCGATCTCGGGGAGGGACGTGCGGGACAGGGGAGGGAAGCCGAGGGCGAGGACCCGCGGGGTCAGTGTGAAGGTGCGGCCCGTCGCGGCGACCAGGTCCAGGTGTTCGTAGGTGATCAGGGCCCGGCGGGCCGTCGCCCGGGCCAGGCCCGTCGCCCGGGACACCTCCGTGAGGGTCAGCTCCGGCCTGCCCTCGCCGAAGGCCGTGAGGACCGTCAGGCCCCGGGCCAGGGATTCGATGAACTCGCGGCCCAGTTGCTGCTTGGACGCGCCGGTCCACAGGGCCAGGTCCGACGGGGGCGGGCCGGGCTCGGGGGGCGGGGCGGTGTGGAGTTCGCGTTCCATCGCCCGCACCGCGGACCGCAGCCTCGGCAGCAGCGTCGTCCGCAGGTCGCGCGCGGTGTGGCGGCTCGTGTGGCTGACCACGCTGGCCACGCTCGCGATCCGGCCGCCGGGGCCGGGGGAGCGGACCGGTACCGAGATCGCCACCAGGCCCGGCTCGATGAGCTGGTCGTCCAGGGACCAGCCGTGGGTCGACGCCTCTCGCGTGCGGTGTACGAACGTCTCGTCGCCCTCCGCGTCCCCTTCGTACGTGCGGGGCGGTACGGCCGTGAAGGACAGGTCCCTCGGGTCCGCCGCCCTGCGCTCACGCCAGCGTTGCCAGTCCGCTGCCGTCCACTGGGTCGCGAACAGCGGGCCGGGGGCCGTGCGTTCGGCGGGGAGCAGGTCGCCGATGCGGAAGCTGAGGGACATCGCGCGGCGGCGGGTCGTCTGGTGGATGAAGCGGATGCCGTCGCGGTCGGCGACCGCCAGGGAGACCGACTCGTCCAGTTCGTCGGCCAGGGCGTCCGCGTGCGGGGAGAGCAGGGCGGGCAGGCGCAGGGCCGACATGTAGGCGTTGCCCAGTTCCATCAGGCGGGGGGACAGATGGACGTCCCGGCCGTCGAAACGGACGTAGCCCATGCGGGCGAGCGTGGCCGTGATGCGGTCGACCGTGGAGCGGGCCAGGCCGCTCGCGCGTTCCAGGCCGCTCAGGCTCAGCGTGCCGCCCGCCTCCGTCAGTTCCCGCAGCACCGCGATGCCGCGGATCAGGGGAGTGACCGCCTCGGCGGGGACCTCTCGCTCCGCCGCCGAGCCGACCGCCGATCCGGACGTCCATGCGGCCGTCACTGTGGCCGATCCGGCCGTCCCTGCGTCCGAGCCGGCCGTCCCGGCGGCCCGGTCGCCCCTCCGCGTGGCCGACGCGGTCGTTTCCCCGACCGGTGGCGGCTCCTTCTCGGCGGCCGGTGGGGCGGACCCCTCCGGGGTCTCGGGCGTGCGCTTCGCTGGCATCGGCTCTCCGGTACGGCGCTCGCGACGGTCGCGGCAGGCCCACCGTAATCCGGAATCGGTGCCCTGGTGGCCCGCAGGCCGGGAGGGGTTCCACCACCCCCGCCCGGTTCCCCACCCCTCGCCCGGTTCCCACCCCCCGCCCGGTTCCCACCCCCCGTCCGGTCCCCATCCCCACCAGGTCCCCACCCCTCGCCAGGTTTCCACCCCACCAGGTCCCCATCCCCGCCCGGTTCCCCACCCCTCGCCAGGTTTCCACCCCACCAGGTCCCCATCCCCACCAGGTCCCCACCCCTACCCGTTCCGCATCCCCACCCGGTCCCCTCCCCCACCCGATCCCCACCCCTACCCGGTCCCCACCCCCGCCCCCCACCCCCTACTCCCTCGTCACCCGCACCCGATATCCCCCCTCCACACCCGCCCCCGCCGCTCCCGCCCCCACGCCCGCGACCTCGATCGTGATCCCCCTCGCCGTGTCGCGGAACGTCTCCCCGGGCGTGAACGGCGCGTCCGACAGCTCCGCGTGGACGTTCGGCGTGCGCGTGCAGCCGCCGCTGTCACGGCGGGCGTCCTGGACGGTGACCGGGCCCATGCCCGTGTCCACCTCCGCGTCGACCTTGTAGATCAGGACGCCGGGGCGGCACACCGCCTCGTCGTTTCCGGCGCGGGTGCGCAGTTCGACGGCGTATCCGGTTCTGCTGTCGAGGGGGACGAAGACCAGCTTGGAGCCGCCGGCCAGGGCCAGGGGCGTCAGGGTGTACTCCGTGGTGCCGGAGGACGCCGCGCAGTGGACCTGGGCGGCGTCGAGCCAGCCCAGCTTCCACTTGTGCCAGCCGAGGAAGTCGTTGTTGGCGCCCCAGTCCTCGCTCATGATGTCCCAGTGGCCGACCGCGCCCCCGCCCTCCGCGGTGTACAGGTCGGGCAGGCCGAAGACGTGGCCGTTCTCGTGGGGGAGGACGCGGTAGCCGGTGCGGTCGTAGGAGCCCGAGCCGTCGTCCTGGCGGGAGTAGACGAAGGACGCGTTGGCCACGGGTATGCCGTCGGCCCTGGGTGCCTCCGGATTGCCGGCGAAGGTGACGGACAGGACGGTGTCCAGGGCGGAGGGGCCGGCGTTGGGGCTCACCAGGACGTTCAGCAGGTCGTACGCGCGGAAGTCCACCTTCGGGTCGGCCACGGCCACGAGGTCCTGGACCATCGTGCGGTAGCCGGGGTCGAACGAGGCCCCGCGCTCTATGCCGTACTCGCGGAAGGACTTCGGCATCCTCAGCCACCCCGGGATCGGGGTCTCGGGGCGGTAGTCGAGACGGCCGTAGGAGCTGGTGCGGAACCACTCGCGGGTCTGCGGGAAGAACTCGTGGTAGCGGTCCTGGGCGTCGCCCTGGCCGGGTGCGTCGGAGAAGTCGATCATCAGGGTGAGGGCGCGGACGGTGCCGGTGGAGCGGGTGTAGCCGGTGGAGGTGGGGATGCCCTCCGACATCTGGACCTCGCGGGCGCCGCGGATCATGCAGGGGCCGTGCTCGGCGGTGTGGGACAGGGTGATCGGGCCCGCTCCCGCCGCATTGGTGCCCGGGGTGAGACGGCCCGTGCCGGCCGAGGTGCTGACCGTGAAGGTCAGGGCGGTCACGCAGGCCAGCGCGGCCAGCCGGCGCCTGGGTATCCGGCGCCTGGGTATCCGGCCGCCGGGCAGACCCGTGCCGTCCGGGCGCGGGCGCCGGGGCCGTGGCTGTATGCAAGGGACCTGCAAGGGACCTCCCGCGCCACGGCAGCCTCCCGGTCCCGGCTGCACCCTTGCGATCACCCTGCGTCGCGGGGTGGGGGTACGCGCGTTGGAAGAGACCGATCGTGGGTTTCCCGTCAGTAGCGGCCCGATGGGATTGTGAGCCAGGTCACAAACAATTTCGGTGGGAGCGGGAAATACCGGGGACCCACTCCCCGTTTAGCCATGTGTCGGAACGAAACGGGGACTTGCTCCCCGGATCGGACCACGAGACACCTTCAAGCACCACACACCCACAAGCGCCAGGAGTACGCCGTGCAGACCGCCAACCCCGTCACGCGCAAGGCGCCCCGGCCTCGCGCCGACGCCCTGCGCAACCGGGAGCGGATCGTCACCGCCGCCCGGGAGATGTTCGTCGAGCACGGCCCCGAGGTGCCGCTCGACGACATCGCCCGCCGGGCCGGCGTCGGCAATGCCACGGTGTACCGCAACTTCCCGGACCGCGACGCGCTCGTCCGCGAGGTCGTCTGCTCCGTCATGGACCGTACGGCCGCCGCCGCCGAGGCCGCGCTGACCGAGACCGGCGACGCGTTCGAGGCGCTGGAGCGCTTCGTGCACGCCGCGGCCGACGAGCGGATCAGCGCACTGTGCCCGATGGTCTCCAGCACGTTCGACCAGCACCACCCGGATCTGGAGGCCGCGCGCGAACGGGTCGAACGGCTGGTCGCGGAGGTCATGGACCGCGCCAGGTCGGCCGGGCAGCTCCGGTCCGACGTGGATGTCGGGGACGTCATGATCGCCGTGGCCCAGCTGAGCCGGCCCCCGGCCGGTACGGACTGCTTCCACGCCGACCGCTTCGTCCACCGCCATCTCCAGCTGTTCCTGGACGGGCTGCGCTCTCCGGCTCGCTCCACCCTCCCGGGCACGCCGGTGACTCTGGAGGACCTGCGCCGACCCTGACCGATGAGTTCAGGCCGCCCCACCCGTCTGAACCCTGACCACCTGACCACCTGACGACCTGATCGTCTTACGACCTGATCGCCTGACCGGCAGTCATCACGGCCGTCCCCGCAGACGAGCCGTCACCCTTCGTCACCCCTTTTTCCATCACGACGTCCCGTTTTTCCGTCACGAAGTCCCGAAGTGGGTATCCCCATGTCTGAAACAGCCTCGAAGGCTCTCAGCGCTCCGGCCGCAGAACCGGATCCCGGCCGCTGGAAAGCGCTCGTCTTCATCGCGCTCGCCCAGCTGATGGTCGTCCTGGACGCCACCATCGTGAACATCGCACTGCCCTCCGCCCAGCAGGACCTCGGCATCTCCGACGGCAACCGGCAGTGGGTCGTCACGGCCTACGCCCTCGCCTTCGGCGGTCTGCTCCTGTTCGGCGGCCGGATAGCCGACCTGTGGGGCCGCAAGAAGGCCTTCGTGGTCGGGCTCGGCGGCTTCGCCGCGGCTTCCGCGCTCGGCGGCGCGGCCACCAACGAGGCGACGATGTTCGGCGCCCGTGCCCTCCAGGGCGTCTTCGGAGCCCTGCTCGCGCCCGCCGCGCTCTCCCTGCTCGCGGTGATGTTCACCGACGCCAAGGAGCGCGCCAAGGCGTTCGGCATCTACGGCGCGATCGCCGGTGGCGGCGGTGCCGTCGGTCTGATCCTGGGCGGCTTCCTCACCGAGTACCTGGACTGGCGCTGGACGTTCTTCGTGAACATCCCGTTCGCCATCGTCGCCGCGGCCGGCGCCTACTTCGTCATCCGTGAGCCCGAGGGCGGCCGTAACCGCTCCCCTCTCGACATCCCCGGCGTCATCCTCTCCACCCTCGGCCTGGTCGCCCTCGTCTACGGCTTCACCCGCGCCGAGTCCAACGGCTGGAGCGACTCCGTCACCGTCGGCATGTTCGTCGCCTCGGCCGTGCTGCTGGCGTCCTTCGTGCTCGTCGAGTCGAAGGTCAAGGCCCCGCTGCTGCCGCTGCGCGTGATCACCGAGCGCAACCGCGGCGGCATCTACCTCTCCCTCGGTCTCGCGATCATCGCGATGTTCGGCCTGTTCCTCTTCCTGACCTACTACCTGCAGATCGTGAAGGGCTACTCGCCGGTCAAGACCGGGTTCGCCTTCCTGCCGATGATCGCGGGCATGATCACCGGCTCCACCCAGATCGGCACCCGCCTGATGACCCGGGTCGCGCCGCGCCTGCTGATGGGCCCGGGCTTCCTGGTCGCCGCGCTCGGCATGCTGCTGCTGACCCAGCTGGAGATCGGCTCCTCGTACGCCGCTCTGCTGCTGCCGGCGATGCTGCTGCTCGGCCTGGGCATGGGTACGGCGTTCATGCCGGCCATGTCGCTGGCCACCCAGGGCGTCGAGCCGCGGGACGCCGGTGTCGCCTCCGCGATGGTCAACACCTCGCAGCAGGTGGGCGGCGCGATCGGCACGGCCCTGCTGAACACCATCGCCGCCTCGGCGACCACGGCGTACGTCGCCGACCACATCGCCGGGGCGACCAGCCGGTCCCAGCAGCAGCTGGTCCAGCTGGAGGCCATGGTGCAGGGCTACACCAGCGCCATCTGGTTCGCCGTCGGCATCCTCGTGGTGGCCGCCGCGATCGCCCTGACGTTCGTCAACGCCGGCCGCCCGGGCGGTACGACGGTGGCGTCCTCCGACGAGGACGCGGCGGACGAGGTGCAGATCCCGGTCGTCGCCCACTGACGGCCGCGTACCGCACCCCTTCGGGCCCTGTCGTAGGCGCGGGGAAGGGGACGCCCCGCACCTACGGAACCCAGGACCTGCCCTGCTCCCGCGGCAGCGAGCAGGGCAGGTCCGCATCCGCCCTCGCGTCAGCGAGCAGGGCAGCTGCGCACTCGCGGCTTCGGCGTCAGTGGAGGCAGTGCAGCTACGCACCGTCCGCCTGGACGTCAGCGGAGCGGGGGCATATCTGCTCCTGCTTCCGCGTCAGCGTGAAGCCAGGGCGCATCCGCCTCTCTTCCGGGTCAGCGGTGCCGGGGCATATCTGCTCCTGCTTCCACGTCAGCGTGAAGCCAGGGCGCATCCGCCCCACTCCCGCGTCAGCGGAGCCAAGGCAGGTCCGCACCCGCTTCGGTCGGCTGAAGTCCCTCGGCGACGATCCGCATGATCTCGCCGAGGGACTTCTGCTGTTCCGGGGAGAGCCGGTCGAAGACCGCCTGGCGTACGGCCTCCACATGGCCCGGCGCGGTCTGCCGCAGCACCTCCAGGCCCTCGTCCGTGAGGACGGCGAACTGGCCCCGCTTGTCGTCGGGGCAGTCCTCCCGGTGCACCCAGCCGTTCTTCTCCAGACGCGCGACGGCGTGCGAGAGGCGGGACCGGGTGATCTTCGCCAGCATCGCGAGCTCGGTCATCCGCAGCCGCCGCCGCGGCGCCTCGGCGAGCTTGACCAGCAGGCCGTAGTAGACGTGCGGCATGCCCGCGTCGCGTTGCAGCTGACGGTCGAGATGGTCGTCGAGGAGGGTGACGCCCTCCATGAACGAGCGCCAGACGCGCTGCTCCTCGTCGGTGAGCCAGCGCGGTTCCTGGGGCTCCGCTGCGGGGCCCTGTGCCGGTGCGGATGCGGGTGCCTTCATGTGTTCCACTCTACGTGGACCCTCCTTGAACTTTAAATAAATGGCCCGTACAGTTTTGTAGGGAACCATGTTTTGGAAGGAGCCGCAGCATGTCCGCCGCCCTCCAGGAGCGCATGCCCGCTCTGTACCTCAGCCACGGCGCGCCGCCCCTGGCGGACGACCCGGTCTGGCCCGGTGAGCTGGCCGCCTGGTCCGCCGGACTGCCGCGCCCCAAGTCCATACTGATCGTCTCCGCCCACTGGGAGGAGGCCCCGCTCGCCCTCGGCGCCATCGAGACCGTCCCGCTCGTCTACGACTTCTGGGGCTTCCCGGAGCACTACTACCGAGTGACGTACGACGCCCCCGGCGCACCGGAGCTCGCCGAGTCCGTACGCAAGCTGCTGCGCGCCCCCGGTATGCCCGTCCAGGACGTCCCCGACCGCGGCCTCGACCACGGCGCATACGTGCCGCTGGTCGAGATGTACCCGGAGGCCGACATCCCGGTCCTCCAGGTGTCCATGCCGACGCTGGATCCGGTCCGGCTCCTGGAGATCGGCCGAAAGCTCGCCCCCCTGCGGGACGAGGGCGTGCTGATCGTCGGCTCCGGCTTCTTCACCCACAACCTGGCCGCGCTCCGGCAGGGCGGCATCCCCGCCTGGTCGTCCGAGTTCGACGACTGGGGCCGGCGGGCGCTGGAGGCGCGTGACGTGGACGGCCTGCTCGACTTCACCCGCAAGTCGCCCGCGGGGCAGCTGGCCCACCCGCGCACCGAGCACTTCGCCCCGCTGTTCGTGACCATGGGCGCTGCCGACGCGGCCGGTGAGCTGGACGTGCAGAAGTCCGTGATCGACGGGTTCTGGATGGGGCTGGCGAAGCGGTCGGTGCAGTTCGGCTGAGAAGGACCCGGGGAACGGGCGCCTACAGCGGCTTCTCGTACCAGGCCACGTCCCAGTAGCGGCCGAATTTGCGGCCGACCTCCCGGTAGGTGCCGACGTACCGGAAACCGAGGCGCTCGTGCAGCCGGACCGACGCCTCGTTCGGCAGCGCGATGCCCGCGTAGGCGCGGTGCAGATCCTCGCCGGACAGGGCCTCGAAGAGGGCCGTGTAGAGGAGCGTGCCGACGCCGCGCCGGCCGGCCTCCGGGGCGACGTACGCGGTCGTTTCCACGGAGGTGGCATAGGCCGGCTTCGTTCGGAAAGGGCTTGATGTGGAGTAGCCCAGAATCTCCTGTGGGTTCGCCGTCGTGGCAACCATCAGGCGGTGCGGTCCGTCTTCAGGGTGGGAGAGCAGCCAAGGGCGGCGCTCCTCCGGAGTGAAGATCGCGGTATCGAATGTGATCGCCGTCTCACGAACATAGTGGTTGTAGAGGGCCGTGAGGGCCTCGAGGTCATCCTCGACTCCCGGCCTGACCTGCACCTCTGTACGTCGCGACGGCATCGTGCCTCCCTGTGTGGCCGGACAGGGTACTGCATGATCAGAAAAATCGGGGACCCGGTTGGGAATTCTGTCCTGATTCCAGTCGTTGTTTCCATCGGATGCAGGGCACCCGAGGAGAGTCCGGAGAGTCCCGGAAGACGGAGTCCAGCGTCCGAAGGACCACCCGCTGACCTCACCATCGCAAGGGAGCTCGCATGGCAACCCGTGCCGTCGCCCGTCGTCAGTCCGCCACCGGCGAGACGGCCGACGCGGCAAGCAGTGTTCGCGCCCATGGCGGCGAGATCGCCGACCGCGACCTGGTCGGCATGTACCTCGACGAGATCGCGCGCACACCACTGCTCGACGCCGCCAAGGAGGTCGAGCTGTCCCAGATCATCGAAGCGGGTGTGTTCGCACAGCAGATCCTCGACGGCCTCGAGGAGAACAAGGCCGGGGCCTCGCCCGAGGAACTGCGGGCCCTGGTCGACGCAAGCGAGCGGGCCAAGGATGTCTTCATCCGCTCCAACTTGCGCCTGGTCGTCGCGGTCGCCCGCCGCTACCCCCGCAGCGGTCTGCCGCTGCTGGACCTGATCCAGGAGGGCAACGCCGGCCTGGTGCGCGCGGTCGAGAAGTTCGACTACCGCAAGGGCTTCAAGTTCTCCACGTACGCGACGTGGTGGATCCGCCAGGCCATCACCCGTTCCATAGCGGACCAGTCCCGTACGATCCGCCTGCCCGTCCACCTCGTGGAGGAGCTCGGCCGGATCCGCCGTGTGCAGCGCGAGTTCAACCGCGAGCACGGCCGGGACCCGGAGCCCGCGGAGATCGCCGCCGAGCTCGGCTCGACGCCGGAGCGCGTCACCGACGT
Source organism: Streptomyces sp. AK010 (assembly GCF_014207295.1). NCBI lineage: Bacteria > Bacillati > Actinomycetota > Actinomycetes > Kitasatosporales > Streptomycetaceae > Streptomyces > Streptomyces sp. AK010. The sequence continues at coordinate 393,844 of NZ_JACHCX010000002.1, forward strand.
GCTCGACTGGGCCCGCGACCCGGTCTCGCTGAACATGTCGGTGGACGACGAGGGCGAGACCCAGTTCGGCGACCTCCTGGAGGACACCTCGGCGGTGTCGCCCGAGCAGTCGGTGCTCACGCTGCTGCGCAGCGAGGAGCTCGACGACCTGATCGGCCGCCTCGACCAGCGCACGGCGTCCATCATCAAGATGCGCTACGGCATCGAGGACGGCCGGGAGCGCACGCTGACCGAGGTCGGCAAGGAGCACGGCCTGACCCGCGAGCGCATCCGGCAGATCGAGAAGCACGCGCTGCTGGAGCTGAAGAAGCTCGCCCGCAGCACGGGGTTCGACGCGGCGGCGTGACCCTGTTCGCGCGGAGATGTGACCGTGTTCGCACGGAGGCGAGATTCCGTTCGTGCGGCGGCCGGACATCGGCGAGACGGTGAGCGTCCGGGCGTACGGCCCGTCCCCACGGCCCGTGGGTGACGGAGCGTGTACGCCCGGAGGGCCTCGCGTACGCCGGGTGGCGAAAGACCGCGCAAACATGGCGATGTAACGCCGCTTCAATTCGCGGACTCAGGGAACAAGACTTCTGGGTCCACCAGTTCGGGCCCGGGGTCACACCCCCTGACCCCCGACAGCCAAGTCCCGTCGCACTCCCCCCGGCGCCGGGACTTTCCCCGAGGCCGGGCTTCGGCGTCCTTCCCCCCGGACGTCGGAGCCCGGCTCTCTGCTTGCGGGGCGCCGGACGGGGTGCTGGAGAGCGGGGTGCTGGAGACCGGGTTTGGAGGGCGGGCCACCCCGTACCTGAACCACGGGGTGGCCCGCCAGATGGCAGATTGTGTCACATGGGCATAGCCTGCCGGGCGTGAGCAGCACCACCCCGACCCCGTCCTCACTGACCGAGCGGCGGAAGACCGAAACACGTATGGAGATCGCACGGGCCGCGGCCGGCCTCTTCGTACGGCACGGCCTGCGCGCCACCCGCGCGGAGGACATCGCCCAGGCCGCCGGTATCGCACCGCGCACCTTCTACCGGTACTTCGCCACCAAGGAAGAGGCCGTCGCCCCGCTCTACGCGGTTGGCGCCCAGCGCTGGGTGGAGGCGGTGCGCGCCGCCCCAGCCGACGCGGGCGTGCTCCACGCCCTGGAGCAGGGGGTCCGCCACACCCTCACCCCGGGTGTCGGCGTCTCGGCGTCCTCCTGGGAGTGGGTCCGCACGCTGCTGCGCCTGGCCGAGGCGACCCCCTCCCTGCGCAGGGTGTGGGCGGAGGTCTGCCAGGCGTCCGAGCGGCTGCTGGGGGAGGTGCTGGCGGAACGGGTGACACGTGTCGGGGTTCTTGGGGCGGCCGGGGTTCCTGGAACAGCCGGGGTTCCTGGGGCGGCCGGGCTTCCTGAGGGCTCCGCGGAGGGCCGCGACAACGTTGCCGTCGAGCCTGGACCAGCCTCCACCGCGACCCCTCACCCGCCCTCTGCCGCGACCCCTCACCCGCCCCCCACCGCCACCCCCGAGCTGCGTTTCGCCGCCGCCGTGGCCAGCGCCGCCGTACGTGCCGCGCTGGAGGCGTGGGCCGCGGGGGACGCCCCCGTCGAGGGTCCGGACGGGCCCGCGGAACTCGCCCTGCGCAATCTCGCGGCGCTGCGGGACTTCCCGTGGGGGCCGTGAGCCTTCCCGCGGTGGATGCGAGGCGAGGGCTCACACCCCGCCACCCACACCCCCGCCCGCGTCCCCTCCGGCCGCCGCCCTGCTCAACCGCGCCCCCAACTCCCTCACCGCCGTGACGAGTTGCTCCGGCTCGTGCACCACGAAGTCGCACTCCAGCATCGCCAGCCGGAACGCCACCCACTGCACCGCGTCCCCGACGGATCCCCGCAGCCGGCAGCTGCCGTCGTCCAACGGCTCGGGCGTGCCCAGCCAGTGGGGCACCCGGGCCGCGACGAAGTCGGCCGGGGCGGCGAACGTGACCTCGAAGTCGTAGACCGGCTGCTGCCGTTGCATCGAGCGCCGCAGGTACTCCGCCGCGTTCCCCGTCGGCAGCTCGCGCGGCACGAAGCGTGCCCCGGTGGCGAACGGCTCGCCGACCCGGTCGACGCGGAACGTGCGCCAGTCGTCCCGGTCGATGTCGTACGCCACCAGGTACCAGCGGCGGCCCGTCGACACCAGCCGGTACGGCTCCGTCAGACGCCGCGTCTGAGTGCCGTCCGCCGCCCGGTAGGCGAACCGCAGCCGCTCGTGCCCGGCCACCGTCGAGGCCATGACGGTCAGTGTCTCGGGCGCGATGCTCGGCCCGTCCCCGCTGGTCCACGGTGTGGTCGCGGCCTGGAGGGTGGTCACGCGGTGGCGCAGCCGTCCCGGCAGGACCTGCTCCAGCTTGGCCAGCGCCCGCACCGACGCCTCGTCCAGGCCTTCCACCGCGTGCCCCGCCCCGGCGCGCAGCCCGACCGCGATGGCCACGGCCTCCTCGTCGTCGAGCACGAGCGGCGGCATGGCCTTGCCGGCGACCAGCCGGTAGCCGCCGTCGGCGCCCTTGGTCGCCTGGACGGGATAACCGAGCTCCCGCAGTCGGTCGATGTCCCGCCGCACCGTGCGACGCGACACCCCGAGCCGCTCGGAGAGCTCGCCGCCGGGCCATTCGCGGGGCGTCTGGAGGAGGGAGAGGAGAGTCAGCAGCCGAGCCGGAGTGTCCGTCGTCATACCGAAGAGGATGCCGCACCACTAGGTCATGATCTGACCTAATGGGGGTCTACCTTCGAAGCATGAACTCCACCGACACCACTCTGCGCACAGCGGGCGGCGGGACCGACCGCCGGCGCTGGTTCGCCCTCGCGATCGTGATGACCGCGGCCTTCATGGACCTCGTCGACGTGACCATCGTCAACATCGCCATACCGTCGATCCGGCAGGAGTCCGGCGCCTCCTTCAGCCAGATCCAGTGGATCACCGCCGGTTACGCCCTCGCCTTCGCCGCGGGCCTGATCACCGGCGGGCGGCTCGGCGACATCCACGGGCGTAAGCGGATCTTCCTCGTCGGCATCGGCGGATTCACGGTCGCCTCCGCGCTGTGCGGCCTCGCGGTGAACCCGGAGATGCTGGTCGCCTCGCGCTTCCTCCAGGGCGGCATGGCGGCGCTGATGGTGCCGCAGGTGCTGTCGATCGTGCACGCCACCTTCCCGGCGCACGAGCGGGGCAAGGTGTTCGGGCTGTTCGGCGCGGTCGTCGGACTCGGGGCCGTGTCCGGTCCGCTGCTCGGCGCGCTGCTGACCGAGTGGAATCTGTTCGGCTGGGAGTGGCGGTCGATCTTCCTGATCAACCTGCCCGTGGGCATCGCCGGACTGATCCTGGGCAGCCGCTTCATCACCGAGTCCAAGGCGCCGCGCGCCCTGAAGCTGGACCTGGTGGGCGTCGCGCTCGTGACGCTGGGCCTGCTGATGCTGCTCTATCCGCTCATCCGCGGTCGCGAGCTGGACTGGCCGGTGTGGGGATACGTCTCGATGGCCGGCTCGCTCGTCGTCCTCGTGGTGCTGGTGGCGTACGAGAGGCGCAAGGCCGCGCGGGACGGTTCCCCGCTGGTCGAGCTGTCGCTGTTCAAGGTCAAGAGCTTCGCGGCCGGGATCGCCGTGCAGACGGTCTTCGGGGTCGCGCTGGGCGTGTTCTTCCTCGTGTGGACGCTGTACATGCAGGTCGGGCTGAACTGGAGGCCGCTGAAGGCGGGCCTGACCGGGGTGCCGTTCTCGATCGCCGTGTCGGCGGCCGCCGGGATGTCCGTGCAGATGCTGGTCCCGCGCTTCGGCCGCAAGGTGCTCCAGGCGGGCGCGCTGGTGATGGCGGCCGGAGTGCTCCTCTACATCTGGGAGTCCGGGCACTACGGCCTCGCCATCGCCCCCTGGCAGATGGCGCTGCCGCTCGTCGTGATGGGCGTCGGCATGGGCCTGATCGTCGCGCCGCTGACCGACGCGATCCTCTCGGAGGTGCCGCGCGAGCACGCCGGTTCGGCGTCGGGGCTGATCAACACCGTGCAGCAGATGGGCAACGCGCTGGGGCTCGGCCTGGTGTCGGTGGTGTTCTTCGGCACGATCTCCGACCACCTGCGGCCGGAGCAGGCGGGTCCGGCCTTCGTGGACGCCTTCCAGAACGCGCTCGGCTGGGTCGCCGCGGTGATGGGCGCCATCTTCCTGCTGATGTTCGCGCTGCCGAAGCGGCCCGCTCAGCACGTGGAGGGGGAGCAGGCGCCGGTGGAGGAGAAGGAACCGGCGCTGGCCTCCTAGGGAATCGGTGCCCTCAGGGCTGTCGGCTGGGGACACATCGGGCCCGGCACCTTCGGGTGCCGGGCCCGCTCGCGTTTCTGCCTGTGCCCGACTGGGTCCGAACCTGTTTACTTTGCGGAAATCTCGGCGTAGCCTCCCGCTGAAACCACACGTTCGGGCATGAGGTGGAGGTGAACGGACATGTACGCACCGGAGCGGCAGCAGGAGATCCTCCGGCTCGCCCGTGACGGCGGCCGAGTGGATGTCGTGTCGCTGGCCGAGCAGTTCCAGGTGACGGCGGAGACGATCCGCCGGGACCTGAAGGCCCTCGACCGCGCCGGACTCGTCCGCCGGGTGCACGGCGGGGCCATCCCGGCCGGGCGCCTCGACTTCGAGCCGGACCTCGCCGAGCGCGAGACGACCGCCGCCGACGAGAAGGACAGCATCGCCAAGGCGGCCCTCGCCGAGCTGCCCGACGAGGGCACGGTGATCCTCGACGCCGGGACGACGGTGGCCAGGATGGCCGCCGCCCTCCCGCTGGAGGCCTCCCTCACCGTCGTGACGCACAGCCTCCCCATCGCGGCCCGCCTCGCCGACCACCCCGGCATCCAGCTCCACCTCATCGGAGGGCGCGTACGGCACCGCACGCGCGCCGCCGTGGACGCCTGGGCGCTGCGGGCGTACGGCGAGATCCGCGCCGACGTGCTGTTCGTGGCCGCGAACGGCTTCTCCGCCGAGCACGGCCTGACCACCCCCGACCTCGCCGAGGCCGCCGTGAAGCGCGCGGCCGTGGCCGCCGCCCGTCGCGTGGTGCTGCTCGCCGACTCCTCCAAGCACGGCCAGGAGCACTTCGCCCGCTTCGGTGACCTGAGCGATGTGGACCTGCTGATCACCGACAGCGGGCTGAGCCCAGAAGACGCCGTCGCGATCGAGCGCGGCGGCACGGAAGTAGTGCGCGCATGATCCTCACCGTCACCCCGAACCCGTCCCTGGACCGCACCTACGAGGTGCCGTCCCTCGACCGCGGCGAGGTCATCCGCGCCACCGGCGAGCGGATGGACCCGGGCGGCAAGGGCGTGAACGTCTCGCGCGCCGTCGCCGCGGCCGGCCGGCGCACCGTGGCGGTCCTGCCCCTGGGCGGCGCCCCGGGCGCACTCGTCGCCGACCTGCTCGACCAGCAGGGCATCGAGGTCGCGCCCGTCCCGGTCGCCGGGGCCACCCGCTCCAACATCGCCCTCGCCGAGTCCGACGGCGTCCTGACGAAGATCAACGCCCCCGGCCCCGAACTCTCCGGCGCCGAACGGGAACTGCTCCTGGAGACCGTGCGGCAGCAGTCCCGCGACGCCTCCTGGATCGCCTGCTGCGGCAGCCTCCCGCGCGGGCTCGCCCCCTCCTGGTACGCCGACCTCGTCGCCCGCGCGCACGCCGCCGGGGTACGGATCGCCCTGGACACCTCCGGGCCCGCACTGCTCGCCGCCCTGCGTGAGCGGCCCGACGTGGTCAAGCCCAACGCCGAGGAGCTCGCCGAAGCCGTCGGTCGCCCCCTCGCCACCGTCGGCGACGCCGTCAAGGCCGCCGAGGAACTGCGGGAGATGGGTGCCCGGGCCGTCCTCGCGAGCCTCGGCGCCGACGGACAGCTGCTCGTCTTTGACGACGGCGCCTGGTTCGGCAGCGCCCGCGTGGCCGCCGTCCGCAGCAACGTGGGCGCCGGCGACTCCTCCCTCGCCGGTTTCCTGATCGCCGGCGGCAACGGCCCCGAGGCCCTGGCCTCCGCCGTCGCGCACGGCGCCGCGGCCGTCCAGCTGCCCGGCAGCGTGATGCCGACGCCGGGCGACCTGGACCCGGCGGCGGTGACGGTCACGGCCGAGGTCCCGGCGGACCGCGTGCTGAAGGAGCCGGCCTCATGACCCGCAAGGAGCCGGCCTCATGACCCACGACGAGCAGCGCGGACCGACGCGCGAACGGCGGGCCCCCTCCCCGTTACCCACCCGCCCCGCCTCCCTCCCCGTCACCCCCCACCGCACCCCCGTCCCCCTCCCCGCCCACCCCTCCCACCGGGCGATACGCGTGCTAAGGAGCCCGCGATGAGCGACATGATCACGGCGGACCTGGTCGACCTCGGCCTGTCCGCCGACACCAAGGAAGCGGCGGCGCGTGCCCTCGCGGAGCGCATGGTGGCCCTGGGCCGGGTGACCGACCTGGACGGCTTCCTCGCCGACGTGGCCGCCCGCGAGGCCCAGATGCCGACCGGCCTGGACGGCGGCATCGGCATCCCGCACTGCCGCAGCGAGCACGTCACCGAGCCGACGCTCGCCTTCGGACGCAGCGCCGACGGCATCGACTTCGGCGCGGCGGACGGCCCCGCCGACCTGATCTTCCTGATCGCCGCGCCGGCCGGTGCGGACGACGCCCATCTGACGATCCTGTCGTCGCTGGCCCGGCAGCTGATGAACAGCGAGTTCACCGACGCCCTGCGCGCGGTGGGCGACGCCTCCGCGGCCGCGGCCCTGATCCGCGGCGACGAGCCGGACGCGCCCGCCCCGGCGGGTTCCGAGAACACCGTGGCGTCGGCGGGAGCGGCCTCTCCCGCCGCCGCCACGGTCACCGACGACGACACCGCCGCCGAAGAGCCCTCCCCAAAGCGCCCGTTCCGCATCGTCGCCGTCACCTCCTGCCCCACGGGCATCGCCCACACCTACATGGCCGCCGAGTCGCTGGAGAACGCCGGCCGCGAGGCGGGCGTCGAACTCACCGTCGAGCCCCAGGGATCGGCCGGTTTCACCCGCGTCGCCCCGGAGGTCATCGCGGCGGCGGACGCCGTGATCTTCGCCCACGACGTCCCCGTACGGGAGAAGGAGCGCTTCGCGGGCAAGCCCACCGTCGACGTCGGAGTGAAGGCGGGCATCAACCGCCCCGCCGAACTCATCGCCGAGGTCCGTGAGAAGGCCGCGCGTGGCGAGGTCACCTCCGGATCCGCCCCTGCCACCCCGGTGGAGCGCGGGGGCGAATCCGGCGAGGGCTACGGCACCAAGTTGCGCAAGTGGCTGATGTCCGGCGTCAGTTACATGGTGCCGTTCGTCGCCGCGGGCGGTCTGCTCATCGCCCTCGGGTTCGCGATCGGCGGCTACAAGATCAACAAGGCCCCGTCGGTGATGGACCACTTCCTGTGGACCCAGGCCGACAGCTGGGCCGCCCTGCTCTTCCAGATCGGCGGCGTCGCCTTCGGCTTCCTCGTCCCGGTCCTGGCCGGCTACATCGCCTACGGCATGGCCGACCGGCCCGGCATCGTGCCCGGCTTCGTCGGCGGCATGATCGCGTTCAACATCAACGCCGGCTTCCTCGGCGGTCTGGCGGCCGGTCTGATCGCCGGTGGCGTGGTGATGGCGATCCAGAAGGTGAACGTCCCGGCGGCGCTGCGGGGCATCATGCCCGTGGTGGTGATCCCGCTGATCTCCTCGGCGATCGTCGGGTTCCTGATGTTCGTCGTCATCGGCAAGCCCATCGCCGAGGCCCAGAAGGGCATGACCGACTGGCTGAACGGCCTGTCCGGCAGCAACGCGATCCTGCTCGGCACGCTCCTCGGCCTGATGATGTGCTTCGACCTCGGCGGCCCCGTCAACAAGGTCGCCTACACCTTCGCCACGGCCGGCATCGCGGTGGCCAGCCCCAGCGACTCGGCCATGAAGATCATGGCCGCGGTGATGGCGGCCGGCATGGTCCCGCCGCTGGCCATGGCCCTGGCGACGACCGTGCGGGGCAAGCTCTTCACCCAGACCGAGCGCGAGAACGGCAAGGCCGCCTGGGTGCTCGGCGCCTCCTTCATCTCCGAGGGCGCGATCCCCTTCGCCGCGGCCGACCCGCTGCGCGTCATCCCGGCCTCCATGGCGGGCGGCGCGGTCACCGGAGCTCTGTCGATGGCCTTCGGCGCCACTCTGCGCGCCCCGCACGGCGGCATCTTCGTGGTCCCGCTGATCGGCAACCCGTTCCTCTACCTGGTCGCCATCGCCGCGGGCGTCTGCGTCACGACGGCCCTGGTCGTCGTCCTGAAGGGCATGCGCAAGCCGGCCCCGGGCGCCGCGCCGGCCTCCGGCGAGGGCGGCGCGGTCCGGGCGGCGGAGGAGAAGCAGCCCGTCGCGGCCTGAAACGGCCGGGGTTCGCCCCTTTCGGGGTGTGTGAACCGTTCATGCCACCTGCGAGATAGATCACGAAAATCACGGCCCGGGATCGTAGTCCCGGGCCGTGGTGTCTACTGGGGCGCATGCCTGAGCACGTCTCCCGATGGCCCGAAGGCCACCCTCTCCCCGCCCTCCCGCAACAGCGGCAGACGGGCCCCCGGTCGGAGTCCGTGGAACTGACCGCCGAGGAGAGAAACGCCTTCGCCGAGCTGGTGCGTCAACTCGGCGACAGAGGCGTCTAGGACCTGCTCCACACGACAGGTCCGGGGCCCGTCTCAGGAGAGCTGCGCCGCCCGCCGCTCCATCGCCTCACGCGCCGCGTCCTCGCTGACGTACACCTCGCACATGTGCCGCCCGTCGGGCGTCGCCGTGTGCTCGACCTCCCAGAGGGAGACCTCCGCGCCGTCGCGCAGCAGGAACGCGTGCTCGTAGAGCGAGAAGCCCAGCCCCGCCCGGCCCGCGCGGCACGGCCGGCCGAAGGCCTGGGTGATCTGGTGCCCGGACGCCGTGGCCAGCAGGTCCGCCGTGTCGGCGCCCGGCCGGTCCGTGTTCTCCGCCCGGCGCAGTAACCTGCGCGCGTGGTCCGCGGAGTTCTCCGCGGCGTACGCGTGCCGGGGTGCCGGGACAGGGGAGAGCTGCACCGTCACCGGCAGTTCGAAGTCCGGGGTGTCCGGCGGCAGCGGCAGTCGCGCGGTGGCGGCGCGCAGCTCCTCCTCGTCGATGTACACCTCGTGCTGCGGCTCGCTGCCGGGCGCGGTGTTGTGGACGAGCTCCCAGAGCGTGAGCGCCGAACCGTCGGCGAGCAGCCACGTGTGCCGGTACGTCTCCCGGTGCAGGCCCGCGCTGTGGTGCGCGGAATGCAGCGAACCGTCGTGCGCCAGCGCGCAGTCCAGGCGCCTTATCGCCTCGTCCGGTAGCTCGAAGGAGTTCAGGGCGCGGCCGAGGAGTCGCGCGAGGTGCTCCTCCGGAGACTCGGGCGAGTCGTGGGGTTCGTACGCTGCCGTCTCGTACGGAACGCTCAAGGTTTCTCCCGGCGTTGCTGCATGTCACCTTGTGGGTGCATACCGTAGCCCCTCGGTCGGACATCATGTCCGGGAACCGAGAAAACGTACGTCCGGGAAAACGCGCGGGCCGCGCGAATGGTTCCCGCGCGGCCCGGTCGGTTCGGTCAAAAGCCCCTGGAGGGACGGACTTTCGGCAGGTCAGGCAGTGCCGCCCGAGACCCACTGGCTCCACGGCATGTTCCAGCCGTTGAGCCCGTTGTCCGGCGACACCGTCTTGTCGGGGGAGTTCTTCACGATCACCACGTCCCCGATCAGGGAGTTGTCGTAGAACCACTTCGCCGACGTGCTGCCCCCCGCGCCCTGGACGTCGGCGAGACCCACACAGCCGTGGCTGGTGCCCTGGCGGCCGAAGGGCGGGTTGCCCTTGTTGTACCAGTAGTTGCCGTGGATGAAGGTGCCCGACGTCGTCAGACGCATCGCGTGCGGCACGTCCGGGATGTCGTACTCGCCGCCGAGACCGACCGTCCGGCTGTTCATCCGGGTCTGCACGAACTTCTCGGAGATCACCATCTGCCCGTTGTACGTGGTGTGCTCCGGGCTGCCCGCCGAGATCGGGATCGACTTGACGGTCTTGCCGTCCCGCACCACCGTCATGGTCTGGGTGTTGACGTCGACCGTGGAGACCTGCGAACGGCCCACCGTGAAGGTGACCGTCTTCTTCTGCACCCCGTATACGCCGTTCGCGCCCTCGACCCCGTCCAGGTCGACCTTCATCGTGACCTTGGAGCCGGCCTTCCAGTACTCCTCCGGCCGGAAGTCGAGCCGCTGCCCGTTGAACCAGTGCCCGACGACCTTCTGCCCGCTGCTGGAGGTCACCGTGATGTGCGACTGCACGTCCTTGCGCGCGGTGATGACCTTGTCGAAGGTGAACGACACCGGCATGCCCACACCGACCGTCATGCCGTTGTCCGGCGTATACGTCCCGATGAAGCTGTTGGACGTCGTCACCGTCGTGAAGATGGAGTTGGCCGCGGCCGTCCGGCCGTCCGCGTCCTTGGCGGTCGCCGATATCTGGTACTTGGTCCCGCGCTCCAGCTGCTCCTTCGGCTTCCACACCGTGCCGTCACCGGAGACCGAGCCCGCAACGGTCGGCCCGCTGCCCGCCACCGTCATCTTCACGTCGGTCAGCTTCCCGTCGCTGACCTTCACACCGGTCGAGTTGATGGACGCGCCGGTCGAACCGTCCTTGGCCGAGATGGCGATCTTCGCGACGGACGTCTTGGTGCCGCCCTTGCCGTCCTTCTCGTCGTCCTTGGCGTTGGCGCTGCCACCGCAGGCGGTGAGCGTCAGGGCGCCGACCATCAGGGCGGCACAGGCCCCCAGAGTGCGCCGCGCTGAAATGTTCGGCGTTGTCACGGTCTGCTCCTAGTTCATGTGATGTTGCGTGATCCGCTCCAGTACGTGGGAGAAGAGGGGCGGGGGAGCCGGTCGGGTTCCGTCCGTTTCCCATGAAGGCCGTCACGTGACAGAACCGCGACACATTCCGGGCCGGCTGTGGATCCGCTGTGCGCAGGCCTGTTCAGCGGCCCGCATACAACTCCCCGTACGACGGCCACGCCCCGCCCGGACCGTCCACCGTCTCCGCGGCCCGTACGGCCCGGACGATCGCCCGCGTCACCATGTCCGCGCCCGCCGCCAGGATCTCGTTCAGGGCGAGCGGGTTCGCGGCGTCCAGCGCGCGGTCACCCGTCGCCAGCGCGAACACCGTGTCCCCGTCGTTGAGGAGATGGACCGGACGCACCGCCCGGGCGATGCCGTCGTGCGCCGTGCCGGCCAGCTTCTGCGCCTGTGCCTTCGACAGATCCGCGTCCGTGGCGACCACCGCGAGTGTGGTGTTGAGCGGCGGCGGCGTGCTCCTCGCGGCCGTCTCCGCCAGACGCCGCTGCGCTGCCGCGTGGACCTCCGCCCCCGGGTACTCCACCCGTCCCTCGAACAACTCCCCGTACAGCACCCCCGTTTCCGGATCCACCGTCGAACCCGCCGCGTTGGCCACCACCAGCGCGGCCACCGTGATCCCCGACCCGAGCACCGTGCTCGCGCTGCCGACACCGCCCTTCACCACCCCGGTCACCGCTCCGGTGCCCGCGCCCACGCACCCCAGGGGCACGGGTGCGCCGAGCTCGCTCGCCGCGGCGGCCTCGACCGCGGCCCGGCCGGTCGCGGCGTCCGGCCGGGCCCGGAAGTCGCCGCCCCGCCCCAGGTCGAAGACGCAGGCCGCGGGCACCACCGGCACGACATGCGCCGGGTCCGCCCCGACCCGGATGCCGCGCCGGCGGTCCTCCAGCCAGGCCATCACCCCCGACGCCGCGTCGAGCCCGTAGGCGCTGCCACCGGTCAGCACGACCGCCTCCACCGTCCGCACCACGTTGCGCGGATCCAGCGCGTCCGTCTCCTTGGTGCCGGGCCCGCCGCCCCGCACGTCCACGGCGGCCACGGCCCCGCCCTCCGGCGCGAGGACGACGGTGGTGCCGGTGAGCCAACCGTCGCCGATGCGGGTCGCGTGCCCCACCCGCAGGCCGGAGACATCCGTCAGTGCGTCAACTGTCATGACGCACAGTCTCGTCGAGCTGCCGGTCCCGGCGGGCGTGCCGAGCCGGTGGGTGTGCCGAGGAGGGCGTGCCGAGCCGGTGGGTGCGCCGAGGAGGGCGTGCCGAGCGTGGGCGTGCCGAGTAGGTGGGTGAGCCGAGCAGGGCGCCGCCCTCGGTCCGCCGCCCTGCCGGGGGAGATCAGCCCGGCGACGGTCGCGAACGACGGAGCGCGGGCGCTCTCACCCGGTTCGCGTGGCCGTCCCGCTCTGCCGGGCGGCGGGGCGCGTGGCCGCCAGCGTCTCTCCGGCGACCACCGACAGCGCGCAGACCACACCCGCCGCGAACACCGCCCAGTGCCCGAGGAACGTGCAGCAGATCACCAGCAGGGCCGTGGTCGGCAGCACCAGCTGCTGGGTGATGCCCCGCTTGAAGTGACGTGAGTGCAGGGCCCACACCGTGAGCAGGTACAGGGCCGTCGGCAGGGTCACGGCCGCCGACGCCGCCAGCGTGGAGATGTGCGCCTTGCCGACCGTCTCCTCCACCGCCACCTCCAGCCCGGCCCCGATCGCCGCCGCCGACGCGAGCACCACGTAGTGGCCGTAGCCCCAGAGGAACGCCTGCCGGTTGGACCGCAGATGGCCGTGGATGGGCACCACGAAGTAGATCCACCACGCGGCGAAGACGATCAGCAGCCCGCCCGTCGCGATGGGGAGGAGCTCGCCCAGCGCGTCGTTCTCGTCGATGCCGGACTTCATCGCGACCGTGGCCGCAGCGATCGTCTCGCCGAGCACGATGATGGTGAACAACCCGTACCGCTCCGCGATGTGGCGGGGGTGCCAGGACGTGGTGTGCCCCCTCTCCGCGAAGGGCGGCACGCACATCTCCAGCAGCGCCATCACCAGGAACCACCAGGGCCGGGCGCCCTCGGGCAGGAACAGCAGCCCCAGCCAGCCGACCTGGCACGTCAGCACGCCGCCGGCGTAGCGCAGGGCCGTCGTCCGCTCCGGGCCCTCGGCGGCGCGGGCCGCCCGCAGCCACTGCGTCGCCATGGCCACCCGCATGATCGCGTAGCCCAGCCAGACCACGAGGTAGTCGTGCTCCTCGAACGCCCGCGAGACCCCCGCCGCCAGAACCAGCACACCGGCGATCTGCACCAGCGTCACGACCCGGTAGAGGACGTCGTCGTTGTCGTACGCCGAGGCGAACCAGGTGAAGTTCATCCACGCCCACCACAGGGCGAAGAACACCATGGCGTAGTCGAGGATCCCCTGGCCCGCGTGCCCCTCGGCGACGGAGTGCACCAGCTCGATGCCCGCCTGGGCGACGGCCACGACGAAGCACAGGTCGAAGAAGAGCTCCAGCGGCGAGGCCGTCCGGTGCGCCTCGTCGCGGCCACGGGCCCGGAGCCTGCCCAGGGGTTGTCGGATGCCGGGCGCGCCGGAGGGGACGGGCGGGGGAGCGGGGCTGGACGTCATGCGTCCCAGCACAGCAGAAGGCGCGGGGAATTTCTCCGCGACCGTACCCTGGTTGCATGAGTACCGTCCCCGGCCCCGAGCCGCGCGAGCCGAAGCCCGCGCTGGTCTTCGACGACCCGCTCGACCAGCAGTCCTTCGACGACACCGACCGCGGCTGGGGCGAGCGCGCCGACTCCGGCGGCAGTGCGGCGGACCTCAAGCGCTTCCTGGACGAGAAGCCGCCCCACCACCTCTGAACCGTCCGCCACCCCTGAACCGTTCGGGACCCCTGAACCGCCCGGGACCCCTGAACCGCCCGGGACCGCTGAACCGCCCGGGACCGCTGAACCGCCCGGGACCGCTGAACCGCCCGGGACCGCTGAACCACCCGCGAGGCCGCCGCCGACGCCGTTCGAAGGGCCCGGGCCACCGCCCGTGACGCCGCTACTGCCGGTCGTGCCCCGAGCCTCGCTGGGCGACCAGGGCGTCCCGGATCTCCTTCAGGACCTCCAGCTCGGTGACTTCGAGGACCTCCTGCGTGTCCTCCTTCGCCTTCCGGCGCGCCTCCTGCCGGGCCAGGTACTTCGCCATGGGCAGGACCATCAGGAAGTAGACGACCGCCGCGGTGATCACGAAGCTCAGGGCGGCGCCGAGAACGGAACCCCAAAGGATCTGGATGCCCTGCTCGCCCTCGCAGGTCGAGCTCAGGCACGAGCTGTAGTGGTCGAGGTTCTTGGTCCCGATGGCTCCGACGACCGGGTTGATGATCCCCTTCACCACGGCGTTGACGATGTTGGTGAAGGCGGCACCGATCACCACCGCCACCGCCAGGTCCACGACGTTCCCGCGCATCAGGAAGGTCTTGAAGCCCTGCCAGACGCTCGGTTCCTTCTTCTCGCTCACCTCGGGGCCTCTCCTCGTACGAGCAGCTTGTGGAACAAAACGCTCCGCAACCTACGTCACGCCTGGGCCGAACCGAGCACTCGGGTCCTTCGAACGAGGGCCTTGACCAGATCACGCACAGCATCACCACAGCGTCACCGCCAGCCGCCCCGTGGCACTCGCGCCGGCCAGCCGCGCGGCGGTGGCCCGCGGCACCGACAGCACGACCAGCGCCCCGCTGTCGCCCGCGTCCGCCAGCGGCTCGGGCACCTTCGTCACCCTGGCCCCGCGCGCGACCACCCGGGCGTCGCCGCCCGGCACCGTCCCCTCCGCGGCGATGACGTCGACCCGGTCCCCGGGCCGCAGCAGCCGCACCGTGGCCGCGTCGGCGATGCGGACCGGGGCCGTCACCGCCCCGGCGGCGCGGCGCGGGTGGGCGGACTGCTCCCCGGACAGGGCGGCCGTGTGCGCGGGAGGCCGGGCCCGGGGATGACCACGGGCCCCGTCTGAATCGCGCGGGCCCGCCGCCACGAGTGCCGTCGCGGTGACGGCGAGTCCGACGGCCACGGCCCGCCGCCGGTGCCGCACGAGCCGGGCGGACCGGTGACCGCCGCGAACCCGCACCGGGTCGAACCGCGGCACCTCACGCGTCGCGGGCACCTCGGCCCCGCGCGGGTACGAGGCGAGCGACCAGGAGGGCGACGAAGGCACGACCGAGGAACGAGCGAGGGACATGGGGACCACCACCTGCGACGAGGGACCGGCTTGCGCTCCCCACGATGAGGCTTCCCGACGCCGCCCGCTCAGGCCTGTGGACCCACTGCCGGCCTGTGGACAACTCCCTCACCCGAACGGCACGTTCCACCCTCCCCCGGAGCCCCGGAGCCCCGGAGCCCCGGAGCCCCGGAGCCCCGGAGCCCCGGAGCCCGGGAGCCCGGGAGCCCGGGAGCCCGGGAGACCAGGGCCCGCCGGCTACGGCAGCACGAACCCCGGATCCATCCCACCCAGCGCACTGGCACACAGACAGTCCCGCTCACCCTCCCCGGGCAGCCCTGCCACCGCGTCGAACAGCACCCCCCGCAGCCGGTCCACGTTCGCCGCGAACACCCGCAGCACCTCGTCGTGCGAGACCCCCTCGCCCGTCTCGGCACCCGCGTCGAGGTCGGTGACCAGGGTCAGGGACGCGTAGCAGAGCTCCAGCTCACGGGCGAGCGCCGCCTCGGGATGGCCGGTCATGCCCACCACCGACCAGCCCTGCGCCTGGTGCCACAGCGATTCCGCACGGGTCGAGAAGCGCGGCCCCTCGACGACGACCAGCGTGCCGCCGTCCACCGGTTCCCAGTCCCGGCCCCGCGCCGCCTTCAACGCGACGGCCCGCCCGGACGGGCAATAGGGGTCGGCCAGCGAGACGTGCACCACGTTCGGCACGGAGCCGTCCGGCAGCGGATGCCCGTCGAAGTAGCTGCCGGCGCGGGACTTCGTGCGGTCGACCAGCTGGTCCGGCACGAGCAGCGTGCCCGGCCCGTACTCGGGGCGCAGACCGCCCACGGCGCAGGGGGCGAGGACCTGGCGTACGCCGACCGAGCGCAGCGCCCACAGGTTGGCCCGGTAGTTGATCCGGTGCGGCGGCAGGTGGTGGCCCCGTCCGTGCCGCGGCAGGAAGGCGACCCGCCGGCCGGCTACCTCACCGAGGAAGAGGGAGTCGCTCGGCGGCCCGTACGGGGTGTCGACCTGGATCTCGGTCACGTGGTCGAGGAAGGAGTAGAACCCCGAGCCGCCGATGACGCCGATCCCGGCGCCTGCCTGGTCCGTCACGTTCGCCTTGTTCGCCATGCCCGCACCCTAACCGCAGGCGGAAACGCCGAGGACCCCGTCGCCCGAAGGTGACA
This sequence comes from Streptomyces sp. AK010, assembly GCF_014207295.1. Taxonomy (NCBI): domain Bacteria; kingdom Bacillati; phylum Actinomycetota; class Actinomycetes; order Kitasatosporales; family Streptomycetaceae; genus Streptomyces; species Streptomyces sp. AK010. Next base: position 410,064 of record NZ_JACHCX010000002.1, read on the forward strand.
GGGTCCCGTAAGAATCAGGCCTTACGCGGCGGTGGTGCTGCTGCTGGAGGAGCTGTTGGTGCTCGACGACGAAGTCGAGCCGGAGCTCGACGAGCCGGAGTCGGAGGACGACGAGCCCGAGGACGAGGTGCTCGACGACTTCGCGGCCGGGGAGCTGCTCGACGAGGAGCCGCGGCTGTCGTTCCGGTAGAAGCCGGAGCCCTTGAAGACGATGCCGACCGCCGAGAACACCTTCTTCAGGCGGCCCTTGCAGCTGGGGCACTCGGTCAGGGCGTCGTCGGTGAACTTCTGCACCGCCTCGAGGCCCTCGCCGCACGCGGTGCACTGGTACTGGTAGGTCGGCACTGTCTTCCTCCTGGCACTCTCACTCGATGAGTGCTAACGACGATCCATAGTGACGTATTCCGGCCGCTCAGTCCACTGCCACCGGCACGCGGTGACCCACGCCACGCGCGACGGTCCGGCCGTTGCCCCGCGCCGCCAGCCGGGAACGCAGGGCCAGGAGGGTCGCCAGGGCCAGGACCGTGCCGCCCATCGGCACCAGGAAACCGGCGCCCGACCAGAAGCGGTCCTCGAGCTGACCGGCGGCCGTGACGGCGGCGGCCTGGCCGAGTGCCACCGCTCCGGTCAGCCAGGTGAAGGCCTCGGTGCGGGCACCGGCCGGGACCAGGCTGTCGACCAGGGTGTAGCCGGTGATCAGGGCGGGCGCGATGCACATGCCGACCAGCAGGCCGAGGCCGGCGAGGACCAGCACGGAGTGGGCGGCCCACAGGCCCGACGCGGTGAGGGCGAGCGCCGTGTAGCCGACGACCAGGCGCCGCTGCGGGGCGGCCTTCCAGGCGATCGCGCCGCAGACCACGCCGGAGAGCATGTTGCCCGCGGCGAAGACGCCGTAGAGGACGCCGTTCAGGCCCGGTTCGCCGATCGACTCCGTGAACGCGGCCAGCGAGACCTGCATGCCGCCGAAGACGGTGCCGATGCCCAGGAAGGTCACGATCAGCACGCGCACCCCGGGGACGCGCAGCGCCGAACCGTGCTCCACGCGCGCGTGCCCGTCGGCGGCGACGGAGGGCTGCGTGCTCTTCTGCGCGGCGAACAGCAGGCCGCCGATCAGGGTCAGCGAGGCCTCCGTGACCAGTCCGGCGGCCGGGTCGACCGCCGTGCACAGGGCGGTGGCCAGCAGCGGTCCGACCACGAAGGTCAGCTCGTCCGTGACGGACTCGAAGGCCGCCGCGGTGGTCATCAGCGGCGAGTCCTTGAGCTTCACGCCCCAGCGGGCCCGCACCATCGGGCCGACCTGCGGCACCGAGGCACCGGTCGGGACGGCCGCCACGAACACCGCCCACAGGGGCGCGTCCAGCAACGCCAGCGCGGTGAGCGTCAGCCCGGACAGTGCGTGCAGCAGCACGCCGGGGATCAGCACGGCGCGCTGCCCGTAGCGGTCGGCGAGGCGGCCGCTGTACGGCGCGAACAGCGCCATGGAGACACCGGTGACGGCCGCGGCGGCGCCCGCCGCTCCGTACGAGCCGGTGGTGTGCTGCACCAGCAGCACGATGGAGATGGTCAGCATCGCGAACGGCTGACGTGCTGCGAAGCCGGGGAGCAGGAACGTCCAGGCGCCGCGGGTGCGCAGCAGCCGGCCGTATCCCGGGCGGGCGGAAGCCGCCGGGTTCTCCGACGCCTTCGAGGTGACCGTGGACACCACGGCCCGTGCCTTTCTGCCGCCTGGTAGCGCGGCCCCGTAGCGGGCGGCGCCGAGAGCTGTCCTCTTGCGCGGAACTGCGGTAGATGCCGGGGCCCGGTGAGGAGGGGTGTCCCGACCGCCATACGGTCGCGCCAGCTCTGCGTCAGGCAGAGTTGGTTCGATCTGAATAACGCCTTCATCGTACAGGGATCAAGGGGTGCGTGCCTGTGAAAGTGAGCACCACGGGCCGGTCCGCCTTGCAAATCACATTGGGGATAAAACCTGTCTTACTGGCCTGCCCCGTCCGTCCCCAGCCAGCCGGCCAGTTTGCCGCCGTGTCCCACGGCCCGCAGCCGGCTCTCGGTCGCGTCCCGGACGGGATCCGTGGCGACCACCAGGAGCTCGTCCCCTCGTTGCAGGATCGTCGTCGGCAGCGGGACGAACGATTCGCCGCCGCGCACGATGAGCGTGACGGCCGCGCCGTGCGGCAGCCGCAGCTCGGCCACCTCCACGCCGTGCATCTTCGATCCGTCGGGGATCGCCACGGACAGCAGGTGCCCGCGCAGCCGCTCCAGGGGTGCCGACTCGATGCCGAGGTCGGAGGCCTGCGAACCGTCGCCGAGGCGCAGCTTGCGGCCCAGCCAGGGCAGCGTCGGGCCCTGGACCAGGGTGTAGACGACCACCAGCACGAAGACGATGTTGAAGATCCGGCGGCTGGCGTCGACGCCCTGCACCATCGGGATGGTCGCCAGGATGATGGGCACGGCCCCGCGCAGTCCCGCCCAGGACATCAGGGCCTGCTCCTGCCAGGCCACCCGGAACGGCGAGAGGCAGAGCACCACGCTGAGCGGTCGCGCCACCATGGTCAGCACCAGCCCGATGACCAGCGCGGGCACGATGTCATCGCCCAGCTCGTGCGGCGTGACCAGCAGGCCGAGCAGGACGAACATGCCGATCTGGGCCATCCAGCCGAGCCCGTCGGCGAACCCGCGCGTGGCCGGCCAGTGCGGCAGTCGCGCGTTGCCCATCACCATCGCGGCGAGGTACACCGCGAGGAAGCCGCTGCCGTGGGCCAGCGCGCCCGCCGCGTACGCCACCACGGCGATCGCCATGACGGCGATCGGGTAGAGGCCGGACGCGGGCAGCGCCACGTGTCGCAGCCCCCAGGAGCCCAGCCAGCCCACCGCGAGACCGATGGCCGCGCCGATGGCCAGCTCCAGCAGGATCACGCCCAGCAGCGAGTACCAGTGCTCGACCGGCCCTGCCGTGGACAGGGACACCACGAGGATGACCACCGGGGCGTCGTTGAAGCCGGACTCCGCCTCCAGCATGCCCGTCACGCGCGCGGGCAGGGGGATCTTGCGCAGCACGGAGAACACGGCCGCCGCGTCCGTCGAGGAGACGACCGCCCCGATGATGAGCGCCTGCCGCCATTCCAGCCCGATCAGATAGTGCGCGGCAGAGGCCGTCACCCCGACGCTCACCGCGACACCGGCCAGCGCCAGTGCCGTGGCGGCGGGCAGGGCCGGTTTGATCTCCTTCCACTTCGTGCCCAGACCGCCCTCGGCCAGGATCACGACCAGGGCCGCGTATCCGATGACCTGGGTCAGTTCGGCGTTGTCGAAGTGGATGTCGCCCACGCCGTCCTGGCCCATGGCGACGCCTATCCCCAGGTACACGAGCAGGCTGGGGAGCCCGCTGCGCGAGGAGATCCGTACCGCTGCGACGGCGACGAGCAGGACGAGCGAGCAGACGAGCAGGAGCTGGTTGAGGTGGTGAACAGTCAGCGGCTGAATCCTTCCCTGGCCCGCACGCACGCCCGCGTGGGCTCACGTACATCGCACATCAAGCTGTGGCGCACCGCGCCAACTACTTCGTTACCTTACCTAACTCTTGACGATTTCTTGACGCTTCCGGGGGCAAGATCGAACGTCCGTGCGCGCTGGTTCCCGACTCCGCGTCAAGGGGTGCAAGGCCCTGCGCCTATCGTTGCTCCAGCGCTCAGTTAAAAGCACAGCCGAACCTGCCGCTCGCGTTAGGACAGCAAGGACAGCGATGCCCCCCAACACCACCGCCTCCACGGGTCAGCAGCCCGGCAAGTCCGGCAGGAGAAAGGGGCGCAAAGCCCGACTTATCGTGCTCGTCCTGGTGCTGGCCCTCATCGGAGGCGTGGCCTACGGGTCGTACTGGTCCATCAGTACCGTCCGGGCCTCCTTCCCGCAGACCAAGGGCACCCTCACGCTGAAGGGCCTGTCGGGTCCCGTCGAGGTCAAACGCGACAACTACGGCATCCCGCAGATCTACGCCTCCTCCGACGCGGACCTGTTCATGGCGCAGGGCTACGTCCAGGCGCAGGACCGCTTCTACGAGATGGACGTCCGCCGCCACATGGCCTCCGGGCGGCTGTCGGAGATGTTCGGCAAGAGCCAGGTCGACAACGACGAGTTCCTGCGCACCCTCGGCTGGGACCGGGTCGCGAAGCAGGAGTACGACACCAAGCTGTCGCCCGCCACGAAGAAGTACCTCCAGGCCTACGCCGAGGGAGTCAACTCCTACCTCCAGGGCAAGGACGGCGAGGACATCTCCCTGGAGTACGCGGCGCTGGGCTTCACCCACGACTACAAGCCGCAGGCGTGGACCCCGGTCGACTCGATCTCCTGGCTGAAGGCGATGGCCTGGGACCTGCGCGGCAACATGCAGGACGAGATCGACCGCGCCCTGCTCACCAGCCGCCTCGGCCCGAAGCAGATCGCCGACCTGTACCCGCAGTACCCGTACAGCCGGAACAAGGCGATCGTCCAGGAGGGCCAGTACAGCGAACTGGCGGGAGCGTTCCAGCAGGGCGGCACGAACGGCACCTCCGGCACGAACGGCGCCTCCGGGACGAACGGAACGGGCGGCACCTCCACCGGCACGGCGTCCGGCGGCTCCGGCACGAGCGGTACCGCTTCCGGCATGAGCGGCACCGCCTCCGGGGCCTCGGGCACCGCGGGCCTGGACAGCCAGCTCGGCGGCCTGACCCGGGTCCTGGACGACCTCCCGCCGGCCGTCGGCGTGAACGGCGACGGCATCGGCTCCAACTCCTGGGTCGTCGGCGGGAAGCACACCATCAGCGGCAAGCCGCTGCTGGCCAACGACCCGCACCTGTCGCCGTCCCTGCCGTCCGTCTGGTACCAGATGGGCCTGCACTGCCGCAGCGTCTCCAGCACGTGCCAGTACGACGTCAGCGGCTACACCTTCGCCGGCATGCCGGGCGTGGTGATCGGTCACAACCAGGACATCGCCTGGGGCATGACCAACTCCGGCGTCGACGTCACGGACCTCTACCTGGAGAAGATCACCGGCGACGGCTACCTGTACGACGGCAAGGTCAAGCCCTTCGTGACGCGCGAGGAGACCATCAAGGTCGCCGGGGGCGAGTCCAAGAAGATCGTCGTCCGGGAGACCAACAACGGGCCCCTGCTGTCCGACCGCGACGAGGAGCTCGTGAAGGTCGGCAGGAAGGCCACCGTCGACACCGCCGCACCCGACCGGGGTGACGGCTACGGCGTCGCGCTGCGCTGGACCGCCCTGGAGCCCGGCACCACCATGGACGCCGTCTTCGCCATGGACAAGGCGAAGAACTGGACCGACTTCCGCAAGGCCGCCTCGCAGTTCGAGGTGCCGTCGCAGAACCTGATCTACGCCGACAACGAGAACCACATCGGCTACACGCTGCCGGGGAAGATCCCCCTGCGCGAGGAGAGCGACAACGGCTCCATCCCGGCGCCCGGCTGGGACCCCGAGTACCGCTGGACCGGCTACATCCCGCAGGACGCGCTGCCCTACGAGTACGACCCGGAGCGCGGCTACATCGTCACCGCCAACCAGGCCGTGATCGACCCGGACAAGTACCCGTACACGCTCACCGCGGACTGGGGCTACGGCGCGCGCAGCCAGCGGATCACCGACCTGATCCAGTCGAAGATCAAGGACGGCGGCAAGATCTCCACGGACGACATGCGCCAGATGCAGCTGGACAACAGCAGCGAGGTCGCCCGGCTGCTGGTGCCCACGCTGCTGAAGATCGACCCCGAGAACAAGGACGTCCGCGAGGCGCAGAAGCTCCTGGAGGGCTGGGACTACACCCAGGACGCCGACTCCGCGGCCGCGGCCTACTTCAACGCGGTCTGGCGCAACGTCCTCAAGCTCGCCTTCGGCAACAAGCTGCCCAAGGAGCTGCGTCCCAAGGGCCAGTGCCTGTGGGTCGAGCCGGTCAACACCACCGGCCCCGCCGACGAGGCCGAGAAGGTCCGCGAGTGCGGCCAGCGCGACCCCGACAAGGCGCAGCCGGACGGCGGCGACCGGTGGTTCGAGGTGGTCCGCAAGCTGATGGACCAGCCGGACAGCGAATGGTGGAGCACCCCCAAGGTGGGCACCCGCCCCGCCGCCCACAACCGCGACCAGCTGTTCAAGCGGGCCATGATCGACGCTCGCTGGGAGCTGACCGCCAAGCTCGGCAAGGACATCGACTCCTGGAGCTGGGGCCGGCTGCACCGCCTGTTCCTGAAGAACCAGACCCTCGGCACCGCGGGCCCCGAATTCATCCAGTACGCCCTCAACCGCGGCCCCTGGGAGCTCGGCGGCGGCGAGGCCACGGTCAACGCGACCGGCTGGAACGCGGCCGGCGGCTACGGGGTGGTGTGGGTGCCGTCCATGCGGATGGTGGTGAACCTCGGCGACCTCGACAAGTCGAAGTGGATCAACCTCACCGGTGCCTCAGGGCACGCCTACAGCGCCCACTACGTCGACCAGACCGACAAGTGGGCCGACGGTGAGCTGCTGCCGTGGGCCTTCTCGGACCAGGCGGTCGAGAAGAGCACGAGCGACAAGCTGGTGCTCAAACCGTGAGCCACCGGCACCCGTAGGACGAACGGCCCTCCACGCACGCGTGGAGGGCCGTTTCGCGTCACGGCTCCGGGATGAACCGCCGTACCCCCGACGGTGTCACCACCGCGTGCACCGGCCGGTCGTGCGGCTCCTCCGGGACGTGCCCGACGACCTCGGAGTCGTACAGCAGCACCACCAGGGCGGGATGAGCGCCCGCCCGCTCCAGCCGTGCGAGGACCCGGTCGTACGAGCCGCCGCCCCGCCCGAGCCGCATCCCGCGCGCGTCCACCGCGAGCCCCGGCAGCAGCACCGTGTCGGCGGTGGTCACGGCATCCGGCCCGAGGCGCTCGCCCGCGGGTTCGAAGAGGGCCATCCTGCCGCCGTGTTGCACCCGCGCCAGGGAGGCCTCGCCCTCGTACGGCCCCCAGTCCAGGTCGTTGTCGGGCAGCAGGACCGGCAGCAGCACGCGCACGCCCCGGGCGTGCAGCGCGTCCAGGAGCGCGCGCGTCCCCGGTTCGCTCCCCACCGAGACATACGCCGCCACCGTCCCGGCCTGCCCCAACTCGGGCAGCTCCAGCGCCCGACCGGCCAGCTCGGCCGACGTATCCCGCAGGTCATCCGCCGTCAACCTGCTCCTCACCGCGAGGATCTCGCGCCGCAAACTCCGCTTGTCAGGCTCGCCCGGACGTGCGATAGGCCTCAATGGTTGCTCCCGTACTATGGCAATACGCTCGTATGAGCACCTATGAACCGGAGCCGCAGATTCCATGCAAAGGCACCGGATAGGGTGGCGGACATGACTCAGCACCCTCGGATCAGCAAGGCTGTCATTCCCGCAGCAGGCCTCGGCACCCGGTTCCTGCCGGCCACCAAAGCCACTCCCAAGGAGATGCTGCCGGTCGTGGACAAGCCCGCGATCCAGTACGTGGTCGAGGAGGCGGTCGCCGCGGGTCTCGACGACGTCCTCATGGTGACGGGCCGCAACAAGCGCCCCCTCGAGGACCACTTCGACCGCAACTACGAGCTGGAGTCGGCCCTGCAGAAGAAGGGCGACGCCGGCCGCCTCGCCAAGGTGCAGGAGTCCAGCGACCTCGCGACGATGCACTACGTCCGCCAGGGCGACCCCAAGGGCCTCGGCCACGCCGTCCTGTGCGCCGCCCCGCACGTGGGCGACGAGCCCTTCGCGGTCCTCCTCGGCGACGACCTCATCGACCCCCGCGACCCGTTGCTGCAGCGCATGGTCGAGGTCCAGGAGCAGCGCGGCGGCAGCGTCATCGCGCTCATGGAGGTCGCCCCCGAGCAGATCCACCTCTACGGCTGCGCGGCCGTGGAGACCACCGAGGACAGTGACGTCGTCCAGGTCAGCGGCCTCGTCGAGAAGCCCGACCCGGCGGACGCGCCCTCCAACTACGCCATCATCGGCCGCTACGTCCTCGACCCGCACATCTTCGACATACTCCGCCGGACCGAGCCCGGCCGCGGCGGCGAGATCCAGCTCACCGACGCCCTCCAGCAGCTCGCCGAGACATACACATCAGCGGCTACCGCCGCGGAGAAGACCGGCGGCCCGGTGCACGGCGTCGTCTTCAAGGGCCGCCGCTATGACACCGGCGACCGCGGCGACTACCTGCGTGCCATTGTCCGACTCGCATGCGAACGTGAAGACCTGGGCCCGGACTTCCGGACCTGGCTTCGCAGTTACGTAGCCGAGGAGATGTAGCACGTTGAGCAGCGCCGCGCCCCACGTCACCGGCCAGGACCACTTCGGCCCCGACCACCTCTGGTCGGTGGACGAGCACCTGGAGGACATCCTCGCCACCGTCCGGCCCCTGGAACCCATCGAGCTGCATCTGCTCGACGCCCAGGGCTGCGTCCTCGTCGAGGACATCACGGTGCCGGTGTCCCTGCCGCCCTTCGACAACAGCTCGATGGACGGATACGCGGTACGGGTCGCGGACGTCGCGGGCGCGAGCGAGGAGTTCCCGGCGGCCCTCGAGGTCGTCGGGGACGTCGCCGCCGGCCAGGCCGAACTGCTCCATGTGGGCCCCGGCCAGGCCGCCCGCATCATGACCGGCGCCCCCCTGCCGCCCGGCGCCGAGACGGTCGTGCCCGTCGAGTGGACCGACGGCGGGCTCGGCGAGGGCCCGGTGCGCGGCATGCCCGCCCGCAGCCTCGGCCCCGAGGGCGCCACCGGGCACGTGCAGGTGTACCGCCCGGCCGAGGCACGCGCGCACGTGCGCGCCAAGGGCAGCGACGTGCGGGCCGGCGACCGCGCCCTGGAGGCCGGCACCGTCCTCGGCCCGCCCCAGATCTCCCTGCTCGCCGCGATCGGCCGCGGCACGGTCCGGGTCCGCCCGCGCCCGCGCGTGGTGGTGCTCTCCACCGGCAGCGAACTCGTCCAGCCCGACACGGAACTGGGCACCGGTCAGATCTACGACTCCAACAGCTTCGCCCTCACCGCCGCAGCCCGCGACGCCGGCGCCATCGCCTACCGGGTGGGTGCCGTCGCCGACGACGCCGAGACCCTGCGCTCGACCATCGAGGACCAGCTGGTCCGTGCCGACCTGGTGGTCACCACGGGCGGGGTGAGCGTGGGCGCGTACGACGTGGTCAAGGAGGCGCTGTCGCACGTCGGCGACGAGGACGAGCCCGGCAGCGGCATCGACTTCCGCAAGCTCGCCATGCAGCCCGGAAAGCCCCAGGGCTTCGGCTCCATCGGTCCCGACCACACCCCGCTGCTGGCCCTGCCCGGCAACCCGGTGTCGTCGTACGTCTCCTTCGAGCTGTTCGTCCGCCCCGCGATCCGCGCCCTCATGGGCCTGCGGGACGTCCACCGCCCCACGACCCGGGCGACGCTGACCGCCGACAAGGCGCTGACCTCCCCGAAGGGCCGCCGTCAGTTCCTGCGCGGCACCTACGCCGACGGCAAGGTCACACCGGTCGGCGGCGCCGGATCCCACCTGGTCGCCGCCCTCGCCCACGCGGACGCCCTGATCGCCGTCCCCGAGGACACCGTCCGTGTCGAGCCCGGCACCGAGGTCGAGGTGGTCCTGCTCGGCCGATAGCCGCTGGTTGGGGGTACCGTGTCGCGCACAACAGGCCCGTGCGCTGCACCGCGACGGGCCCGGACCGGGAGCGCCACACAGCATGAGCACGCAGGACCCACCCCCGCCCGACGCCCGTACGCCGGACCGGCTGACGCACATCGACGAGGCGGGCGCCGCCCGTATGGTCGACGTGTCGGAGAAGGACGTGACCGCGCGCACCGCCCGCGCCAGCGGACGCGTCCTCGTCTCGCCCCGCGTGATCGAGCTGCTGCGCGGCGAGGGCGTCCCCAAGGGCGACGCTCTCGCAACCGCGCGGATCGCGGGGATCATGGGCGCCAAACGGACCCCCGATCTGATCCCGCTCTGCCACCCGTTGTCGGTGTCCGGTGTGAAACTGGACCTGTCGGTCGCGGACGACGCCGTGGAGATCCTGGCCACCGTGAAGACGACGGACCGCACGGGTGTCGAGATGGAGGCCCTCACCGCGGTCTCCGTCGCCGCGCTCACCGTGATCGACATGGTCAAGGCGGTCGACAAGGGAGCGGTCATCACGGACGTGCGGGTGGACGAGAAGACGGGCGGCAAGTCGGGCGACTGGAGCCGGGCATGACCTACCGCGCTCTCGTCGTCACGGCCTCGAACCGGGCCGCCGCCGGGATCTACGAGGACAAGGGCGGCCCGATGATCTCGCACGGGCTGAAGGGTTTCGGCTTCGAGGTCGACGGCCCCCAGGTCGTCCCCGACGGCGACCCCGTGGAGGCGGCCCTGCGCGCCGGTGTCGACGCCGGCTACGACGTCATCGTCACCACCGGCGGCACCGGCATCTCGCCCACCGACCGCACCCCCGAGGCGACCCGCCGCGTGATCGACCACGAGGTGCCGGGCATCGCCGAGGCCATCCGGGCGTTCGGCCGGGAGAAGGTACCGACCGCGGTGCTCTCCCGGGGCCTGGCCGGGGTGGCCGGCGGCACGCTGATCGTCAATCTGCCCGGCTCCAGCGGCGGAGTGAAGGACGGCCTCGCCGTCCTGGAGCCGCTGCTGATCCACGCCGTGGAGCAGCTCCGGGGCGGAGACCACCCCAGACCCGACAGCGGGGGTGCGAGCTGAACAGCCCATCCTGGCCCGTGGAGCTGGTGGACGGCGACATCGTCCTTCGGCCGATAAAGCTGCGCGACCAGCGGGCATGGCGCGAGGTCAACCGGCGCAACCGCGACTGGTTGCGCCCCTGGGAGGCGACGATCCCGCCGCCCACGCCCGGCGGGCCGATGACGCACCGCCCGACCTTCCGCCAGATGGTCCGCCACCTGAGGTCGGAGGCGAACGCGGGCCGGATGCTGCCCTTCGTCATCGAGTACCAGGGGCGGCTGGTCGGGCAGTTGACGGTCGCCGGCATCACCTGGGGCTCGATGTGCTCGGGTCACGTCGGTTACTGGGTCGACGAGTCGGTGGCGGGACGCGGCGTCATGCCGACGGCGGTGGCTCTGGTCACGGACCACTGTTTCCGCACCGTCGGGCTGCACCGCATCGAGGTCTGCATTCGCCCGGAGAACGGGCCCAGCCGCCGGGTCGTGGAAAAACTCGGATTCCGCGAGGAGGGGCTCCGGCCGCGTTATCTCCACATCGACGGGGCCTGGCGCGACCATCTCGTCTTCGCCCTCACGGCGGAAGAGGTCCCCGACGGGTTGCTCAGGCGCTGGCACCGGGCACGATCGCAGAGTAATCCGGGAATGCGGCACCACCCCGGAAATTGAATAAGTGTTCGAAATTGATCGGCCGGTGACCGTCTCAGGGCAATGAATTCCCGGCCTGGACGGTCTGCTGATCACATCGGTCACAAGAAAAGTTCGAAATATCAGCCAGATCGTGCGACACACCGGCTCAATTGGCAGATGGCCTCACGCAAACCCCTCTACGGTGTGAGCGTGAGCAGCAGCGGCCTCATCTACGCAGTCATTGTCGGGGCCTGGGCCGCCTACTTGGTGCCGATGTGGCTCCGTAGGCAGGACGAGCTGAACGAGGCCCGTCCGACGGAACGCTTCAGCACCGCCATCCGGCTGCTGTCCGGACGGGCGGGAATGGAGCGCCGGTACGCCAAGGACCTGCGGGCGCGCTCCACCGACGAGGGGGAGCAGGACGCCGACGACCTGGACGCCGTCACCGATTCGGTGGACGTCCGGGCCTTCGCCGTGTCCAAGACCCGCCGGCAGACCCAGGCGCCGGTCCCGTCGCCCGCCCCCGAGCCCCAGGCCCGGCCCGCGGCCCCCGAACCCCCCGCCCGGCAGTCGCCCGCACCGAGCGCCGCCGCTTCCGGCCGCCCCCGGGAACGGGTACCGGCCGCCCGGCGCAACGCCTCGGCGCAGGCGAACGAGGCGGCCGCGGCACGAGCCCGGCGCTCGAAGGTGCTCGCGCGCCGCCGGCGCACCACCACCATGCTGTTCCTCGCCTTCACCGTCGGCGCGGTCGTCGCAGCGGTCGGCGGGCTCGCGTTCCTGTGGGCCCCCGGCGTGCCCGCGGTGATGCTCAGCGTCTACATCGCGTATCTGCGCTCCCAGGAGCGCCGCCGCTTCGCCTACCAGATGGACCGCCGCATGGCCGAGGCCGCGGCCCAGCGCCTGCGGGAGCGCCAGCGCCAGCCCCGCCGGCGCGCCCTGGCCGCCGACGAGAACGACGAACCGGAGGAGGGACCCGAGCCGGTGACCGACCCCGGCCTGTCGGCCCTCGCGGCGGACCGGCGCGCCCTCGTCGAGCAGACCGACCACGCGGAGTGGGTCGACCAGCAGCGCGAGCGGCAGCGGCGCCCCGGGCAGGGCGGCGACAGCTGGGAGCCGGTACCGGTGCCCCTGCCGACCTACGTGACGGCCCCGGTCGCCCCGCGGGCCACCAGCGACGTGGATCTCGGCGCCCCCGACACCTGGAGCGCGGCCCGGTCGAGCACGGTCGCCCCGAACGCGGAGAACGAGCCCGCCGTGGATCACCACCCCGGCGAGCCGGACTCCTCCACCCCGGACACGGACGACGGCGACGGGCGCACCGACGCGCGCCGGGCGGCCTCCGCCCGACGGGCCCGGGAGCGCGGCCGCACGCCGCTTTTCGACCAGTACGAGGACGGGGAGCGCCCCCGGGCCGCCAATGAGTAGCCCCGCGAAGCCGCAGGTGACCGCCCTTCGGGAACGGATTTCCAAGCAGGCCGATCGGGGTGCTAAAGTTTCACTCGTTGCAAGGGCCTGTGGCGCAGTCCGGTAGCGCACCTCGTTCGCATCGAGGGGGCCAGGGGTTCAAATCCCCTCAGGTCCACGCAGCTCAGAGCCCGGTCGGGAAACCGACCGGGCTCTGACGTATGTTCAGGGCCCGATCGGTGAGCGAGAGCGGCGACGGCGGCCCGCGCCGGGTGACCCGGGCCACAGTCGGGACGGTCGCTGAGCCCCCGTCAGCCGGCGGACCGCAGGTCCTTGGCGAAGCAGCGGCTCGCGTCGTGGAAGCGGTAGTAGCCGAACTTGGCGCACGGTTCGTAGCCGCTGGACGTGTACAGGGCGATGGCCTCCGGCTGCTTGGTGCCGGTTTCCAGGACCATGCGGACGCGGCCCGCCGTGCGGGCGTCCTCCTCCAGGGCGGCCAGGATGCGGCGGGCGAGGCCCCGGCCGCGCATGCCGTCGGTCACATACATGCGCTTGAGCTCGGCGTCGCCGTCGGCGTTGCCCTCGCCGTTGGCGTCCTGGGCACGCCAGCCACCCGATGCCACGGGCGTGCCGTCCTCGTCGTACGCGATCAGGTAGGTGCCGTTCGGCGGGTCGAAGTCCGCGGCGGCCATGGGCGTGGCGTCGCCGTCGTCCCCGTAGCGGACGGCGTACTCGGCCTGGACCTGGTCGTTCAGCTTCAAGGCGTCGGGGTGGTCGAAGGAGACCCGGCGTATGTGCATGGCCGCTACCGTATTCGATCCGGAACTGGACCTCGTCCAGTGTGCCGGTATCGTGCCGGGGTGCTCACTGTGACCTCTGTGAATGTGAACGGGCTCCGTGCCGCCGCGAAGAAGGGCTTCGTGGAGTGGCTCGCGGAGACGGAAGCCGATGTGCTGTGCCTCCAGGAGGTGCGGGCCGAGCCGGAGCAGCTGCCGGAGCACGTCCGTGCGCCCGAGGGATGGCACGTGGTGCACGCGCCGGCCGCCGCCAAGGGACGGGCCGGGGTGTCCCTGTACAGCCGCCGCGAGCCCGACCGGGTGAGGATCGGCTTCGGGTCCGCCGAGTTCGACGGCAGCGGGCGGTATGCGGAGATCGACCTGCCGGGGGTCACCGTCGCTTCCCTCTACCTGCCCTCCGGCGAGGTCGGTACCGAGCGGCAGGACGAGAAGGAGCGCTTCATGGGCGAGTTCCTCGCCCACCTCAAGGGGCTGCGCGAGCGTGCCGCCGCCGAGGGGCGCGAGGTGCTCGTCTGCGGCGACTGGAACATCGCCCACCAGCAGGCCGACCTGAAGAACTGGCGCGGGAACCAGAAGAGCTCCGGGTTCCTGCCGGAGGAGCGGGAGTGGCTCACACGGGTCTTCGATCCCGCGGACGGCGGGTACGTCGACGTCGTCCGGACGCTCCACCCGGACACCGAGGGGCCGTACTCGTGGTGGTCGTATCGGGGGCGTGCCTTCGACAACGACACAGGGTGGAGGATCGACTACCACGGCGCCACGCCGGGGCTCGCCGAGCGCGCGGTGAAGGGGTTCGTGGAGCGGGCCGCCACGCATGCCGAGCGGTGGTCCGACCACGCGCCCGTGACCGTCGTCTACGACCTCTAGATGAATGAGTCCGATGTTTGGGCTGGCCGCAACCATGGCGAAGGGCGCCCGTTGGCTCGTGTGTGACTACCAGCCTGGACGCCCTTCTTGCGGCACTGTACGTGTTCATCGACGACCATGTGGCCCCTCGTCGCCGGATCGGGCGACCCCCGAAACTGACGGACGCCGAACTGCTGTGCCTGGCGGTCGCCCAGGTACTGCTCGGCTTCCCCTCGGCCCGGCACTGGATCCGCTTCGCCCACGCCCGGCTGGGACACCTCTTTCGCTACCTGCCCCAGCAGTCGGCCTACAACAAGCGCCTCAACGCCGCCGGGCCGCTGATCAGCCGTGTGATCGAAGCTCTGGCCAGGCAGGTGCCGACCTGGCACGACGACCTGCGGCTGATCGACTCCACTCCGCTGCCCTGCGCGGCCTCCCGCGAGACCGTCAAACGCTCCGACCTGGCCGGCCACGCCGGATACGGCTACTGCCGCAGCCACTCCCGCTTCTTCTGGGGTTTCCGGCTCTACCTCCTCACCACGGCCGAGGGCATGCCCGTGTCCTGGTGTCTGGCCCACCCGAAACTCGGCGAGCGGGAGGTGATGACCGCGCTGCTGGAACGCGACCACCACCTCATCCGCAGCGGGCAGGTGATCCTCGCGGACAAGGGCTTCGCCGGGCGGGAGTTCGAGGCGTTCCTCACCGAGCGCCTGGGTGTCCATCTGGTGCGGCCGGACCGCAAGGACGAGCCGGTCCGGCACGGCCGCCTGGCCCGCGTCCGCCAGTGGATCGAGGCCGTGTTCGACACCCTCAAAGGCCAGCTCAGCCTGGAACAACACGGCGGCAGAACCCCGGCCGGAGTCTTCGCCCGCACCGGACAAAGACTCCTCGCCATGGCGGCCGGCATCTGGCACAACTGGACCATCGGAGCCAAGATCAAAAGATCTCTCATCGCCTACGACCACTGAGAACATCGGACTCATTCATCTAGGGCCGCCGCCCGCTAGGGCCTGCGCATCCTGCGGTCCAACGCCAGTGACAATTCCGCCTCCACCACGCTGCGGGCCAGGGGGCGCAGGCGGGGGAGGTCTTCGGGGGTGGCGTGGTCGAGGACCAGGTCGGTGAAGAGTTCGGCCAGGGCGTCGGCGTGGGTGCGGACCTGTTGGGCCGCGGCGAGGACCGCGGCGAGGGGGATGCCCTCGTGGACCAGGGCCGAGGACACGTCGAGGAGGCGCCGACTGACGTGGACGATCTCCTCGCCGTCGGTGCCGAGGTAGCCGAGGTCCATCGCGGCGGCGAGGTTCTCCGGGGTGGCCTCGCCCGCGAAGTGGTCGGCGAGTTCCTCGGGGGTGAGGTGGACCGGCTCCTCCTCGGTGGGGCCGCCGACGCCGAGCAGGTCGCCGACGTCGCGGCCGTGGTCGAAGGCTTCGGCCAGTTCCGCGATGCCGCTGAGGGTGTGGCCGCGCTCCAGCAGGGCGGTGATCGTGCGCAAGCGGGCGAGGTGGTGGTCGTCGTACCAGGCGATGCGGCCCTCGCGGCGGGGTGGCGGGATCAGTTTGCGTTCGCGGTAGAAGCGCAGGGTGCGCACCGTGATCCCGGCGAGGCGGGCCAGCTCTTCCATGCGGTATTCACGCTTCTCGGCCACCTGGGCACCTTAAGGCGTACCAGGGGTAACTTTCCTGGCCCCGCCCCCTACCCATCGGTACGCCGCTGCCCTACGCTCCCATTGCGCCAGTGTTCACTGGCGCGGTTCTCGTGGTGTGTGGAGGTGTCGGCATGGGCGAGCGCGAACACGAACATGTGCGGGTCGCGGTGATCGGGTCCGGGTTCGGCGGGCTGGGGGCCGCCGTGCGGCTGCGCCGCGAGGGTGTCACCGACTTCGTCGTCCTGGAGCGGGCGAGCAGTGTCGGCGGCACCTGGCGGGACAACAGCTACCCGGGGTGCGCCTGTGACGTGCCGTCCCATCTGTACTCGTTCTCCTTCGCGCCCAACCCCGACTGGCCGCGCACCTTCTCGGGGCAGGAGCACATCCGCGCCTATCTGGAGCACGTGACGGACGTGTTCCGGCTGCGGCCGCACATCCGCTTCGACTCGGAGGTGAAGCGGATGGCCTGGGACGGCGAGCGGCTGTGCTGGGACATCGAGACCAGCAGCGGGAGCCTCTCGGCGGACTTCGTCGTGTCGGCGACCGGCCCGCTGTCCGACCCGAAGGTGCCGGACATCCCCGGCCTGGAGTCCTTCCCGGGCAAGGTGTTCCACTCCGCCCGCTGGGACCACGACTACGACCTGCGCGGCAAGCGCGTCGCCATGGTGGGCACCGGCGCCTCGGCCATCCAGATCGTGCCGTCCATCCAGCCCGACGTCTCCCGGCTCACCCTCTTCCAGCGCACCCCGCCGTGGGTGATGCCCCGCATCGACCGGGCCATCAGCGACGCCGAGCGGTGGGTCCACCGGCAACTGCCCTTCACCTCGCAGGTCCGCCGCGGACTGCTGTGGGGAATCCGGGAGTTGCAGGTCCAGGCGTTCACCAAGCGCCCGAACGAGCTCGGTTTCGTCGAGCAGCTGGCCCGGCGCAACATGGCCCGCTCCATCAAGGACCCGGCCCTGCGGGCGAAGCTCACCCCGGACTACCGCATCGGCTGCAAGCGGATCCTGCTGTCCAGCGCGTACTACCCGGCGATCGCGCAGCCCAATGTGGACGTCGTCGCCAGCGGCCTCGCCGAGGTGCGCGGCTCGACCCTGGTCGCCGCCGACGGCAGCGAGGCCGAGGTGGACGCGATCGTCTTCGGCACCGGGTTCCACGTCACCGACATGCCCATCGCCGACCGGGTGGTGGGCGCCGACGGGCGGACCCTCGCCGAGACCTGGAAGGGCGGCATGGAGGCCCTGCGCGGCGCCTCGGCGGCCGGCTTCCCCAACTGGATGACGGTCATCGGGCCCAACACCGGCCTCGGGAACTCCTCGATGATCCTGATGATCGAGTCCCAGCTGAACTACCTCGCCGACTACGTCCGTCAGCTCGACGTCCTCGGCGGCCGGGTCGCCCTGGATGCCCGCCCGGACGCCGTGCGCGCCTGGAACCACCGGGTGCAGGAGCGCATGAAGCGCACCGTGTGGAACACCGGCGGCTGCACCAGCTGGTACCTCGACGCCAGCGGCCGCAACACCACCATCTGGCCCGGCACGACCGCCGAGTTCCGGCGGGCGACGCGGCGGGTGGACCTCGCCGAGTACGACGTCCTGCGGGCGCCCGCGGCGAAGAAGGCCACCGCCGCGGAGAAGGCGGGGGTGGACGCGTGAGCCGCCTGATGCACGTCGGCTCCGGGCCCTACGCCCCGCCCTCCCCGGCGCGTGAACTGACCGCCGTCTCCGCCGACGGCGCCCGGCTGCACGTGGAGGTGCACGGCCCCGAGGGCGCGCCCGCCGTCGTCCTCGCCCACGGCTGGACCTGCTCCACCGCCTTCTGGGCGGCCCAGATCCGCGACCTGGCGGCCGACCACCGGGTCATCGCCTACGACCAGCGCGGCCACGGGCGCAGCCCCGCGAGCCCCGGGTGCAGCTCCGACGCGCTCGCCGACGATCTGGAAGCCGTCCTCGAAGCCACCCTCGCGCCCGGCGAACAGGCCGTGATCGCCGGGCACTCCATGGGCGGGATGACCGTGATGGCGGCCTCCGGGAGAGCCGCCTTCCGGGCGCACACCGCCGCCGTCCTGCTGTGCAGCACGGGCAGTTCGCAGCTGGTCGCCGCCTCCACCGTCGTGCCCATGCGGGCCGGGCGGGTACGGACCTGGCTGACCCGGCGGATCCTAGGCTCCCGCGCCCCGCTCGGGCCGGTCACGCCGCTGGCCCGCCGGATCCTCAAGTACGGCACGATGGGCCCCGGTTCGGCCCCGCACATGATCGAGGCGTGCGCCCGGATCGTGCACGCCTGCCCCCGCAAGGTCCGCTACTCCTGGTCACAGGTGCTGGATCTGCTCGACCTCGACCACGGCGTGCGGGAGCTGGACGTGCCCACGGCCGTGATCGTCGGCACGGCGGACCGGCTGACCCCGCCGACGCAGGCCAGGGCCCTGGCCGCGGCGCTGCCGCGGTGCACCGGGATCGTCGAACTGCCGGGCATCGGCCACATGACGCCCGTCGAGGCGCCCGAACTGGTCACCGGTACCATCCGGGGCCTCGTCCACGCACACATCCAGGCCGTATCCGAGGAGAGCGCATGAGCAGGGTGAGCCTCGAGGGCAAGGTCGCCGTCGTGACCGGGGCGGCGCGCGGCGTCGGGGAGGTGCTGGCCCGCAAGCTCTCCGCGCGGGGCGTGAGGGTGGCGCTGGTCGGGCTGGAGCCGGACGCGCTCAAGCAGGTCTCCGCGCGGCTGCACAGCGAGAGCGACCACTGGCACGCCGACGTCACCGACCACGAGGCGATGGTCCGCGTCGCGGGCGAGGTCAAGGAGCGCTTCGGCCGGGTCGACATCGTCGTCGCCAACGCAGGTGTCGCCACCGGCGGTCCGTTCGCCGACTCCGACCCGGAGTCCTGGCGGCGGGTGATCGAGGTCAACCTGATCGGCTCGGCGGTGACCGGCCGCGCCTTCCTGCCGCTGCTGACGGAGAGCCGGGGTTATCTGCTGCAGATCGCGTCCCTCGCCGCGATCACCCCGGCGCCGATGATGACCGCGTACTGCGCGTCCAAGTCGGGTGTGGAGGCGTACGCGCACAGCCTGCGGGCCGAGGTCGGGCACCGGGGCGTGAAGGTGGGCGTCGGGTATCTGTCGTGGACCGACACCGACATGGTGCGCGGGGCCGATCAGGACGACGTCATGCGGGAGTTGAGGCAGCGGCTGCCCTGGCCGTCCAACAAGACCTACCCGCTGGGGCCGGCCGTGGACCGGCTGGTGGAGGGGATCGAGCGCCGGTCGAGCCATGTGTACGGGCAGTGGTGGCTGCGCGGCATGCAGGGCGTGCGCGGCTGTCTGCCCGGGGTCATCGGGACGGTCGGCCAGCGCGAGATGCGGCGGTTCGCGGACCGGCTGACGGGCATGCGCACGGGCCTGGTCGGGGCGGGTGGAGCGGCCGACGAGCAGCAGCGGACTACGCTGCGTAAGTGATCGACATGCGCAGCGTCACGGCCCATGTGAATCTGATCGAGCCAGATCCCCTCACCCCCAACGGGAGTGAACCCACATGGGTATGAAGGACCAGTTCCAGGAGAAGTCCGAGCAGTGGCAGAACCAGGCTCGCCAGAAGGCGGACCAGGCGCGCGAGCAGGTGCAGGGCCGCGGTCGTCGGCGCGACGAGGACATGGACCCCTCGCACCCGCAGCGCGACCGTGAGCGCTCCGAGCCGCAGCGCGACCGTGAGCGTGAGCGTGACCAGGAGGACCGCTTCGACCAGGACTACGACGCCTGACGTTGCGTGCCGAAGGGAAGGGGCTCCCCTGAGCGGGGCGCCCCTTTCCCCTTTCCCCTTGTGCCGCAGGGGCGTTCACGTCCTGGGCGGCAGCTTCGGGCGGGAGCGGTCCGGTACGTCGCTGCAGGTCGGCGGCGTCGCGGGCGGATGGGTCTCCAGCAGCCCGAGCGCCAGCTCCACCGCGTCGGTCAGCTGGGCGTGCCGCCCCTCGGCCCAGTCCGGCGGGGTGCGCAGGACGTCGATGTCGGGGGCGACGCCCTTGTTCTCCACCGACCAGCCGTACGCGCGTGAGGACCGCCCTCTCCCGGATGCCCGTACCGGCCGGCGGGGAGCGGGCCTTGGAGTCGGAGGAGTCGCCGAGCAGGATCCGCTTGACCGCCCAGCCGCCTTCCCTGCGTACGAAGTTGGCGCCCAGCGGGGAGGGCGTCGCTGAGGGCAGCGGTACGAGGTAGGGGCGGCAGCCCAGCGGGAAGGACAGGCCGCCGGTGTGCACGTCGTAGACGGGGTCGAAGCCGCGCCAGGACAGGAAGGCGAGGTAGCGGCCGTCGCGGGTGAAGACCGGGTTCTCGTCCTCGAAGCGGCCGTTGGTGACGTCGCCGACGACCCGGTCGGCGAGCCGGGCCGTCTTGATCTGCCGCAGGCTCGGCCCGATGCCCGGGTGCGACCAGGTGAGCCACGCCCCGTCCGGGGAGAAGGCGAGGTCGCGCACGGGCCCGTTGGCCGACCGGATCAGCTCGGTGACCTCGCCGCCGGAGTATTCGGTGACGTCGACGAGGAGGAGCCGGCCGTCGTGCGAGGCGACCGCGAGCCGCTCGCCGTCGGGATCCGAGACCAGCTAGCGCACCCGGCCCAGCTCCCCCGCGACCAGCCGCCGGGGCGCACGGGCGCCGCTCGCCCTGGGCAGGGAGGCGATCTCGACGGCGTCCTCGCCCTCGGCGTCCGTCACGTACGCCACCCGCCCGCTGCCACCGAGCATCTCCGGCATCCGGACGCGGACGCCCGGGGTGTCGGTGAGGGTGCGGGCCGGGCCGTCGCGGTGAGTCAGCCAGTACAGGCTGCCGCGTGGACGGACCTGGGCAAGTCAAGGCAAATCCATGGCCGTGACACAGCGCACGTACGAAACCGTTTCGTTTCTATGAAGTGCTGCGCTACCTTGGTGGCGTACGAAACCGTGTCGTTCGGAGCGGGAAGGTGAGAGAGATGGCTGAGGTCGCCGCCGCGCGTCGCAGTCGGATCACCCCCGAGCGTGAGGCCGAGCTGTACGCGGCCGTGCTCGACCTGCTCCGGGAAGTCGGCTACGACGCCCTCACCATGGATGCCGTGGCAGCCCGCACCCGGTCCAGCAAGGCCACGCTCTACCGCCAGTGGGGCGGCAAGCCGGAGCTGGTGGCGAAGGCGATCCGGCACAACAAGCCGGGCAACATCGCCGACGTCGACACCGGGTCCCTGCGGGGCGACCTCCATGCCCTCACCACGCGTGAGGACGACTGCACCATGCAGCAGAACGCCGCGCTGATGCGGGGTCTGTTCATGGCGGTGCACGCCAACCCGGACCTCCTCCAGGCCTTCAAGGAACTGCTCATCGAGCCGGAGATGGAAGAGTTCCACCGGGTGGTGCGGCGGGCCGTCGACCGCGGTGAGATCCGCGCCGACCGCCCGGCACTCGACTTCGTCATGCACATGCTCGTGGGGGCTTTCGCCACCCGCACGCTGATCGACGACCGGCCACCGACGCAGGCCTTCCTCACCTCGTACATCGACGCCGTGGTCCTCCCCGCCCTCGGCGTACGCACCACCGACTAGTCCCCTGAGCTAGCCCCTACCTGACGTATCCGCTCACGTCGTCGGGCTGATCGCCCCTGCCCTGAACACCCCACGACTGACCGGGAGGGCCCTCGTGGCCACATTCCTCTGCAAACTCGGCCGGCTCTCGTTCCGGCGGCGGCACTTCGTCGCCCTGATATGGGTGGCCCTGCTGACCCTCGCCGGTGTCGGCGCCGCCAGCGCCCCCGCCGCGGGCAACAGCTCGTTCTCCATCCCCGGCACCGAGGCCCAGAAGGCCTTCGACCTGCTGGAGCAGCGCTTCCCGGGCACCAGCGCCGACGGGGCCACCGCACGCGTCGTCTTCAAGGCGCCGAGCGGCGAGAAGATGACCGACCCCGGCAACAAGGCGACGGTCCAGGACACGGTGAAGGAGCTGTCCGACGGCTCCGAGGTCGTCCGCGTCACCGACCCGTACCAGGCGAAGGCCGTCAGCAAGGACGGCACGATCGCGTACGCGCAGGTGTCGTACAAGGTCTCCGGCATGGAGCTGGACGACGCCGCGAAGGACGCCCTCAAGGACAGCGCGCAGGACGCGCGCAAGGCCGGGCTGACCGTCGAGATCGGCGGCGACGCCCTCCAGGCCGTGCCGCACACCGGCTCCAGCGAGGTCATCGGCATCGCGGTCGCCGCGGTCGTCCTGGTCATCACCTTCGGCTCGCTGGTCGCGGCCGGACTGCCGCTGCTGACGGCGCTCATCGGCGTGGGCATCGGCGTCTTTGCGATCACGGGCCTGGCCAGTGCGCTGGACCTGGGCACGACCACCTCCACCCTCGCGATGATGATCGGCCTGGCGGTCGGCATCGACTACGCGCTGTTCATCGTCTCGCGCTACCGCGCCGAACTCGCCGAGGGCCGCGAGCGCGAGGAGGCGGCGGGCCGGGCCGTCGGCACGGCGGGCTCCGCGGTGGTCTTCGCGGGTCTGACGGTGGTGATCGCGCTGGTGGGCCTGTCCGTCGTCAACATCCCGATGCTGACGAAGATGGGCATCGCGGCCGCGGGCACGGTGGCCATCGCGGTGCTGATCGCCCTGACGATGGTCCCGGCCATGCTCGGCTACGCGGGCCGCAAGGTGAAGCCGATGGGGGAGAAGGGCAAGCTCCTCGGCCGGGCGAAGAAGGAGCAGGACAGGCCGGGCAAGCCGAACCTGGGCACCCGCTGGGCGAGCTTCGTCGTCCGCCGCCCGCTCGCGGTCCTGCTGCTCGGCGTCATCGGCCTCGGCGCGGCGGCCGTCCCGGCGGCCTCCCTCGAACTGGGCCTGCCCGACGACGGCTCCCAGCCCACCTCCACCACCCAGCGCCGCGCCTACGACCTGCTGTCCGAGGGCTTCGGGCCGGGTTTCAACGGCCCGCTGATGGTCGTCGTCGACGCGAAGAACAGCGACGACCCGAAGGCGGCCTTCACTGAGACCGGCGACGCGATCAAGGGCCTGAAGGACGTCGTCACGGTCACCCCGGCGCAGCCCAACAAGGCCGGCGACACCGCCACCATCACCGTCATCCCCGGCTCCAAGCCGTCCTCCGTCACGACGGAGAACCTGGTGCACGGCATCCGGGACGCGGGCGCGGACATCAAGGCCGAGACTGACGCCAACGTCCTGGTCACCGGCAGCACGGCGATGAACATCGACGTCAGCGAGAAGCTCAACGACGCGCTCGTGCCGTATCTGGTGCTGGTCGTCGGCCTGGCCTTCCTGCTGCTGATCGTGGTCTTCCGCTCGATCCTGGTCCCGCTGAAGGCGGCCCTCGGCTTCCTGCTGTCGGTGATGGCGGCCCTCGGCGCCGTCGTCGCGGTCTTCCAGTGGGGCTGGCTGTCCGGCCTGATGGGCGTGGAGCAGACCGGACCGGTCATGTCGATGATGCCGATCTTCATGGTCGGCGTGGTCTTCGGCCTGGCGATGGACTACGAGGTGTTCCTCGTGACCCGGATGCGGGAGGCCTACGTCCACGGTGAGAAGCCCGCCCAGGCCGTGGTCACCGGGTTCCGGCACGGCGCGCGGGTCGTCACGGCCGCCGCGGTCATCATGATGGCCGTCTTCGCCGGCTTCATCGGCTCGTCCGAGTCGATGGTCAAGATGATCGGCTTCGGCCTCGCGATCGCGGTCTTCTTCGACGCGTTCGTCGTCCGCATGGCCATCGTCCCGGCCGTCCTGGCCCTCCTCGGCCGCAAGGCCTGGTGGCTCCCGAAGTGGCTCGACCGCGCGCTGCCCAACGTCGACGTGGAGGGCGAGGGCCTGCGCACCGCCTCCGGAGACGACGACGGAGACAGGGAACTGGTCCGCGTCTGACCGCTCGTGAGAGACCGGCCGGTGAGGGCACCGTGGGGACGGTGCCCTCACCGGCCTTTCACTTGGGCACGTCGACTTCGGCCCACACCGTCTTGCGCGGGTGCGGACCCGGTGCCACGCCCCAGCGGTCGGCGAGGGCGGCCACGACGAGGAGGCCCCGGCCGCTGGTGGCGTCCGGGGCCGGCCGGGTGGGGTGGGGAAGCCGGTCACCGCGCGTGTCCGTGACCTCGATACGGAGGGTGCCGCCGACGACGTAGAGCGTCAGCCGGAAGTCCCGGCCGGGGACGCGCCCGTGCGTGGCGGCATTGGTCGCGAGCTCGGCGACGATCTGCCCGGCAGGGTCCAAGGGCATTCCCCACGCGCGGAGTTGCTCGGTGGCGAGGAGCCGGGCGAGCCGGGCTCCCCGGGGCGTGGGGGAGAGCAGAAGGCTGAGGTTGCGGATGGTGGTCTCCTGGTCCATGTGACTCAGCGTGGCGGAGTCTGCGCCCGACGAGCGGCGACAGCCGGTGTGCGTATCGCTACTGTCCGGGGTTTGTCTCGTGCTGTCTCGGCTGTCCCGGGCGTTGTACGGGTACGGCTGCGCGAGGGAGGTGGGCATGAACGAGGCTGTCGACGAGGCCGGCTGGGATGTCGAGCCGGGCGACGAGATCGAGCCGCTGGTCCAGGCGGTGGGGAAGCTGCTGAAGGTGTGCCGGGAGGCGGCGGGGATGCGGGTCGCCGAGCTGGGCGAGGTGCTCGGCTATGGGGAGGACATGATCCGCAAGATGGAGCGAGGAGCGCGGATTCCCCGGCCGGAGTACCTGGACAGGGCGGACCAGGTGCTGAACGCCCAGGGGCACCTGAGGGCGTTCACGAAGGACATGGAGAGGGCCCGGTACCCGAAGAGGGTGCGGGAGCTGGCGCAGTTGGAGGAGCGGGCGGTGGAGATGTTGCTCTACAGCAACCACAACATCCACGGACTGCTCCAGACGCCGGAGTACGCGAGGGCGTTGTTCGAGATGCACCAGCCCGCATACGCGCCGAGCGAGGTCGAGCGGGGAGTGGCCGCACGTGCGGCCCGGAAGTCGGTTTTCGAGCGGGAGCCCGCTCCCACGCTCAGTTTCGTCCAGGAGCAGGTGACGCTGGAACGCCCTCACGGTGGGAAGACGGTCCTGCGTCGACAGCTCGAATACCTCTTGGAGGTAGGGCAGTTGAGGAACGTCATCCTCCAGGTCATGCCAACCGACTGCGAGGAGCACGCGGGAGTCCAAGGCTTGATCGAGGTGCTGAAGTTCGCCGACGGCACGGCTATCGGACGTTCCGAAGGCGCGTTCAACGGCCGCCCGGTCTCAAGTTCTCGGGATCTTCGTATCCTTGAGTTGCGCTATGGAATGATCCGGGCGCAGGCTCTCACGCCGAGGGAGTCGCTGGCCTTCATCGAGCGGCAGCTGGGAGAGCTATGAGTGTCCCGGAACTCCACTGGTTCAAGAGCAGCTACAGCAGCAGCAGTGACATAAACGACTGCGTCGAGGTCGCCCACACCCCCGCCACGATCCACATCCGGGACTCCAAGACCCTGGGGACTCCCCACGTGACGGTCGCCTCCGCCACGTGGGAGTCGTTCCTCGCGTACGTCACCGACTGACTGGCGGCCCTGCCCGGGCTGCCTACGCCGCCTGCGGGTGGAGGACCACCTTCGTGTAGCCCTCGACGCGCTTGTCGAACTTCTCGTATGCCGACGACGCCTGGTCGAGCGGCAGTTCGTGCGAGACGACGAAGCTGGGCTTCGCGCGATCCTCGATGATCATGTCCCGCAGGTGGCGGTTGTACTTCTTGACGTTGCACTGCCCGGTGCCCCTGCGGAGCCCCTTCTCGAAGAGGCGTCCGACGGCGACTATGAGCATCTTCTTGGACTGCTCGTCCGGACCGCCCGGGTCGCTCGGGACGTACAGGCCGGGCACCCCGAGAGCACCCGTCGGCCGGACCGTCTCCACCAGGGAGTTCAGGACGATCGCCGGTTCCTCGCGGTCGTCGCCCCGTGCCTGGGAAGTAGCGCTTTGTCTCGTCGTATCGGCACCCTTCTCGTGGCGGTCTTTGGACTGTCCGGCACCACCTACCCCGTCGGGACCCGCGTGGCCATCCAGGGCACCGGCGGTTCCGTCGACGGCTTCGTCGACGGTGACCGGCTGCCGCTCGCCTGGTGGGAGTTCACGGACGTCCGGCCGGAGGACACCACCAGCTGAAACGGCCTCGCGTGCGCTCTGCGCGTACCGCTAGCGTGCAGGGCATGACGACAGCCGCCACTGACGCCGGAAGCTCCGGAGCCCACCCCCGATTCGCCGAAACCCTGCGGGAGCTGGGGCTCGGACATCTCGTGGAGCGGGTCCGCCGGTTCCCGGACGCCACCCGTACCGCCACCGAGGCCGCTGCCGCGGTCGGGTGCGAGCTGAGCCAGATCTGCAAGTCGCTGATCTTCGCCGCGGACGGGGTGCCGGTGCTCGTGCTCATGGACGGGGCCTCCCGGGTCGACCTCGAACTCGTCCGCAAGGAGCTCGGCGCCGACAAGGTCACCCGGGCCAAGGTGGACGTCGTCCGGGAGACCACCGGGTACGCCATCGGCGGCGTGCCCCCCTTCGGGCACAAGACCAGGACCCGTGTGCTCGCCGACCGCTCCCTGCTGGAGCACGACGTCGTCTGGGCCGCGGCCGGGACTCCGTACACCGTGTTTCCCATCGCCCCCGAGGACCTCGTCGCCCACACCGACGGCACCCTGGTGGACGTGCGCGAGCGCACCTCGTGACCCCTCTGGTCACCGCCGCCGTCCTGCTCGCCGGCCGGGCTGCTGGTCGTCGGGATCGGGCTGGTGCTGCACGCCGGATAGCTCGCCGTCAGGCGGGTGCGTCCGGCCCGTGCGAGGAGCACCCTGGAACTAAGCGTTCCGGAGGTGATCGTCATGATGCACACCACTGTGGGGTGGCACGTCGAGATGGAGTTCACGGAGGACGACCAGCACACGAAGGCGGCCGCGATGGTCCGCCTCCCCGACGGCAGCGAGGTACGGGGGCACGGGCACGCCAGCCGGCACCGGTCCGACGCGAATCAGCCGCGGGTCGGGGAGGAGATCGCCGGGGCCCGGGCACTCAACGAACTCGCCATGGCGTTGCTGAGCAAGGCCCACGAGGAGATCGACCAGGCGTCCGGCCGGACCTCCCACCCCATCCACGTCTAGCGGTCCACAGGGGCGTAGCCACGGCGACTCGCCCTACAGGTCCAGCACTCCCCGCACCGCCCGCACCAGCCCCTGCGCCCGCGGGTCCGCCGTCACCGTCTTGCGGAAGCCGTTGGTGACGTAGCCGAAGGCGATCCCCGTCTCCGGGTCGGCGAAGCCGAGGGCGCCGCCGCGGCCCGGGTGGCCGAAGGAGCCCGGGGTGAGGAACGGCGAGGCGCTGCCGTGCAGCATGTAGCCGAGGCCGAAGCGGGTGCCGACCACCAGGATCCGGTCGGGGCCCGCCGACTCCTCGGCCCGGGCCAGTTCCACCGTCTCCGGCGTGAAGAGGCGCGTGGCACCGGCCGTGTCGCCGATCAGGGTCGCGTAGAAGCGGGCCAGTCCGTCCGCCGTCGCCATGGCGTTGGTCGCCGGGAGGGCGGCCGCCCGGTAGGCGGGGTCGTTCTGGTCCGGGAACGGGGAGACCGCGGCGAACGCCCGGCGTGTCAGGGAGGCCGGGTCCTCGTAGGCCTCGGTGACCGAGCGCTTCGGGCGGGCCCGCAGCGCCCCGGTCGGCTCGGCTCCCTCGACGCGGCCCACGCGCCCGACCCGGCCGGCCTCCGACTCCGGCAGACCGAGCCAGAGGTCCAGCCCCAGCGGGCCGGTGACCTGCGACGCGAGCCACTCCCCGGTGCTGTGCCCCGTGACGCGCCGCACCAGTTCGTCGAGCAGCCAGCCGTAGGTGAGCGCGTGGTAGCCGTGGTCGGTGCCGGGCTCCCAGGCCGGGGCCTGCGCCGCGACCGCCGCCGGTCCCCGCAGCGGGTCGAGGGCCTCCCGCGGAGTGAGCGGCCGGTCGAGGACCGGCAGCCCGGCCCGGTGGTTCAGCACGTGCCGGACCAGCACCCGCTCCTTGCCCCGCGCCTTGAACTCCGGCCAGTAGTGCCCCACCGGCGCGTCCAGGTCCAACTGCCCGCGCTGGCGCAGCAGCAGGAGTACGGCCGCCGCGACACCCTTCGTCGCCGAGCGCACGACCTGGGCGGTGCCGCGCTCCCAGGGAGCCGTGCCGTCGACGTCCCGGGTGCCGCCCCACAGGTCGACGACCTTCTGCCCGTCCCGGTAGACGGCGACCGCCGCGCCCCGGTCCCCGAGCGTCTCGAAGTTCCGTACGAACGCTTCCCTGACCGGCTCGAAGCCCTCGGCGACCGCGCCGTTCACGTCCACGTCCGTACTCCTCGCATAGCCGCTGTGCCCGTGGTGCTCCCCCCTAGCCAAGCAGGATGGTCACGTCGATGTTCCCGCGGGTCGCGTTCGAGTACGGGCAGACCTCGTGGGCCGCCTCCACCAGCCTGGTCGCGAGGTCGGGGTCGACGACCGGCAGGGAGACGCTGAGGGCGACCGCGAGACCGTAGCCGCGCTGACGGTTGGGGCCGATGCCGACCTTCGCGGCGACCGTGGAGCCGGCCAGGTCGTAGCCCTCGCGGTTGCCCACGAGGATCAGGGCGTTGTGGAAGCAGGCGCTGTAACCGGCCGCGAAGAGCTGTTCCGGGTTGGTGCCGTTGCCGTCGCCGCCGAGCGGCTGGGGCATCGCGACCTTGAGGTCGAGCTGACCGTCCTGGCTGGTGACGTAGCCCTCGCGACCGCCGTGGGCGGTGGCCTCCGCCACGTACATGATCTTCGTCGGGCGGCTGTCGACGGCGGGGCCGTCAGTCATGCTGTCCTCCCCCGGGAACCAGGTGTGCACAAACACATCGTGCACAAGGTACTGGCTGGTAACTCATCAGTGGTTACCAGGGGGTGGGCAACCGGGGGTAACCCTCAGCGGGCCCGGTCCGCCGCCGCCTCCGCCCGCTCGGCCAGCCGCCACAGCTCCGCCCGCAGCCGACCGGCCTCCGTCCCGTCGAAGCCGGTCGCCGTGAGCAGCGCGCCGGGCACCCGCGCCGCGCGCTGCCGGAGGCCCTCCCCGCGCCCCGTGACGGCCACGAGCACCGACCGCTCGTCCCGCGCCGACCGCTCACGCCGGACCAGACCGGCCGCCTCCAGCCGCTTCAGCAGCGGCGAGACCGTGCCGTAGTCGAGACGCAGGGCCGCGGCCAGCTCCTTGACGGTGATCTCGCCGCGCTCCCAGAGGACCAGCAGGACGAGGTACTGGGGGTAGGTGAGGCCCAGCTCGTCGAGGAGCGGGCGGTACGCCGCCGTCACCGCGCGCTGGGCGGCGTACAGCGCGAAGCACAGCTGCTCGTCCAGCAGCGGCGATCCGTCGCCCTCCTCGTTCGTCACGCGCCCATTGTCACGGACGGGCCGCGGCCGCCGGGACGGAACGCGGATCGAAACCGAACGGCAGCTCCAGGCGATGGGCCCGCATCAGCTCCTCGTCGGACAGCAGCTCGCCGGTCGGCCCGTCGGCCGCGATCACCCCGTCGCTGAGGATCAGGGAGCGCGGGCACAGCTCCAGCGCGTAGGGCAGGTCGTGCGTGACCATCAGCACGGTCACGTCCAGGGACCGCAGGATGTCCGCCAGTTCGCGGCGGGAGGCGGGGTCGAGGTTGGAGGAGGGCTCGTCCAGGACGAGGATCTCCGGCTCCATCGCCAGCACGGTCGCGACGGCCACCCGGCGGCGCTGCCCGAAGGACAGGTGGTGCGGCGGGCGGTCCTTGAACTCCGCCATGCCGACCCGCTCCAGCGCCCGGTCCACGCGCTCCTCCAGCTCGGGCCCCTTCAGCCCGGCCGCCGCGGGCCCGAACGCCACGTCCTCCCGGACCGTCGGCATGAACAGCTGGTCGTCCGGGTCCTGGAACACGATGCCGACCCGGCGCCGGACCTCGGCCATGTTCCGCTTGTCCACGGGCAGCCCGGCGACCCGCACCGTGCCGGCGCCGCCGGTCAGAATGCCGTTGAGGTGCAGCACGAGGGTCGTCTTGCCGGCGCCGTTCGGCCCGAGCAGCGCCACCCGCTCACCGCGCGCGACCGAGAAGTCGACGCCGAAGAGGGCCTGGTGTCCGTCGGGGTAGGCGAAGGCGAGGCCGGAGACCTCCAGAGAAGCAGTCACAGGGTCCATCCCAGCAGACAGACGAGCAGAGCGGCGCAGGGGAGGGCGAGGGCGTACGACCACTGCGCCCGGGACGCGGTCACCTCGTCGATGACCGGCATGGAACCGGCGTAGCCGCGGCTGACCATGGCCAGGTGCACACGCTCGCCGCGCTCGTAGGAGCGGATGAACAGCGCGCCGGCCGACTTGGCGAGCACGCCCCAGTGCCTGACGCCCTTCGCCTCGAAGCCGCGTGACTCGCGGGCGATCCGCATGCGCCGCATCTCGTCCGTGATGACGTCGCCGTAGCGGATCATGAAGGACGCGATCTGCACGAGGAGCGGCGGGAGCTTGAGGCGCTGGAGGCCGAGGAGCAGTTCGCGCAGCTCGGTCGTGGCGGCCAGCAGCACCGAGGCCGCGACGCCGAGGGTGCCCTTGGCGAGCACGTTCCAGGCGCCCCACAGGCCGTTCACGCTGAGGGACAGGCCGAGGACGTCGACCCGCTCGCCTTCCGCCACGAACGGCATGAGCACCGCGAACGCGACGAACGGCACCTCGATCAGCAGCCGTCGGAGCAGGAAGGCGGCGGGCACGCGCGCGACGCAGGCGACGGCTCCGAGCAGCACGGCGTACAGCCCGAACGCCCACATCGCCTCGCGCGGCGTCGACACCACGACCACCACGAAGGCGAACACGGCCGCGAGCTTGGTGTGCGGCGGCAGGCCGTGCACGGGCGAGTGCCCGTGCCGGTACAGCTTGTGCGCGTGCCCGGCCCCCATGTCAGACGCTCGTCACGCTGGTCGTGTCCGACGGGGAGGCGTCGTCCGTACGGCGGCGCCGCACGGCCCAGAACACGCCGGTGCCCGCGACGACCGTGACGCCCACGCCGATGACGCCCGCGAGCCCCCCGGACAGACGGGCGTCGTCGACGTCCTTGACGCCGTAGTCGGCGAGCGGGGAGTCGGCGGCGGAGTGCTCCTCGGCCTTCTTGTCGATGCCGTGATCGGTCGCGACCTTCTCCAGCCCGTCAGGGTCGGCGGAGGCGTAGAAGCTGACGAATCCGGCCAGGACCAGGGAGGTGAGCAGGCCGGCCGCCCACACCTTGCGGTGCGAGGTCCGGGCGGCCACCGGCGCGGGCTCGGGCTCGGCGCCGGGGGCGTCGACCAGCTCGCCGTTGACCCGCAGCTTGAGCTTCTGCGTCAGTCCGCGCGCCCCGTACACCAGGTCCGGGCGTACGGCGATGACCGCGCCGACGGTGAGGGCGGTGATCACCGCCTCGCCGATGCCGATGAGGACGTGCACGCCGATCATGGCGGTGGCGACCTTGCCGATGGAGACGTCGGTGGTGCCGCCGATCGCGTACATCAGCGTGAAGGCCAGCGCGGCGGCCGGGACGGAGACCAGGGCTGCGACGAAGGAGGCCACCGTCACCGACCGGCGGGTGCGGGGCAGCACCTTCACCAGGCCGCGGAAGAGGGCGTAGGCGACGACGGTGGTGACGATCGCCATGTTGGTGATGTTGACGCCGAGCGCGGTCAGACCGCCGTCCGCGAACAGGATGCCCTGCATCAGCAGGACGACGGAGACGCACAGGACCCCGGTGTAGGGGCCCACGAGTATCGCCGCCAGCGCGCCGCCGAGCAGATGGCCGCTGGTGCCCGCCGCGACGGGGAAGTTCAGCATCTGCACGGCGAAGATGAACGCCGCGACCAGTCCGGCCAGCGGCGCCGTGCGCTCGTCGAGTTCGCGGCGTGCGCCGCGCAAACTCACCGCGACGGCGCCCGCGGCGATCACGCCGGTGGCGGCTGAGGTGGGCGCGTTGATGAATCCGTCAGGTACATGCACCGTTCGATGATGTGGCTTGATGCGAACGGTTTGCAAGAGCGTGACGCTCGTTTTATCTCACCCGTGATATATCCACCCCGAGGGGCGCAATACGGAAAATATGCGACATTGGAGGAAGAGTGGACGGAGAGTTTCCACTCGGATTGCGCACGGTGAAGGGGCCGTCCGATGTCCGTAATCGAGCAGTACGCGCGAGCCCACATCGTCTCGGACGCGGCCGTGCCGCTCGTGGACGAGCTGGAAGCGGTTCCGGTCACCCTGCGGTACGACCCCGACCACGATCCCCGTTCGGTGCGCATGACCCTGCCCGGCAGCGGGGGACATGAGTGGATCTTCGGCCGCGATCTGCTGGAGGAGGGGCTGCGGGCCCCCACCGGGAGCGGCGAGGTACGGGTGTGGCCCTGCGGCCGGGTGCAGGTCGTCGTGGAGTTCCACTCCGCGCAGGGCGTGTCGGTGGTGCAGTTCGAACGGCAGGCGCTGCTGCGGTTCCTGCGGCGGACCTACATGGCCGCCGCCGAACCCGTCACGCACTGAGCCCGGGACCCACTGAACCCGAGCCCCACTGAACCCGAGGGTCAGCCGCCCATCTTCAGCAGCGCCGCCACGATCGGACCGGCCGTCGAGCCACCGTGCCCGCCCTGCTGCACGACACCCGCTGCGGCCAGGTCGCCCCGGTAGGCCGTGAACCAGCCGTTCGGCTTCTTCTGCCCGTCGACCTCGGCCGACCCGGTCTTCGCGCCGACGTCGCCGCTCACCCCGGCCATCGCCTCCGCCGCCGTGCCGTACGCGGCCGTGTACGACATCAGCTCACGCAGCTGGGACAGGGTGCTCGCCGGCATCGTGCGCGAGGCCTTGGCCAGCTTGCGTCCGTCCACGTCCGGGGAGACCAGGTAGGGCTGGTGGAAGGTGCCGGACTTGACCGTCGCCGACACCGACGCCATGTTCAGCGGGTTCATGCGGACCCCGCCCTGCCCGATCAGCGAGGCGCCCATCTGGGCCGCCGACTGCACCGGCACCGCGCCGTCGAAGGTCGGCACACCGATGGCCCAGTTGTTCAGCCCCAGGCCGTAGACCTGCTGGGCCTCCTTGGTGAGGTCGTCGTCCTTCAGCTTCGGCGCCTGGCTGATGAAGGCCGTGTTGCAGGAGCGGGCGAAGCTCGCCTTGAAGGTGCCGTTCTTGATCTCGAACTTGTCGTCGTTCTGGAACTTCCAGTGGCCGTACGTGAAGTACTTCGGGCACGGGTGCTTCTTGTCCGCCGAGGCCAGGCCCTTCTCCAGTAGCAGCGACGAGGTGATGACCTTCATCGTGGAGCCGGGGGCCAGGGAGCCCTGGAAGGCGGTGTTGAAGCCCGGGGAGGCGTTGGCGGCGGCCAGGATCTCGCCGGTCGACACGCGCAGCAGGACCACCGACGAGCGCGCCTTCTTCCCGACCTGCTTCTCGGCAGCCGCCTGGAGAGCCGGGTCCAGCGTGGTCTTCACCGTGCCGGGCGTGCCCTTGCTCAGCTCCAGCAGGGTCTTGTCGGAGAGGTCCTTCGCCTTGGCGGCCTTGCCGCGCACGACCCGGAGCTCGATGCCGGCCTTGCCACCCGCCTTCTTGCCGTACTTCTCGCGCAGTCCGTCCAGGATCGGGCCGATCGAGGCGTACTCGGCCCTGGTCAGCTCGCCGCCGTCCCGGTCGAGGGCCTTGACCGGGGGCGTCCCGGCCTCGCCGGTGACCAGCTCGTCGCCGTCCCTCAGGTCCGGGTGGACGACCGCGGAGTGCCAGTCGACCAGGGGCTTCCCGTCGGTGGTGCGGCGCGTGACGGTCAGTGCGCTGTCGTAGGCCAGCGGCTTGTCGGTGCCCTTGTAGGACACCGTGCCCTTGACGGAGAACGGCACCTTGTCACCGGTGGGACTGCCCGGGGTGAGGGTGACGTCCTTGATGTGGGCGTCCTTGGTGTAGCCGGTGAGCAGCGGCCGGGCCGCGGAGGGGTCGTCGGTGACCGCGGCGGCCTGGGGGACCTGTCCGGACTGCCAGGCGGTGAGGAAGGTGCGGGCGGTGGTGGTGACCTCGGCCCGTGACAGCGGGCCGGTCTTCACCGCGGGCTTCCCGTCCGACGCCCGCGTTCCGTCGTCGGCGGCGGCACCGCCGCCGTACAGCGCGTAGGCCCCGGCCCCGGCACCCACGACGACCACGGCGATCATCCCGCCGATCACGGCGGGTCTCGTCTTCCGTCGCTCGGCGACGCGCCTTCTGTTGCCCACTGCTGTTCGTTCCTCCGCGAATCCCCGGGGTCCCCGTTGCCCTCAGCTGTCCCAACGACGGCCACCACCCTAGAGTCCCGGCCCTCGAAGGTGAGATCAGCCACCTGTTCGTAGCACGGCTGCGACAATCGGCCCGGCCGCGTCGCCGCCGTGGCCGCCCTCCTCGGTCATGGCCGCCGCCGCGATGTCGCCCCGGAAACCGGTGAACCAGCTGTTGGACTTGGCGTTGCCGTCCACCTCGGCGGAACCGGTCTTGGCGCCGATGTCGCCGCCGAGTCCGGCCATGGCCTGCACGGCGGTGCCCTGCGTGGCGGTGAGCCGCATCATCTGCTTGAGCTGTGCGGCGGTGCTCGACCGCAGACCGCGGGCCTGGGCCAGGTCCCGGCCGTCCAGCTCCGGCGAGACCAGGTAGGGCTGGCGGAAGGCGCCGGTGATCGCGGTCGCGGTGACCGAGGCCATGTTCAGCGGGCTCATCTGGACCTGGCCCTGCCCGATGGCGCCCGCCGCCCGGTCCGGCCCGTCGACCGCGGGGACGCTGCCGTCGAACGACACGATGCCGGTCTTCCAGTTGTCCTGCCCCAGACCGAAGCGCTCCTCGGCCTCCTGGGCCAGCGAGGCGTCCGTGAGCGGCTTCTCGTCGATGAGCTTGATGAAGGCGGTGTTGCAGGACCGCATGAAGCTGTTCGCGAGCGTGGCGTTCTCGTTGGGCTTCATGCCCGTGAGGTTCTTGAAGGTCTGGCTCTGCCACACGGCGGTGTCGGGGCAGGGCGCCGGGCCGTTCATCGAGGTCACGCCGTTGTCGATGAGCATCGCGGCGGTGATGATCTTCATGGTGGAGCCGGGTGCGGCCTGACCCTCGAAGGCCGCGTTGAAGCCGTCCGTGCGGTTGTTGGCGACGGCCAGCACCTCGCCGGTGCTGGGCTTGACGGCCACCACCGACGAATGGGCGAACCGCTTGACCGCCTTCTCGGCCGCCGCCTGCGCGCTCGGGCTGATGGTGGTGGTGAGCTTGCCCGGCTTGCCCTTGGCGAGGGTGAGCAGCGGGGTGTCGGGAGCGCCGTCGCCGTCGTGCCGGATGACCAGCTCGATGCCCGGGCTGCCGCCGGCCTTCTCGCCGTACCTGTCGCGCAGGGCGTCCAGGACCGGGCCGAGGGAGGGGTATTTCTCCTTCGTCAGCTCGGTGCCGTCGCGGCCCACGGCCTCGATGGGCGGGGTGGCCGACCGCTCGGTGACGAGGGTGTCGTCCTTCTTCAGCTCGGGATGCACGAGGGACGGCTGCCAGTCGACCAGCGCCCGTCCCGTGGTCAGCCCGCGCACGACCTTCAGCTCGCTCTTGTAGCTCAGCGGCTCGGACTTCCCGCCGTAGGCCACCTTCGCCTTCACCGTGTACGGCACGGTGGTGCCCCGGGCCGCGCCGGGCGTGATCTTCACGTCGGTGATGTGCGCGTCGTCGGCGAAGGCGCCGAGCAGTTGCTCGGCGGCCGCGTCGTTGTTGGTGTACGACGCCGCCTGCGCGGCCGCCCCCGTCCGCCAGGCCGCGAAGAACTTGGCGGTGGTCTCCTTGACCTCGTCCTCGCCGGGCGGCCCCGACCTCTTCTGCGAGGCGACCCCGCCCGCGCCGCCCCCGTCACCGTCCAAGGCGCTCACGATGTTGTAGGCGCCGTACCCGGCCCCACCCACCATCACCGCGAACACCCCGCCTATGACGGCGGCTTTGACCCCCTTGCCCACCGGCCGATCCCCTCCCCGTTGAGCCTCACGCGCTCCTTTGAACGCGTTCAGAAAGCTCGGTCCGGAGCACTCTATGCACAAGCGGTTACTACCGGGACGGGAGTTGCGATATTTGACCGAACAGGGATCAGCCCCGGAGACGGGCCCGGGCCTGACGCGCCCTCGGTTCCATGGCTGGCAATGACTGCTGCGGATCAAGGAATTGCCGGGCTCGCCGGAGCCATGGCGGGCGGACTGATCGGCATCGTCGGCCCACTCGGCGCCGCCCGGGTGACAGGGCGAGCGCGGGAGCAGACCCAGCGCGCACAGCGGCGGCGCACCAGGCCGCCCGGGACGACACGCCACGACTTCACGGAAGTCTGCCGGGAGCTGCTGGACGAGGACGCAAAACCGGGCCGTCCGAGGATGCCTGACGCCGGCCGCTGACGGCCGGACACGACTATGACGGCCCGGCACCCCGCGGGACCGTCACGGCGGGTGTGCCCGGCTACACCCACGTATCCAGCCACATCCGCGACCGCCAGTCGTCGATCGGGATCGCCTGGCCGGTGTACAGCGGCCAGAAGTAGATGAAGTTCCAGGTGATCAGGAGGACCAGGACGCCCGCGGCGCTGGCGCCTGCGACGCGGCGGGTGTCTGTGGAGCGGGGTGGGCCGATGATCGCGCCGAGGAGCATCGCCACCGCCAGGCACAGGAACGGCAGGAAGACGACGGCGTAGAAGAAGAAGATCGTGCGCTCCTGGTACATGAACCAGGGGAGGTAGCCGGCCGCGATGCCGCAGGCGATGGCGCCCGCGCGCCAGTCGCGGCGGAAGAACCAGCGCCACAGGACGTAGAGGACCGCGAAGCAGGCGACCCACCACAGCATCGGCGTGCCGAGGGCGAGGACCTCGCGGGCGCACTTCTCGCCCGCGTCGGCGGGGCAGCCGTCCTTGCCGGGGGCCGGGGACTCGTAGAAGTACGAGACGGGGCGGCCCAGGACGAGCCAGCTCCACGGGTTGGACTGGTACGTGTGCGGCGAGGACAGGCCGACGTGGAACTCGTACACCTGGTGCTCGTAGTGCCACAGGCTGCGCAGCCAGTCGGGCAGGAACGTCCAGCTGCCGCCCTTGCCGCTGGTCGCGGCCCAGTTGCGGAAGTAGCCGCCGGAGCCGTTCGTCGCGGAGAGGATCCACCCGGTCCAGGACAGGACGTAGGTGACCAGGGCGACCGGGACCGTGGCGAGGAACGCCAGGCCCGTGTCGCGTTTGAGGACCGCCGCGTACGGGTGACGGGCACCGGCGACCCGGCGCGAACCGACGTCCCACAACACCGCCATCAGGCAGAACGCGGCCAGGATGTAGAGGCCGTTCCACTTCGTGCCGATGGCCAGGCCCAGCATCAGGCCCGCCGCCCAGCGCCAGGGGCGCCATCCCAGCCGGGCCGTCTCCGCCGTGTGCCGGTCGGGCCGGGCCCGGCCGTCCTCGTCCAGCGGCAGCGCGGCGGCGAGTTTCGCCCGGGCCCTGTCCCGGTCGGCCAGCAGACAGCCGAACGCGGCCAGTACGAAGAACATCAGCACGCCGTCGAGCAGCGCCGTGCGGCTCATCACGAAGTGCAGTCCGTCCACCGCCATCAGCGCGCCCGCGAGACACCCCAGGAAGGTGGAGCGGAACAGGCGGCGGCCGATCCGGCACAGCAGCAGCACCGACAGCGTGCCGAGCAGCGCCGTCATGAACCGCCAGCCGAAGGGGTCGAACCCGAACATCAGCTCGCCGAGCCCGATGACGTACTTGCCGACCGGCGGGTGCACCACGTACGCCGCGTCCGTCGGAAGCGTGACGTGCCCGCCCGAGGACAGGACCAGGTCGTTGGCGTTCTTGTCCCAGTTGAGCTCGAACCCGCGGTGGACCAGCGCCCACGCGTCCTTGGCGTAGTACGTCTCGTCGAATATCACCGCCCTGGGGCTGCCCAGGTCCCAGAACCGCAGCACACCCGCCAGCAGTGTGACCAGCAGCGGGCCGATCCAGCCCGACCAGCGCACCAGCCGCAGCGCGAGCGGGTGCGGAACGCCGAGCGCCGCCCACAGGCGCGGGGAGGGCTCGGTGTACGGCGGCACCAGGCGGTCACGGACGTCGCCGGCGTCGCTTCTGGGCTGCCCCTGGTAGCCGAAGCGGCGCAGCCGCTGCTGCCAGGACGGCCGCTGGTCGAGCGGCGCCTGGCCCTGCCGGGTGTCCGTGGAGGACGCGGTACTGGTCACCGCGCCATCGTAGGGAACCGTTCTGTGTGAGTCCCGTGCATGGCCGGTATGCGTCCGCATCCTCCGCCCCTGGGAGGAGTCCGCACCCCCCGCCCCTGGGAGGATGGGAGCGTGATCGGAACCCTCGTACTCGCAGGCACCCCCATCGGCGACATCGCGGACGCCCCGCCCCGGCTCGCCGAGGAACTGGCCGGAGCCGATGTGATCGCCGCCGAGGACACGCGGCGGCTGCGCCGGCTGACCCAGGCGCTCGGCGTCACGCCCAAGGGCCGGGTGGTGTCGTACTTCGAGGGCAACGAGTCCGCCCGGACGCCGGAGCTGGTGGAGGAGCTGGTGGGCGGGGCGCGGGTGCTGCTCGTCACGGACGCGGGGATGCCGTCGGTGTCCGACCCGGGGTACCGGCTGGTCGCCGCCGCGGTCGAGCGGGACGTGCGGGTCACCGCCGTGCCCGGGCCGTCCGCGGTGCTCACCGCGCTCGCGCTGTCCGGCCTGCCCGTCGACCGGTTCTGCTTCGAGGGGTTCCTGCCGCGCAAGGCGGGGGAGCGGCTCGGCCGGCTGCGGGAGGTCGCCGACGAGCGGCGCACGCTCGTCTACTTCGAGGCGCCCCACCGGCTCGACGACACGCTGTCGGCGATGGCCGAGGTGTTCGGGGCGGAGCGGCGGGCCGCGGTGTGCCGGGAGCTGACCAAGACGTACGAGGAAGTGCGGCGGGGCGGGCTGGGCGAGCTGGCCGCGTGGGCCGCGGAGGGGGTGCGCGGGGAGATCACGGTCGTCGTGGAGGGCGCGCCGGAGAAGGGGCCCGAGGAGGTCGGGCCGCAGGAGCTGGTGCGGCGGGTGCGGGTGCGGGAGGAGGCGGGAGAGCGGCGCAAGGAGGCGATCGCCGCGGTGGCGGTGGAGGCGGGTGTTCCGAAGAGAGTTGTTTTCGACGCTGTGGTCGCTGCGAAGAACGCCGGTGAGTGAGCCGGGTTCGGGGTGGGGGCCGGAGTGCTTGGCGGGGTGCGCGTTGTGTGTGGTTGATCGCGCAGCTCCCCGCGCCCATGAAGGGGCGCTGAACACCCTCTGAGCAGGGCGCATGTCGTTTGAGCGTGCGCCCCATGCGTGGGCAAAGCGCAAGGGGCGCAGAGGCAAGGGACGACCAAATCGGGGCCAACAGTCGACAGGTCTGCTGCCATCGGTCCGGCCGAGGAGTCCACTGGGTTGCGGGGACGGAATCGTCCTCACGCCACAGCGGACCAACAGGAGCTGGCATGAGTGAGATCGCAGGGCAGACCGGGCTCCGCGCCGGTGCGACCGCAGTCGTCAACGAGTCCTACTCCTTCGCCTGCATGAGGTGCGGGCACGGCTGGGAGCAGTCGTACGAGATAGAGCACCACACGGACGCCGCGGGTCACGAGTTCGTCCTCTATGTCGCGGACGGCAAGGTCGTGCCCTCCCCGCTGAGCAAGCCCGAGTGCCACCACTGCGACAGCCACGTCGTGCGGATCATGCGGCCCGGACGGGTCGCCTCGGCACGTGACGCGGCGCACCGGCCCTCCCGCGTGCCACCGCCCGGCGGGCCGGTGGAGGCGCCCACCGCGGACGCCGGGTCCGGGGCGACGGCCGGCCAGGAGCAGCGCGAGCACCACCACTGGCACCTGTCCGACCTGCGGCACCCCTTCCAGCGCAAGGCGAGCTGACCCGTCCGGCTTCCCTTGTCCGACGCCCTCCCCGGTCCTCCCCCACCGGGGAGGGCGTGCCCCTCGCGCAGACCCCTTTCGTAGGATCGGGGCATGCCTTCGAACGACTCCGGCCGCCAGGACAAGAACGCGGCCCCGCCCCTCCCGGAGCCCCTCCGGGTGCCGGTCGCCGACTCCCACACTCATCTGGACATGCAGTCCGGCACGGTCGAGGAGGCACTGGCGAAGGCGGCGTCGGTCGGGGTGACGACGGTCGTGCAGGTCGGCTGCGACATCAAGGGGTCGCGGTGGGCCGCGGAGACGGCCGCCGCGCACGACGCCGTCCACGCCACGGTCGCCCTGCACCCGAACGAGGCGCCCCGGATCGTGCACGGCGACCCCGACGGCTGGTCGCGGCAGGGCGCCCGCGAGCCCGGCGGCCGGGCGGCCCTGGACGGCGCGCTCGCCGAGATCGACCGGCTCGCCGCGTTGCCCCAGGTCAAGGGCGTCGGTGAGACGGGCCTCGACTACTTCCGCACCGGGCCCGAGGGCAAAGACGCGCAGGAACTGTCGTTCCGTGCCCACATCGAGATCGCCAAGCGGCACGGCAAGGCCCTGGTCATCCACGACCGCGACGCCCACACCGACGTCCTGCGCGTGCTGAAGGAGGAGGGCGCCCCCGAGCGGACGGTCTTCCACTGCTACTCCGGCGACGCCGAGATGGCGCGGATCTGCGCGAGCGCGGGCTACTTCATGTCCTTCGCCGGCAACGTCACCTTCAAGAACGCCCAGAACCTGCGGGACGCGGTGGCGGTGGCCCCGCTGGAGCTCCTCCTCGTGGAGACGGACGCGCCCTTCCTCACTCCGGCGCCCTACCGCGGCCGGCCCAACGCCCCGTACCTCGTGCCGATCACCGTGCGGGCCATGGCCGAGGTGCGCGGCGTCGCCGAGGACGCGCTGGCCACGGCCCTCGGCGCCAACACGGCACGCGCGTTCGGGTACTGACCCCGCCGCCGACCTCACCGCACGACTGTGCGTAGTCGCGTCGCTTTGGAGAGTGACGACCGCTCCGCTAGGTTCTGGGGGCCCGATCCGGACCCCTCTGGACCCCTCCGGCCCCTGGAGCGGCGTGAGCAACGCGCGGTACGAGACGTACGAGACGTATGGCCCGGCCTACGCCGACCCGGTGTACGGCGGTTTCGGCGCGCCACCGGCCGATCTGCGCAGCGCGGAGACGCTCGCCCACGGGACAACCGGGGCCCCCGGCGCCTACCAGGACACCTACCGGCCCGCCTACGAGGCACAGACTCCGCCCTCTTTCCAGGCGCCGACCCCGCCCTCCTACGGGGCGCCGACCCCGCCCTCCTACGGGGCGCCGACTCCGCCCTCTTTCGGGGCGCCGACTCTGCTCTCCTACGAGGCGCCGACTCTGCCCGCCTACGAGGCACAGACTCCGCCCTCTTTCGAGGCCCCGACTCTGCTCTCCGACGAGGTGCCGACTCCGCCCTCTTTCGAGGCGCCGACTCTGCTCTCCTACGGGGCGCCGACTCCGCCCTCTTTCGGGGCGCCGACTCTGCTCTCCTACGGGGCGCCGACTCCGCCCTCTTTCGGGGCGCCGACCCTGCCCTCCTACGGGGCGCCGACTCCGCCCTCTTTCGGGGCGCCGACCCTGCCCTCCTACGAGGCACCGACTCTGCCCGACTACGAGGTGCCGACCCTGCCCGACTACGAGGTGCCGACCCTGCCCGGCCTGCCCCGGCAGGGCGCTTCGGGCGACGAGCCCGGGTCCGGGTTCGCGGGGTACCCCGACCCGGGCACGGGTGCGCGCGACGGGTCGCGTGCCGCGGCGCGCAACGGCTCGCATCGCAGGTCCGCGCGCCGGCGCAAGGCGCGCTACGCCGAGCGCCCCGACAGCCCCATGCGACGGCTGCTTCCGCAGGCCCTGGTCGTCGCCTTCCTCGCGGGCGGCACCACGGCGTTCGTCGCCAAGGACAAGGCGATCGAGCTGAACATCGACGGCGAGACCCGCACGCTGCACACCTTCGCCGACGACGTCACCGAGCTGCTGACGGAGGAGGGCGTCGAGATCGGCGCCCACGACGTGGTGGCGCCCGGGCCCGGCACGGAGATCAGCAGCGGCGACGAGGTCGCCGTGCACTACGCCCGCCCCGTGCGGCTCACCCTCGACGGACACCGCCGTCAGGTGTGGACGACCGCCCACACGGTGGAGGGGGCGCTGCGGCAGCTCGGCGTACGGCAGGAGGGCGCGTACCTCTCCACCTCGCGCTCCCGGCGCATCGGGCGCGAGGGGCTCGCGCTGGACGTGCGGACCGAGCGCACGGTCACGATCATGGCGGACGGCCGCGCCCGCACCGTACGCACCAACGCGGCGACCGTACGGGAGGCCGTCGAGGAGGCCGGGATCACCCTGCGCGGCCAGGACACCACCTCGGTCCCGCAGGGCAGCTTCCCGCGCGACGGGCAGACCGTGACCGTGCTGCGGATCACCGGCGGCAGGGAGGTCCGCGAGGAGCCGATCCCCTTCCAGGTGCGGCGGACGGAGGACCCGACGCTGTTCCGGGGCACGGAGGTCGTGGAGCGGGCGGGCGAACCCGGTGTGCGCCGGGTCACCTTCGCCACGCGCACGGTCAACGGCGTCCGGCAGAAGCCGCGCCGCATCAGGTCCGAGGTGGTGCGCGAACCGCGCCCCCAGGTGGTGAAGGTCGGCACCAGGCAGCTCCCGGCCTCGGTGCAGGGCGCCGACCACCTCGACTGGCAGGGCCTCGCCGCCTGCGAATCCGGCGGCCGGCCCGACGCCGTCGACTCCTCGGGCACCTACGGCGGCCTCTACCAGTTCGACACCCGGACCTGGCAGGCCCTCGGCGGCAGCGGACGCCCCCAGGACGCACCCGCGGCGGAGCAGACGTACCGGGCGAAGAAGCTGTACGTGCGGCGCGGGGCCAGCCCGTGGCCGCACTGCGGGGGACGGCTGCGCGGGTAGGCCCCGACGTGGCCCCCGTACCCTTGTCCCCGTGACCAGCAGCCCCACCCCCGACGCCCTCCTGGGCCCCGCCGACATCCGCGAGCTCGCGGCAGCCCTCGGCGTGCGCCCGACCAAGCAACGCGGACAGAACTTCGTGATCGACG
The DNA here is from genome assembly GCF_014207295.1 of Streptomyces sp. AK010. Taxonomy (NCBI): domain Bacteria; kingdom Bacillati; phylum Actinomycetota; class Actinomycetes; order Kitasatosporales; family Streptomycetaceae; genus Streptomyces; species Streptomyces sp. AK010. The sequence goes on from NZ_JACHCX010000002.1 coordinate 452,999, forward strand.
CGAACACCGTCCGCCGTATCGTCCGCACCGCACAGGTCCGCCCCGACGACGTGGTCGTCGAGGTCGGCCCGGGCCTCGGCTCGCTCACCCTCGCGCTGCTGGAGGCCGCCGACCGGGTCACGGCGGTGGAGATCGACGACGTGCTGGCCGGCGCGCTGCCCGCGACCGTCACGGCCCGCATGCCCGAGCGTGCCGACCGGTTCGCCCTGGTCCACTCGGACGCCATGCACGTCACCGAGCTGCCGGGCCCCGCCCCGACCGCGCTGGTCGCCAACCTGCCCTACAACGTGGCCGTCCCGGTGCTGCTGCACATGCTCGACACCTTCCCGACCATCGAGCGCACCCTCGTCATGGTCCAGGCGGAGGTCGCCGACCGGCTCGCCGCCCCACCCGGCTCGAAGGTCTACGGCGTCCCCTCGGTCAAGGCCAACTGGTACGCCGAGGTCAAGCGCGCCGGTGCCATCGGGCGGAACGTGTTCTGGCCGGCGCCCAACGTCGACAGCGGCCTGGTCTCCCTGGTCCGCCGGAGTGAGCCGCTGAAGACGACGGCCGCCAAGCGCGAGGTGTTCGCCGTTGTCGACGCGGCGTTCGCGCAGCGCCGCAAGACGCTGCGGGCCGCCCTCTCCGGCTGGGCCGGATCCGCCGCCGCGGCCGAGGAGGCCCTCGTCGCCGCCGGGGTCTCGCCGCAGGCCCGGGGCGAGTCGCTGACCGTGGAAGAGTTCGCGCGGATCGCCGAGCACAAGGCGAACCGGCACCAGGAGAAGGAGACCGCGTGAGCGTCACGGTCCGCGTCCCGGCCAAGGTCAACGTCCAGCTGGCGGTCGGCGCCGCCCGCCCCGACGGCTTCCACGACCTCGCCAACGTCTTCCTCGCGGTCGGCCTCTACGACGAGATCACCGTCACCCCCTCCGACGGGCTCCGCGTGACCTGCGAGGGCCCGGACGCCGATCAGGTCCCCCTGGACCGTACGAACCTGGCCGCGCGGGCCGCCGAAGCCCTCGCCGAGCGCTACGGCCGCAGCCCCGACGTGCACCTCCACATCGCCAAGGACATCCCCGTCGCCGGCGGCATGGCGGGCGGCAGCGCGGACGGCGCCGGCGCCCTGGTGGCCTGCGACGCGCTGTGGGGGACCGGGGCCTGTCGCGACGAACTCCTGGAGATCTGCGCCGAGCTGGGCAGTGACGTGCCGTTCAGCCTGGTCGGCGGCGCCGCCCTCGGCATCGGACGGGGCGAGCAGCTGACGCCCCTGGAGGTCGGCGGCACCTTCCACTGGGTGTTCGCGATGGCCGGGCGCGGCCTGTCCACACCGGCGGTCTTCCGCGAGTTCGACCGGCTCGGCGAGGGCACGGACATCCCCGAACCCGTCGCCTCCGGGGAGCTCCTCGCCGCCCTCGCCAAGGGCGACCCGGACGCGCTCGCCGCGGCCGTCTCCAACGACCTCCAGCCCGCCGCCCTCTCCCTCTTCCCGGAACTCGCCGGCACCCTGGCCGCGGGCCGGGCCGCGGGCGCCCTGACCGCACTCGTCTCCGGCTCCGGCCCCACCACGGCCTTCCTCGTCCGCGACCCGGAGTCGGCTGCCGCGGTGGCGCAGGCCCTGCTGGCGTCCGGGAGCTGCCGGACGGTCCGCACGGCGTCGGGCCCGGCGCCCGGGGCCACGGTGGCGGCCGCCGGTTGATCACGTGCCCCGGCAGCCGCCGGGTGTCCAGGCTCCCCCGGGTCGTCGACGAGGGGGAGCACAGGCGTGGAGCGACGGGTCGAGGCCGTGCGGCGCTCGGACCCGGACGAGGTCCGGGCCCTGCTGGAGGACGGGGCCGACCCCGACACCCTCGCGGACGGGCCTGCCGGTCCTCTGCCTGGCCGTGGCTGCGTACGACACACCGGTCGCCGAGGCGCTGCTCGAGGGCGGTGCCGACCCCCTGCGCCGGCTGCCGGACGGGACACCCTGGAGCGCTCCGAGGACGGCCGCTCCCAGGTCACCCCCGAGGGCCTCACCACGGTGCTCACCCTGGCCGGTGACGAGGACCCCGGCGTGCGCGAGGCCGCGTGCCGCCGGCTCGGGCACTACCGGGGGAGCGAGCCCGGGGTGGGGGACGCCCTGGTCGCCCTCACCCGTGACGAGCGCCAGGAGATCCGCATCGACGCCGTGTCCGGCCTGGCCTACCGCGACGATCCGCGCTGCGTGGAGGCCGAGCACCGGATCGGTCCCCGCGACCCGGGGCTGCCGTTCGACGAGAGGCTGATGGACGTGTGGCGCTACCCGCGCGGCCGGGAAGCGGCGGACGGCGGCTGACCGCCCCGGCCGGAGCACCCCCGCGCGCGACTACCCTGGGGGTCGATCCATCCCCCTTGGCAGGAGAGTAATGGCCGTCAACCTGGTCAATGTCGAGAACGTCAGCAAGGTGTACGGCACCCGCGCCCTGCTCGACGGCGTTTCCCTCGGCGTCTCCGAAGGGGACCGCATCGGTGTCGTCGGCCGCAACGGCGACGGCAAGACCACGCTCATCCGCATGCTCGCCCGGCAGGAGAGCGCCGACACCGGCCGCGTCACCCACTCCGGCGGGCTGCGCCTGGGCGTACTCACCCAGCACGACTCCCTCGACCCCGAGGCCACCGTCCGCCACGAGGTCATCGGCGACATGGCCGACCACGAGTGGGCGGGCGACGCCAAGGTCAGGGACGTGCTGACCGGCCTGTTCGGCGGACTCGACCTGCCGGGGTTCCCCAAGGGACTGGACACCGTCATCGGCCCGCTCTCCGGCGGTGAGCGGCGCCGGATCGCCCTGGCCAAGCTGCTCATCGAGGAGCAGGACCTGCTCGTCCTGGACGAGCCCACCAACCACCTCGACGTCGAGGGCATCGCCTGGCTCGCCCGGCATCTGCAGACCCGCAGGTCGGCACTGGTGTGCGTCACCCACGACCGGTGGTTCCTCGACCAGGTCTGCACGCGCATGTGGGACGTCCAGCGCGGCGACGTCTACGAGTACGAGGGCGGCTACTCCGACTACGTCTTCGCCCGGGCCGAGCGCGAGCGCATCGCCGCCACCGAGGAGGCCAAGCGGCAGAACCTGGTCCGCAAGGAGCTGGCCTGGCTGCGCCGCGGGGCGCCCGCCCGTACGTCCAAGCCCCGTTTCCGCGTCGAAGCCGCCAACGAACTCATCGCGGACGTGCCGCCGCCCCGGGACAGCAGCGAGCTGATGAAGTTCGCGTCGACCCGGCTGGGCAAGACCGTGTTCGACCTGGAGGACATCACCGTCCAGGCGGGCCCCAAGGTCCTCCTCAAGCACGTCACCTGGCAGCTCGGGCCCGGCGACCGGATCGGCCTCGTCGGCGTCAACGGCGCCGGCAAGACGTCCCTGCTGCGGGCCATGGCCGAGGCCGCGAGGTCCGAGGGCGAGACCCAGCCCGTCGGCGGACGCGTCCGCGTCGGCAAGACGGTGAAGCTGGCCTACCTGTCGCAGGAGGTGGCCGAACTCGACCCGGCCACGCGCGTGCTGGAGGCCGTGCAGCAGGTGCGCGAGCGCGTCGACCTCGGCAAGGGGCGCGAGATGACCGCCGGGCAGCTGTGCGAGACGTTCGGCTTCACCAAGGAGAAGCAGTGGACGCCCGTCGGGGACCTGTCCGGCGGTGAGCGCCGCCGGCTCCAGTTGCTGCGCCTGCTCATGGACGAGCCCAACGTCCTCTTCCTCGACGAGCCCACCAACGACCTCGACATCGAGACGCTGAACCAGCTGGAGGACGTGCTCGACGGCTGGCCCGGCTCCATGATCGTCATCTCCCACGACCGGTTCTTCATCGAGCGCACCACCGACCGGGTCTTCGCCCTGCTCGGCGACGGTGCCCTCAGGATGCTGCCGCGCGGCATCGACGAGTATCTGGAGCGGCGGCAGCGCATGGAGGAGGCCGCGGCGGCCTCGGCCCCCGCCGCCGTGTCGCAGACCGCCGCCCCGGAGAAGAGCGCCGCCGACCAGCGCGCCGCCAAGAAGGAACTCCAGAAGATCGAGCGGCAGCTCGACAAGGTCTCCGAGAAGGAGACCAAGCTCCACGCCCAAATCGCCGAAAACGCCACGGACTTCGCGAAGGTGGCCGAACTGGATGCCGAGCTGCGGGAGTTGGCCGGTCAGCGCGAGGAGCTCGAGATGCGCTGGCTGGAACTCGCCGAGGACGCGTGAAGGGTGCGTGAAGACGCATAACGACGGCATCACGGGCCGGTCCTCCCTTGGGAACAGGGGGTGATACGGCCCGGTCGCTGTCGGAACCTGGTGATACAAAGAGTCGTCTTAGAACTTTATGAAGCGACTCTGAGCCCATTTCGTATCTCAGGGCGTGGCTAAAAATCAGTGATCGAACGGGGGAGCCGCTGATGACCCAGCCGCCCAGTCAGCCGCCGCACGGTGGCTTCGGAGCACCGCAGAACCAGCCGCCGCAGGGCGGTGGTTACGGGGCACCGCAGACCCCGCCGCCGCCCCAGGGCCCGCCCCAGACGCCGCCGCCCCCGCAGGGCCCGCCGCAGCCTGGCCCGCCGCAGCCGGGGTACGGCTACCCGCAGCAGCCTCCGCAGCAGCCCGGTCCGTACGGGCAGCCGCAGCAGCCGGGGCCGTACAGCCCCGGCCCCTACGGGCAGCCGCAGCAGCCGGGGCCGTACGGCCAGCCCGGTTACGGCTACCCGCAGCAGCCGCAGTACCCCGGCGCGCCCGGCACCCCGCCCGGAGGCGGCTCGAGCAACCCCTTCAAGGGCAAGCCCGCCATGATCATCGGTGCCGCGGTCGCCGCGTTGCTCGTGGTCGGCGGCACCGTGTGGGCCGTCACCGGTGGCGACGACGGCAAGGGCAAGAAGAAGCCCGTCGCCCAGAAGACCGACGACGCCAAGCCCGGCTCCTCCGCCCCGGTCAACCCCGGTGACGGCAGCGGCGACGGCGGCGAGGACCCGGAGGACCTCAACGCGGGCCGCCAGGCCGGCGAGGCCAAGGTCCTCTGGTACAAGGAGGCGCCCGACGCCCCCGGTTCCGGCGCCGACGCCGACGGCATGTGGATCACCGACAAGATCGCGGTGAAGGCCGCCTACAAGCAGCTGTCCGCGTACAACGTCGGGGACGGCAAGCCCTCCTGGGACGCGATCACCTTCCCGCAGAAGATCTGCGCGACCACTCCGCAGAAGACGTCCGACGACAAGATCGTCGTCGCGTACATGAGCGGCAGCAGCGACCGCGCCAAGTGCAACCAGCTCCAGGAGATCGACCTTGTCACCGGCGAGAAGGGCTGGAAGGAACAGGTCGCCGACGGCGCCCTGTTCGACTCCACGCTCTCCGTCGAACTGTCCATCACCGGCAAGACGCTGATGGTGGGCCGCTCCCAGTCCGGCACGGCGTACGACGTCACCAGCGGCGACAAGCTCTTCGACAAGAAGAAGTACGGCAACGCCTGCTTCCCCGCCGCGTTCGCCGGCGGCGAGAAGCTGATCGCCGTCTCCTCCTGCGGCGCGGGCTCCGACAAGGAGCACGACGAGATCCAGGAGCTCGACCCGAAGACCGGCAAGGCCAGGTGGACCCAGCCGTTCGACAAGGGCTGGCGGGTCGCGCGCACCTACTCGGTGAGCCCGCTGGTCGTGTACAGCACCAACGAGGACAAGAAGGCCTGGAACATCTCCACCTTCACCTCCGGCGGCAAGTTCCGCTCGCAGGTCGGCTTCGACGAGGACTTCGCCCCCGAGTGCGGCTGGGCCATCCTCGAGCGCAATCTCACGGGCTGCCAGGGTGTCGCCGCCGACGAGACCACGCTGTACCTGCCGACCGAGGCCACCACCGGCGCCAACGAGATCGTCGCGGTCGACCTCGCCAACGGCAAGGAGAAGTGGCGCGTGAAGTCACCCTCCGACGAGTCGATGCTGCCGGTGAAGACCGAGGGCGGAAAGCTCATCGCCTACGTGCAGCCGTCGTACGACGCGGGCGGGCAGATCGTGTCCATCCCGACCGGCGGCAGCAGCCACAAGCCGTCCAAGCTGCTGCAGAACCCCGAGGGTGCCGCGGACATCGAGAACGGCTTCTTCTCCAAGGACATCGACTGGGTCGACGGGCGCTTCTACATCTCGACGACCCGGCTGAGCGGGAACGACGACTCGAAGGAGAAGTTGATGCTCGCCTACGGCAAGTGACTCTTCCTCCTCCTTCCGAACCCGCCCCGTCGTCCGTCCCCTTCCCCGAGGTACCCACGCCATGACCCAGCCGCCGCCCCCTCCGCCCCAGCAGCCCCCGCAGGGGGGCGGCTTCGGACCGCCCCAGGACCAGCCGCCGCAGGACCAGCCGCCGCAGACCCCGCCGCCCGCGGCCGGGCCGAACCTCGGCAAGGCCCCTGAGCCGGGGTACGGCTACCCCCAGGCGCCGCAGGCTCCGCAGACGCCTGCGCCGGCCGCGCCGCAGACTCCGCCCACGCCTCCGCAGGGGTACGGGTATCCGCAGGGGGCTCCGGCGCCCCAGCCTCCGCAGGCCCGGCAGGGCCCGCCCGGCTACGGCTACCCCGGTCAGCAGCCGGGGGCGTACGGGCAGCCGCAGCAGGCGCCTTACGGGCAGCCGGGCTATGGGCAGCCGGGTTACGGGCAGCAGCCCGGCTACGGTCAGCAGCCCGGTTACGGTCAGCAGCCCGGTTACGGTCAGCAGCCCGGTTACGGCTATCCGCAGCAGGCCATGCCGCACCAGCCGCAGGCCGGACAGCCGGGCGGGGGCGGGAAGTTCAACGCCCAGATGGCGATCATCGTCGCCGCGGTCGTGGCGATCGCCCTGATCATCGGCGGCGGCGTCTGGTACGCCTCGTCCGGCAAGGACGAGGGCAGGCAGAACGACACCGCCGGTGTGAGCGGTGGCACCGGCGGCACGGACGACGACAACGGCGGCACCACCTCCGGCAAGGAGAAGGCGCCGTCCGACCCCAGCGCCAAGGTCCTCTTCCAGGTCCCGGCGCCCGAGGTGAAGAACGACAGCACGGTCGTCGTCTCCGGCTCGTGGCTCACCGACAAGGCGTACGTCAAGAGCGGCATCGCCCAGATCGTCGGCTACGACCGTGACAAGGGCAGCGAGTTGTGGAAGCTCCCGCTGGCCGGCCCGGTCTGCCAGGCCAGCCGCCACGTCACCGACGACAACCTGACGGCGATCCTCTACCAGCCGGCGATGCCCACCAAGGCCGACCCGTCGCACGGGTGCAGCCAGATCGCGCTCATCGACCTCGACGCCGGCAAGAAGCTGTGGACGAAGACCGTCAAGACCGGTGACCAGCTGATCAACTTCGACAACATCACGCTCAGCGGGAAGACCGTCGCCGTCGGCAGCACCAGTGGCGGCGCCGCCTTCGACGTCTCCGGCAAGCTCCTGTGGAGCCCGAAGCCGACCGACTCCTGCTACGACGCCGGGTACGGCGGCGGCGAGAAGCTGGTCGCGGTGCGCAAGTGCGGCTCGTACGACCAGCGGCAGCTGCACATCCAGACCATCGACCCGAAGTCCGGGAAGGTGATCTCGGAGTACAAGATGACCGAGGGCATCGAGTACGCCAGCATCGTGTCGACCAACCCGCTGGTCGTGGCCGCCGACGTCGGCGACTCCGCGGGCGACGGCAGCGGCATCTCCGACTTCTTCTCCATCGACAGCAAAACCGGCAAGCTGCGCACGCGCATCTCCGCGCCGGGCGAGCAGTTCGCGGCCCGCTGCGAGGGCATCACGCGCGTCGAGGCCTGCAACTTGCTGGCCGTCGGCAACGACCGGCTGTACCTGCCGACCGAGGAGCACGACGGCACCGGCAAGTACAGCCAGACCAACGAGATCGTCGCCTTCGACCTCGCCACCGGCAAGCAGACCGGGCAGCGGGCCGACGCGGGCGACGGCTACACGATCTCGCCGCTGCGCATGGACGGCGGCAACCTGATCGCGTACAAGCGTCCGCCCTACGACAAGGGCGGACAGATCGTGAGCATCGCCGGGGGCAGCTTCAAGCAGACGACGCTGCTGCAGAATCCCTCGACGGAGTCGGTCCGTGACGTGGAGACCAGCATGTCGCCGGAGTACTCCGAGTTCCTGTACGCCGAGGGGCACCTGTACATGTCCAAGGTGTACGCGAGCAAGCGGTCGACGGTGCGGGAGAAGGAGTATCTGGCGGTCGGCTTCGGTACGGGCTGACCAGGCTCTGGGCGGGCTCCGACCGGGGTCTGATCGGGTGCTGACCGGTTCTTGATCGACTGGTGGCTGATGTGGCCCCGTCCCTGTTCAGGGGCGGGGCCACAGCTGTTTGGCGCGGTCAACCTGGAATGAGAGGAATTTCGGCGATCCGGGGCGATTCTCGCCGGTAGGGGGAGCGCGACGTCGAACAAGCGTGTAGCTTCCGGGGGCATGAAGGCGGGGGAGCCGGGGGGCTTCCGTGGGGGGCTGGGGTGACTGGGGGGTTGCTCGATGGGAGTGCGGCTCATGGTGGTCGACGACCACCGATTGCTGGCCGAGGCGTTGGCTTCGGCGTTGAAGCTGCGGGGGCACCGGGTGCTGGCCGCGGCGGCGCCGGCCGCGGGGGCGGCGGAGCTGGTGATCACGCGGGCGCCGGAGGTGTGCCTGCTGGGGACGGCGACGCCGGCGGAACCGGGGATCTTCGACCCGGTGGTGAAGATCAAGCGGGAGCGGCCGCAGGTGGCGGTGCTGGTGCTGGGGCCGGTGCCGAGCCCCCGGGGCATCGCGGCGGCGTTCGCGGCGGGGGCGTCGGGGTACGTCCGGCACGATGAGCGCATAGAGGGTGTCGAGCGAGCGATCATGAAGGCGCGGTCGGGGGAGGCGGCGGTGGCGCCGCAGCTGCTGCAGGGGGCGTTCAGCGAGTTGCTCAACCCGGCGGCCCAACCGGACGACGAGGGCCAGCGGTTGCTCCAGATGCTCACGCCGCGGGAGGTGGAGGTCCTGGTCCGTGTCGCCGACGGCGAGGACACCCGCCTGATCGCGGCGGGCATGGGCATCGCACCGTCGACGGCGCGTACGCACGTCCAGCGGGTGCTGATGAAACTGGGCGTGGGGTCCCGGTTGGAGGCGGCGGCGTTGGCGGCACGGACGGGGTTGCTGGACCGGGCGGGACCGGTGCCGCGAGAGCTGTGAGGTGAGTGGGGGTGTGCGTGCGCTTTGCCTGACGCGGGGTGGGGGTGCGCAGCCGCCCCGCTGCGGGCATGCGTGCCGCTGGGGGCGGCACGGGTGGGCGCAGCGGCACCCCGTTCCGCCGGGCTGCGGACCCACCCGGCTTCGGCGCCGACGCGGTGGCACCTCGGGATGCCGGGGCGTGGGCTCACCCGGCCTCGGCACCGACGCCGGGTGCCCCGCTACCCAGGGCTGTGCACCCACCCGGCCCCGGCATCGACGCGCAGCGCTACCCCACCTGCTCGTCGTCCTCCGGCTCAACCCCGGGCGGAGCCGGGGCCGCCGGCCTCAGCTTGAGCCAGGCCAGGAAGAACAGGCCCAGCAGGAGCATCCCCAACCCGGTCCAGAGGTTGATGTTGACGCCCGCCGCCTTGTCGATGTCGGCGTCGGACGCCGTAAACCCCGCGATCGTGACGATGACGCCGTAGACCACGAACAGCCCACCGATGATCCGCCGGATGTCGAACAGCCGCGCTGCGGTCGCCGACTTGCCCTCCAGGTCGGTGATTTCCCGCTGCAGGTCCTTCTCGGAGTGGGACTCGGACATGTGCGATCAATCCTCCGTCGGTCAGAACGAGAACGGGATGTAGCAGGCCGCGGCCAGGACGATCGCGCCCCAGCCGAGCAGCGCCGGTTTGCGGTACCAGGCCTCGTCCCCGGGCGCCGGAGGCTCCGCCATGCCGGGTGAGGTCGTGCCGTAGACCAGTCCCTGCAACTCCTCGGTCGGCTTGGGCGCCGTGAACAGTGACACCGCCACCATCACCACCGCACCCGCGACGAAGCCCGCGATCGCCGAGACGAAGTTGGCCCCCTGGTCGGAGGGGATGTCGATGATGTCCTGCTTGTAGAGGACGAAGTAGTTGACCATCGCCGCGGTGGTGCCCGCGAGCAGCCCCCAGAAGCCCGATTTCATCGAAGCCCGCTTCCAGAACATGCCGATGATGAAGACGACGAACATCGGCACGTTGAAGAAGGAGAACAGCGTCTGGAGGTAGGCCATGATGTTGGAGAAGGACCGCGCGAGGAACGCCGTGCCGATGGAGGCCAGGACGCCGACCGCGGTGATGAGGCGGCCGAAGCGCACGTAGTACGCGTCCTCACGGTCCCGGACGACGTACTTCGCCCAGATGTCCGTCGTGAACACCGTGTTGAACGACGACACGTTGGCCGCCATGCCCGCCATGAACGCCGCGAGCAGGCCGGTCACGGCGATGCCCAGCACGCCGTTGGGCAGCAGCTGTTCCATCAGGTAGGGGATGGCGTCGTTGTACTGCAGGTCGGAGTCGGACGTGCCGATCTTGGGGACCAGGACCGCGGCGACCAGGCCCGGGATCATGACCAGGAACACGATGAAGATCTTCGGGAACGCGGCGATCAGCGGGGTGCGCTGCGCCGCCGAGAGGTTCTTCGCGGACAGCGCGCGCTGCACCTCGGCGAAGTTCGTCGTCCAGTAGCCGAAGGAGAGCACGAAACCGAGACCCAGGACGATGGTCAGCCAGTTCGCGCCGAGCGGGTTGTCGCTGCCGATGCCCGTGCCGCCCCAGGACGTCATGAAGTCGGCGCCGCGACTCTCGGTGAGGGAGTCGGACAGGCCGTCCCAGCCGCCGACCTTCTTCAGGCCGAGGAAGGTGATGGGGATGAGCGCCGCCAGGATCACGAAGAACTGGAGGACCTCGTTGTAGATCGCCGAGGACAGGCCGCCGAGGGTGATGTAGGCGAGGACGAAGAAGCCGGCGACGACGATCGCCACCCACTCCGGCCAGCCCAGCAGCGCCTCGACGACGATGGCCAGGGCGTAGAGGTTGACGCCGGCGATGAGGATCGCGGCGAAGGCGAAGAGGACCGAGCTGAGCAGGTGCGCCGCCTTGTCGAAGCGCAGCAGCAGGAACTCGGGGACCGAGCGGACCTTGGAGCCGTAGTAGAAGGGCATCATCACCAGGCCCAGGAAGACCATGGCCGGGATGGCGCCGATCCAGTACCAGTGCGTGGTGTAGACGCCGTACTGGGCGCTGTTGGCGGCCATGCCGAGGATCTCGGTTGCGCCCAGGTTGGCCGCGATGAACGCGAGGCCGGTCACCCAGGCGGGCAGCGAACGGCCGGAGAGGAAGAAGTCGAGACTGGTCTTCACCGAGCGGCGGGCGGCGAAGCCGATGCCGAGGACGACGACGAAGTAGATGCCGAGGATCGTGTAGTCGAGCCAGTTCGTGGGGAGTCGCAGCTCGGCTGACAGATATGTGGGGGTCTGCATGAGCCCTCGCTTCGTAGCGTGAACCGATACCTCGCGGAATCTACTTCTCCGCCTTCAGTGATTGAACACGTCCGATGACGCTCTTTGTTTGATTGTGATGTTGACGATTGGGGTGGGTCGTGTTTAAGTATGTTGGGTTCTGTTTGAAGGACAAGGAGTCCGGCGTGAAGAAGACCTCGACCCGACTGGCCGACGGTCGCGAGCTCATCTACTACGACCTGCGTGACGACAGCGTGCGGAACGCGACCGACCGCCGACCGCTGGACCGCACCGTCACCACGTCCGAGATCCGCCGCGACCCCCTGCTCGGCGACTCCGTCGCCATCGCCTCGCACCGCCAGGGCCGCACCTACCACCCCCCGGCCGACGAGTGCCCCCTGTGCCCCTCCGAGGGCGACCGCCTGAGCGAGATCCCGGACTCCTCGTACGACGTCGTCGTGTTCGAGAACCGTTTCCCCTCGCTCGCCGGCGACTCGGGCCGCTGCGAGGTCGTCTGCTTCACCTCCGACCACAACGCGTCCTTCGGCGAACTCACCGAGGAGCAGGCGGGCCTGGTGCTGGAGGCCTGGACGGACCGCACGTCGGAGCTGTCGCATCTCCCTGCCGTCGAGCAGGTGTTCTGCTTCGAGAACCGGGGCGCCGAGATCGGCGTGACCCTCCAGCACCCCCACGGGCAGATCTACGCCTACCCCTTCACCACGCCCCGCACCGCCCTGATGCTCCGCTCGGTCGCGTCCCACAAGGAGATGACCGGCGGGGAGAACCTCTTCGACGCCGTCCTGGAGCGTGAACTCGCCGGTGAGCGGGTCGTCCTGGAGGGGGCACACTGGGTCGCCTTCGTGCCGTATGCCGCGCACTGGCCGTACGAGGTCCACCTGTACCCCAAGCGCCGCGTGCCCGACCTGCTCGGCCTGGACGAGGGCGCGCGCACAGAGTTCCCCAAGGTTTATCTGGAACTCTTGAGGCGCTTCGACCGGATCTTCGGCGAGGGTGAGGCTCCGACGCCGTACATCGCCGCCTGGCACCAGGCGCCGTTCGGCGCGCTGGAGGAGTTCGACGGGGTCGTGCGCGAGGACTTCGCGCTGCACCTCGAGCTTTTCACCATCCGCCGCACTTCCGGCAAGCTGAAGTTTCTCGCGGGTTCCGAGTCCGGCATGAACGTGTTCATCAACGACGTGCCGCCGGAGCGCGCGGCCGAGCGACTGCGAGAGGTAGCGAGTTCATGAGCGGGAAGTACCTGGTGACGGGTGGCGCGGGATACGTCGGCAGCGTGGTCGCGCAGCACCTGCTGGAGGCCGGTCACGAGGTCGTCGTCCTCGACAACCTCTCCACGGGCTTCCGCGAGGGCGTCCCCGCGGGCGCGACGTTCGTCGAGGGCGACATCCGCGACGCCGCCAAGTGGCTGGACCCCTCCTTCGACGGCGTGCTGCACTTCGCCGCGTTCTCGCAGGTCGGCGAGTCGGTCGTGAAGCCCGAGAAGTACTGGGACAACAACGTCGGCGGCACCATGGCGCTGCTGGCCGCGATGCGCGAGGCGGGCGTGCGCACGCTGGTCTTCTCCTCGACGGCGGCGACGTACGGCGAGCCGGAGCAGGTCCCCATCGTCGAGTCGGCGCCCACGTCGCCGACCAACCCCTACGGCGCCTCGAAGCTCGCCGTCGACCACATGATCACGGGCGAGGCGGCGGCGCACGGCCTCGGCGCGGTCTCCCTGCGCTACTTCAACGTGGCGGGCGCGTACGGCGCGTACGGCGAGCGCCACGACCCCGAGTCCCACCTGATCCCGCTGGTCCTCCAGGTCGCGCAGGGCAGGCGCGAGGCGATCTCGGTCTTCGGCGACGACTACCCGACGCCGGACGGCACCTGCGTGCGCGACTACATCCACGTCGCGGACCTGGCCGAGGCGCACCTGCTGGCCCTGACGGCCGCCACCTCCGGCGAGCACCTCATCTGCAACCTCGGCAACGGCAACGGCTTCTCGGTCCGCGAGGTCATCGAGACGGTCCGCACGGTGACGGGCCACGCGATCCCGGAAGTGGTCGCCCCGCGCCGGGGCGGCGACCCGGCGGTCCTGGTGGCGTCGGCCGACACGGCCCGCGAGAAGCTGGGCTGGAACCCGTCCCGCGCGGACCTCGCGGGGATCGTCGCGGACGCGTGGGACTTCGCGCAGAACATCTCAAGGGAGCAGTAGTGGGCGCACAGCAGGTGCGGGACGGTTTCGAGGAGCTCTACGGAACCGCCCCCGAGGGTGTCTGGGCGGCCCCGGGCCGCGTCAACCTCATCGGTGAGCACACCGACTACAACGACGGCTTCGTGATGCCCTTCGCGCTGCCGCACACCGCCGTGGCGGCCGTCTCCCGGCGCACGGACGGCGTGCTGCGCCTGCACTCGGCGGACGTCGAGGGCGGGGTCGTCGAGCTGCGCGTCGACGAGCTGGCGCCGGGGGCGGACCGGAACTGGACGGCGTACCCGTCGGGCGTGCTCTGGGCCCTGCGCGAGGCCGGCCACGCGGTCACGGGCGCGGACATCCACCTGACCTCCACGGTCCCCTCCGGCGCGGGCCTGTCGTCGTCGGCGGCGCTGGAGATCGTCGTCGCGCTCGCCCTGAACGACCTGTTCTCCCTCGGCCTGCGGGGCTGGCAGCTGGCCCGCCTGTGCCAGCGCGCGGAGAACGTCTACGTCGGTGCCCCGGTCGGCATCATGGACCAGACGGCGTCGGCCTGCTGCGAGGCCGGCCACGCCCTGTTCCTCGACACGCGCGACCTCTCCCAGCGCCAGATCCCCTTCGACCTGGCCGCCGAGGGCATGCGGCTCCTGGTCGTCGACACGCAGGTCGAGCACTCCCACAGCGAGGGCGAGTACGGCAAGCGCCGCGCCGGCTGCGAGAAGGGCGCGGACCTGCTGGGCGTCGACGCGCTGCGGGACGTCCCCTACGCCGACCTGGACGCGGCCCTGGCCCGCCTGGGCGACGAGGAGGAGGTCCGCCGCCTGGTCCGCCACATCGTCACGGAGAACGAGCGCGTCGAACGGGTCGTCTCCCTCCTGGAGGCGGGCGAGACCCGCGCGATCGGCCCCGTCCTGGTCGAGGGCCACGCCTCGCTCCGCGACGACTTCCGCATCTCCTGCCCGGAGCTGGACCTGGTCGTCGACACGGCCCTGGCCTCCGGCGCGCTGGGCGCCCGCATGACGGGCGGCGGCTTCGGCGGCTCGGCGATCGTCCTCGCGGAGGAGCCGGACGTCGACGCCATCACCAAGGCAGTGACAGAGGCCTTCGCGACGGCGGGCTTCACAACCCCCCGAGTCTTCGAAGCGGTCCCCTCATCGGGCGCCCACCGCCTCGACTGACCGACCCCGACGCCAGCGGTGCCCTCCCTCCAGCGGGGAGGGCACCGCTGCCACGGTCAGCGGTTGACGGACTGGATCTCCTGGACGGGCACCTCGGTGGTGGTGGCGAAGGTGCCGTTGGGCAGATCGCCGCCCGTGTTCCCCGCGCCTTCCCAGGTGATCTCCCAGGTGAGAGTCGCCTTCAGGCCGTAGGTGCCGTCCCCCGACGAACGCAGGTACCGGACCCCGCACGGAGGCGTCAGCTCCGCCTTGCCCCGGGCATACGGCTCTCCGATGGAATCGTCGTCGTTGATCAGGCACTCGCCGGACGAGGGAAGGGCTTGCGCGTCCGCCGTTCCCGGATCGATGTGCAGGCTCACCGGCTTCGCCGTCGTCGTCGCCCACAGCCCGGTGCCGGGCAGACTCGCCGTGACGGAAACGGGCTTGAAGGCGCCCTTGTCCAGCCAGACCCAAGTGGGCGCGTTGACCGTGGACCTGGCGTCCGGCGCGAGGGAGATCTTGGTCGGCGGCACGACCGTGCGCTGGTGCGCGAGCCCGGCGAGGGTCTCGGTGTCGATGGCCTGGGGGACACCCGGGTTCTTATCGTTGTCGACCCAGAAGGGGTCGCGTTTGCAGTTTCCGGCGGCTGGGTCGTCCTCCATCTTCGGATTCGTGACGGCGACCCACCACATGCCCTCGTCGTTCTTGTCGATGTTGAAGTCCTTGTAGGGACGACCCTCCTTGTAGCGGGCCTTGTCGTCCGCCACGCCATCGGGCGCACCACCGACGGAGTCGTAGATGGACCAGTTGGCCTCGGTGTAGGTCTTGAAGTCCTTGGCCTTCCAGTAGGGCTCGTACCAACAGGCCGGAGGTTCCCAGTCCATGGCGGTGGAGGTGATCGGGCCGCCGTCCTTCGACGGGGTTGCGCCATTCACATTGAAGGTGATGCGTGACTGAAGCACCCGTCCTGATGAGTTCCCGGACGCTTGCGAGACCTGGGTTCCGTTGCTGCCGATCCCGCCGGCGACAGCCGTGTCCACCCCGAGGAGGAGCATTGCGGCGGTCAGTGCCGCCAGTGCCGCGCGCTGCGTCACGGCTGGCACCTCTGGGCGCCGCGGTCCTCGTGAAGCTTCCAGATCTGCCAGACGCCCTGCTTGTCCCTCTTCACGCTGGCGTTGTAGTACACGTAGCTGTCAGGCGAGGTCTCGACCACCTTCACCTTGTCCGTCTTGAGGTCCTTGACGTTGGCCTTGCTCTCGTCCACGCAGTAGGTCAGGGCCGCCGACGTCTTGTCGAACACCGTCACTTGTCGGTCGAAGTAGCGCAGAGTGCCGGCCCAACTGGTCTTCCTGGCGTTGTTGTCCTTCGCGTAGTTGTAGACGCCCGTCAGTGCGGCGTCCGTGTAGTAGAAGCCAATGCCCGACTTCGCAAGATCGCCGGACGCCACGGCCTGCCACACCGTGCTGACGGCCCGTTCGTTGTCCGCCAGGATCGCGTCCTTGACGGAGTCGCCCGTCTGCCGGTCCTCGAAAGCCAGCTTCATGTCTCCGGGCAGCTTGATCTCCGGCCGATCGATCCCGTCCGCAGACGCGGAGGCCGAAGGCGAAGCCGATGCCTTGTCACCCGAACCCGCACCGGCGATCTTGTCGGACGATGACGAACTGTCACCTCCCCCGGAGCCACAGGCGGTCAGCAGCAGGGCCGCGGATGCGGTGAGCGCGGCTGTCACGAGCCGAGCGGGGCGGTTCACTGTGTCTCCCGTTGATCATGTGTGGGGGGATAACTCAAGCGAACCAACGCTATCGGTGAGTGAAGGCGGGGCGTCATCGAGGGTTTCGTCCCCGCAGCTCAGCCCAGCCTCTTCGTCAGCATGTACTCCGTGATGCCCGGGGGGTAGTCCGGCACCACGCACACCACCTCGTACCCCTGCTTCTCGTAGAACCGCGGGGCCTGGAAGTCCCAGGTCTCCAGGCGGGACGCGCGGCAGCCGCGGGAGGCTGCCGCGATGTGTTCCGCCTGGGCGAGCAATCGCGCGCCCAGGCCCCTGCCGCGGTGGCGTTCGTCGACCCAGAGGTAGGTGACGTGGAGCCAGGTCGCCCAGGTGTGGCCGACCAGGCCGCCGGCGAGGGCGTCGTCCCGGTCGTTCACAGCCCATACATGCAAGGGCGCGTCCCTTTCGTCCGGTGTTCCGCGCAGGGCGCGCAGGATCGGGGAGGCGGCTGTGTTCGTGTCCCGCAGGCGTGTGCGGAGCAGATCACGTCGGGCCTTGTCGACTTCTGTCTCAAGACGAAACATGCGGCACACCATAAACGCGTCGGACAGTCAGTTCTGCAAATAACCTTCCGCTCCGGGCCCCCGTCCGTACCCTGATGAACAGCACCGGTGGGGGCCGGTGCCGCTCAGGGGGCGAGACAGCCGGGTACGACGCCCGGGGTGGGGGTAGCGGTACTGCACGGCGGCGGCCGTGCGGCTGCGGCGACCCGAACAGGCTGCTGCGGCAACGACCGACGGTCGGACGCGGCAGAGCCGGACACTCCGGCGTCGTACCCGCGCGGTGTCATCCTCCGACGATGGGGTAGCCCCTGCTCTTCGGGAGCTCGGGGAAGGGGGTTTCGTGGTTCGCATCCGAGTCCTGGTCGTCGACGACCATCGCATCTTCGCGGAGTCACTCGCGGCGGCCCTGGCGGCCGAGCCGGACGTCGACGTCTCCGCGGCCGGCAGTGGTCCGGCCGCGTTGCGCAGCCTGGAGCGGGCGGTCGCCGAGGGGCGGCGCTTCGACGTGCTGCTCGTGGACGCCGACCTTGGCGGCAAGGTGCCGGGCGCCCGCCCGGCCGTACCCGTGCAGGAGGGCAACGAGGACGGGCTCGTCGACGGGATCTCCCTCGTCACGGGCGTGCGCTCGGCGCAGCCGCACGTCCGGATCGTCGTGCTCGCCGAGAAGGACGACCCGCGGCGGGCGGCGCTCGCCCTGCAGGCCGGCGCCTCCGGGTGGGTGGCGAAGGACTGCTCCCTGTCCCGGCTGCTCACGGTCATCCGGGGTGTGCTGCGGGACGAGACGCATCTGCCGCCCGCGCTGCTGACGGGCGTGCTGCGGGAGCTCACCGCCGCCCGCAAGCACCGCACCGAGAGCGAGAGGCTCGTCGAGTCCCTCACTCCGCGTGAGCGGGAAGTGCTGCGGTGCATGGTCGCGGGGCTGGGGCGCAAGGCCGTCGCCGAGCGCCTGTATCTGTCGCCGCACACCGTGCGGACCCACATGCAGAACGTGCTCGGCAAGCTCGGCGTGCACTCCACCCTCGCCGCCGTCGCCCTCGCGCGGCGCGCCGGGGTCGGACCCGTGGACCTAGCCGGGGATGTTGTCGAACGGGGCGGTCAGCTGGCGTAGCAGCCCCGCCAGTTCGCCGCGCTGGGCCCGGGAGAGCTCCGCGAGGATCGCGCGCTCCTGCTCCAGCAGACCCGCCAGGGCCTGGTCCGCGCGGTCCCGCCCCTCGTCCGTCAGCCGGACCAGGACGCCTCGGCGGTCACTGGGGTCGGGGAGCCGTTCCACCAGACCCTTCTTGGCCAGGCGGTCGATGCGGTTCGTCATCGTGCCCGAGGTGACGAGCGTCTGGGTGAGGAGCTGCCCCGGCGAGAGCTGGTACGGCGTGCCCGCACGGCGCAGGGCCGTCAGGACGTCGAACTCCCACGGCTCAAGGTTGTGCTCCGAGAACGCCAGCCGCCTCGCCCGGTCCAGATGCCGGGCCAGTCTGCTCACACGGCTGAGCACCTCGAGCGGTTCCACGTCGAGGTCAGGGCGCTCCCGGCGCCACGCTGCGACCAGCCGATCGACCTCGTCCTCCATGACGATCAGTGTAGTGGTTGTGTCGACGTAGAGTCTCTTGACGTTCAGTTTCTTGACGTCGAGATACTTAAAGGATCACGCTGGGTGTGCGTTCCGCACCGTCACCACCAGGACACACAGGACACCAGGAGGACTCATGTCCGCAGCCACCCCCACCTGGGACCCCACCCAGTACCTCCGCCACGCCGACCACCGCGCCCGCCCCTTCACCGACCTCCTCGCCCGCGTCCCCGACCTGCCCACCCGACCGTCCGCGGACCACCCCCGCATCGCCGACCTCGGCTGCGGACCCGGCAACGTCACCACGCTGCTCGCCGCCCGCTGGCCCACCGCCCGGATCACCGGCTACGACAACTCGCCCGAGATGCTCGACAAGGCCCACGTCGACCACGAGGGGCCGACCCCGGGCGGCGGGCGTCTCGACTTCGGCCGCGCCGACGTACGGACGTGGACACCGGACGAACCCCACGACCTGATCATCAGCAACGCCACGCTCCAGTGGGTGCCCGGCCACGCCGAGCGCTTCCCCGACTGGGTGGCGGGACTGAAGCCCGGCGGCACCCTCGCCTTCCAGGTGCCCGGCAATTTCGCCGCTCCCAGCCACCGGCTCATGCGCGAACTCGCCGGTTCACCGCGCTGGCGCGACCGGCTCGCCGACACCCTGCGCCACGCCGACGCCGTCCACGCCCCCGAGGCCTACCTGGAGCGGCTGACGTCCCTCGGCTGCGCGGCCGACGTGTGGGAGACGACGTACATCCACCTGCTCCAGGGCGAGGACCCGGTGCTCGACTGGGTGAAGGGGACCGGCCTGCGGCCCGTGCTGACCGCGCTCGCCGACGACCCCGAGGCGCGGGAGGCGTTCGTCGCCGAGTACCGGGCGGCGCTGCGCGAGGCCTATCCCGCCGGTCCGCACGGCACGCCGTTCCCCTTCCGCCGGGTGTTCACCGTCGCCCGGAAGGAGGGCTGATGATCACCGCCCTCGACCTTGTCCAGGTCGCCGCCCCGCCCGGCAGCGAGGAGCGGCTGCGGGCGTACTGCGTCGACGTCCTCGGCATGACCGAGGTGCCGAAACCGCCCGAGCTCGCCCGGCGGGGCGGGTGCTGGTTCCGGGCCGGGGCGGTGCAGCCGCACCCGGGGATCGAGGAGGACTTCCGGGCGGCGAGCAAGGCCCACCCCGGACTGCGGGTGACGGGCATCGACGACTGCGCCGCCCGGCTGGAGTCCGGCGGGGCGTCCGTCGTCCGGGACTCCGCCCTGCCCGGGCACAAGCGGTTCTACGCGCAGGACCCGGTCGGCAACCGCCTGGAGTTCCTCGAGCCCCTCTGAGACGGACCTGGTCAGGCCTTGCGGCGCCCTATCAGATGCGGCTTGGCCTCTATCCCGTCCAGGCCGTGCCACGCCAGGTTCACCAGGTGCGCGGCCACCTCGGCCTTCTTCGGCCGGCGCACGTCCAGCCACCACTGGCCGGTCAGGGCGACCATGCCGACCAGGGCCTGGGCGTACAGCGGGGCCAGCTTCGGGTCGAAGCCGCGGCTCTTGAACTCGCGGCCCAGGATGTCCTCCACCTGCGTGGCGATGTCCGAGATCAGCGAGGCGAAGGAGCCCGTCGACTGGGGGATGGGGGAGTCACGGACCAGGATGCGGAAACCGTCCGTGTACTCCTCGATGTAGTCCAGCAGGGCGAACGCCGCCTGTTCGCACAGTTCGCGGGGGTGACCGGCCGTGAGGGAGCTGGTCACCATGTCCAGCAGGCGCCGCATCTCACGGTCCACCACGACCGCGTACAGCCCTTCCTTGCCGCCGAAGTGCTCGTACACCACCGGCTTGGAGACCCCGGCCTTCGCCGCGATCTCCTCCACCGACGTGCCCTCGAAACCCTTCGCCGCGAAGAGCGTGCGACCGATCTCCAGCAACTGCTGGCGGCGCTCGGCACCGGTCATCCGGGTGCGACGCGCTCGCCGCGGCTTGTCATTGCTGGGGGTGCTGCTCGAGTCGGTCGCCACAGCGCCCATCATGCCGCCTCGACCGGCTCCTTCCCGCGCGGGGAGCCGCCTTCCCCGGTATCACGGCGCGAATCGATACGGGAGCGTGACGGCCACCGCACGTCGTACGCCCAGCCCGCCATCTCGAACCAGCGGATCAGCCGGGCGGACGAATCCAGCTGCCCGCGCATCACACCGTGCCGGGCCGACGTCGGGTCGGCGTGGTGCAGGTTGTGCCAGGACTCACCGCAGGACAGCACCGCCAGCCACCACACGTTGCCCGAGCGGTCACGCGACTTGAAGGGACGCTTGCCGACCGCGTGGCAGATCGAGTTGATCGACCAGGTCACGTGGTGCAGCAGGGCCACCCGCACGAGCGAACCCCAGAAGAAGCCGGTGAACGCGCCCCACCAGGACATCGTGACCAGACCGCCGATCAGCGGCGGCAGCGCCAGCGACACCACCGTCCACAGGACGAACTGGCGGGAGATGTTGCGGAGCGTCTTGTCCTTGATCAGGTCCGGGGCGTACTTCTCCTGCGACGTCTGCTCCTCGTCGAACATCCATCCGATGTGTGCCCACCACAGGCCCTTCATCAGGGCCGGAAGGGTCTCACCGAACCGCCACGGCGAGTGCGGGTCACCCTCCGCGTCGGAGAACTTGTGATGCTTGCGGTGATCGGCCACCCAGCGCACCAGCGGACCCTCGACCGCCATCGACCCCGCGATCGCCAGGGCGATCTTCAGTGGCCGCTTGGCCTTGAAGGATCCGTGCGTGAAGTGACGGTGGAAGCCGATCGTGATGCCGTGGCACCCCAGGTAGTAGAAGAAGACCAGCAGACCGAGGTCCAGCCAGCTCACCCCCCAGCCCCACGCCAGCGGCACGGCCGCCAGCAGCGCCACGAACGGGACGGTGATGAAGAGGAGCAGGGCGATCTGCTCGATGGAGCGCTTCTTCTCGCCGCCCAGCGTGGCGGAAGCGGCATCGGTGGCCTGACCGGGCGCCTTCGGGGCGTCCTCGATCACGTCGGAACTACTGGTCATACGCGCCCCCCGGGGGGTATGTGGATGGAGAAGGGGTAGCCGGGGCACGTCAACCGTGATGTGCTTCCTACGGTTCCGTAACCTACGGCATCGTAAGTATGGCAGTGCGTCGCCCGGCGGCAAGAGCCCGCGAGCCTGCGCGTCCTTGCCGACACCTATCCTTGAGTCGGTCGGACAGCGCGGTCCGCTCTGATTTTCCCGGATGTACCGGACCGTATGCGGCGCCCCGCCGCGCGAGACGCCGTCCGGGTTCCCCTCCCAGACGAGCTTCAACACTGCAAGGAGCCGCACCTGTGAGCAGTGCCGACGACCAGACCACGACGACGAGCAGCGAGCTGCGTGCCGACATCCGCCGGCTGGGCGACCTGCTCGGCGAGACCCTCGTCCGCCAAGAGGGCCCCGAGCTGCTGGAACTCGTCGAGAAGGTCCGCCGCCTCACCCGCGAGGACGGCGAGGCCGCCGCCGAGCTGTTGCGCGGCACCGAACTCGACACCGCGGCCAAGCTGGTCCGCGCCTTCTCCACGTACTTCCACCTGGCCAACGTCACCGAGCAGGTCCACCGCGGCCGCGAGCTGCGCGCCCGCCGCGCCGCCCAAGGCGGCCTCCTCGCCCGTACGGCCGACCGGCTCAAGGACGCCGACCCCGAGCACCTGCGCGAGACGGTCCGCAACCTCAACGTCCGCCCCGTCTTCACGGCCCACCCCACCGAGGCCGCACGCCGCTCGGTCCTCAACAAGCTCCGCCGCGTCGCCGCGCTCCTGGAGACCCCGGTCATCGAGTCCGACCGGCGCCGCCTGGACACCCGCCTGGCCGAGAACATCGACCTCGTCTGGCAGACCGACGAACTGCGCGTGGTGCGCCCCGAGCCCGCCGACGAGGCCCGCAACGCCATCTACTACCTCGACGAGCTGCACGCGGGCGCCGTCGGCGACGTCCTGGAGGACCTCACCGCCGAACTGGAGCGCGCCGGGGTCAAGCTCCCCGACGACACCCGCCCCCTCACCTTCGGCACCTGGATCGGCGGCGACCGCGACGGCAACCCCAACGTCACCCCCCAGGTCACCTGGGACGTCCTGATCCTCCAGCACGAGCACGGCATCAACGACGCCCTGGAGACCATCGACGAGCTCCGCGGCTTCCTGTCCAACTCCATCCGCTACGCCGGCGCCACCGAGGAACTGCTGACCTCCCTCCAGACCGACCTGGAGAACCTCCCCGAGATCAGCCCCCGCTACAAGCGCCTCAACGCCGAAGAGCCCTACCGGCTCAAGGCCACCTGCATCCGCCAGAAGCTGGAGAACACCAAGAAGCGCCTCGCCAAGGGCACCGCCCACCGCGACGGCCGCGACTACCTCGGCACCAGCGAACTCCTCGACGACCTGCGGATCATCCAGCGCTCCCTGCGCGAGCACCGCGGCGGACTCTTCGCCGACGGCCGCCTCGCCCGCACCATCCGCACCCTCGCCGCCTTCGGCCTCCAGCTCGCCACCATGGACGTCCGTGAACACGCCGACGCCCACCACCACGCCCTCGGCCAGCTCTTCGACCGGCTCGGCGAGGAATCCTGGCGCTACGCCGACATGCCCCGCGACTACCGCTCCAAGCTCCTCGCCAAGGAGCTCAGGTCCCGCAGGCCGCTCGCCCCCACCCCGGCCCCCGTCGACGCGCCCGGCGAGAAGACCCTCGGCGTCTTCGGCACCGTCAAGCGCGCCCTGGAGGTCTTCGGACCCGAGGTCATCGAGTCCTACATCATCTCCATGTGCCAGGGCGCCGACGACGTCTTCGCCGCCGCCGTCCTCGCCCGCGAAGCCGGTCTCATCGACCTGCACGCCGGCTGGGCCAAGATCGGCATCGTGCCGCTCCTCGAGACCACCGACGAGCTCAAGGCCGCCGACACCATCCTCGAGGACATGCTCTCCGACCCCTCCTACCGGCGCCTCGTCGCCCTGCGCGGGGACGTCCAGGAGGTCATGCTCGGCTACTCCGACTCCTCCAAGTTCGGCGGCATCACCACCAGTCAGTGGGAGATCCACCGCGCCCAGCGCCGCCTGCGCGACGTGGCCCACCGCTACGGCGTCCGCCTGCGCCTCTTCCACGGCCGCGGCGGCACCGTCGGCCGCGGCGGCGGCCCCACGCACGACGCCATCCTCGCCCAGCCCTGGGGCACCCTCGAAGGCGAGATCAAGGTCACCGAGCAGGGCGAGGTCATCTCCGACAAGTACCTCATCCCGTCCCTGGCCCGGGAGAACCTGGAGCTGACCGTCGCCGCCACCCTCCAGGCGTCCGCCCTGCACACCGCGCCCCGCCAGTCCGACGAGGCCCTCGCCCGCTGGGACGCCGCGATGGACGTCGTCTCCGACGCCGCCCACGCCGCCTACCGCCGCCTCGTCGAGGACCCCGACCTGCCGACGTACTTCCTCGCGTCGACGCCGGTGGACCAGCTCGCCGACCTGCACCTGGGCTCCCGGCCCTCCCGCCGCCCCGGCTCCGGCGTCTCGCTCGACGGCCTGCGCGCCATCCCCTGGGTGTTCGGCTGGACCCAGTCCCGGCAGATCGTCCCCGGCTGGTTCGGCGTCGGCTCCGGCCTCAAGGCCCTGCGCGAAGCCGGCCTCGACACCGTCCTCGACGAGATGCACCAGCAGTGGCACTTCTTCCGCAACTTCATCTCCAACGTCGAGATGACCCTGGCCAAGACCGACCTGCGGATCGCCCAGCACTACGTCGACACCCTCGTCCCCGACGAGCTCAAGCACGTCTTCGACACCATCAAGGCCGAACACGAACTCACCGTGCGTGAGGTGCTGCGCGTCACCGGCGAAGAGGAACTCCTCGACGCCGCGCCCGTCCTGAAGCAGACCTTCGCCATCCGCGACGCCTACCTCGACCCCATCTCCTACCTCCAGGTCGCCCTGCTCAAGCGGCAGCGCGACGCCGCCCAGGCCGCCGAGCAGCCCGACCCGCTCCTCGCCCGCGCCCTCCTCCTCACCGTCAACGGCGTGGCAGCCGGCCTGCGCAACACCGGCTGACCCCACCCCGGACACGACCGTGCCCCCGAGCCCGTACAGGCTCGGGGGCACGGTCATGTTCCACGTCAGACGCGGCCGGCCCGCCGACGCCGCAGCACCAGGTAACCGCCCGCCGCCACCAGCGCGGCAGCCACACCCGACAGCACACCCACCGGGGCCCCGTTGCCCGTCTCGGCGAGATCACCCTCCGCACCACCCTGCGGCGACGGCGACGACGCCGGCACAGCCCCACCGGCCGACGAACTCGCCGACGCCGACACACTCGGCTCACCCGACGGCGCCTCGGACGCCCCCGGCGACGACGGCGAAGCCGACGCGGACGGCGTGGAACCACCCGGCTCCTGCTCGTCCTCACAGTCCGTCCAGAACACCTTGTGCTTGGCGGAGCCCTTCTCGCCCTCGAAGTTCCAGAACAGCTTGTAGTGCCCGTCGGGCAGCGACAGGTCCTCGCTGCGCCCGTGGCCCTGGGAATCCAGCGTCAGCGCACCGGACTCCACCGTCTCGCCCTTGTTCTCACTCGGGGGGATCGCGTCGATGTGCCAGTCGACCCGCTGACCGCCGTCGAAACCGAAGGCATCCAGATAGAACGCGCACACGTGCGGCTCGTTGCGGCGCAGCTCCTCGCCCGTCGAGGCGTCATGGATCTTCACCGTGCCGTTGTCACCGGGAGGCGTGGCGTGGGCGGATGGAGCGAGCAGAAGGACCGCGGAAGCGGCGGCGCAGACAGCGCCGAGGCGAGAGAGGGTTCGCATGGAGGAGTCGTCCGTCTTCGTGAAGTGACCGGGAAGATGTGGAGGGGGCGGTTCAGCTTCCAGCCGCACCCGAACGCCCGTCAATCACGAACAGACAACGCTCCGTTCCCTCACAGATGTGGAGAACGCCAGAACCCCTCAGACGGTCACGAACGCCGCCGTCAGCAACGCCACCCCCGACAACGCCATCACCCACGCCGCCCGCGTCCGCAGCAGACCACCCGCCACCACCACCGACGCCAGCAACAACGCACCACCCAGCGGAATCCACGCGTACAGCACACCCGCCGGACCCGAACGCACCGCGTCATCACCAGCGGACTTCAGGACCACCGTGTACGTCCGGCCCCGCTCCACCGCGACCGACTTCTCCAGCACCACCCGCGCCCGCGGCTGCGAACCCTCCGACAACGGCGTGTACCGACCCCAGCACGCATCCGCCCCGCACCGCGTCACATCGACCGTGCCCCGCTCCCGGCCCTTCGTGAGCATCACATGCTGCGCCGTACCCCACGACGCCCACACACCCGCGATCAGGATCAGCACCGCGACCGTACCCATCGCCGCGAACCTCCCGAACCGCAGCACGGCGGCCGAACCCTGGGACAAAGAGGTGGCAATGGCAGGCATGGCCGGGATCATTGGCCATGCCTGAACGGCCCGTCAACCTCGACGGGTGACAAGTCAGGAGTTGTACGTGCTTTGCGCCCGCTCCAACCCCTCGATCACCAGAGCCTCCACCGCATCCGCCGCCCGGTCCACGAAGTAGTCCAGCTCCTTGCGCTCCGCCGACGAGAAATCCTTCAGCACGAAATCCGCCACCGGCATCCGCCCCGGCGGCCGCCCGATCCCGAACCGCACCCGGTGATACTCCGCACCGAACGCCTTCGTCATCGACTTCAGCCCGTTGTGCCCGTTGTCCCCGCCACCCAGCTTCAGCCGCAGCACCCCGTAGTCGATGTCCAACTCGTCATGCACCGCCACCACATGGCCCACCGGCACCTTGTAGAAATCCCGCAGCGCGTTCACCGGCCCACCCGACAGGTTCATGTACGACATCGGCTTCGCCAGCACCACCCGCCGGTTCAACGGACCAGGAGGCCCGATCCGGCCCTCCACGACCTGCGCCTGCGCCCGCCCGGCACGCTTGAACCGCCCCCCGACCCGGTCCGCCAGCAGATCCGCCACCATGAAACCCACGTTGTGCCGGTTCCCCGCGTACTCCGGCCCCGGATTGCCCAGCCCCACGATCAGCCAGGGAGCGGCCGCATCGGTCGTCACGTCCATGTCTCCTTCATACGCGTCGGCCGCTGCCCCGCACGGGAACAGCGGCCGACGAAACGACGACGAAGAGGATCAGGCCTCGGCGGCCTCGTCGCCCTCGGCCTCTTCACCCTCCGGGGCCTCCTCGGCCTGCGCGGCCAGGACCTGAAGGACGACGGTGTCCTCCTCGACGGTCAGCGTCGTGCCCTTCGGCAGCTTGATGTCCTTGGCGAGCACGGAGTCACCGGCCGCCAGACCCTCGATGGAGACGGTCACGGACTCGGGGATGTGGGTCGCCTCCGCCTCGACCGGCAGCGCGTTCAGCACGTGCTCCAGCAGGAAGGCACCCGGGGCCAGCTCGCCCTCGGTGTGCACCGGAATCTCGACCGTGACCTGCTCGCCGCGCTTCACCAGCAGCAGGTCCACGTGCTCCAGGAAGCCCTTCAGCGGGTCACGCTGCACCGACTTCGGGATCGCCAGCTCGTTCGTCTTGCCGTCGATGTCCAGCGCGATCAGCACGTTCGGCGTACGCAGCGCCATCAGCAGGTCGTGACCCGGCAGGGTCAGGTGCAGCGGGTCCGAACCGTGCCCGTACAGGACACCCGGAACCTTGTCTTCACGACGGATACGGCGCGCGGCACCCTTGCCGAACTCGCTGCGCGTCGCGGCGGAGATCTTCACCTCGGACATAGTCACTCCTCGAATTCAGAACGGACGTGGTCACCCGGCCACGAACGGCCTGCTACGAAGAGCGCGTCGATAACGGACAACCGCATCCCGAAACGGGAACGGCCTCCCTCGCCGAGCAACTGAAGCAGTCTACTCGGACAGGGAGGCCACACCCAAAAGGATCTACAGAAGCCCGACCACAGGCTCCTACTGCTCGTCGAACAGGCTCGTCACCGAACCGTCCTCGAACACCTCACGCACCGCACTCGCGATCGTCGGAGCGATCGACAGCACCGAGATTTTCTCCAGATCCTGGCTCAGCTCACCCGGCGTCGGCAGCGTGTCCGTGAACACGAACTCACTCACCCGCGAGTTCTTCAGCCGATCCGCGGCCGGACCCGACAGCACACCGTGCGTCGCCGTCACGATCACATCCTCCGCACCGTGCGCGAACAGCGCGTCCGCAGCGGCACAGATCGTCCCACCGGTGTCGATCATGTCGTCCACCAGGACACACACGCGACCCTTCACCTCACCCACGACCTCGTGGACGGTGATCTGGTTCGCGACGTCCTTGTCACGCCGCTTGTGCACGATCGCCAGCGGCGCACCCAGCCGGTCGCACCAGCGGTCCGCCACCCGCACCCGGCCGGCGTCCGGCGACACGACCGTCAGCTTCTCCCGGTCCACCTTCCGGCCCACGTAGTCCGCCAGCAGCGGCAGCGCGAACAGGTGGTCCACCGGACCGTCGAAGAAGCCCTGGATCTGGTCCGTGTGCAGATCCACGGTCAGGATCCGGTCCGCACCCGCGGTCTTCATCATGTCCGCGATCAGACGCGCCGAAATCGGTTCACGTCCACGGTGCTTCTTGTCCTGCCGCGCGTAACCGTAGAACGGCACGATGACCGTGATGGAGCGGGCCGACGCACGCTTCAGCGCGTCGATCATGATCAACTGCTCCATGATCCACTTGTTGATCGGAGCCGTGTGGCTCTGGATCAGGAAGCAGTCCGCGCCACGCGCCGACTCCTGATAACGCACATAGATCTCACCGTTCGCGAAGTCGAAGGCCTTCGTCGGGACAACCCCGACACCCAACTGCTGGGCGACCTCCTCGGCAAGCTCGGGGTGGGCGCGGCCGGAGAAGAACATCAACTTCTTCTCGCCGGTCGTCTTGATCCCGGTCACAGCACTGTCTCCTCAGAGGTGTCGCAGCTAGGGGTCGAGAAACCTCGCAGCCGGCTTGCCGGAGGCCGTCTCAGCTGGTGGGGGTGCGGGTGTGCACTTATCACCGTACGCCGTGTTTCAGGCATCGGTTTCCGGTCAGCCCTCGCCGGCCGACTCCCGGGAAGCCGCCTCGGCCGCCTTCGCCGCCGCGCTCCCCGGACGCTTCCGAGCCACCCAACCCTCGATATTCCGCTGCTGACCACGGGCCACGGCCAGCGAACCCGCCGGCACATCCTTCGTGATCACGGACCCGGCAGCGGTGTACGCACCGTCCCCCACCGTGACAGGCGCCACAAACATGTTGTCCGAGCCCGTCCGGCAGTGCGAACCGATGGTCGTGTGGTGCTTCTCCTGGCCGTCGTAGTTCACGAACACGCTCGCGGCACCGATGTTCGTCTGCTCACCGATCGTCGCGTCACCCACGTACGACAGGTGAGGCACCTTCGTCCCGTCACCGATCGACGCGTTCTTCGTCTCCACGTACGTCCCGATCTTGCCCTTCGCACCCAGCCGCGTCCCCGGACGCAGA
This sequence comes from Streptomyces sp. AK010, assembly GCF_014207295.1. Taxonomy (NCBI): domain Bacteria; kingdom Bacillati; phylum Actinomycetota; class Actinomycetes; order Kitasatosporales; family Streptomycetaceae; genus Streptomyces; species Streptomyces sp. AK010. The sequence goes on from NZ_JACHCX010000002.1 coordinate 482,043, forward strand.
TACGCGTACGGACCCACCGTCGCCTCCGCACCGACCTCGGCACCCGCGGCCACGGTGTTGTCGACCCGCGCACCCGCACCGACCCGGGTGTCGGTCAGCCGGCAGTTGGGCCCGACCTCCGCACCCTCACCGAGATGCGTCGTGCCGTGCAGCTGTGTGCCCGGGTGAACGACGGCGTCCTGCTCGAAGGTGACGGTCACGTCGATCCAGGTCGTGGCCGGATCGATCACGGTCACACCGGCCAGCATCGCCTCGGTCAGCAACCGGTCGTTCAGGATCCGGCGGGCCTCCGACAACTGCACACGGTTGTTGATCCCGGCGATCTCACGGTGGTCGCCGGCCACCGACGCCCCGACCCGGTGCCCCGCCTCACGCAGGATCCCGAGCACGTCCGTCAGGTACTCCTCGCCCTGGCTGTTGTCCGTCCGCACCTTCTTCAGCGCGTCCGCCAGCAGCTGACCGTCGAACGCGAACACACCCGAGTTGATCTCACGGATCGACCGCTGGGCATCGGTGGCGTCCTTGTGCTCGACGATCGCCGTCACGGCACCGGAGGCGTCGTCACGGACGATCCGCCCGTACCCCGTCGCATCCGGCACCTCGGCGGTCAGCACGGTGACCGCGTTGCCGTCGGCGGAGTGCGTGGCCGCCAGGGCCTGCAGCGTCGCACCCGTCAGCAGGGGCGTATCACCGCACACGACGACGACCGTCCCGTCGACGGCCCCGCCCAGCTCCTCCAGACCCATCCGCACGGCGTGCCCCGTGCCGTTCTGCTCCGCCTGCACGGCGGTGCGGACGTCGGGAGCGATCTCACCGAGATGCGCGGTGACCTTCTCACGGGCGTGGCCGACCACGACGACCAGATGCTCGGGCTGCAGCTCGCCGGCGGAGGCGAGGACGTGCCCCACGAGACTGCGGCCGCAGAGCTCGTGCAGGACCTTGGGTGTGGCCGACTTCATACGGGTGCCCTCACCCGCTGCGAGAACGACGACGGCTGCCGGGCGGTTGGCGCTCACGGGATGCCCTTCGGCTGTGGATGGGGTGGGGTGACATCCGCAGGATACCGGGGGGTTTTGTGGGGGGCATGGGTGCGGGCCCTGACATGACTGTCAGGGCCCGCACCGCGGAGCTCCGCCAGCTGGATTCGAACCAGCACTACAGGGCTTCAAAGGCCCGCGGGCTACCAGTTACCCCATGGCGGATGGCTGCGTCAGACCTTACCCGAGGAGAAGGAGGTGGTGATCCCGGAGACCATGCCATGCCACCAGCCCTCGATGCGACGGTACAACTCGGCGCCTTGGGAGACTCGGACCACGAGGCAACCCCGATAGTTCTCGCCCACGTTCTTGCGGACGGTCTTCGGATTGTGCTTCTTGATCGTCGTCTTCTGGAAGGTGGAGCTGTCAACGCCCACCATGTCGGCCCAGTAGCGCTCGGCGCCCTCGACGTCGGCTGTCATGTGGATCATGACGCGATACCGCAGGCGGTCGCGTTCCACGCCCAGCAGGTCCAGCCATGCCAGGTAGAGGCGGATCACTCCCGGGTCGCTGTTGACGAAGAGCACGTTCTCGCGTCGGTCGTAGGGCTTGTCCTTCGAGCCCTCGGCCCAATAGAGCGCCACGCCGGCAATGAACAGGTCACGCGCCGACAATTCGGCGATCTCCTGTGCCGCAGCCCGCTTGGTTCGCAGTCGCTCCTCGTCCCGGATGGCCAGTTCGTGCTCCCAGCGCTTTTGCGCCGCCAGCTTCGCCTGTTCCGTCGGATCGCGGCGCTCCGGCTTCGGCAGATCCCGTACCCACAGCGAGATCGAACTCTTGGAGCACCCCAGCTCCACCTCGATCTGGTCGTACGTCCAGCCCTGGAGGCGGAGCTCCCTCGCCTTCTCCCGCAGGTCGTCCTTCGCGTTCGGCCGCTCGTTCAGTCCGGGGCCGGTTCGCCTTGGAGGAGGCGGTTGAGGATGTCGTTGTTGTCGACGTGGAGGCGGTCGCGGATCTGGCGCCGGCTCAGCCCCGCGCGGCGGAGCGCCACCGCCCTCTCCCGCGACTCCTCGAAGCCCGCGTACTTGCCAGCTGCATGTGTCATACGCATACCGTCCGGGCGGAATGATCGCTTCCGGTGTCGAGCAGTGAGCGATTCAGCAGTTCGAGGGATATCGGGTGGTATCGCAGCCGAACGGTCACGGAGTGTGGTGTGGGCCAGTCCCGGAAACTCACCGGAAAGCGGGCGGGGGGCGCCTTTAGGCTGGGAGGCATGACCGCGACGGGGGAAGACCATGTGACGGCCCGTGGAGGGCCGTGGTGGTGGGCCAGGCGGCGTAGCGCCGTGTTCGACGCGAGCTTGGCCGTGGTGTCCGCGCTGGAGTGCGCGTTGGAGGGGATCCCGTTCGCGCGGGACGCGGGGATCCCGGTGGCGGCGGGGGTCGTCTTCGGGTTGCTGGCCGGTTCCGTGCTGCTGGTGAGGCGCCGGTGGCCGATCGCCGTCGTGTTGGTCTCGATCGCGATCACGCCCGCCGAGATGGGCTTCGTGATGGGTGTCGTCGGCCTGTACACGCTGGCCGCGGCGGAGCTGCCCCGGCGGATCATCGCCTCGCTGGCGGGGATGTCGCTGGTGGGGACGTTGATCGTGACGTTCGTGAAGACGCGGCAGGACATGTCGCGGGGGGACCTGGACATAGGGGACTGGTTCGTGCCGTTCGCGGCGATCACGATGTCGCTGGGCTTCACGGCGCCTCCGGTGCTGCTGGGTCTGTACGTGGGGGCGCGGCGGCGGCTGATGGAGAGCCTGCGGGAGCGGGCGGACAGTCTGGAGCGGGAGCTTCAGTTGCTCGCGGAGCGGGCTGAGGAGCGGGCGGAGTGGGCCCGTAACGAGGAGCGGACGCGGATCGCGCGGGAGATGCACGATGTCGTGGCGCATCGGGTGAGTCTGATGGTGGTGCATGCGGCGGCGCTGCAGGCGGTGGCGCGGAAGGATCCCGAGAAGGCCGTGAGGAACGCCGCGTTGGTGGGGGACATGGGGCGGCAGGCGCTGACGGAGCTGCGGGAGATGCTCGGGGTGCTGCGCAGCGGTGGGGGTGAGCGGCGGGAGTCGGCGGCGGCGGTGCCGTTGGCGGCGGTGGGGGTGGCCGCGGCGGCGGCTGCGGCGGCTTCGCGGGCGGCGGATGACGAGGGGCCGTGTCTGGCGGAGCTGGAGGAGTTGGTGGGGCAGTCGGCTGCCGCGGGGATGGTGGTGGCGTTGTCGGTGGAGGGGGATGTCCGGTCGTATGCGCCGTTGGTGGAGCAGACGGCGTATCGGGTGGTGCAGGAGGCGTTGACGAACGTCCACAAGCACGCGGCCGGGGCGAAGACGTATGTGCGGTTGGCGCATCGGGTGTCGGAGATCGCGATGCAGGTGGAGAACGAGCCGCCTGAGGAGGCGGCGTCGTCGGCGCGGTTGCCGTCGGGTGGGAACGGGCTGGTGGGGATGAGGGAGCGGGTTTCGGCGCTGGGTGGTGTGTTCGTGTCGGGGCCGACGGATGCGGGGGGTTTCCGGGTGTCGGCGGTGATTCCGGCGTCGTGACGCGGCTGGGGGCTCAGCTGGTGGTGAGGCGGGCGGGTGCGGTGCCGGCGATGAGGGTGGCGAGGGCGTGGTCGATGTCGGGGCCGAGGTACCAGTCGCCGGTGTGGTCGAGGGTGTAGACGCGGCCGTCGGTGTCGATGGCGAGGAGGGCTTGGCTGTCGGTTTCAGCGCCGAGGGGGCAGACGTCGGTGCCGAGGGCGCGGCCGAGGTCGCCGAGGGTGCGGGCCATGTGGAGGCCGTGCAGTGGGTCGAGGTGGAGGCGGGCGGGGGCGACTTGGCGGCCGGGGCCGGTGGGGGTGATGTGGAGTCCGCCGAATTCGGCCCAGGCCTCGACGGCGGCGGGGAAGACGGTGTGGCGGTGGCCGGCGGGGGAGGCGTGGTCGCGCAGGGCGTCGGCCCAGATCTCGGCTTGTTTGATGTCCCAGCGTCCGGGTTGCCAGCCGGCGGCGCGCAGGGCGGCGTCGACGGGTACGGCGAAGCGGGTGGTGGAGGTGCGGTCGGTGTGCATGCGCCCTTCGTCTCGTCGAGGTCATGGGGTGGCGCGAGGGGGCACGCCGGGGTGTCCCGTGCTGTGTGTTGGGGGGTGCGTCAGCCGTTCTGGGACGCCGGGTCGACTATGCGGACGCCGAAGTGGGCGCTGAGCGCGGTGCAGGCGCGGCAGGGGGTGGCGAAGCTGCCGTGGAGGGGGTCGCCGTCCTCGCGGATGCGTCGGGCGGTGAGTTTGGCCTGCTTGAGGGCTCTGCGTGCCTCGCCGTTGGTCATGGGTTTGCGTGCGGCGCGTTTGCTGCGGGCGGTGTCGGCGGCGGCGATGTGGCGGGAGATGAGGATGGTTTCGGCGCAGCGGCCGGTGTAGCGGTCGCGTTGGGCGCTGGTGAGGGTGTCGAGGAAGTCCTGGACGAGGGGGTGCAGGGCGGGGGGTGTGTCGCCGCGGGCCGCGGTGCCGGTGAGGGTGGCGCCGCGGACGGAGAGGGCGGCGGCGACGGTGGGGAGGATGCCGTCGCGGCGGTGCCGGAGGGCGGGGGTGTGGGCTGCCTCGGTGGCGCTCCAGCCGATGCGGGGGTCGCCGCCCAGGGGGTCGGTGGCTCGTGGGTCGCCGGCCTGGGGGCCGGTGCTGTGGCTGCCGCCTCGGGGGTCGCCGTTTCGTGGGTCGGCGGACCTGCCGGTGTGTGGTCCCGTCTGCGTGGCGTTCATGATCTTCTTCCCCTCCGTGCATCCCCCCGGGGGTCACAGACTGCCAAATGCCGTGGCTGGTGCGGAAGCTGGGGCGCGGCGACACGCCCATAGCGGGGTGTGCCGTCACGGTGGGGTGACGCCTGGTCACGGATGCGGAGGGGGTGCTGACCGGTGCCGGTGACCGGTGTCGTCGTACGGCATAGGCTGTCGGCACCGCGGGCGATGCGGTGATCCGTTCGGGGCTCGATGCAGTGAACCGGAGGGTGACCCGCGGCCGGCGCGTGCAGTGACAGTCGATACGGGTCGTAGTGCGCCAAGGGTGGTCAATACGGGTCGTACAGAGTGCCGCAGGGGGCAACCGCCATGACGACAGGTCGGCTCGGGCAGCAAGCCGCGCCGCCGAACGCGGCCTACGCCGGGCAGGTCGTGCACTTCCCGGATCCGGTCCGCGCGGCGCGTCACCCGAGAGGGGTACGGGTCGACGAGCACGGTTACCCCGACTTCTCGGCTTACGCGCGCGCGGCCGCGGAGATCGCGGAGCCGCCGGAGGGTTTCGGTGTCGACGAGTTGCGGCTGACGGACTATGTGTCGGCGAACACGGCGCTGTCGGCGTCCGGGCACGAGTTGTGGGACACGGTGCCGGCGGTGGCGACGCCGCACGGCTGGACGTGGCATCACGTGGTGGGGACGCGGCGGCTGGAGCTGGTTCCGGTCGAGGTGAAGGCGCTGCTGCGGCATCACGGGGGTGTGGCGACGTCGGGTGTCGACCATTCCAAGCGTGGCACGCGGCCGTTGCAGGAGACGCGTCCGGCGCATTTCGGGCTGCCGAAGTCGGGTGTCGCGGTGACGGAGTCGCAGGTGCAGGGGGTCGAGGAGGACCTCGGCTACCGGTTGCCGGGTGCGTACCGGTCGTTCCTGAAGGCGGCGGGCGGCTGTGCGCCGGTGGGTGCCGCGCTGGACGCGGAGCTGGGGCTGCTGGTGGATCAGCCGTTCTTCACGGTGCGCGACGAGGCGGCGGTCAATGACCTGGTGTACGTCAACAAGTGTCTGCGTGACCATCTGACCAAGGACTACCTGGGGATCGCGTTCGTCCAGGGCGGGCTGCTGGCCGTGAAGGTGAAGGGCGAGCGCATCGGTTCGGTGTGGTTCTGCGCGTACGACGACGCGCGGGACGTGGATCCCTCGGTGCCGCCGGCGGAGCGCGTGGAGCGGTTGCTGCTGCCGTGCGGGGACGACTTCGATGTCTTCCTGTCGCGGCTGGCGGGCAATCCGCCGGAGTTGGAGACGGTGGCGAACCTGATGGTGGACGGCGGGTTCGCGCGTGTGGTGCCGGTGGGTGCGGTGTCGTCCTCGGCCGTGGGGGAGTGAGGTCGGCGATGGTGACCTTCGCGCAGGCGCAGGAGCGCGCGGAAGAGTGGATCAACGGGGATCTGGCGTCGTACCAGCATCGTGAGGTGCGGGTGCGGGAGTTCGATCTCGGGTTCGTGGTGTGGGCCGAGGACCGGGTGGACGGGCCGCGGTCGGACGGTGGTGCGCAGCGGCTGGTGATCGCGCGGGACAGTGGCGAGGCGACGTTGTGGCCCGGGCTGCCGGTGGGTGAGGTGATCCGCCGGTACGAGGAGGAGTACGGCCGTCCGGACGAGGTGGACGAGCCGGCATCGGCGGCGCCTGCCCCTCGGGTGGATCTGAATCAGACGTCGTTCCTGCTGACTCCGCCGGAGTGGTTGCAGGATGCGGCGGACAAGCTGGGGATTCCGGATCGGCGGGGTGCGGGGGCTGGAGCCGGGGAGCAGGCGGCTTCTGCCGCTGGGGAATCGGATTCCGGCTCTGGTTCCGGGCCTGGTTCCGGCTCCGGTCCTGGTTCTGGCTCCGGTCCTGGTTCCGGCTCCGGTCCTGGTTCTGGCTCCGGTCCTGGTTCCGGCTCCGGGCCTGGTTCCGGCTCCGGTCCTGGCTCCGGCGCTGTTTCCGGTTCTGGTTCCGGGCCTGGTTCCGGTTCTGGTTCCGGTCCTGTTTCCGGTTCGGCGACTCCCGCGCGGGGGGCGCCGGCCGCGCCGGGCAGTGGTGCCTCGTGGCCGGCGGCCGGGGGCGGTGACTCCGGCGCCGACGCGGGTGCTTCCGGGGCTCCGGCGGCACCGTCCGTGCCTGCGGGGGCGACGCCCTGGGCCGGCACGGACACCAACGCGGACGCTGGTGACGATCGTTCCGTGCCGCTGCCGGCGACGGTTTTCGCGCCGCCGCTGAGCGGGGCCGACAGCGACTCCGCGCCGCCCTCGGCCACGCCCGAGGCCAAGACGACTTTGATGTCGGGTGGCAGTCAGCTGCCGCCCACGGCGCTGTCGCCGGCGGTCGACGACCCGAACGCGCAGGGGCCGGGGGCGGCGTCCGCGCCCGCGCCCGGTGGTCCCGGGTACGGCTGTCCGGCAGGCCCGGGGGGTGCTCAGGGTGTTCCGGGGACGCCTCCTGCTGGTGTGCCGGGGATGCCGTCCGGTGGTGCGCCGGGGACGCCGCCCGGTGGTGTGCCGCGGGGCAGCACGCCTGCGCCCGTGCCCGGCGGGCAGCCGTACGGGTATCCGCAGGCCCCGCGGGGGAGTACGCCTCCGCCGGCCGCCGGGCCGGGGGCCGCTCCGAACGCCGGGGACATCGCCGACGCCGCGACCAGCAAGGCCGCTCCGCCGCCCGGGCGACGGGGTACGGGTCCGTCCACTCCGCCTCCTCCGGGTGCCCCGGGGAGGCCCGGTGTTCAGCCGGGCAGCACGCCTCCGCCGTCCGGGCCCGGGGCGCCGGGCACTCCCGCGGGCGGCTACGTGCCCACGCAGATGGTGTCGGCGCTCGGGCCTGACGGGCCGGGTGGACCCGGATCCGGGGGCTCTTCGGGGACGGGCACGCCGCTGCCGCCGCCGGGGGCTCCCGGTGCTCCGGGCGCGCCGAACCCGTCCGGTCCTCCCGGCGCGCCGAACCCGTCCGGTCCTCCCGGCGCGCCGAACCCGTCCGGTCCTCCCGGCGCGCCGAACCCGCCCGGTCCTCCCGGCGCGCCGAACCCGCCCGGTCCTCCCGGTGCGCCGCGGCCTCCGGGTGCTCCGGGTGGTACGCCGCCCGGCGGTGTCCACCACGCTGCCACGATGCTCGCCGACCCGGGCCGGATGGGCCCGGGGGAGCCGCAGCCTCCGGCTCCTCCTGGAGCGCCCGGTGCTCCGGGTGCCCCTCAGCCCCCGGGGATGCCGAACCCGCCACGTGCTCCCCACCCGCCCGGCCCGCCCGGTGCGCCGCAGCCTCCGGGTGCGCCCGGTGCCCCTGGTGCTCCCGGTGGTCCGGGTCCCGTGCACCATGCGGAGACCATGCTGGCCGCGCCCCCGGCGGGCGGTCCCGGCGTGCCTCCGCCGCCGCAGGCTCCCGGCGCACCCCCCGCCGCCCCGGGTGCCGCACCGGGCGCCCCTGGCACGCCCGGTGCGCAGCCGATGCCGCCGGGTATGCCAGGGGCGATGCCGCCCGGTATGCCGCTGGGCGCGATGCCGCCGGGCGCGATGCCCCCGGGTGCGATGCCGCCGCCCGGCCAGCCCGTCCCCGGGCAGCCGCCCGCGTACGGCTATCCGCAGCAGCCGACCGGGCAGCCGACGGTCGGGCCCGGCTATCAGGCCGTGCTGCGCTACCGCGCGCAGGACGGTTCCGAGCAGCAGCTGATCCGGCGTTCCGCGCCGGGTACGCCGCACCCGGAGTGGCAGATCTTCCACGAGCTGCGGGCCATGAACGTGCCCCCGGACCAGGTGCTGGAGCTGCACACCGAGCTGGAGTCGTGCGAGCTGCCGGGTGCGTACTGCGCGCGGATGATCCGGGAGCAGTGGCCGCAGGCGCGCATCACGAGCATCGCGCCGTACGGCACGGACCATGCGAGCCGGCAGCAGGGCATGCAGCAGTTGCTGGCCCACCAGGGCGAGTTGCACCAGGTGGCGGACGGCCCGGCGCGCCCTGCGCCGGTGCGCGCTCCGCTGCCGCCGGTGCAGATGGCGCCGCCGATCCCGCCGGAGGCCATCGGGCAGGAGCTGGGGGCCGCGTTCGGGCCGGGGGTGTTCCGGTTCGAGCATGCCGCCGTGTCGCGGCAGGGTGTGCCGCCGGTGGTGGCGCACACGCTGGTGGCGGCCGGACTGCCGATGGACATGGGTCCGTTCTTCTGGGCGCAGGCGCAGCCCGGCCGGCCCGTTCCGACACTGGCGGAGCTGGCGGCCGAGCGCGGGGTGCAGCCGGCCTCGGACGCCGGTTCCTACCTGGTGATGGGCAGCGACTTCGGCAAGGCGATCTGCGTGCAGTACGGCACGGCGAACATCGTCGCCGTGCCGGTGGAGGCGGGGCCGGGCGGAGCGCCCGTGCCGCCGCAGTTCGTGAACACCGGGCTGCCGGAGTTCGTGCGCTGCCTGGCGCTGCTCGGGCGGATGTGGCGGTTGCGGTTCGGGCTGAACCAGGAGCAGGCGGGCCGCTGGACCGTCGACTTCCAGGCCCAGTTGGCCGCGCTCGACCCGGCGGCACTGGGGTCGCCGGAGAGCTGGTGGTCGGTGCTGCTGGAGCAGATGTGGGACGGACTGCTGTGACGGCTCGCCGCTGATGTGCCACAAGGAGCCGGGTTCGGTCGCTCGTACGACCGGGCCCGGCTCTTTTCACGCCCGTGCCGAAGATTCTTCGCGCCGGCCTGTCACATCTCTCTCCGACGTTCCGTCAGTGCAATGACAGCGACGCACGACGCACCGCCGACACAGGAGGCAGAGATCATGCAGGCACGGATGACGAACCCGGCGTACGTCCTTTCCGGCGCGATGAAGGGCATCGGCACCCTCTTCCAGGCGATCGGGGAGGGCGGCCTGGCACCGGACGTGGCGGAGATCGTCGGGCTGCGCGCCAGCCAGACCAACGGCTGCGGGGCTTGTGTGCACGGACACGTGGCCAACCTCCGCAAGGCCGGGGCGAGCGAGGAGCGCATCGCGGCCGTCGCCGCCTGGCGGCACGCGCCCGTCTTCTCGGACGCCGAGCGCGCCGCGCTGAAGCTGACGGAGGCGATGCCGCGGCTTTCCGACCTCTCGGGGGAGTCGGTGCCGGACGCGCTGTGGGACGAGGTGGCCGACCACTTCGACGAGAAGGAACTCTCCGCCCTGATCCTCACCGTCTCGGTCACCAACATGTTCAACCGCATCAACACGACCATCCAGGAGCCCGCGGGCACCACTTGGGGCTGACGGCCGTACAGGCCGTGGACCCGTGACCTCTGTGCGGAGTGTCGCGTTATGAACACTTCCGTCTGATCCACCAAGATGTGCGCGAAATCATCGCATTTCTAGCGCGACTTCGCATCGGTGCGCTTGCCTGCGCATCGGTGTGGTGGAGAGGGGCCCGGATGAGCAGCGCGACGGCGTCACCGCACGGCTTCCCGGCCGTGCGGGGGCGCGGCTACCGTCCCGAGCAGGTCGACGCGTACGCCGAGAACCTCTCCGCGGACCGGGACGCGGCCTGGGAGAGAGCGGCCCGCCTGACGGTGCTCGCCCGGCGGATGGACGAGGAACTGGAGCGGCTGCGCGAGGCCGTGGCCCGGCTGGCCCCGCACACCTACGAGACGCTCGGGGAGCGTGCACGGCACCTCTTCGAACTCGGCGAGCAGGAGGCCGCTGCCGTGCGGGAGGAAGCGCTGCGGGAAGCGCGGCAACGCGTGGACTCGGCGCGGTCGACCGCGGCCGGCGTGCGCGGGTCCGCCCAGGCGCACGCCGATGCCGTACGCGCCGACGGCGACGAACGCGCTCGCCAGCGGCTGCTCGCCGCACACGCCGAGGCCGGCGAGATCCGGGGCGTGGCAGGGCGTGAGGCGGAGGAAGAACGGGGCGAGGCGGTGGCCGCGCTGCGGGAGATGCGCCGGCGCACCTCCGGGATGCTGGCCGAGCAGGCCAAGGAGCACGCCGAACGGTGGGCGCGGGCGGAGCGGGAGGAGGCCGCCCGCGAGGCCGCGTCGGACGCGCACGACGAGGAGGCCATGTCGCGCGCCGAGGAAGCACTGTCCGACGCCGAGCACGCCTTCGCCGACGCAGAGGACTCCGCCCGCGACCTGGAGGAGGAGGCCCACGCCCATGCGGCGGAGCTGGTCGCCCAGGCCCGCGAGCACGCCGAGACCGTGGCGGAGGAGACGGACCGGATCCTCGGCGAACACGCCGAGCAACGAGACGACGCCCGCTCCCACATCGACCGCGTCCACTCCAGCCTGACGGCTTGGGCGGGGCGGGTGGCGGCGGAATGAGACGGGCGGCGGCCCCCTGTGGGGCCGCCGCCGCCCAGGCTGTCGGGAGTGGTGACCGACCCCGTAGTCGTCCGGCCCCATGTGCTGCGGAGTTCGTTCCGGGGGCTGGGGGCTGGGGGCTGGGGGCTGGGGGCCGGGCCGGCAGCATGCAGTCCGCAGCCGGCAGCCAGGGCCCGACAGCCAGAGGGCGGCAACCAGCTGCCGGCAGGCGGCAGCTGGCAGCCAGGATCAGGCAGTGAGTGGCAAGCAGCCGCCAGTCAGCGGCCGGCCGACAGTAGCCATAGAGCGAGCCAGAAACCAACCGCCAGCGGCCAGTCGCCATAGAGCCGGCCAACCGCCAGCCGTCAGCCGCTGACGAGCCCGGCCCGGTGTGCCGGTCGGGCTCTCCGTCCACCCGGCGGCACGGCGAGCCGTCCCCGGCTGCCGTGCCGCCCGCGTCACTGGTCCCTGCGGGCCGCGCCCGCCAGGATCCAGCCCTCCACCGCCTCGTACTGGTGGCGCTGTTCCTCCGACTTCCGGTGGCCGGAGGCCATCGTGCCCAGCCAGCCGCAGGCGAAGCCCAGGGGTATGGAGAGCAGGCCCGTGGTGGTGAACGGGAACCAGTTGAAGTCGGCCTCGGGGAAGGCCGAGACGGGTGAGCCGGAGACCAGGTTGGTGCCCGGCATCAGCAACAGGACCGCGAGGGAGCCGCCGATGAGTGTGCTGAGCAGGCCCGTTTGCGTGTAGCGGCGCCAGAACAGGCTGTAGACCAGCGCGGGCGCGATGGCCGAGGCGCCCAGGCAGAAGGACAGCGTCACCAGCCATTGCAGGCTGCGGTGCTGGACCTGGGTGGCCAGGAGGATCGCGGGGACGCCCACGGCCAGTGCCGACAGCCGCGCCACGGTCATCTCCCGCCGCGGCGACATCTCCTGCACCCGCGCCGCGAACACGTCGTGCGCGAGGGAGTTGGCGCAGGCCAGGATCATGCCGGCGACGGAGGCGAGCAGCGTGAGGAAGACCGCCGTGGTGACGGTCGTGAACAGGAACGTCTCCGCCGACGACACGTCCGCGCCGAATGCCGCCTTTGATCCCAGCAGATACGCCGTGTTGCCCTGCGGGTCGACCTGCGCGATCAGTTCCCGCCCGACCAGCGCGGTCGCGCCGAAGCCGACGACCGTGATGACGAGCACGAACAGGGCCACGCCCGACACCGCCCAGGACATCGAGCGCCGCACCTGCCGGGCACTGGAGGCCGTGTACATGCGCATGGTGACGTGCGGCAGGACGCCACCGCCGAGGACCACCGTCAGCTGCGCGGTGATCATGTCCAGGTCGGGGCTGGGACCGCCGGAGAACTGCAGGCCCGAGGAGAGGAACGACGAGCCCACGCCGCTGTTCTGGGCGGCCGCGTCGAACAGGGCTCCCGGGTCCCAGTCGAACCGGTTGAGGATCAGTACCGCGACCACCATGCCGGAGCCGAGCAGCATCACGATCTTCAGGATCTGGATGAGGGCGGTGCCCTTCATGCCGCCGATCGCCGCGTAGCTGATCATCAGCGCGCCCACGCCGATGATGCAGCCGGTCTGCAGTGACTCGCCGGAGAAGCCGAGGATGAACGCCATCAACTGCCCGGTCCCCGCCAGCTGGACCAGCATCAGGGGCAGCAGCGCCGCAAGGGTCACCGCGCAGGCCGCGATGCGGACACCGCGTCCCGGCATCCGGCGGGTCAGCGCGTCGCCCATGGTGAACCGGCCGGCGTTCCGAAGGGGTTCGGCCAGCAGGAACATCAGCAGCATCAGCGACAGCGCCGTGCTCAGGGCCAGGACGATCCCGTCGTAGCCGAACAGCGCGATGACGCCGCCGGTGCCGAGGACGGTCGCGGCGGAGATGTAGTCGCCCGCGATGGCCAGGCCGTTGCGCATGGGGGACAGGGAGCTGTAGCCGGTGTAGAACTCGTCCAGGTCGTCCCGGTCCGGGCCCGTCATCACGCACAGCAGCAGCGTGATCGTGGCGACGGCGGAGAAGCCGACCAGGGACATGGCCTGGGCGTTGCCGCTGAAGTCGGTGTTCACCGTGTCCCCTCTCGCTTCGCGTCCAGCTCGGCGTGCTTGCGTATCCGGTCCGCGATCGGGTCGACGCGGCGGCGGGCCGTCTGCTCGTACAGGGCGATCGCCAGCCAGGTCACGGGGACCTGGATGAGCGCGAGCAGCAGGCCGGTGGGCAGTCCGTCGGTGACGGTGCTCGTCATGAACGCCGGCGCGAACGCCGACAGGATCAGGAACAGGACGAAGTAGCCGAGCGCCGTGAGCGTGGCCACGCGTCGCTGCCAGCGGTAGGCGCTGCGCAGGACACGGAGGTCGCTGTGGTGCCCGAGCGCGGTGTGGCGCTGGGGACGTCGTCCGGCCGGTTCGGGCGCCTCCTGCGGTGCCCAGGGGTAGGTGTCGTACGTGTACGGGTCGTAGGGCTGGGGTGGATCGGGTGGTCGGTACGGGTAGGACGGGGACGGGTCGTAGGACATCCCGGTTCTCCTTGCGAGGGTTGGATCCGGTGCGGCGGGCCGCAGGGAGGTGGGGGGCGGGAGCCACGCACGCTACTTCGGAGTAGGGGGCCAGCGCGAGGGTTTCGGCAAACTGATCGGTCGGTATGCGCTTACCTTTCCGACCTCGGGTGTTATCCGTGGCGACTCGGATTCTTCGCAGGTCACGGCGTGTCACCCGAGGTGGATGGGTGCCACGGACGCCGGTACTTCGGAGCGGTCGTCGAGCGTCGCCCGGAAGGCCGGCCGCCGGTCGGTCCGACGCGCGACCGAACTGCTCGCGAGAAGTGTGGAGTTGACACCGAGCCGGCCCCCGGTTGGCACGCGTATGCGTGTCTCCTGCTCCGCCCGCACGGTCCACCCGCCACCCACCGGCCGTGCGGCGACGGTCACCCTGCGTGCGGTGTCGCCGAAGTGGTAGACGTCGACGGTCATGCGGGTGCGGGTGCGGGTGCGGGTGTGGGTGCGGGCGCCCGGGCGGTGCCGCCGCTTGCTGCCCGCCACCGCCCCGAGCCTCGCCGCCATCGTCGTGCGCCTGTTGAAGTCCATGCCACCAGCAGACACGCACGGCCCGTCACTCCGCGTCACCCGAAAGAGTGTGCGGACCCGGAAAGGGGTCGGGGTCGCGCCCTAGGGGTGCCCTAAGGGCTGTCGGGGGAGGCGTCGAGGGACCGGCGCACGTAGCGGACCCCCGGTTGTCCACCCACCGTGATGTTCTCCACCCACGTGAAGCCGTTGCGGGTCAGGACCCTCATGGACGCCGGGTTGTCGAGGGTCGTGCGCGCGGTGAGGGACGTCAGGCCGTAGTCGGTCGCCGCCAGCCGGCACACCTGCGCGACGGCCGCCGTCGCCACGCCCCGGCCCGCGGCCTGTTCGCCGACGCGGTAGCCGAGTTCGGCGCTGCCGTCCGCCAGTTCCATCAGGTTCACCCGGCCGATCAGCTCGCGGTCCTCCCCGAGGACGACATGGAAGCGGCACACGCGCGCGTGCTGCTCCTCGAGGAGCGCCTGGAGGCGGGCGGCGAACCCGGCCGGCGTGAAGAAGGCGTCCCCGCGGTCCGGCACCGTACGCGCGAAGTACGCCCGGTTCTCCCGCTCGAACGCCAGCAGCGCGTCCGCGTGATCAGCCCGCAGGGGTTCCAGGGTCACCATGGGCGTGAGGATACGGATGCTCAGTCCTTGAGCACCGGGAATTTCCGGGGCGTCAGGAACAGCAACACCAGGAACGCCAGGGCCGCCGCCCCCGCCGCGCCGAGGTAGACCGCGTGCACCGCGTCGGCGATCGCGCGCCGGGTCGCCTCCGGCGCCGTGCCCGAATCGAGCGCCCGCGTCACCGAGTCCAGGTCGCCCGCTCCGCCGAGCCTGGCGGCCAGCACCCCGTTGGCGACCGCGCCGAACACCGCGGCGCCGATCGTCTGGCCGGTCTGGCGGCAGAACAGCACGGACGCGGTCGTCGTACCGCGCTCCGCCCATCCCACCGTCGACTGCACACCGACGATGAGCGGCAGCTGGAACAGGCCCAGCGCGGCGCCCAGCAGCAGCATCAGCAGCGTCGGCTGCCACGCCTGCCCGGGATAGGGCAGGAAGGGGAACGCGAACAGGATCAGGGCGGCCGTGCCGATGCCCAGCATCGCCGTGTTGCGGAAGCCGATCCTGCGGTACACGTGCTGGCTCAGTGCCGCCGACACGGGCCAGCTCAACGTCCAGACGGACAGCACGAATCCGGCGGCCACGGGTGCGAGGCCCAGCACCGACTGGGCGTAGGTGGGCAGGAAGACCGACGGCGCGACCATCAGCAGGCCCAGCGCGCCCAGGGCCAGATTGACCGCGGCGATCGTACGCCGCCGCCACACCCAGCCCGGGATGATCGGCTCCGCCGCCCGGCGTTCCACCAGCACCACGACCGCGACCAGGGCGAGCCCCGCACCGAACAACGCCAGTGAGGGCGCCGACAGCCACGGCCACGCCACCCCGCCCTGCACCAGGGCCGTGAGCAGAACGCCGCCGCAGGCGAACACCGCCAGCGCGCCCGCCGAGTCCACGCGCGCGTGGACGGTGGCCTCCCGTTCCGGCTCGTGGAGGTGACGGACGATCAGCCACAGCGCGACCGCGCCGATCGGAAGGTTGATCAGGAAGATCCATCGCCAGTCCCCGTACGCGGCGAGCACTCCGCCGAGGCCCGGGCCGGCGACCGCGGACACCGCCCACACCGTCGACAGCTTCGACTGGATCTTGGGACGGTCCTTCAGCGGGTACAGGTCGGCGGCGAGGGTCTGCACCGTGCCCTGGAGCGCGCCGCCGCCCAGGCCCTGCACGATGCGGAAGGCGATGAGCGCCCCCATGTTCCAGGCCACCGCGCACAGCAGGGACCCGAGCAGGAAGACCACCGACCCGGCTATGAGGACCGGTTTGCGGCCGAAGGTGTCGGAGAGCTTGCCGTACACGGGCAGGGTGACGGTCACCGCCAGCAGATAGCCGGAGAACAGCCAGGAGAAGACGGAGAAACCGCCGAGGTCCCCGACGATCTGCGGGACGGCCGTCGAGACGATGGTCGCGTCGAGCGCCGCCAGCGCCATCGAGAGCATCAGCGCCGCGACGACGGCACCGCGCCGGCCGGTCGTGGCGGGACGTGCGGCCTCTCGTGCCGCGGAACCGGTGCTGCCCATGCCGGTGTCTCCCCCTGGCCCCGGCCGCGCCCGCGCCACGGGTCCCGTCGTATGCCTGCCCCTTGCACCTATCTGCCGTGGACAGCTTCCCACTTGACCCTGACGCAGCGGGAGGGTGGAGCCTGACTGGGCCGGCGGGTGGAGCGAACCCTGAGTCCGCCTCCACCCTGCGGTGGACTGCCCCTAGGGGTACCTCCGTACTACGACCTGGGGAGGGTTCGTACCGGCGGAGGACGAGACGGGCGGGGGCTCGTCCTTAACCTGGCTTTACGCCGCCGGGGGGCGGCTGGCACACCGGCGGGGGTGGGGTTTTCCACAGCAGAAGACTGCGCTGAACACCAGGGCGCGGGACCCCTCCCCGCCGCGAGACTGACAACGCGACGAACGGACTCCTGGTCCGCCACCGCGCACAGCGGCTGTCGACCGGGCGACCGCCTTCACCATCTGCTGACCGATATAGGAGACATACCGTGACTTCGGCTGTGACCATTCCCAGGCACGGGGGTACTGGAGGGCGTACGGCCGTTGCCGCGCGGGCGCGGCAGGTCGTGAAGGCGTACGGATCCGGTGAGACCCGGATCGTCGCCCTCGACCACGTCGACGTGGACATCGCACGCGGCCAGTTCACCGCGATCATGGGCCCCTCGGGGTCCGGCAAGTCCACGCTCATGCACTGCCTCGCCGGACTCGACACTGTGACGGACGGCCAGATCTACCTCGACGAGACCGAGATCACCGGTCTGAAGGACAAGAAGCTCACGCAACTGCGCCGGGACCGGATCGGGTTCATCTTCCAGGCGTTCAACCTGCTGCCGACGCTCAACGCGATCGAGAACATCACGCTGCCCATGGACATCGCGGGCCGCAAGCCGGACAAGGAGTGGCTGACGCGGGTCGTGGAGACCGTCGGGCTCGCCGACCGCCTCAAGCACCGCCCCACCCAGCTGTCCGGCGGCCAGCAGCAGCGCGTCGCCGTGGCGCGGGCCCTCGCGGCCCGGCCTGAGATCATCTTCGGGGACGAGCCGACCGGAAACCTCGACTCCCGTGCCGGCGCCGAGGTCCTCGGCTTCCTGCGCCGGTCCGTCGACGAGCTGGGCCAGACGATCGTGATGGTCACCCACGACCCGGTGGCCGCCAGTTACGCGGACCGGGTGCTGTACCTCGCCGACGGCCGCATCGTCGACGAGATGTACAAGCCGACCGCGGAGGCCGTCCTCGACCGCATGAAGGACTTCGACGCCCGGGGGCGCACGTCATGACCGTCATGAAGACCTCGATGCGCAACTTCCTCGCGCACAAGGGGCGGATGGCGCTCTCCGCGATCGCCGTCCTGCTGTCGGTCGCCTTCGTCTGCGGCACGCTCGTCTTCACGGACACCATGTCGACCACGTTCGACAAGCTCTTCGCGGCCACCTCCTCCGACGTGACGGTGAGCGCCAAGGGCGCCTCCGACAGCGGCGAGACCACCGCCGGCAACGGCAAGCCGCCGGTCATGCCGGCCTCCGTGCTCGGTGAGGTCCGCAAGGCGCAGGGCGTGAGGTCCGCCGAGGGAACGGTGTTCTCCACCTCGGTGACGGTCGTCGACGGCGACAAGAAGAACCTGTCGCCCTCCAGCGGCGCCCCGACCATCGTGGGCAGCTGGAACGGCAACGACGCCCGCACCATGAAGATCACCTCCGGTGTGGCGCCCAAGGGCCCCGAGCAGATCATGGTCGACGCCGGCACCGCCGGCAAGCACGACCTGAGGCTCGGTGACGAGATCGGCGTGATCAGCGCCATCGGCACCCACAGCACGAAGATCTCCGGCATCGCCGACTTCACCGTCACCAACCCCGGCGCCGCGATCTTCTACCTCGACACCAGGACCGCCCAGCGGACCCTGGTCGGCGAGAGCGACGTCTACACCAACGTCAACGTCACCGCGGCCGCCGGCGTCAGCGACGCGCGGCTGAAGAAGAACGTCACCGCCGAACTCGGCGGCGGCTATCAGGTGAAGACGGCCAAGGAGACCGCCGACGCCAACCAGAAGGACGTCGAGGGCTTCATGAACGTCATGAAGTACGCGATGCTCGGCTTCGCCGGGATTGCCTTCCTCGTCGGCATCTTCCTGATCATCAACACCTTCTCCATGCTGGTCGCCCAGCGCACCCGGGAGATCGGCCTGATGCGGGCCATCGGGTCCTCCCGCAAGCAGGTCAACCGCTCCGTGCTGGTCGAGGCGCTGCTGCTCGGCGTCGTCGGCTCGGTGCTCGGCGTCGGCGCGGGCGTCGGCCTCGCCATCGGCCTGATGAAGGTCATGGGCCAGATGGGCATGGAACTGTCCACCGACGACCTCACGGTGGCCTGGACGACCCCGGTGGTCGGCCTCGTCCTCGGCGTGATCGTCACCGTCCTGGCCGCCTACCTGCCCGCTCGGCGCGCCGGCAAGATCTCCCCGATGGCCGCCCTGCGCGACGCGGGAGCCCCCGCGGACGCCAAGGCCGGCTGGATCCGCGCCGCGATCGGCACGGTCCTCACCGGGACCGGCGGCTTCGCCCTCTACCTCGGCGCGGAGGCCGACAAGGCCAAGGACGGCTCCATGTGGCTCGGCCTCGGCATCGTGCTGTCGCTGATCGGCTTCGTCGTCATCGGCCCCCTGCTCGCCGGCGCGGTGGTTCGCGTCCTCGGTGCCGTCCTGCTGCGGATGTTCGGCCCCGTGGGCCGCATGGCCGAGCGCAACGCCCTGCGCAACCCGCGCCGCACCGGCGCGACCGGAGCCGCGCTGATGATCGGCCTCGCCCTCGTGGCGTGCCTGTCCGTCGTCGGCTCGTCCATGGTGGCGTCCGCCACCGACCAGCTCGACAAGACCGTCGGCACGGACTTCATCATCCAGTCCGACCGCGGCCAGCTGATCACCCCGCAGGCCGTCAAGGCCGCCAAGTCGGCGCCGGACGTCGAGCGGGTCACCGAGTACAAGCTGGGCAAGGCCGACTTCACCACTCCCGACGGCAAGACGCTCAAGGACACGTCGATCACCGCGGCCGACCCGTCGTACGCGACCGACCTGCGCACCGAAACCGTCGCCGGCAAGCTCCCCGACGCCTACAGGCCCGACTCGATGTCGGTCCACGAGCAGTTCGCCAAGGACCACGGCATCACCCTCGGGTCCAAGATCAAGGTAGCCTTCAAGGACGGCTCCGCGGCCGGCCTGACGGTCCGGGCGATCACCAGCAGCGACGTCGTGATCGACGCGGGCTCGATGTACACGTCCATCTCGACGATGGCCAAGTACGTCCCGGCCGACAAGATGCCGCTGGACTCGCTGGTCTTCGCCAGCGCCAAGGACGGGCGGCAGGACGCCGCCTACAAGTCCCTGAAGTCGGCGCTGCACGACTACCCGCAGTACATCGTGCGCGACCAGACCGACTACAAGGACGCCCTGAAGGACCAGATCGGCCAGCTGCTCAACATGATCTACGGCCTGCTGGCCCTGGCGATCATCGTCGCCATCCTGGGTGTGGTGAACACGCTGGCCCTGTCGGTGGTGGAGCGCACTCGGGAGATCGGCCTGATGCGGGCCATCGGCCTCTCGCGCCGCCAGCTGCGCCGCATGATCCGCATGGAGTCGGTCGTCATCGCCCTCTTCGGTGCCCTGCTGGGCCTCGGGCTGGGCATGGGCTGGGGCGCCACGGCGCAGCAGCTGCTCGCCCTGGAGGGCCTTGGGGTCCTGGACATCCCCTGGCCGACGATCATCGGCGTCTTCATCGGCTCGGCGTTCGTGGGCCTGTTCGCCGCACTGATCCCGGCGTTCCGGGCGGGCCGGATGAACGTCCTGAACGCGATCGCGACGGAGTAGCCGGACGTCGCGCGAGAACCACCGCACACGGGGGTTGCGGAGGATGGGACCGCCCCGGAGGCATCGCCTCCGGGGCGGCCTTGCTTTCAGCCTCCGGGGCGGCGGTTCAGCCTCCGGGTGGCTTTGCTTTCAGCCGGCGCTTCCCAGGAGCCGGCCCCGAGGGGAACGGGTGTTCGCTCCGGGGGGAACGGGGCGTTGTCCACAGGCCCGCCGCGCGGACGCGCATCGTCGTACGCTGGAGACCCCCCGGCCCGCGGCGCGCGTCAGGCCCGTCGTCCTGCCCACCCCCTGCCCTCGACTTGCCGACCCCCGCCCGTCGACTTGCCCACCCCCCTGGACGGAAAGCCCCCGAATGAGCCTGCACGGTCTGCTCGACGCCGTAGTCAAGGACGCCGCCCTCGCGGAAGCGATCAGGGCGGCCGCAGACGGCAACCGCATGCACGTCGACATGGTCGGCCCCCCTGCGGCCCGGCCCTTCGCAGTCGCCGCCCTGGCCCGTGAGACGGGCCGCCCGGTGCTGGCGGTCACGGCGACGGGCCGTGAGGCGGAGGACCTGGCCGCGGCTCTGCGCTCCCTGCTCCCGGCCGAGGAGGTCGTGGAGTACCCGTCCTGGGAGACGCTCCCGCACGAGCGGCTCAGCCCCCGCAGCGACACCGTCGGCCGCCGCCTGGCCGTCTTGCGCCGCCTGGCCCACCCCCGCCCCGACGACCCCGAGACCGGCCCGGTCTCCGTCGTCGTCGCACCCGTCCGGTCCGTGCTCCAGCCGCAGGTCAAGGGCCTCGGCGACCTGGAACCGGTCTCCTTGAGAACGGGGCAGACCACCGACCTCAACGAGATCGTCGAGGCCCTCGCGGCGGCCGCCTACGCGCGCGTGGAGCTCGTCGAGAAGCGCGGCGAGTTCGCCGTGCGCGGCGGCATCCTGGACGTGTTCCCGCCCACCGAGGAGCACCCCCTGCGCGTCGAGTTCTGGGGTGACGACGTCGAGGAGATCCGCTACTTCAAGGTCGCCGACCAGCGCTCCCTCGAAGTCGCCGAGCACGGCCTGTGGGCGCCGCCGTGCCGCGAGCTGCTGCTCACCGAGGACGTCCGCACGCGCGCGGCCGCCCTCGCCGAACAGCATCCCGAGCTCGGTGAACTGCTCGGCAAGATCGCCGAGGGCATCGCCGTCGAGGGCATGGAGTCCCTCGCGCCGGTCCTCGTCGACGACATGGAGCTGCTGCTCGACGTGCTGCCCAAGGGCGCCATGGCCGTCGTGTGCGACCCGGAGCGGGTCCGTACGCGCGCGTCGGACCTCGTGGCCACCTCGCAGGAGTTCCTGCAGGCCTCCTGGGCCGCCACCGCCGGGGGCGGCGAGGCACCCATCGATGTCGGCGCGGCCTCCCTGTGGTCCATCGCGGACGTCCGGGACCGGGCCCGCGAGCTGGACATGATGTGGTGGTCGGTGTCGCCGTTCGCCGCCGACGAGGAGCTCGACGGGGACACCCTCAAGCTCGGTATGCGGGCCCCGGAGACCTACCGCGGCGACACCGCCAAGGCTCTCGCCGACACCAAGGGCTGGCTCGCCGACGGCTGGCGCACGGTGTTCGTCACCGAAGGGCACGGCCCGGCGGCCCGAACGGTCGAGGTGCTGGGCGGCGAGGGCATCGCGGCCCGCCTCGACTCCGACCTCACCGAGATCTCCCCGTCCGTCGTGCACGTGGCGTGCGGCTCGGTCGAGCACGGCTTCGTCGACGCGGCCCTCGCACTCGCCGTCCTGACCGAGACCGACCTGACCGGCCAGAAGGCGTCCGGCCGCGAGGGCGCCCGGATGCCGGCCCGCCGCCGCAAGACCATCGACCCGCTCACCCTGGAGCCGGGCGACTACATCGTCCACGAACAGCACGGCGTGGGCCGCTACATCGAGATGGTGCAGCGCACCGTCCAGGGCGCCACCCGCGAGTACCTGGTCGTCGAATACGCCCCCGCCAAGCGCGGCCAGCCCGGCGACCGCCTCTACATCCCCACCGACCAGCTGGAGCAGATCACCAAGTACGTCGGTGGCGAGGCCCCCACCCTGCACCGCCTCGGCGGCGCCGACTGGACGAAGACGAAGGCCCGCGCGAAGAAGGCCGTCAAGGAGATCGCGGCCGACCTCATCAAGCTGTACAGCGCGCGCATGGCGGCCCCCGGGCACGCCTTCGGCGCGGACACCCCGTGGCAGCGGGAGCTGGAGGACGCCTTCCCCTACGCGGAGACGCCCGACCAGCTCACCACCATCGCCGAGGTCAAGGAAGACATGGAGAAGACGGTCCCCATGGACCGCCTGATCTGCGGCGACGTCGGTTACGGCAAGACGGAGATCGCGGTCCGGGCCGCCTTCAAGGCCGTCCAGGACGGCAAGCAGGTGGCCGTCCTGGTGCCCACGACGCTGCTGGTGCAGCAGCACTTCGGGACGTTCAGCGAGCGGTACGCGCAGTTCCCGGTGAACGTGAAGGCCCTGTCCCGCTTCCAGACCGACACCGAGGCCAAGGCGGTCCTGGAGGGCCTGCGCGAGGGCTCGGTCGACATCGTCATCGGCACCCACCGGCTGTTCTCGTCCGAGACGAAGTTCAAGGACCTGGGCCTGGTCATCGTCGACGAGGAGCAGCGTTTCGGCGTCGAGCACAAGGAGCAGCTGAAGAAGCTCCGCGCGAACGTCGACGTGCTGACGATGTCCGCGACCCCGATCCCCAGGACGCTGGAGATGGCGGTCACCGGCATCCGCGAGATGTCGACGATCACGACCCCGCCGGAGGAGCGCCACCCGGTCCTGACCTTCGTCGGCCCCTACGAGGAGAAGCAGATCGGCGCCGCCATCCGCCGTGAGCTGCTGCGCGAGGGGCAGGTCTTCTACATCCACAACCGCGTCGAGTCGATCGACCGCGCGGCGGCCCGGCTGCGCGAGATCGTCCCCGAGGCACGCATCGCCACCGCCCACGGGCAGATGTCGGAACAGGCGCTGGAGCAGGTCGTCGTCGACTTCTGGGAGAAGAAGTTCGACGTGCTGGTGTCCACGACGATCGTGGAGTCCGGCATCGACATCTCCAACGCCAACACCCTGATCGTGGAGCGCGGTGACAACTTCGGGCTCAGCCAGCTCCACCAGCTCCGCGGCCGGGTGGGCCGTGGCCGCGAGCGAGGCTACGCCTATTTCCTCTACCCGCCGGAGAAGCCGCTGACCGAGACCGCGCACGAGCGGCTCGCGACCATCGCCCAGCACACGGAGATGGGCGCCGGTATGTACGTGGCCATGAAGGACCTGGAGATCCGCGGCGCGGGCAACCTCCTCGGCGGCGAGCAGTCCGGTCACATCGCGGGCGTCGGCTTCGACCTGTACGTGCGGATGGTCGGCGAGGCCGTCGCGGACTACCGGCGCCAGCTGGAGACCGGCGAGATCGAGGAGGAGCCGCCGCTCGAGGTCAAGATCGAGCTGCCCGTCGACGCGCACGTCCCGCACGACTACGCGCCGGGCGAGCGCCTTCGCCTCCAGGCGTACCGCGCCATCGCCTCCGCCAACTCGGAGGAGGGCATCAAGGCGGTCCGCGAGGAACTCGTCGACCGCTACGGCAAGCTGCCCGAACCGGTGGAGAATTTGCTGCTCGTCGCGGGCCTGCGCATGTTCGCGCGTGCGTGCGGCGTCGGCGAGATCGTGCTCCAGGGCAACAACATCCGGTTCGCGCCGGTGGAGTTGCGCGAGTCGCAGGAGCTGCGGCTCAAGCGGCTGTACCCCGGGGTCGTCATCAAGCCGGCCGTGCACCAGGTGCTGGTACCGCGCCCGAAGACCGCGAAGGTGGGCGGCAAGCCGCTGGTCGGTCGGGAACTGCTGGCGTGGGTCGGGGAGTTCCTGACGTCGGTGCTGGGTTCGTGATGCTTCGGTGGCCGGGGCGTCGCTGACGGGCCGGCTCCGCTGAGGGTTGGTCAGGCCACCGTCCGTGCCAGTGCAGCGGTTGCCTGGTGCGGCGGGGCCGCTGCCGGGGCATGTGCGCTGACCCCGGCCGGACGCAGTGCCGTCGCAAGCCGGTCGCGCACGGCGACCTGCGCGGCGATACGGGCCTCCAGCACCGCGAGTCGGTCGGCGGCCACCCGCAGCCCCTTCTCGGAGGCGGGCCCTGCCGTGACGTCACCGTCCAGGCAGGGCAGGAACACCCGTGCGTCGTCGAGCGTCAGCCCCACGTCGAGCAGCTGCCGGATGGTGCGGACACGCACGGCCGTAGCGGCGTCGTACAGCCGATAGCCGTTCGCGGCCCGTTCGGAGGAGATGAGGCCCGCCTGCTCGTAGTGACGCAGGGCGCGCGCTGACGTGCCGGTCGCGTCGGCGAGTTACCGATCGGCATACGAGGTGCTGCCATGGGCGTCAGTGTCGTGTGACGACCGGGCTGGGTCCACCGGATGCGGGTCGCGCGTCAGTGTCGTGTGACGACCGCGCTGCGGTCCACCGGATGCGGGCGCTTCGCGGCGGCCCACCGCCACGATGTGTGCGCCCTCGCCGGCGAAGGCGTGTGCGGTGGCACGGCCTATGCCGCTGCCTGCGCCGGTGACGAGCACGGTCCGCGGGGCCGTCCGCGCGTTCGGCCTGTTCTGCTGCCTGGTCTTCGGATACGGGGTTGCCATGCGGTGATCGTCCGCCCCTGACGTCAGTGTCAAGGTCAAGCGGGTGCGGCACCCGGGCTGTTACTCGCCGGCGCGGAACAGCATCGTCGCCAGCTCGCGGAACACCTCCTCGGGGTCCTGGTCGCCCACCGGGCCGTCGAGGTTGTGGCCGAGCAGCAGCGTGGCGAAGCCGTGGGCCAGGGACCAGGCGGCGATACCGGCGAGACGGGTATCGGTGCCGCGGCCCTCCGGCGGCACGGCCGCGACGGCGTCGCGCAGGGCGTCACCGGCGAGGGCACGGGCGGTGGCCAGTTCCAGGTCTCCGTCGCGCAGCAGTCCGGGCGCGAACATCACCTGGAAGTGCGCCGGATGCTCCCGCGTGAAACGCACGTAGTGCACGCCCGCCTCCTGCAGGTCCGCCGCCTCCCTGAGGGTGGTCGCGAGCAGCCCGAAGCCCTCGGCGGCGATCGCCGTGAGGAGCCCCGCGCGGTCCTTGAAGTGGTGGGCCGGCGCGGCGTGCGAGACACCGGCGCGGCGGGCGAGGTCGCGCAGACTCAGCGCGGACGGACCGTCCGCCGCGATCACGTCGAGGGCGGCGCCGAGGATGGCGCGGCGCAGGTCACCGTGGTGGTACGGGCGGTCGGCAGGCTTCTTTTCGCCCGCCGGTGTCTTGCCGGAGCTCATGAGCAGAGCGTACGCCGAATCTTGTCGTTGACAAGTTGAGGTGGGGTCGGGCAATCTTGTCAGTGTCAAGTTGTGCGGGATCGGAATCGATGGGGTCACGCCTGCGGGATCGGGCGCGAGTGGAGGTACGCCATGCAGGAACAGGTCGCTGAGATCGACGAGGGCGCCGGGGCGTGGGGAAGTGGTGTCGAGCCGGCCCGCGTTCGGCAGATGTGGCACCTGCTGGAGCCCTTGCATGCGGTGCTGTACTACGCGCCGGAGGCATTCGAGGAGGCGTCCGCCCTCGGGTACGGCACGGACGAGCGCTGGCCCAGCTACTTCCCCTACCGTGCCGCCCCGTTGGGCGAGGCCGGGCCGGAGCAGGTGGCCTCGGCCTTCTACAGCTTCAGTCCGCGCATGGTCGCCGAGCACGTCGAACCGGCGTGGCGGATCGCGAGCCCCGCCGCGGTGATCGAGGCGAGGACGCGGGCGGTCGACAGGGCCTACCGTGCCCTCTTCGGCGACCGGGTGACCGGCCCCGAGCTGGCGGAGGCCGCCGCGCTCGCCCGGCGTGCGGCAGAGGCCGCGGACACGGCCGCCCGTCCACTGGCCGCCGCCAACGCCGCGCTCGACTGGCCGCAGGCCCCGCACCTGCAGCTCTGGCATGCGGCGACGATCCTGCGCGAGCACCGCGGCGACGGCCACATCGCGGCCCTCCTCACGGCGGGCCTGGATCCCATGGAGTCGCTCGTCTCCTTCGCCGCGATAGGCGCCGCGTCGGTGGAACGCTTCGAGAGTCGCGGTTGGAGTCGGCAGGAGTGGACGGCCGCGCGTGGCCGCCTGACCGCCAGGGGACTGGTCGGCGTGGACGGCGCGGCCACGGAGGCGGGCCGGACCCTGCGCCGGAGCGTGGAGCAGCGCACCGACCAACTGGCCGCCGGCCCATGGCAGTCCCTCGGCCCTGCCGGTACCGGCCGTCTCGCCGAGCTGCTGGGTGACTTCTGGGTCGCGGTCCTGGCATCCGGCCTGCTGCCTTCGGAAACGACGTTGGGCATAGGCAAGGTCTGAGCATCGGGCACACGGACGAGTTCCGACCGGAGGATATTGACTCCGGACGCAAGAAGTGAGGCCGCCCGCAGCAGACACATGTGATGCCGCGCGCAGCAGACCACATGTGAAGCGCAGCAGGCACACGTGAAGCCGCCCGCAGGGCAGATCCATGGGTCTGTGCGGACGGCCTCGGAGTCGGAGGGCTTACTGCTGTTCGGGCTGTTCCCGGTCGCGGTCCATGCCCAGCGAGCCCTCGACGCGCTGCTGGCCGGAGTCGACCTGGTCTTCGTACTTGCCGCCGGTCCTCTCGTTGATCCGCTCTTCCGCGGTGTCAGAACCGTGCTTGCCCTTGTTCCGCGCCTGGCTCTTGAACTTGTCGAAGATGCCCATGCAAAGCTCCCTCCGGAGGTGACTCAGAACCGACGATACGCGCGATATACGAGGAATGCGCATTGAGGCCCGATGTGGTCTGAACCTCTTCTCGCTACCGTGGGACCGGGCGCGGGCCGCCCGTGCCGGAGCGGAACAGACAGACAGAGGAGGGGCGCAGGGTGAAGCGTCTGAGGGGCGGGGCGGCACTGGCTGTCGCGATGGTGTTCACCGGTTCGGCACTGGCCGGCTGCGAGGGTTTGACCCCGCCCGCGGACGGCGGTGGAGCCTCCGCTTCCGGGGCCCCGGCCGCCGGTGACGGACGCGCCGCGAACCCGCTGGACAACCCGGACGGCACCAAGCCGGGACTGGCGGCGGTCACCTCCGGCGCGGACAAGGAGAGGGCACGCGCCCTGATCGAGAAGGTGGCGACGAAGGGCCGCGGCCCCAGGACGGGCTACGAACGGGACAAGTTCGGCTACGCCTGGATGGACTCGGCGCCACGTGACGTCCCCTTCTCCCACAACGGCTGCGACTCGCGGAACGACCTCCTGAAGCGAGACGGGGAGGACCTGCGTTTCCGCGCGGGATCGGACTGCGTCGTCACCTCGCTGACGCTGCACGACCCCTACACCGGGAAGGTCATCGAGTGGACCAAGTCCCATGCGATCAAGGTCCAGATAGACCACGTCATGCCGTTGTCGTACGACTGGCAGATGGGCGCGTCGCGCTGGACGAAGGACAAGCGGGAGTCCATCGCCAACGACCCGCTCAACCTCATCCCGGTGGACGGGCGGACGAACGGCTCGAAGGGGGACTCCGGCCCGGCGTCCTGGCTGCCCCCGAACAAGCAGATCCGCTGCGCCTACTCGGTGCGCTTCGCCCAGGTGTCGCTGAAGTACGAACTCCCCGTGACGACGGCCGACAAGGAGATGATGCTGAAGCAGTGCGGCGGGTAGGGCGCCTGCCCGGTGGGCAGTTGGTGTCGATCGGAGAGTGACCGGATGCCGAGTGGGCTCATCGCACTGGCACTCGGCGGTTTCGGTATCGGTCTGACCGAGTTCCTGACCGCCGGGCTGCTGCCGCAGGTGGCGTCGAGTCTCGGGGTGTCCGAGGCGGCCGCCGGCTGGCTGATCTCGGGCTACGCGTTGAGTGTCGCGGTCGGCGCGATCGCCCTGACCGCGGCGACGGCACGACTGCCCCGGAAGCACATCCTGGTCGGCCTGGTGGCGCTGTTCGTCATCGGCAACCTGCTGTCCGCGGTCGCACCGAACTATCAGGTGATGCTGCTCGGGCGGATCGTGGCGGCGTTGTGCCACGGCTCGTTCTTCGGCTCGGGGGGCGTGGCCATCTCCGCGGGTCTCGGATACACGGCGCCGCTGTACGTGGGGGCCGGGATCGTTCTGATGTCCGTGCCCGTCATGGTGGTTGCCGCGCAGCGGGCCAGGTCGTCCCAGGCTGCGGACCGGGTGCCCGCCCGGTAATCCGGTTCCGCGTGTCGGCCGCCCTGCCTACCGTGATCACATGCAGCCGAAGAAATCGAGCCTCGCCGACCGTCCGGACATGCTGGAGCGGGTCGTAGACATGGCGGACAGCTGCCGGAGTTCGTGATCCAGGACCTCGTGGGTGCCGCCCACTTCCCGCGGATCGCCGCCGAACTGCCGGAGAACGTCCTGTTCGCCGAGGACGAGCGGGGCGAGGTCGTGGCGAACGCCTACAGCGTGCCGTTCGCCCTCGGAGTCGAACACCGCGGCCGGCTGCCGTCCAACGGCTGGGACACCGTGCTGGTGTGGGCCTTCTCCGATCTGCGGCGCGGAGTCCGGCCCGACACCGTCAGCGCGATCTCGGTCTCCATAGCCCCGCAGGCACAGGGGCGCGGTTTGTCCGGGGTGATGCTCTCGGCCGTGCGGGACAACGCCCGGGCCCGCGGCTTCCTCGAGGTCGTCACCCCGGTCCGCCCCAACGCCAAGCACCTCGAACCGCACACGCCGATGGAGGAGTACGCCCGCCGTGTCCGCCCCGACGGCCTGCCCCAGGACCCGTGGCTGCGCGTCCACGCCCGGGCCGGGGCCACCATCGACTCGGTGGCCCCGGCGTCCATGACGGTGGCCGCCTCGCTCGCGGACTGGCGTCGCTGGACGGGCCTGCCCTTCGACACCGACGGCGACATCGAGGTGCCGGGCGGTCTGGTGCCGGAGCGCTGCGAGGTGAAGCGCGGGTACGCGGTGTACGTCGAGCCCAACGTGTGGATGCGGCACCCCCTGTAGGGCGAGACGGACGGTTCGGCCTACGACGGGCCAGGGGCGGGCTGTTCACACGAAGTGATCAGCATGACAACGGTTCGGTACAACCCGTGACCGGTTGTCCGTGTCGGGCTATACGCTCGGATTCCCCAACAGGGTCTGTCACTCGCACGTCCGTCCCCATCGGCCACACCGGTCCAGGAGCAGTCATGTACGGCCACGGCGCGGCGCCGCCTCCCCGCAGCGCGGCAACGGTCATCTCCCTGCGTGTGCTGTTCGCAGCAGCCGGCTTCCTCACGTGCGGCGTGCTGGCCTGCGTACCCCTGTTCCGGGTGGCCGTGCTGCGCGGTCGGGCCCTCGACTGGGTGCTGGCCTGGGTGAGTCTCCCTCTGGCCATCGCGTGCTTCGTCGTGATCGGCACCCTGCCGGAGGACGACTACCGCACCGACATCGCGCTGGCCCTCATCCTGCTGCTCGGAGCGGCCTCCGCCATCTACTTCCTCGTCATGGACATCGGACACCACGGCGAGCAGCGGAGGCTCGCCGGTTACGCGTCGCCCCACGCGCCGACCGTCGTGCAGACCCCGTACGGCTATCCGCACCAGGCGCCGCCGTACGCCCCTACCTCCACGCCCATCCCGCAGCCCCCGGGGCCCCACACCCCCGCCCCGCACGACACGCCCCAGGTCGCGGGCCCGCTCCAGCCGCCCCCGTCGCCCCAGCGCCCCGCCCCGGCCCGCATCGACCAGGTCCGCGCCGAACTCGACGAGCTCAGCGACTACCTGCGCCGGCACGAGGGAGAAGGCCAGCGGGACGGAAACCACGAGGGCGGACGGTGACCGCGGCGGCAGGACGTGTCGTCGCCGGGCGCTACGAACTGTCCGCCGTCCTCGGGCAGGGCGGCATGGGCCAGGTCTGGACGGCGTACGACCAACGGCTCGACCGGCGCGTGGCGGTGAAGCTGCTGCGCCCCGACAAGGTGGCCGGCCAGGACGCGGAGGAACTGCGGCGCCGTTTCGTGCGCGAGTGCCGGGTGACCGCGCAGGTCGACCACCCAGGCCTGGTCACGGTGCACGACGCGGGCAGTGAGGGCGAGGAGCTGTTCCTCGTCATGCAGTACATCGACGGCGCCGACCTCGCCGGCCACCTCGCCGAGCACACTCCGTACCCGTGGCAGTGGGCGGTCGCGGTCGCCGCGCAGTTGTGCGCCGTGCTGAGCGCCGTGCACGCGGTGCCGATCGTCCACCGCGACCTCAAGCCGCGGAACGTGATGGTGAAGCAGGACGGCACGGTCACCGTCCTCGACCTCGGCGTCGCCTCCGTCATGGACGCGGACACCACCCGCCTCACCCACACCGGCACGCCCATCGGCTCGCCCGCCTACATGGCCCCGGAGCAGGCGATGGGCGGCGCCGTCGGCCCCTACACCGACCTCTACGCGCTCGGTGTGGTCCTGCACGAGCTGCTCAGCGGCGACGTGCCGTTCTCCGGCTCCACGGCCCTCGGCGTCCTGCACCGGCACCTGTACGAGCCGCCGCTGCCCGTACGCCGCGTCCGGCCCGAAGTCCCCGAGGCCCTGGAGGCCCTCGTCCTGCGCCTCCTGGCCAAGGAGCCGCAGCACCGGCCCGCCTCCGCACAGGAGGTCTACGAGCACCTGGAGCTGCTCCTGCCCGCGCGCGGGACGCCAACCGGAGCGGCCCTCGATCCCACCCGCCCCTTCCTGCGCCCACACGCCCCCTGGCCCGACCGCGCGCGCACCCCCGCGCCCCAGCCCACGCCGGCCACGCCCGTCACCGAGACGCCGGGGCAGACGGACATCGCCCGCGCCGTCGACGAGGTCAAACGGCTCCTCGGCGAGGGCCGTGTCACCCAGGCCGTCGACATCCTCGGGGCGATCCTGCCCGCCGCCGCCGAACAGCACGGGGCGCACTCCCCGGTCGTGCGCACCCTGCGCAAGCAGTACGCGGCGACGCTCCTGGACGACGGCCAGTACCGGCGCGCCCTGCCCGAGCTGCGCCGCCTCGCCGACGAACGCGCCGCCGAGGCGGGCCAGGCCGACCCACAGGCCCTGTGCCACCGCTACGAGGCCGCCCAGTGCCTGGAACAGCTGGGCGAACCGGCCGCGGCGCTCGCCGAGTACCGGGCGGTCCTGCCGTATTACGAGAACCAGTACGTCGCCGCAGGCGGACCCGAGCTCGCGCACGACGTCCGCCGCCGGATCGGGCACCTCCAGCTCGCCCTCGGGGACCGCGGTGCCGCCCACGACACCCTCGCCCGGCTGCTGCACGACGTGGAGCGAACCCACGGCCCCGGGCACCCGCTCGGTGCGGAGATCCGCAGGACGCTGCAGTGGCTGGGGCAGGTCCGCGGCTGACGACCGTCCGGGGTGAGGCGCGGCGGTGCCGGAAGTCCCGGTGAATCGTTGGTCGAATGGGTTGGCCAGAGCTTGGCCACTGCCTACCATCGATCATCGCAAGACCTTGTGCACCGTCGCACAATCTCCTCGGGAGGTTTCCTTGCACCGCCGCCGTCGCACCGCGCTCGTCCTCACCGCCGCGATCGCCGCCGCGGCGCCCCTTCTCACCGCCTGCGGGAACGACGCGCATCCCGGCGCGGCAGCCGTGGTGGGCGGCCAGCGGATCACCGTCTCGCAGCTGGACGAGAGGGTCGGCGAGGTTCGCGCGGCCCAGCGGGCGGCCGTACAGGACGAGGCGCAGTACCAGCAGGTCATCGCCAGGACCGGCACCCTCACCCGCGACACCCTGCACACCCTGGTCCTGGACCGGGTGCTGCACCGCGCCGCCGAGAACGCCGGAGTGAGCGTCTCCCGCAAGGAGATCCAGGCGATGCGGTCCGGACTGGAACAGCAGGCCGGCGGCGCGAAGGCGCTGGAGACGACCTGGCTCCAGCAGTACGGCATCCCGCCGCAGCGCCTCGACGAGAACCTCCGCCTCCAGCTGGAGGCCCAGAAGCTCGCCGAGAAGCTCGGCACGAACACCGATCGTCCCGAGTTCTGGAAGGCCCTCTCCGACGCCTCCAAGGACCTGAACGTCGACCTCAACCCGCGCTACGGCACCTGGGACGTCCAGAAGAGCAGCCGCGCCGACGCCAAGACACCGTGGGTACGGGACGTCACGGCGGCACAGACGCAGCAGGGCATGTAGGACGCCCGGCCGCCGGGCCCTGTGGACAACCTGACCTCCGGGGCCCTGTGGACAACTTCGGGCGCTGTCGGCGGCGTGGGATAGCTTCGAACCGTGAACGCCAACAGCCCCGACGCCACCCCGGGACCCGAGCGGACCGCCCCCGACGCGGCCGCCGCCCCCGGCCGCATCGTCCTGCTCACCACCAGCCACCGCGTCGCCCCCGGCCTGCTCTCCTGGCCCGCCTGGCAGGCACTGCACGCGGCCGACCGGGTGCTGTGCGCGGACGGCACGCACCCGCAGCTGCCGTACCTGCGCGAGGCGGGGATCCCCGTCGCCGAGGCGTCCCCGACCGCCCAGGAGCTGGTCGACGCCTGCGCCGGCGGACACACGCTGGTCGTGGTCGCGACCGGCGAGGGCGAACCGGTCCTCACGGACGGCCTGGCCCGCCTCGCCGGCACCGGCCGTATCGCCATGCCCGAGCTGGAGCTGCTGCCCGCCTCCTACGACCTGCCGGGCGCCCGGCTCCTCGATCTGGTCCAGGTCATGGACCGCATCCGTGCCGAATGCCCGTGGTCTTCCCAGCAGACCCACGAGGGTCTGGCCAAGTACGGCATCGAGGAGGCGTACGAACTCGTCGAGGCGATCGAGGAGGGTGACCGCGACGAACTGCGCGAGGAGCTCGGCGACGTCCTCCTCCAGGTCGTCTTCCACGCCCGCATCGCCGAGGAGGGCCGCCCGGAGGACGGGGAGGAGCCCTTCTCCATCGACGATGTGGCCGGCGGCATCGTCGCCAAGCTGATCCACCGCCATCCGCATGTCTTCGGCGACGCGACGGCCACCACCCCCGAGGAGGTCAAGGAGCACTGGCTGCGCACCAAGGCGGTCGAGAAGCAGCGCACCTCGATCACCGAGGGCATCCCCCTCGGCCAGCCCGGCCTGGCCCTCGCCGCCAAACTGGCCTCCCGTGTCCGCACGGCGAGCCTGGACATACCCCTCCCGCCCGTGGCGGGCATCGGCTACGACCTCCTGGCCCTGGCCGTCCGCGCCGAGTCGGAGGGCGTCGACCCGGAGGCGGCCCTGAGAGCGGCGGCCCGCGCGTACCGGGACGCGATCAGGGACGCCGAGGGCGCCGAGGGCTGAGCGGCCCGGGGACGGAGACGCGGGCTCCAGGAGCCAGGAGCCAGGAGCCAGGAGCCGAAGCTGGGGGCCGGGAGCCGGGAGCCGAAGCCGGGAGCCGAAGCTGGGGGCCGGGAGCCAGGAGCCGAAGCCGGGAGCCGAAGCTGGGGGCCGGGAGCCGGGAGCCGAAGCTGGGGGCCGGGAGCCGGGAGCCGGGAGCCAGGAGCCGAAGCCGGGAGCCGAAGCTGGGGGCCGGGAGCCGGGAGCCGAAGCTGGGGGCCGGGAGCCGAGAGCCGGGAGCCGAAGCTGGGGGCCGGGAGCCGGGAGCCGAAGCTGGGGGCCGGGAGCCGGGAGCCGAAGCTGGGGGCCGGGAGCCGGGAGCCGAAGCTGGGGGCCGGGAGCCAGGAGGACGGAACAGCTCCGGGGAAGCCCGGCCCAGCCGCGACCGAGGCAAGAGCGCTCCCGGAAGCCGGATACCGTCGAGCCGTGACCGACCAGCCCCAGCCCCGCACACCCGCGACCGCTCCAGACCTCTTCACCTGGGAGTTCGCGAGCGACCCCTACCCCGCCTACGCCTGGCTCCGCGAGCACAGCCCCGTCCACAAGACGCGGCTCCCCAGCGGTGTGGAGGCCTGGCTGGTCACGCGGTACGCCGACGCCAAGCAGACGCTCGCCGACCACCGGCTCTCCAAGAACCCCGCCCATCACGACGAACCGGCGCACGCCAAGGGCAAGACCGGGATCCCCGGGGAGCGCAAGGCCGAGCTGATGACGCATCTGCTCAACATCGACCCCCCGGACCACACCCGGCTGCGGCGGCTGGTGTCCAAGGCGTTCACGCCCCGCCGGGTCGCCGAGTTCGCGCCGCGGGTGCAGGAGCTCACCGACACCCTCATCGGCGGGTTCGCGGAGAAGGGGTCCGCCGACCTGATCCACGAGTTCGCGTTCCCGCTCCCCATCTACGCCATCTGCGACCTGCTCGGCGTCCCGCGCGAGGACCAGGACGACTTCCGCGACTGGGCGGGCATGATGATCCGTCACCAGGGCGGCCCCCGGGGCGGCGTCGCGCGGTCCGTGAAGAAGATGCGCGGCTACCTCGCCGAGCTCATCCACCGCAAGCGGGAGGCGCTGCCCACCGAAGCCGCCCCCGGCGAGGACCTCATCTCCGGTCTCATCCGCGCGTCCGACCATGGTGAGCACCTCACCGAGAACGAGGCGGCGGCCATGGCCTTCATTCTGCTGTTCGCCGGTTTCGAGACGACCGTGAACCTGATCGGCAACGGCACCTACGCCCTGCTCACCCACCCCGAACAGCGCACACGGCTCCAGGGCTCCCTCGCCGCCGGGGAAACCGGCCTCCTGGAGACCGGCGTCGAGGAACTCCTCCGGTACGACGGCCCGGTCGAACTCGCCACCTGGCGGTTCGCCACGCAGTCCCTCACCCTCGGCGGGCAGCGCATCGAGGCCGGCGACCCCGTCCTCGTGGTCCTGGCCGCCGCGGACCGGGACCCGGAGCGGTTCGCCGATCCGGACGTGCTGGACCTCTCCCGCCGCGACAACCAGCACCTCGGCTACGGCCACGGCATCCACTACTGCCTCGGCGCGCCGCTCGCCCGTCTGGAGGGCCAGACCGCGCTCTCGACCCTGCTCACCCGCCTCCCGGACCTCCGGCTCGCCGCGGATCCGGCCGAGCTGCGGTGGCGCGGCGGCCTCATCATGCGGGGGCTGCGCACGCTGCCGGTGGAGTTCACACCGGTAGCACCGGCTGATGGTGACGAAACATCAGACCTGTGATCTTCACGTGATCTGCGCGGCATGAACTTGTGACAAGTGATCGACTGCCGATACGTTCACCCATCAACGCGGCGGGGAATCGCGCCGCGTCGGTCACTGCTGTCTCGCGAAAGGTCTCCGTATGCTCTCCGGGAACGGTCGGCACCGTCGCCCCCGCCAGGCTCCGGCTCTCCTCGTGGTGGCCGGAGTGACCGGCTCCGCCATCGCGATCCCGCTCCTCGGGGCCTCCGGTGCCAGTGCGGCCGACGGCACGACCTGGGACCGGGTCGCGGACTGCGAAACCGGCGGCGCGTGGAGCCAGAACAGCGGCAACGGCTACTACGGCGGCCTGCAGTTGTCCCAGGAGGACTGGGAGAGCCACGGCGGCCTCGACTACGCCGCGAGCGCCGACCTGGCCAGCCGCTCCCAGCAGATAGCCGTGGCCGAGAGAATCCTCGCCGACCAGGGGGTCGGCGCGTGGCGCACCTGCGGACTGCTCTCCGGGCTCGAGCAGGGCAAGGACTCGGACTCCGGCGCGTCCGGTTCGTCCGACTCGTCGGCTCCGACGGACTCGCCCGGCCTGCTCGACTCGCTCGGGTCGTCGCCCTCCGCGAGCTCTTCCTCATCCCCGCCGCCGTCCGACACGTCGGACACGGAGGATGGAAAGAACAAGTCGGACAAGTCGCCTGAATCCACCGACTCCGCGTCGCGGGACCTGGGGTCCGGCAGCTCCCCGTCGGCCACCCCCGAGAGCGGCGAGTCCGGCAAGTCGCGGGAGGGTGACGAGTCCTCGGCGCTGACCGACACCGGCTCCGGACGTCACCGCGGCCCCAGTGCCGACGAATCCCTCCCGTCCGACAGCAGCCGTTCGGACGAGTCCACGGGCCGTCACGCCTCGCGCGGCGACGAGGGCTCCGGCGACGCCGTCCAGGGCGACTACATCGTGGGAGTCGGTGACAGTCTCTGGTCCATCGCCGACTCCCTTGACGTCAGCGGCGGATGGCACGAGCTCTACGTCGGCAATGAGAAGGCCGTCGGTACCGACCCGAACCTCATCCATCCCGGTCAGAAGCTCACGGTGGAGGGCGAAGGGGGCGAGAAGTAGCCGTTCGGGCAGTGCGGAAACGGGGGTGGAAGTCGCCCTCGAACGGCGCGAGTTAGCGTCATGTTTCGCGGCTAATGTCCTGTTTGCGGCCCGTGAGAGATAGATCTCAGAAGCCCTGATCGTCTTTGAAATTCCGTGGATCGCGTGTCTACGGTCATGACCGCTCGCCACCGCGAGCCCCGGCTGCCGCAACGCCGAATCCTGCCAGCGGCCGTACGGGAACAGTCGTCGCGTCAAGCGCCGTAGGCAGGAGCGGGGGACCCAAGGTAGGTGCCCGACCGGACAGTTGTGCCGGAAGGGCTTGGGGTGAAGCCGTGTCCCGGGAGGGACGCGGCCGGGCAACTCAACCGGCCCGAACCCGACAGCTCACCTCGCAGGCGTCGGTGAGGGGATCCACCATGCTGTTTTCCAGCAAGGGCAAGCACCGCCGTCCGTCCAAGGCCACCCGTGCCATCGCCGTCGCGGGTGTCGCCGGTGCCGCCGTCGCCGCCCCGCTGATGGCGGCCGGCAACGCCTCCGCCGCCACGGCCTCCGAGTGGGACGCCGTCGCCCAGTGCGAGTCCGGCGGCAACTGGTCCATCAACACCGGCAACGGCTACTACGGCGGTCTGCAGTTCTCCGCCTCCACCTGGTCCGCGTACGGCGGCACCCAGTACGCCTCGACCGCCGACCAGGCCAGCAAGGACCAGCAGATCCAGGTCGCCGAGAAGGTCCTGGCGAGCCAGGGCAAGGGCGCCTGGCCGGTCTGCGGCAAGGGCCTGTCGAGCGCCGGCTACACCGGCGGCTCCTCGAGCGACTCCGGCAGCTCCTCCGAGCAGAGCCAGCAGAGCACCGAGTCCCGCGAGACCCAGCAGCCGGCCTCCCGCTCCGACGAGCGTCCGGCGGCCAAGAAGACCGTCACCACCCCGACCGGCAAGAAGGTCAAGAAGGGCGACGGCGAGTACAAGGTCGTCAAGGGTGACACCCTCAGCTCGATCGCCGAGGACAAGAAGGTCAAGGGCGGCTGGGAGAAGCTCTTCAAGCTGAACAAGGACATCGTCACCGATGCCGACCTCATCTACCCGGGCCAGCAGCTGCACCTGAAGTAAGCAGCGGCCCACCGGGCCCGCCAGGGTCCCGGCCCGCCCGGACCCGCCCAGGGTCCGCAGGCTCCCCGCCCCGGTGCGTCATCCCCCGTACGCACCGGGGCGGGGTCTTTTCGGCGACCGGCTTTGTTCCGTTCGGAAACAATTTACTCTCGGTTCTGTCCATGGGGTGGGCGACCCGGTGGCCGATCGCTCCGAGCCGGTTAGGCTCATGTCGCGAGCCACCGGGCCCGCACCTCGCCGGGTCCACGCGACCCGCGTCACCGCGTCACATAAGAAGGAGATGCTCGTGCCGTCCATCGACGTCGTCGTAGCCCGGGAAATCCTGGACTCCCGAGGCAACCCCACGGTCGAGGTCGAGGTCGGCCTCGACGACGGCAGCACCGGTCGTGCCGCCGTCCCGTCCGGCGCCTCCACGGGCGCCTTCGAGGCCATCGAGCTCCGCGACGGCGACTCGAACCGCTACCTCGGCAAGGGTGTGGAGAAGGCCGTCCTCGCGGTCATCGAGCAGATCGGCCCGGAGCTGGTCGGCTATGACGCCACCGAGCAGCGCCTGATCGACCAGGCGATGTTCGACCTGGACGCCACCGACAACAAGGGCTCCCTCGGCGCCAACGCCATCCTCGGCGTCTCGCTCGCCGTCGCCCACGCCGCCTCCGAGGCCAGCGACCTGCCGCTGTTCCGCTACCTGGGCGGCCCCAACGCGCACCTGCTGCCGGTGCCGATGATGAACATCCTGAACGGCGGCTCGCACGCCGACTCCAACGTGGACATCCAGGAGTTCATGATTGCCCCGATCGGCGCGGAGTCCTTCTCCGAGGCCCTGCGCTGGGGTGCCGAGGTCTACCACACGCTGAAGAAGGTCCTGAAGAGCAAGGGCCTGGCCACCGGCCTCGGCGACGAGGGCGGCTTCGCCCCGAACCTCGGCTCCAACCGCGAGGCCCTCGACCTCATCCTCGAGGCCGTCAAGGAAGCCGGCTACACCCCCGGCGAGCAGATCGCCCTGGCGCTCGACGTCGCCGCCTCCGAGTTCTACAAGGACGGCGTCTACACCTTCGAGGGCAAGCAGCGCTCGGCGGCCGAGATGACCGAGTACTACGCGGAGCTCGTCGACGCGTACCCGCTCGTCTCCATCGAGGACCCGCTGTTCGAGGACGACTGGGAGGGCTGGAAGACCATCACCGCCAAGCTCGGTGACAAGGTCCAGCTCGTCGGTGACGACCTGTTCGTCACCAACCCCGAGCGCCTCGCCCGCGGCATCGAGGAGGGCGCGGCCAACGCGCTCCTGGTCAAGGTCAACCAGATCGGCTCGCTCACCGAGACGCTGGACGCCGTCGAGCTGGCCCAGCGCAACGGCTTCAAGTGCATGATGTCGCACCGCTCCGGCGAGACCGAGGACGTCACCATCGCCGACCTGGCCGTCGCCACCAACTGCGGCCAGATCAAGACCGGCGCCCCGGCCCGCTCCGAGCGCGTCGCCAAGTACAACCAGCTGCTGCGCATCGAGGAGATCCTCGACGACGCCGCGGTCTACGCCGGCCGCAGCGCCTTCCCGCGCTTCAAGGGCTGAACCTCGGCGGGTCAAGCCTAAGCCAGTCGTACGTACGTCCCCGTACTCGGTCCCGTACCGTGTCCGGGGACGTACGCGCGTATGACGGTGGAGCGGGAGGCGGACAGATGGCCGTGAAGGACCGGGACCGGTTCTCCACCGCGACCAGGATCCGGCTGCTCGGTGAGCAGACCGCGGCCCGGGTCTACCGTTCCCAGACCAAGCGCCAGGCCCGCCGCTCGCGGCTGACCGGCCGGGCCGCGCTGCTCGCCCTGGTGCTGTGCTCGCTGATCGTGGCCCTGGCCTACCCGATGCGGGAGTACGTCTCGCAGCGCGCCGAGATCGACGACCTCCAGCGCGAACAGCAGCAGGCCCGCGAGCGCGTCGAACGGCTGCGCGACCTGAAGGCGCGCTGGCAGGACGACGCGTACGCCGAGCAGCAGATCCGGCAGCGGTTGCACTACGTCATGCCGGGGGAGACGGGCTTCATCGTCGTCGACCCGCACGCGGCGAAGCAGTCGCGCACCGACCTCGGGGCGGCCGACCGCCCCTGGTACTCGAACGTGTGGGACGGGGTCGACAAGGCCGACGCCGCCGGCCGGTGACCCGAGTCCCGCTCAGTGACCTGAACCCAGAGAAAGACAGCCTGAAGACAGTCATGGAAACGCCCCCGCCGACCACCCCGCGCACCGAGCCCACCGACGCCGACGTCGAGGCCTTCAGGCAGCAGCTCGGTCGGCCTCCGCGCGGTCTGCGCGCGATCGCGCACCGCTGCCCGTGCGGACAGCCCGACGTCGTCGAGACGGCCCCGCGGCTGCCGGACGGCACGCCGTTCCCCACGCTGTACTACCTGACGTGCCCGAAGGCGAACTCGGCCATCGGCACGCTGGAGGCCAACGGCGTGATGAAGGAGATGACCGAGCGGCTGGCCTCGGACCCGGAGCTCGCGGCGGCCTACCGGGCCGCGCACGAGGACTACGTCCGGCGGCGCGACGAGATCGAGGAGCTGAAGAACTTCCCGAGCGCGGGCGGCATGCCGGACCGGGTGAAGTGCCTGCACGTCCTGGTGGCCCACTCGCTGGCCGCGGGGCCGGGCGTGAACCCGCTGGGCGACGAGGCGCTGGCGATGCTGCCTCAGTGGTGGCGCAAGGGCGCCTGTGTGACGACCGCCGAGGAGGACGCCCAGTGACCCGTGTCGCCGCCGTGGACTGCGGTACGAACTCCATCCGGCTCCTGGTCGCCGACGCCGACCCGAGCACCGGCGAGCTCGTCGACCTGGACCGCCGGATGACGATCGTGCGGCTCGGGCAGGGTGTCGACCGCACCGGCCGGCTCGCGCCCGAGGCGCTCCAGCGGACCTTCGCGGCGTGCCGCGAGTACGCCGCGATCATCAAGGAGCACGGGGCGGAGCGGCTGCGGTTCGTGGCGACGTCCGCCTCCCGGGATGCCGGGAACCGGGACGAGTTCGTGCGCGGCGTGCTGGACATCCTGGGCGTCGAGCCCGAGGTGATCTCCGGGGACCAGGAGGCCGCCTTCTCCTTCACCGGCGCCACCAAGGAACTCGCCGGGGGCGACCACCTCCCGAAGCCCTACCTGGTCGTGGACATCGGCGGCGGTTCGACCGAGTTCGTCGTGGGCGACGACCAGGTCCGGGCGGCCCGCTCGGTGGACGTCGGCTGCGTGCGCATGACCGAGCGGCACCTGGTCCGGGACGGGGTGGTGAGCGACCCGCCCTCCGAGGAGCGGATCGCGGCGATGCGGGCCGACATCGAGGCCGCGCTCGACCTCGCCGAGCAGACGGTTCCGCTGCGCGAGGCGCGCACGCTGGTCGGCCTCGCCGGCTCCGTGACGACCGTGTCGGCGATCGCGCAGGAACTGCCCGAGTACGACTCCGAGGCCATCCACCACTCCCGCGTCTCCCACGAAAAGGTCCGGGAGATCACCGAGTGGCTGCTGCGCTCCACCCACGCCGAGCGCGCGGCCGTGCCCTCCATGCACCCGGGCCGGGTCGACGTGATCGGGGCGGGTGCCCTCGTGCTCCTGTCGATCATGGAGCGGATCGGCGCGCAGGAGGTCGTCGTGAGCGAGCACGACATCCTCGACGGCATCGCATGGTCGGTCGCGTAGCCCGCTTCTGAGCAGGCATGGATCACGAATGAGCGCGTTCCGGGGGTCCGGAGGGACCCCCGGGCGACAGCCCGTCGGGAAAGTTCGTGAAGTTCTTCACAAGGAATTCGGTCCTCCTGGGCGATGAGAGGGGCCCCGTTGACCCGTCCGGGGACTGAACGGCCCTTTGAACATGTTCAGAAGCATGGTATGGAGGGGGTCGGGAAGCTGCTCGGAGTGGCGCTCGGGGAGTGCCTCACGGAGGCTCCTCAGGCACAGAGAGGCAGCTCACGCGGCATTGACAACGCTCCGGGGTGCACAAAGGAGCCCGGTTGTCACCATGACCTGGATCACGTGGGTCGCGGAGGATAACACACACCCCACCCGAGCTTGTGAAGGGGCGCACGAGCCACCCCCCTGAGACGGGTGGATACTCGATGGCATGAGCACCACGGAGCGTCCCAGGATCCTCGTAGTAGGCGGTGGGTACGTAGGCCTGTACGCAGCTCGGCGCATCCAGAAGAAGATGCGCTACGGCGAGGCGACCGTCACGGTCGTCGACCCCCGGTCGTACATGACCTACCAGCCCTTCCTCCCCGAAGCCGCCGCCGGCAACATCTCCCCGCGCCACGTCGTCGTCCCGCTGCGACGTGTGCTGCCCAAGGCGGAGGTTCTCACCGGCCGGGTCACCACCATCGACCAGGACCGCAAGGTCGCCACGGTCTCCCCGCTGGTCGGCGAGGCCTACGAGCTGCCCTTCGACTACCTGGTGATCGCGCTCGGCGCGGTCTCCCGCACCTTCCCGATCCCCGGCCTCGCGGAGCAGGGCATCGGCATGAAGGGCGTCGAGGAGGCCATCGGCCTGCGCAACCACGTCCTCGAGCAGCTCGACAAGGCCGACTCCACCACCGACGAGGAGATCCGCCGCAAGGCGCTCACCTTCGTCTTCGTGGGCGGCGGTTTCGCCGGTGCGGAGACCATCGGCGAGGTCGAGGACATGGCCCGGGACGCCTCGAAGTACTACAAGAACGTGTCCCGTGAGGACATGCGCTTCATCCTGGTCGACGCCGCCGACAAGATCCTCCCCGAGGTCGGTCCCAAGCTCGGCAAGTACGGCAAGGAGCACCTCGAGGGCCGCGGCGTCGAGGTCTACCTGTCCACCTCCATGGACTCCTGCGTCGACGGCCACGTGGTGCTGAAGAACGGCCTCGAGGTCGACTCCAACACCATCGTCTGGACCGCCGGCGTCAAGCCCAACCCGGCCCTGGCCCGCTACGGCCTGCCGCTGGGCCCTCGCGGTCACGTCGACTGCGAGCCGACCCTCCAGGTCAAGGGCACCGACTACATCTGGGCCGCCGGCGACAACGCCCAGGTCCCGGACCTCGTCGGCCGCAAGGCGGGCAACGAGAACGCCTGGTGCCCGCCGAACGCCCAGCACGCGCTGCGCCAGGCCCGGGTCCTCGGCGACAACGTGGTGTCCGGCATGCGGGGCTTCCCGCAGAAGGACTACGCCCACGCCAACAAGGGCGCGGTGGCCGGTCTCGGCCTCCACAAGGGCGTCGCGATGATCGTCATGGGCAAGATGAAGATCAAGCTCAAGGGCCGTCTCGCCTGGTACATGCACCGTGGCTACCACGGTCTGGCGATGCCGACCTGGAACCGCAAGATCCGCGTCTTCGCCGACTGGACCCTGGCGATGTTCCTCAAGCGCGAGGTCGTCTCGCTCGGCGCCATGGAGACGCCGCGCGAGGAGTTCTACGAGGCCGCCAAGCCGGCCCCGGTCGCCGCCGCGCCGAAGGAGAAGACCGAGGAGAAGGCCAAGGCCTCCTGACCTCCGGTCGGTCATCTGCCTGACGAAGGGCCTCCCGCCATCCGTGGTGCGGGAGGCCTTTCGGCGTGCCCGGGCTTTCGGCGTGCCCGGCCTCTCCGGCGCGTTCAGGTCCGTCGGCCTGTGCAGGTGCCCCGGCGCGTTCAGGTCCGTCGGCCTGTGCAGGTGCCCCGGCGCGTTCAGGTCCGTCGGCCTGTGCAGGTGCCCCGGCGCGTTCAGGTCCGTCGGCCCC